>JBNKYB010000066.1:0-54292 GCA_050300615.1 Flavobacteriaceae bacterium | reverse complement strand
ATTAGATCAAAATACTTTTAGAAAAGATTCTCGTGGCTCACAACTCTACCCTTCTAATGATAGAAATGGTGTACATACCTTTACCGATGGATACGAACTTCAAAAAGTTGCTATTAAAATGGGAAAAAGAACTCAAATAGCCAACTATATAGTTTCAGATACCCGTATGCAGATTCGGCTTCCAGAAGCACTCGAATCTAAAGGGCAACAAATGGATATCGATATTGAGTATTCATTTAAAATACCAGAGCACGGTAAAGACAGAATGGGGCGTGTAAAAACAGAAAATGGTTGGATTTACACGATGGCTCAATGGTATCCAAGAATGGAAGTGATGGATGAAGTGGATGGCTGGAACACATTACCTTATTTAGGAACAGGCGAATTTTATTTGGAATACGGAAATTTTGACTACGAAATAACGGCTCCTGCTAATATGGTGGTAGTTGGATCTGGAGAACTACAAAACCCTAAAGATGTTTTGACAGATTACGAACGCAATCAACTAGAAAAAGCAAAAAAAAGTGACCAAACAGTTACTATTAAATCTCTTGAAGATGTTAAGTCCGATAAACATGCTAAAGGAGATTCAAATGGAATGCTTACCTGGCATTTTACAATGACTCAAAGTCGTGATGTTGCTTGGGCAGCTTCAAAAGCTTTTATTTGGGATGCAGCTCGTATAAATCTTCCTCAAGGTAAAACAGCATTAGCACAATCTGTATATCCTGTAGAAAACTCCGGTCAAGATGGTTACGGAAGATCTACCGAATATGTTAAAAATTCTATCGAATTATATTCTAAAGAATGGTTTCCCTACACCTACCCCGTAGCTACAAATGTAGCTGGACATGAAGGCGGTATGGAGTATCCTGGTATTGTATTTTGTGATTATCAAAGTAAAAATGCAGAACTGTGGGGCGTAGTCAACCATGAATTTGGTCACAACTGGTTTCCAATGATTGTTGGATCTAACGAACGTAAATATGCCTGGATGGATGAAGGTTTTAACACCTTTATAAATGATGTTGACACAAAGGAATTCAATAACGGTGAATATTATAACGAAAGTGATGTGCAAAGCGCAACAGAAAGGCTTTTTAACGACCATTTAAATCCCGTATTTACAGTGCCAGATGTTATCCATAATCAGCAAAACCTTGGCATTGAAGCTTATTACAAGCCTAGTACAGCACTTAAGGTTTTAAGAAATACTGTTTTAGGAAAAGATCGTTTTGATTATGCTTTTAGAACCTATATAAAACGATGGGCTTTTAAACATCCAACTCCATGGGATTTCTTTAATACCATGAACTCTGCGGCAGGAGAAGATTTAGGTTGGTTCTGGAAAGGATGGTTTATGAATAATTGGAAATTAGATCAAGGTGTAGAAGATATTAAATATGTAGATAATGACCCTTCAAAAGGATCCCTAATCACCTTAATCAATAAAAATAGAATGGTTATGCCAATTTCTTTGAAGATTACACAAGAAAACGGCAAGACAGAAATCGTAAAACTTCCGGTAGAGATTTGGATGACTGGGCCAGAATATATTTATAATTACCCTTCCACTTCAAATATTGCTTCAGTGGAAATAGATCCCAATCACGAAGTTCCTGATATCAACCTTCTAAATAATATAATGGTTCCTTTAATGGATGCTCCAGAAGGAGTTACAGCAAAAACAGTAATCGATCATTATATTAAAGCTATTGGAGGACGTGAAAATCTTGAAAACGTAAATGATATTTCAGAAGTAATGTCAGCTAGTATAAATGGAACAGCCGTAAATATAACTACAAAGAAAAAAAGCCCTGACAAATATATGATGTCTATTGATGTACCTGCGATGAACCAAACAGTTTTAAAATATGTGGTTAATGGTGATAACGTTTCTGTGATAGCTAGAGGACAAAAACAAGAACTTAATGATGAACAGAAAGAGTCAATTAAAAAAAGCACCTCTATTTTTCCAGAATTATTATATGAAACTAGCGGTTATACAATTAAACTTCTAGGAATAGAAAATGATAATGGCAACCAATTGAATGTTCTACAAATTACAACTCCAGATAGCAAATTCATCAAAGATTACTTTAGTGCAGACACTGGCTTGAGAGTAAAAAAAGAAGTTTCTATTAATGGAAATATATCTAAAACAACTTATTCAGATTATAAAAATGTGAATGGAATTATGCTTCCTTTTAAAGAAACTACTGACTCATTTGGTCAAGACATGGAATTAAATCTTAAAGAAGCAAAAATAAACAGCAATATAGAAGATAGTGAGTTTAAATAAACGATTCTTATCCTCTTAATCAACAAAAAAGGGTGTTATAATAACACCCTTTTTTGTTTCTAAAACTTATTAAATTAATTATTGTTCTTACTATTTTACATTTGGCTGTGGAGTCATTCTTAAATAAGGTTTTATTTCTTTATGACCCTTTGGAAAAAGTGTTGGTATCTGCTCATTAGTTACGGCTGGCGAAATAACAACATCTTCACCATTCTTCCAATTTGCCGGTGTAGCCACTTTATGATAAGCCGTTAGCTGTAACGAATCAATAACACGAAGTAATTCGTCAAAATTTCTACCGGTTGAAGCTGGATACGTTATTATTAATTTAATTTTTTTGTCATCACCAATAACAAATACTGAACGCACCGTAAACTTTTCGCTAGCGTTAGGATGTATCATATCGTAAAGTTCAGACACTTTTCTGTCTTCATCTGCTATTATTGGAAAATTTACAGAAGTATGCTGTGTTTCATTGATATCTTTTATCCAATCATTATGTGATTCAAGACCATCAACACTAAGGGCTACTACTTTTACATTTCGTTTATCAAATTCATCTTTGTATTTAGCCACAGTACCTAACTCTGTTGTACAAACTGGTGTATAATCAGCTGGGTGCGAAAATAAAATTCCCCAACTATCACCTAACCATTCATGAAAGTTAATCGTTCCTTCTGTAGAATTTGCTGTAAAATTTGGAGCTTCGTCTCCTAATCTAATTGTTGCCATAGTATAGTTTTTTTGTTTTTAATATCCCCGAATTTAATCATTTTTAAACAAAATTTAAATTTTACAATGTTATTTAAAACTTAAATAAATAGTTTAAATAAAACGTATTTCACTTAAAATTCAGTGCTAAAAAACGTAAATTTGTTTTTAAATTAATTACTTATTAAAATGGAATTTAGAATCGAAAAAGATACTATGGGCGAGGTCAAAGTACCCGCTGATAAACTTTGGGGAGCACAAACAGAACGCTCTAGAAATAACTTTAAAATTGGTCCAAAAGCATCTATGCCATTAGAAATTATTTATGGCTTTGCTTATCTTAAAAAAGCAGCAGCTTTTACTAATTGTGAATTAGGTGTACTACCTATTGAAAAACGTGATTTAATTGCACAAGTTTGTGATGAAATTTTAGAAGGAAAACTTGATGACCAATTTCCATTGGTTATTTGGCAAACAGGTTCTGGCACACAAAGCAATATGAACGTGAATGAAGTGGTTGCCAACAGAGCACAACAATTAGCTGGTAAGACTATTGGTGAAGGTGATAAAGTTATTCAACCTAATGACGATGTAAACAAATCACAATCTTCAAACGACACCTTTCCAACAGGGATGCATATTGCTGCTTACAAAAAAGTAGTAGAAAAAACCATTCCAGGTGTAAAAAAACTACGAGATACGTTAAAAAAGAAATCTGAAGCTTTTAAAAATGTAGTTAAAATAGGAAGAACGCATTTAATGGATGCTACTCCTTTAACATTAGGGCAAGAGCTTTCTGGATATGTTGCACAATTAGATCATGGTTTAAATGCCCTAGAAAACACCTTACCCCACTTAAGCGAACTAGCACTTGGAGGAACTGCTGTAGGAACAGGGTTAAACACACCTAAAGGCTATAGTAAACGTGTAGCAGAATATATCGCTAAATTTACAGAACTACCTTTTACATCTGCTCCTAACAAGTTTGAAGCATTAGCTGCTCATGATGCCTTGGTTGAAACACATGGTGCTTTAAAACAGCTAGCGGTTTCTTTAAATAAGATTGCAAATGATATACGTATGATGGCCTCTGGTCCACGAAGTGGGATTGGAGAAATTATCATTCCTGCAAATGAGCCAGGAAGTTCTATAATGCCAGGAAAAGTTAATCCAACACAATGCGAAGCATTAACAATGGTTTGTGCACAAGTTATAGGCAACGACATCGCAATTTCTGTAGGAGGCATGCAAGGCCATTATGAATTGAATGTATTTAAGCCCGTTATGGCTACTAATCTATTACAATCTGCGGAATTATTAGGAGATGCTTGTATGAGTTTTGAAGAGCATTGTGCTTCTGGTATTGAACCAAATCAAGAAGTTATTACCAAGCTTTTAAATAATTCACTAATGCTTGTAACAGCTCTTAATACTAAAATTGGTTATTATAAAGCTGCAGAAATAGCAAATACTGCACATAAGAATGGGACAACCCTAAAAGAGGAAGCTATTAATCTAGGGTATGTTTCGGCAGAAGATTATGATGCTTGGGTAAAACCCGAAGATATGGTTGGCAGCTTGAAATAAGAGATTTATCTCAATTAGTTATTATAAACTAAAGATAAAAACCCCACTCAATATAGGTTTATTGAGTGGGGTTTTACTTAAAATTAATATTCTGAAAAATAAATTATAAAATTTATTTTCTTATAAATATGTTTGTATAAAACCAATCGCCTTCTGAATTTTGCTCTGCAGATACATCAAAATTAGTAAAATCTCCCTCTATGTTTTCTTTATGGGATTCACTTTTCAACCATGCATTAACTACTGACTCTGCCTTTGTATATCCATAAGCTACATTTTCAGATACAAATTTAGCGCCCGCATTTGCTTTTAAGAAATTACTACGTTGAAAAAAATTGTCATGAGAGACTTGATTTTCAATAACCATATGCTCCGTATGACTGTATGCTTGAGACTTTATTAAATCCATTTTTCCTAGAGGGTTTAAACCTAAACTCAATCTATGATTATTAATTAATTCAAGAATTTGAGTTTCTATTGTTTTGGTTTCAGGAACAACAATAGCTTTATTTAATGCTGTAACATTATCATCTATATTGTCAGTTGAACAAGAAAATGTAAATACAGCTAACAGTACCAATAGTGGTAGTTTGATTAAAGATTTCATAAGTAGGTAATTTGGTACTATAAAGTTAACCTACATAAAATGAAGCAAATGTTAAAGAAATGTTAAAATCGACAAAAAACACACATTTTAACGTAATTATTTGTTTTTAATCGATAAAAAACAGGTTATGAGTATTCAAAACAGTATTTGGTCGATAATTCAAGGAGATAATCGATCTATTTTCCAATTAAAATCAGATTGAAGGTGAAATCGTATTCTGTCGTGTAATCGATTTGGTCTACCTTGCCAAAATTCCATTTCAATTGGTTTAACAATATAACCTCCCCAAAATGAAGGTCTTACTATATCTTTCCCTTCAAATTCTTTTTCTAAACTCAAAAGTTTATCTTCTAAAACCTGTCTGTTTTTTATAACTTCACTTTGATGTGAGACTAAGGCTCCTAATTGGCTACCTCTGGGACGGGTTTCAAAGTAACCATCACTTAAATTTTCTGCTATTTTTTCAGCCTTCCCTTTAATAATGATTTGTCGTTCAGCACTATTCCAAAAAAAAGATAAACAAACATTTGGATTTTTTTCAATGGCTTTTCCCTTTTCACTATGGTAATTAGTATAAAAAATAAAACCTTCATAAGTATATCTTTTAAGAAGCACTACCCTATTCTTTGGATAACCGTCTAATCCTAATGTAGAAATAGTCATGGCATTAGTTTCGTCTTCATTAAACTTTGTATCTACTTCATAAAACCATTTTTGAAATAATTCCATTGGGTTTTCGCTAATATTACTTTCCAGTAATTCTTCTTTTTCATATGATTTTCTGTAATCGCCTAAGTCTGTATTCATTATAAAATTCTCAAAATTAATTATAAATTAAATGTTTTAGAGTTAAATAAAATCATATAAATTTAAGCATTAATTAATAGCAATGCATTTCGAAAACAGTAATTATTTTAAAGAATTTAAACATAAAAAAATACAATTTACATTTGGGAATTTTTATTTATGCGACCATTTTTTTATCTCTGAATTAAATGAAGGCGTACACTTTGGCTGGGAAGAAGTTAAACTATTAATGCTTAAAGTAATTGAGTTTTACGGTAAAGATGCTAAATTGGGTTATATTTCAAATAGAGTAAATTGTTATTCTTCAGATCCACATTCCTGGATTAAAGTTGATAAAAAATATGGAGTTATTGTTGCGGGTGCCATAGTATACTATACCGATTTTACATATAAGAATGCTACCCTTGAAAAATTCTTTTCCGAGAAAAGCATAAAACGATGTATTAATTTAGGTGAAGCTATTCTTTGGATAAAAAAACTTAAAGAGTTTAATTAAAATCGAAAATTTTACCATCCTTAGATAATTCAACCGATTTAAAGATAGTTTCTGCTTCCCTTTTAAAATCATCCAAACCACCATAACGTGTGGAATAATGACCTAAAATTAGCATTCCTGCATTTGCTTTATGTGCAATAGTTGCTGCCTGTTTTGCTGTACTATGTTTGGTAGGTTCTGCAAGAGCTTCATGTTTCTCTAAAAACGTAGATTCATGATACAACACATCAACATTTTTTATTATAGGAACTATGTCTTCATTATAAGCTGTATCACTACAAAATGCATAGCTTTTTGGCTTTATAGGAGATGATGTGACTTCTTTATTTTTAATCAAATCACCATCTTCGTTTTCAACATCAAAGCCTTGTTTTAATTTTCTATAATAAGCCACATTAATGTTATGATCTTCTGCTGCGTTCACATCAAGTTTACGCTCACCTTCTTTTTCTTTAAAAAGAAACCCATTTGTATAAATACGATGTTTTAAAGGAATTGTATAAACTTCAACATCGTTATCTTCAAAAATCAACTCTGATGTTGTTGATTCCAATTCGTGAAAATAAAGATTATAATTTGTCCATGAGTCGGCTAGCTTCATTTGTAGCGTAACAACCTCTTTAATACCTTTTGGTCCGTAAATATGTAAATCTGTTTCACGAGTCAACAATCTAAAGGTTGATATTAAACCTACTAAACCAAAAAAATGGTCTCCATGTAAATGAGAGATAAAAATATGCTTAATTCTATTGAACTTAATTTTATGCTTACGTAATTGTACTTGGGTGCCTTCTCCACAATCAATCAAAAACATATGATTCTTAATTTCAAGAACCTGCGAAGTTGTATTGGTTAACGCTCTTGGTGTTGCACTATAGCATCCTAAAATTGTGAGCTTCATATTAAATACCTAAGTCCCTTTCCATTTCCTCCATCTCAATAATGTCATATGCTTCTTTCAAGGTAGGAACAACAATTATTTCATCTGGAGTATCATTAATATCAATACTATTAGAGACAATTACAAAAGATTGTTTTGACGCTCTATGAATGTTTGATATCTCCAAAAATTCAATAATATCTTGCAAGGTTAGTTTGTTTAAACTAGTTAGGTTTACTATAATATTATTGTGTTTTAATTTTGAATAAACGTCTTGTATTTTTTTAACCAATTCTATTATAGTTGCTTTTTCTTGTGTTATAATAGAAATATTTCCGTCTTGATCTAAAATCATAATTTACTGTTTTATTTTTGATGCTAATAAATAAATAGCTGCCATTCTTATGGCTACTCCATTTTGTACCTGTTCTAAAATAATAGACTGTTTAGAATCAGCTACATCACTGGTAATTTCTACACCTCGATTAATGGGTCCTGGATGCATAATGGTAATTTCCTTGTCTAAAGAATCTAGTAATTCTTTATTCACCCCATATTGTTGTGTATATTCTCTGGTTGAAGGAAAATAACTAATATCCATACGTTCATTTTGAACACGTAACATATTGGCTACATCGCACCAGTTTAATGCCTTTCTTAAATTGGTTTCGACAATTACACCTAATTTATTAATATATTTTGGAATTAAAGTTTTGGGACCACAAACCATAACCTGAGCGCCTTGAAGTTGTAGAGCAAAAATATTGGATAATGCTACACGACTGTGAAGAATATCTCCTACTATTACAATTTTTTTACCTTTTACATCTCCTAGTTTTTCTCTAATGGAATACGAATCTAAAAGAGCCTGTGTTGGATGCTCATGAGCTCCATCACCTGCATTGACAATGCTTGCCTTTACATGTTTTGATAAAAACACGCCTGCTCCAGGGTTTGGATGTCTCATAACTACCATATCAACTTTCATTGATAAAATATTATTGACAGTATCTATAAGTGTCTCCCCCTTTTTTACAGACGATTGTCCTGATGAGAAATTAATAACATCGGCCGATAAACGTTTTTCAGCCAATTCAAACGATAATTTTGTTCTGGTTGAATTTTCAAAAAATAAATTGGCAATAGTAATATCTCTAAGCGAAGGTACTTTTTTAATGGGTCTATTAATAACTTCTTTAAAATGATCGGCGGTTTCAAAAATAAGTTGAATGTCTTGTTTATTAAGATATTTGATTCCTAATAAGTGATTGACACTTAATTCGCTCATAGTAACTATTTATTAATTAAGTAAACAATGTCTTCTCCTTCATTCTCCTCCCAATTCACTTTTACTTTTTCTTGGTTTATTACATCTACTTGTCTGCCTCTATAATCTGGTTGTATAGGTAAATGTCTACTAAAACGTCTATCTATAAATGTTAATAGCTCAATTTCATTAGGTCTACCAAAAGATTGTATAGCGGTTAGTGCTGCACGAATGCTTCGTCCTGTATAAAGAACGTCATCAATAAACACGATTGTTTTATCTTCTACTAAAAAATTAATGTTTGTTGTATTGGCTTCTAAAGGTTTATCTCCTCTACGAAAGTCGTCTCTAAAAAAAGTGATATCTAAAAACCCTAATTGAATGTTTTTAACTTTGTAATCTTCCCGAAGTATTTTGGCTATTCTGTTGGCTAAAAATATACCACGAGGTTGTAAACCTATTAGTACCGTATTAGAAAAATCATTATGTTTTTCAATGAGTTGACAAGCCAATCGATGAAGAATGATGTTTACCTCTTTTGCGTTAAGTAAAACTTTTTGACTCATATACTATCCAAACGTATTTGGTATACAAAGGTAATGCAAAATTTTAAAATTTTTAGATTTTATAAAATGTTTAATAAAAAAGAAGCCTTCAATTTCTTGAAGGCTCTAATTTATAAATGAATACCTGATATTTCAGGTTGAAAAAAACTATTTTTTACTTACTAGTTTTTCCGTCCATTTTATCTTTAAGTGCTTGTAACTGATCATTTGCATCACCTAAAGTTGGTTTTGATTCAGCAGCAGTTGCAGCAGCCTTTTTAGCGGCAGCTTTAACGTTAGCAGCTTCTTCAGCTCTAAAAATAGCTGTATGAGATGCTACTACTCGCTTAAACTCTTTATTGAATTCAATGATTTTAAATTCAGCTGATTCTCCTTTTTTAAGTTTTTTACCATCTTCTTTTTCTAAGTGACGTGATGGTACAAATGCTACGATATCTTCGTTAAATTCAACAGTAGCTCCTTTATCAACGATTTCAGAAATTTCAGCTGTATGAACTGTATCTAAAGCAAATTCTGTTTCGTATTTATCCCAAGGATTTTCTGTAGTTTGTTTATGACCTAAACTTAATTTACGTCCTTCAACATCTAACTCTAATACTACAACATCTAATTTGTCTCCAACAGAACAGAACTCACTTGGATGTTTAATTTTCTTAGTCCAAGATAAATCTGAGATATAAATTAACCCATCAATACCTTCTTCTAATTCAACAAACACACCAAAGTTTGTAAAGTTACGTACAATACCTACGTGTTTAGAACCTACAGGATATTTCCCTGTAATATCTGTCCATGGGTCTGGTGTAATTTGTTTAATACCAAGAGACATTTTACGCTCTTCTCTATCTAAAGTTAAAATGATAGCTTCAACTTCATCTCCAACAGATACGAAATCTTGTGCAGAACGTAAGTGTGTAGACCATGACATTTCAGATACGTGGATTAAACCTTCAACACCATCTGCAACTTCGATAAACGCACCGTAATCTGCAATAACAACTACTTTTCCTTTTACTTTATCTCCTACTTTTACAGTATCAGCTAAAGCTTCCCAAGGATGTTTGCTTAATTGTTTTAATCCTAATTGGATTCTAGATTTATCTTCATCAAAATCAAGGATTACTACATTAAGTTTTTGGTCTAATTCAACAATCTCATTTGGATGATTGATTCTAGACCAAGATAAATCTGTAATATGAATTAATCCGTCAACACCGCCAAGATCGATAAACACACCGTAAGATGTAATGTTTTTAACAACACCTTCTAGTACTTGACCTTTTTCTAATTGACCAATAATTTCTTTTTTCTGCTCTTCAATATCAGCTTCAATAAGAGCTTTATGAGATACTACTACGTTTTTGAATTCGTGGTTGATTTTAACAACTTTAAATTCCATAGTTTTATTTACATACTGATCGTAATCTCTAATTGGTTTTACATCAATTTGAGAACCTGGTAAAAATGCTTCAATGCCAAAAACATCTACAATCATACCACCTTTAGTTCTGCATTTTACAAAACCATTAACAATTTCTCCTGTTTCGTGAGCTTTGTTAACACGATCCCATGCTTTAATTACACGAGCTTTTCTATGAGATAATACTAATTGTCCTGTTGCGTCTTCACGTACATCAATTAATACTTCTACTTTATCTCCTACTTTTAAGTTTGGATTGTAACGGAATTCGTTTAAAGAAATAACACCTTCAGATTTTGCATTGATATCAATAATCGCATCTCTATCAGAAATGTGAACTACAGTACCTTCAACAACTTCATCGTTCAATGTATCAACGAAATTTTCTGCTACTAATTTTTCAAATTCTTGTAATTGTTTGTCATCAACCTCATCAATACCTTCTTGGTAATTGTGCCAGTTAAAGTCTTTTAAGAATTTTTCAGGATTTGCTTGAGCTTCAGATACTGCTGGAGCTTCTGCTTTTGGAGTTTCTTCAGTTGGAACTTCAACTGTTTCAACTTCAGCTTGTTTTGCTTTTTCAGCCATGTGCTGATTAAATTTTTGTATTCTGTATGTCTCGGAAGATTCTAAGCGATCAACACACAGAAGTGTTATTTTTATTATAGTTTCATTCCTTTTATCTTTCCGACGACTCGCTAAAAGGAGTGCAAAAATACACATTTTCAATAAAATAGCCTAATTTAACCAAAATAAAAATTATTGTGACTTTTCATCTTGTTTTGTGTCTTATTTAATGAATAAAATTTTAACCTATTAATACTATTAAATTAAGCTTAAAAATTAATATATTGTAGTACTAAAAACAAACAATTATGACAGCAAAAGAAAAATATCAAGATGTGCTTGATCTAGGAGAAGCCTTAAACATTAAAGACGGAAATGTAACTGAAGAAAACGGCATACTAAAAGTTAAAGGAGAAGCTAAAACACAATACGAAAAAAACCTGCTTTGGGATAAAATAAAGGAAATAGGTGGACAAAAACCAACAGATATATTAGCAAATATAACTGTAGCGGATACGAGTGTTTATCACAGACATACGGTAAAAAGTGGTGAAACGTTAGGTAAAATCGCTAAACATTATTACGGAAATGCGTCAAAATATCAAGCTATATTTAAAGCAAATTCAGATATCTTAAAAAATCCTGATGTTATTTATCCAGATCAAGAATTGATTATTCCTAACTTATAAAATTTAAAAGTATTTAATGTTTTAAAACGAATCTTTATCAATTTAAAGGTTCGTTTTTTTATGTCATTAAGAGGAGGTAACAACGACGTAATCTCATGAATTATAATGTCATTACGAGGAATGAGGAACGAATGACGACGTAATCTTATGAAATAGAACTAAAAATAAACAGATTGCTTCACTGCGTTCGCAATGACCCAATGTTATTTCTAAGCTTCTAAAGTCATTGTAACCAACTTAAGAATCTTATCAAACTGTTCATCCATTGACATTTTAGAATTATCAATTTCAATTGCATCTTCCGCTTTATATAACGGTGAATCCTTTCTTGTTGAATCTAAGTAATCGCGTTCTTGAACATTGTTTAAAACATCTTCAAAACTCACATTATCTCCTTTTGCTTTTAGCTCTTCATAACGGCGTAATGCTCTTGTTTCTGCTGAAGCTGTCATAAATAGTTTTAATTCTGCATTTGGAAAAACTACCGTTCCTATATCTCTCCCATCCATAACAATTCCTTTTTGTAACCCCAAATAATGCTGCTGTTTAACCAATTGTTTTCTAACCTCTGGAATAGCAGATACCTTACTCACAAAGTTGGACACCTCTAAGGTTCTTATTTCTTTTTCTACATTAACGTCATTCAAATACACTTCCGCAAATCCCAAGCCTTTATTGAACTTAAAACTTACATGAATATCATCTAATTTTGAAATTAGTCCGTCAACATCAAATCCATTTTCATTAATAAATCCGTTAGTCATTGCAAAATAAGTAACCGCTCTATACATAGCACCAGAATCTACATATATATAACCCAAGTGTTTTGCCAATTGTTTGGCAACCGTACTTTTTCCTGTTGAAGAAAATCCATCTATAGCAATGATTATTTTTTTTTGACTCATATTTACTGTAAATCTATTTGTAATCCGAAAAAGTTTGAATTTGCTGCACTTGTATATTTGGCATGCGTATAACTAAATCGCATTTTATTTAATTTTATTGAAAACCCGGCTGATAATCCTGAAAAATTACGCTGATCAACAATGCGTAACTCTTCTGATCTTCTAAAATTATAGCCTAAACGGATATTAAATCCACCTTCGGGAAATAATTCAGCACCTAAAATTGTATGTCTGATAACTTTGCCTAAGAATCCAACTTTCTCTGGGGTTTGATTACCAGATAAATCGGTGGTGACACGTGCAGGATTAGACACTGCAATTGGCCATTCTTGTAAATTTTCTAAAGTAATATGCCAACGAATAGGAACATTTTCTAAGCGTTGAGACATACCAAAATCAACTTCAAACGGTAAGGGCTCATTTTGTCCAGCATAGGTGGTAATCTGTGTTCCAAAATTCCGTATTACCAAGGCTGCATTAAAATCTAAATCCTCATTAATATAAAGTACCCCCAAATCGGTTGCGACCCCTAATGAATTGTATTGTTCTAATTTAGAAGTTATAAATTTAAGATTCGCTCCAAAATAAAAATCACTGTATCCTATTTGCAACGCATAACCTAATGATAACGCTGCTTCATTACCTGTAAAAGATCCTGTTGCATTTCCATTTTCATCGTATCCGTCAAAAGACCCATAATTTATATAAGTAATTCCTGCATGAAACGTTTGTGTGCGCCTGTCTATGGTATACGCATAGGAAGCCGTTCCATAACTAATACCTCCTAAATAACTGGTGTAATTTAATGCCAATTGATTATCCATATTAGCATTAATGGTTGCTGGATTGTAGAGTCCTTGAGACACATCATAATCTACATTAGTCAATACCTTGCCTCCAAGAGCAGCTTGTCTTGGTGATGAAACCAAATTTAAAAATTGATAGGTTGATTCTCCACCAACTTGTGCGCTGGAAACAATGCCTAAGAGCAAACAAAAAAAAGGGACAACTTTTTTTAACATATAGACTACAAAGTAACTAAATCTATCTTAGAACGAAAGCGCCTTTGAATTATTTTAAATCAAAAAAAACCTCGAACTTAATCGAGGCCTTTATATTATAATTTCTTGGCATGCTGAACCTTTTGATTCGTGAGTGCTATTTTAATAACATCGCTCATGTCCGTCACATAATGAAATATCAATCCTTTTAAATAATCAGGCTTAATTTCTTCTATATCTCGTCTATTATCTTCACACAGCAAAATTTCTTTAATTCGTGCTCGTTTAGCCGCCAAAATCTTTTCTTTAATACCACCAACAGGAAGAACTTTACCTCTTAAGGTGATTTCACCAGTCATAGCCAAACTTTTCTTTACTTTTCGCTGTGTAAATAATGAAACTAATGAGGTTAACATCGTTACACCCGCACTTGGTCCATCTTTAGGGGTCGCACCTTCAGGCACGTGAATATGGACATTATACTTATCAAAAACTTCTGGATTAATACCAAATTCAGCTGCATTTGATTTAATGTATTCCATAGCAATAGTAGCCGATTCTTTCATCACCTTACCAAGATTTCCAGTAATGGTTAAAGCACCTTTACCTTTGGATAAAATAGATTCTATAAAAAGAATATCTCCTCCTACTCGTGTCCATGCTAAACCTGTAACAACACCAGCTACGTTGTTATTTTCATATTTATCACGCTCTAGTTTTGGTCCCCCTAAAACTTCAATAATATCTGCATTAGAGACTTTAATATTGTAATCCTCTTCCATAGCAATATTCTTGGCCGCATAGCGAACCATTTTTGCTAATTGCTTTTCAAGACTACGTACACCTGACTCTCGTGTATAGCCCTCAACAATTTTTTCTAATTGTGGCTTAGCTATTTTTAAATCTTTTTCCGAAAGTCCATGCTCTTTTAATTGCTTAGGCAATAAATGACGTTTTGCAATTTCTACCTTTTCTTCAATGGTATAGCCTGTTACGTTTATGATTTCCATTCTATCTAACAAAGCTGGTTGAATGGTTGATAAACTGTTACAAGTGGCAATAAACATCACTTTAGATAGATCGTAACCCATTTCTAGAAAGTTATCATAAAACTCATTATTTTGTTCCGGATCCAATACTTCAAGCATTGCTGAAGACGGATCTCCTTGATGCGAGTTTGATAATTTATCGATTTCATCTAATACAAAAACAGGATTGGACTTGCCTGCTTTTTTTAAACTTTGAACAATTCGTCCTGGCATAGCGCCTATATAAGTTTTTCTATGTCCGCGTATTTCAGCTTCATCACGTAATCCTCCTAACGACATACGTACATACTCTCTACCAAGTGCTTCTGCAATAGATTTTCCAAGGGACGTTTTACCAACCCCAGGAGGGCCATACAAACATAATATGGGCGATTTCATATCATTACGTAGTTTTAAAACCGCTAAATGTTCTATAATTCTACGCTTTACATCTTCCAACCCAAAATGGTCTCTATCAAGTATTTTTCTAGCTCGTTTTAAATCAAACTTATCTTTACTAAACTCATTCCATGGCAAATCCAAAAATAGGTCTAAATAATTTCTTTGAATAGAATATTCTGCCACTTGAGGGTTCATGCGCTGCATTTTGGCTAATTCCTTTTCAAAATGTTCAGCTACTTTGGTATCCCATTTTTTGTCTTTAGCACGCTGTTTCATCTCATCAATCTCTTCGTCATGACTCACGCCACCCAATTCTTCTTGAATGGTTTTCATTTGTTGATGCAAGAAATATTCACGTTGCTGTTGACTCATGTCCATTTGAACCTTAGACTGAATATCATTTTTAAGCTCTAGCTTTTGAAATTCAAGATTCATATATTTTAAGGTAGCAAGTGCTCTCTTTTTCAAATCATTAACTTCCAAAAGACTTTGCTTTTCTGTAACCGACAAATTCATATTTGAGGATACAAAATTCACTAAAAATGAATTACTCTCAATATTCTTAATAGCAAAAGAGGCCTCACTTGGTATATTAGGACTATCCTTAATAATTTGTAATGCTAATTCTTTAATAGAATCTATTATAGCTGCAAACTCTTTATTATTTTGAGCAGGTCTCGCTTCTGGAATTTCCCTTATGGTTGCATTCATATAAGGCTCTTCTGTAATAACCTCGGCTACTTTAAAGCGTTTTTTACCTTGGATAATGACCGTTACATTACCATCTGGCATTTTCAATACCCGTAATATTCTAGCAACGGTTCCTGTTTCATGGATATCTTTTGCTGTTGGATCCTCTACAGATTCATCTTTTTGAGAAACAACACCAATAACCTTGCTACCCTTATTGGCATCATTAATCAATTTTATTGATTTATCACGTCCCGCTGTAATAGGTATGACAACACCAGGAAACAATACGGTATTCCTTAACGGCAATATAGGTAGTGTTTCGGGTAAATTTTCGTTGTTTATTTCTTCTTCATCTTCAGGTGTCATTAAAGGAATTAATTCTGAATTCTCATCAAACTCCTGGAATGACAAACTGTCAAGACTTATAAAATCGGATTTCTTCATATACTTATTTAAGTCAATCTGTCATTAAAGCAAATGACTATTTGTTTTTTAAAGATTATTAAAATTAATAAATAATTGAATACCAATAAATTAAAACCAATATTAAATATTCAATACCAATATAATTTCAATAGGCATGCCATACTCAAACACGGAGTAATAAAAAATTATATTATATGGCAAATCTTACAAATATATAATTCTATATTTGTAACTTAATCTTAAAAATAATATAAATGAAATTAAAACAACTCTTACTTTTTACTTTATGCATTACTTCTTTTGCATGTAATACAGAATCAATAAATAAACCTGATAATGAAGAAGAAACTCCCACAACATCAAAAAGGGTAAAAGAAGCAATTGGATATATAAAAGGTGTAGAAATAGTTAAACAAATTTTCACTTATTCTGACAACAAATTATCCAATATCACAGAATATCAAAAGTCAGGTTCTGATTGGATTGAAATTAATACAGAAGAATATACATATAATGGTAGTTCAATAACATGTGAATTAACTTCTGGAAGTTACATGGGAAACAAGACAATTTATCAAACAGACAACAATAATATATCTACTATTTCTAATATTGAAGATGGATATATTTTTTCTGGTTATGATGATATAATTTTTTCAAATAATTTAATCAGTTCTTATATATTTTATGAAGGCACCGTAGATGAAACATGGTATTCTAAATCAAATTGCCAATACGATGGTGATAAAATTATAAAAATAGATGAGGAGGCAAAATCATCAACAGAAACATCATGGATCCCTGATGTAACCACAACGTTTAGCTATAATAACAATAAATTGACTGGTTGGGTATTTGATTATATTGATGATAATGAATTTGATGAAAAAATTCAATATGAATATACAAATGAGTTTATAACAAAAACAACAGAAAATTCTTGGAATGTTGACTTAAATGATTGGGTTAAGCAAGCAGATATTAATTATTCTTATGATGTTGATGGTTATCTTATTGATCAATCAGTAACTGAATACGACCCAAATTATTATGAGTATACATCTAACCATCTTTTTGATTATATATATACCTTTGAAACAAATGAAAATTTTGATCAAATCAAATACACATATGAAGAAGGCGAAAGCAATAATTATATTTTGCTTTACCCTGAATTTTTAGCACATAAAACGCCAAATCCATACGTAAAATTTTAATTGTTTTTAAGCAAAATAAAAGAGCGATTTAAAATTGCTCTTTTATTATTACATTTTCCCAGCTTTCTTTAAAGCAAAAAGTAAAACAATAGGAATCGCCAATAAGGCTATCATTAACAAGTCTTCTTCAAATAGCCATGGAGCTAATAGTAAAGTGATTGCATAACCACCTATAGCACCACCAAAATGAGCATCATGACCAATATTGCCTATTCTATTTTTCATACCATAAATAGAATATAATAGATACCCAATTCCGAAGATATAAGCAGGAATTGGAATTGGGATAAAAAACATGTATAAACTCATACCAGGCTGTAATAAAATAGCCGAATAAATAATACCCATAACAGCACCACTGGCACCTACGGCACTATAATGATATTCGTCTTTATGAAAATATAAAGACAGTAAACTACCCAATATCAAACTTCCTACATAGATTATAACAAAACTAAAAACTCCTAAAAAACCTATTACCACATCGGCAAAAAAGTATAAAGAAAACATATTGAAAAACAAGTGTGCATTATCTGCATGTAAAAAACCTGTACTAAATAGCCGGAATTGCTCTCCTCGTCTTATAGCTCCAACATTGAACTTATACTTTTCAAAAAAACTAAAATCACTAAAGCCTTTATATGAAATGATTACATTGGCTGCGATAATAATTATAGTTACTGCATCTAATTTGCCCATAAGGAGTAAACGTTTAAATAATTTATAACATATATTTGTTGTGCAAATTTAAAATTAATTAATGCAATTTCTTGTTTACATTCTAGTTTATCCAATTTTGTGGATAATTTCCATACTTCCTTTTAGACTGTTGTACCTCTTTTCAGATGGTGTTTATATACTGATTTACTATATTGTTGGCTACAGAAAAAAAGTGGTTAGCGACAACTTAAGACTGGTTTTTCCTAACAAAAGTGATGACGAGATAAATAAAATAAGAAAGAAATTCTACCATCATTTATGCGATATGTTTTTAGAAATGGCCAAAACTATGACGATTTCTGAAAATGAACTTAAAAAACGATTTAAGATAAAAAACCCAGAAGAATTCAAACGTCTGGAATCGTTAAACAAAAGTATCATTCTTATTTTTGGACATTATGCCAGTTGGGAATGGTCTATCGTCATTCAAAACTATATCAATTTTAAAGGACTAGCAGTTTATAAAAAATTAGCTAATCCACATTTTGATAAGTTGGTTAGAAATATTCGTTCAAAGTTTGATACCGCTCTTATTAGCACCAAAGAAACTATTGGATATATTAATGAGCTTGAAAAAAATAATATTAAAAGTATTACAGGGTTTATCAGCGATCAATCTCCAAAAGTTACCAACGATGTTTATTGGCATGAATTTATGGGTATTAACGTGCCTTGTTTTACTGGAGCTGAACGATTGGCAAAAAAATTAGATTTTACAACAGCCTATTTAAAAGTAATCAAAGTAAAACGAGGTTATTATGAAGCTGAAATTATAACATTGGCAGAAAACTCGCTTGAGTATCCTGATTTCCAATTAACAAATATGTTTTTACACGAGGTTGAAAAACAAATTCATGAAGCTCCTGAGTACTATTTTTGGACTCATAAACGATGGAAACATGCCAAATAATTAATAATAATATCTTTGAGATTACTTCGTCATTCGTTTATTATTCCTTTTAATAACGTTATTTCTTGGCTATTTCACCAATCTCCTCTATAAATTTATCAGCCAAAGCATCCGCTTCTTCTTGAGATTTTGCTTCTGTATAAATTCTAATAATGGGTTCGGTGTTACTTTTACGTAAATGCGCCCAACTTTCAGGAAAATCAATTTTAACACCATCAATAGTTGTCAACTGTTCGTTTTGATAACGTTTTTCTATTTCTTTTAAAATACCATCTACATCCAAACCAGCAGTCAATTCTATCTTCTTCTTACTCATAAAATAGGTTGGATAAGTTTTTCTAAGTTCACTCACTTTCATTTGCTTATCTGCCAACAAACTTAAAAATAGAGCGACACCTACAAGAGCATCTCTACCATAATGCGACTCTGGATAAATAATTCCTCCATTGCCTTCGCCTCCAATAACCACCTTGTTTTTCTTCATTAACTTTACCACATTTACTTCACCAACGGCACTCGCTTCATAGGTTCCTCCATGTTTTTCAGTAACATCACGCAATGCTCTGGTTGAACTCATATTACTCACAGTGTTTCCGGGCGTTCTGCTCAACACATAATCAGCACAAGCTACCAAAGTATATTCCTCTCCAAACATCTCGCCATTTTCGTCCATAAAAGCTAATCTATCAACATCAGGATCTACCACAATTCCTAAATCAGCTTTATGTTTTTTAACAGCTTCAGACAGATCTGTTAAATGCTCTTTTAAGGGTTCTGGGTTATGCGGAAACTGTCCATTTGGCTCACAGTATAATTTGATAACATCTACTCCCAAACGCTCTAAAAGCAACGGAATAGCAATTCCCCCCGTCGAGTTTACACCATCAACCACCACTCTAAAACGTGCATGTTCAATAGCTTTAACGTTTACTAATTGTAAATCGATCACTTCAATAATATGCAAATCAAAGTAAGCTTGATTTTTTGTAATTTTCCCTAAACTATCCACTTCTGCAAAACTCATAGAATCACTTTCAGCAATCTCCAATATTTTGGCACCTTCTTCACCATCAAGAAATTCGCCTTTATTATTTAAAAGTTTTAAAGCATTCCACTGTTTTGGATTATGACTTGCTGTTAATATAATGCCACCATCTGCGTGCTCCATAGGTACAGCCAACTCAACAGTAGGCGTTGTAGATAAGCCTAAATCTACGACATGAATCCCCTTTCCTATTAGGGTATTCATAACCAAATTCTGAATCATTTTACCCGAAATTCTCGCATCTCTACCAACAACCACTTTATAATCTTCTTTGTCTCGTTGTTGCATAATCCAAGTCCCGTAAGCCGATGCAAATTTAACAGCATCAATAGGCGTTAAGTTGTCTCCTACTCGACCTCCAATAGTTCCTCTAATTCCTGAAATTGATTTTATTAATGTCATTATTTTTGAATTTTTAACAAACCTACATATTTTTTTCAGCATGTATTTTAATAAACTTTAAAAAATGCTTAATGGAATATTTTTTAAGCTAAAATACATATCTTCCTTATGAATTTGTAAATTACGCAAATGAATTACTTAGCTCATATTTATCTTTCTGGTGAAAGCGACCTTGTAACCATTGGAAATTTTATAGCCGATGGTATTAAAGGCAAAGATTATAGAAAATACCCAAAAGAAATTCAGACTGGTATTTTATTACATAGAAATATTGACACTTTTACAGATGCCCATAAAACAGTTAGAAAAAGCACCAAACGATTACACGAAAAATACAATCACTATTCTGGGGTAATCGTCGATATGCTTTACGATCATTTTTTGGCTAAAAACTGGAATAACTATTCTTCTATTCCTTTAGAAGCTTATGTAGACTCTTTTTATGATTCTCTTGAAGAACATTATGATCTGCTTCCTTTACGAATTCAAAAAATGATGCCGTATATGATAGCTGATAATTGGTTAGTTAGTTATGCCTCGATTGATGGAATTTCTAGAGCTTTAGAAGGCATGAACAGACGTACCAAAAACAGGTCTAGCATGAATGAAGCGGTGAATGAACTGGAAGAATTTTATAAGGATTTTGAAAATGAATTCACACTTTTTTTTGACGAACTCATCGTTTTTTCAAAACAAAAACTAAAAGAAATAGAACTTAAAAACAATACACAATGAAAAAGGTTTTTTACATCTTATTGCTAGCTTCTATATGTTTTTCTTGTAAAAAGAATACTAAAACAATAAGTAAAAAAGGTCTTGTTTCTAATAAAGCAATGGTAGTTTCTGCACGTGTAGAAGCCTCACAAATTGGAGCTGATATTTTAAAAAAAGGAGGCAATGCCTTTGATGCTATGGTTGGAACAGGATTGGCTTTAGCTGTGTCTTTTCCTTTTGCAGGAAATCTTGGTGGTGGTGGTTTTATGGTTTACAGACAATCTAACGGAGCTGTTGGAGGTATTGACTACCGAGAAAAAGCACCATTGGCTGCTACAAAAAACATGTATTTAGACGGATCTGGTAACGTAGTCCCTAAAAAGAGCACTCTTGGGTCTTTAGCCATTGGCGTGCCTGGAAGCATTGCGGGACTTTTTGATGTTCATAAAAAATTTGGAAGCATACCAATGAAAGATATTTTAGAGCCAGTAATTGCTCTTGCTAACAAAGGCGTAGTCGTAACTAAAAATCAGGCCAAAAGACTGAATCATTATCAAGATCAATTTCGTTTAGTAAATAATGACTCACTACTCTTTTATAAAGTATGGAAAGAAAATGATACGATTAAATACCCTGCTTTAGCCAACACTTTAGAGCGTATCCTAAAAAATGGCAGAGATGAGTTTTACAAAGGTGAAACAGCTAAAATATTAGCTAAATTTATACAAGAACATGGCGGTATTATTACCGAAGATGATTTAGCAAAATATCAAGCAAAATGGCGAACACCCATTACATTTAGTTATGATGATTTAAAAGTAATTTCTATGTCCCCTCCTTCTAGTGGTGGTATTTGCTTAGCGCAAATTATGAAAATGATAGAGCCGTATAATTTAAGTGATTATGGGCATAATTCTTTAAAAGCCATTCAAGTAATTACAGAAGCCGAACGACGTGCTTATGCCGATAGAAGTTATTATTTGGGAGATCCTGACTTTGTTTCAATTCCAACAGAAGAACTTATTAGTGATGCCTATTTAAAATCAAGAATGTCTGATTTTTCTTTTGATAAAGCGACACCTTCTTCAAGGGTGTCTCATGGTAATATTGAAGTTGTTGAAAGCAACGAAACAACTCATTACTCCATAATCGATCAATTAGGCAATGCCATTTCGGTCACTACAACATTAAATGGTGCTTATGGTTCAAAATTATACTGTTCAGAACTCGGTTTTTTCTTAAACAATGAAATGGATGATTTTAGCAGTAAACCAGGTGTTCCTAATATGTTTGGGCTAATTGGTGCCGAAGCCAATAGTATTGCTCCAGAAAAAAGAATGCTAAGCTCTATGACCCCAACTATTGTTGAAAAAAATGGTGACTTATTCATGTCGGTTGGAACTCCTGGAGGATCAACTATTATAACCTCTGTTTTACAAACTATTTTAAATGTTCATGAATTCAACATGACTATGCAAGAGGCAGTCGATGCTCCTAGATTTCATCATCAATGGTTGCCAGATGTCATTCAAATGGAACCAAATTCTTTTGATAAAAATTTGATTACTCGACTTGAAAATCTTGGGTACACGGTGAATGAAAAAGACTCTCCGGTTATTGGTAAAGTAGATGGAATCTTAGTTTTAAACGATAAACGGCTTGAAGGTGGTGCAGATCATCGAGGTGATGATACAGCTGTCGGTTTTTAAGATATTTCGACAATTGAATCAATTGTATTTAATATTTTAGCCTTTTTAAGTTACGACAAATATGCCGTAATTGCCCGTATATCAAATCATGAAAAGAAAAAAAACATTTAAAATAATATCTGGGTTAATTGTGTTTTTAACACTTCCTAGTATTTTATTTTTTGCATTTATTTTTTTTAAATATAATGAGGATTTGCCCACTGGGGAACAAGGTACCAAAGCTGATGCTCTTGCTTATAAAATGCTAGATGCCTTAGATTATGAGGCTTATAAAAGCACTAATTATTTAGAGTGGACATTTAAAAAGACGCATCACTATAAATGGGAAAAATCTAAAAACATGTGTTCTGTTTACTGGGAAGATTATAAAGTAGATTTAGATTTAAATAATTCAGACTTAAACAAAGCCTCGGTTCACGGTTTTAAAGTTAAAGGAGATATGGGTAAAGAACTTATTGATAAAGCAATCTCCTATTTTAATAACGATTCCTTCTGGTTAGTTGCCCCGTATAAAGTGTTTGATCCAGGCACAGAACGCAGGCATGTAATATTAAAAAATGGTGATTCAGGGTTGTTGGTTACCTATACCTCTGGCGGCTCCACACCAGGTGATTCTTACCTTTGGCTATTTGATGACAATGGAAAACCAACAAGTTTTAAAATGTGGGTATCCATCTTACCTATAAAAGGCTTGGAGGCTTCATGGTCAAATTGGATAACTACAGAAAGTGGTGCCATACTTCCAACGTTTCATAATATTTTCTTTCTAGGAATTGATATTACAAATATTAAAGGCACCAAAGAAATTTGATCAGAAACCGTTTAATTAACTCGATTTCTGCCCTACAAAGTTTTGAGTTTTCAATTTAAAAAGAACATTAAACGTTGTTAAACTTCCGTAAGAACGAGTGATGTATTGTTGCAAATCAATTTTTTCCTGTTCCTCAAGATTGCTAGAGTTTATTTTTTGTTCCATAACACGCAATCGATCTCTAACCATCGTTATTTTATGAAAAAAAGTATCAATCGGGATTTCACTGGACTTTAAACTCGTGTCTCCTGGCTCTAAAATAAGCTTACCTCCTTTCCATTTATCTGCTATTGGAACAACTTCAGAAACATCACTCCATTTTTTTAATATCTCTTTTAGGCTACTTTCTACATCAAAAAGACTAACCGTATCAACATCATCATCGGCTGCTTCAATCACATCAAATTCACTATCTAAATCAATAGTTTCTAATCCGTTTTCAATAAAGGTAACCCAATAATGTTGTGACGTTACGTTGGTTACAACACCCTTTCCATAGTCGGGGTGATTAATTCTTGAACCTATTCCTAATAATTTCATTGTCGCTATTTTAAAATTGTATTCTGAGTAAATTAAACAGATAACGAAAATAATCATTCGTCTCATTAATTACTAATCATCAATAAAACTTCACAAGAATTTAACAACTAAAATTGTACCTTTGCACTTTTGCCAATTTATGAGCCAATTTGATGATTTTATTGAAGTAAAAGGAGCCAGAGTACATAACCTTAAGAATATTGATGTATCCATTCCTCGTGAAAAACTTGTCGTTATTACAGGTTTGTCTGGAAGCGGTAAATCATCTCTTGCCTTTGATACGATTTATGCCGAAGGACAACGTCGCTATATAGAAACATTTTCAGCTTATGCACGACAATTTCTAGGCAGTTTAGAGCGTCCTGATGTTGATAAAATTGACGGACTTTCTCCTGTTATTGCTATTGAGCAGAAAACAACCAGCAAATCACCACGATCAACCGTTGGAACGATTACTGAAATTTACGACTTTTTACGTTTGTTATTTGCTCGCGCCAGTGATGCCTACAGTTACAACACTGGAGACAAAATGGTTAGTTATAGTGATGAGCAAATTAAAGAACTTATTATAAGCGATTTTAAAGGCAAACGCATCAATATACTTGCACCTGTTGTACGTTCGCGTAAAGGACATTATCGTGAATTATTTGAGCAAATTGCCAAACAAGGTTTTGTAAAAGTTAGAGCCGATGGAGAGATTAAAGATCTCGTAAAAGGGATGAAGTTAGACCGGTACAAAACTCACGATATAGAAATTGTAATTGACCGCCTAAAAATTGATGATACCGCAGATAACGATAAGCGTCTTAACGAAACTATAAACACTGCAATGTATCATGGCGAAGATGTGCTTATGGTTATTGACCAAGATACCAAAGAAACTCGCTATTTTAGTAGAAATTTGATGTGTCCCTCTTCGGGAATTTCATATCCAAATCCAGAACCCAATAATTTCTCATTTAATTCGCCTAAAGGAGCTTGTCCAACTTGTAACGGTATAGGCACACTATATAAAGTTAACGAAAAAAAGATTATTCCGGACGACTCATTATCTATTAAAAACGGAGCATTGGCACCACATGGCCCTGAAAAAAATAGCTGGATATTTAAACAGTTTGAAACCATAGCACAACGCTACAATTTTAAATTAACGGATGCATATAAAGATATTCCAAAAGAAGCAAAACAAATGATTTTGTATGGTGGTAACGAAAAGTTTTCTGTAGAAAGTAAAACTTTAGGCGTAACCCGCGATTATAAAATAGATTTTGAAGGCGTTGCTAATTTTATTGAAAATCAATATAAAAATGCCGAATCAACTTCATTAAAGCGTTGGGCTAAAGACTACATGGATAAAGTTGAATGTCCAGAATGTCAAGGAAGCAGATTGAGAAAAGAGTCTTTATATTTCAAAATAAGCAATAAAAATATAGCAGAACTTGCTAATACCGATATTGTAGAATTGGCCGATTGGTTTAATGACTTACACAAACATCTATCTGAAAAACAATTAAAAATTGCTGAAGAAGTTATTAAAGAAATCAAATCCAGATTACAATTTTTATTGGATGTTGGGTTAAATTATTTATCCTTAAACCGAAGTTCAAAATCGTTATCGGGTGGTGAAGCACAGCGTATTCGTTTGGCAACACAAATTGGGTCTCAACTAGTTGGTGTATTATATATTTTAGATGAACCTAGTATTGGCCTGCACCAACGCGATAATGAAAAACTGATTAATTCGTTACTAGCATTAAGAGATATTGGTAACTCTGTTATTGTTGTTGAGCATGATAAAGATATGATTGAACGTGCCGACTATGTTATTGATATTGGTCCCAAGGCTGGAAAACACGGTGGAGAAATTATTAGCATTGGCACACCAAAAGAGCTTTTAACGCATCATACACTAACAGCCGATTATTTAAATGGTTCTAAGCAAATTGAGATTCCTAAAAAGCGGCGTAAAGGCAATGGAAAGTTTTTAGAATTAAAAGGGTGTACTGGTAATAATTTAAAAAATATCTCAGTTAAGTTTCCGTTAGGAAAAATGATAGGAGTCACAGGAGTTTCTGGCAGTGGAAAATCGACATTAATTAACGAAACGCTCTACCCTATTTTAAATGCTCATTATTTTAATGGCGTAAAAAAACCAATGCCTTATAAAAGCATTAAAGGATTAGAGCATATTGACAAAGTTATAGATATTAACCAATCACCTATTGGACGAACACCGCGAAGCAACCCTGCTACCTACACCGGAACATTTAGTGAAATTAGAGCTTTGTTTGCTAAAATTCCTGAAGCAATGATTCGTGGCTACAAAGCTGGCAGGTTTAGTTTTAATGTTAAAGGTGGGCGTTGCGAAACCTGCCAAGGAGGGGGATTACGAGTTATTGAAATGAATTTTCTTCCAGATGTGTATGTAGAATGCGAAACCTGTCAAGGAAAACGTTTCAACAGGGAAACCCTAGAAATTCGATATAAAGGAAAGTCGATTAGCGATGTGTTAAACATGACCATTAATGAAGCTGTCGATTTTTTTGAACATATTCCTAAAATATACAACAAACTTAAAACCATTAAAGACGTTGGTTTAGGATATATTACTCTTGGGCAGCAAAGCACAACCCTTTCTGGCGGAGAAGCACAACGCATCAAACTAGCAACAGAATTAAGTAAACGAGATACAGGCAATACCTTTTATATTTTAGATGAGCCTACAACAGGACTTCATTTTGAAGATATTCGCGTTTTAATGTTGGTACTTAACAAACTGGCGAATAAAGGGAATACCGTTTTAATTATTGAACACAATTTAGATGTGATTAAAGCCGTTGATCATATTATTGATATTGGTTACGAAGGCGGAAAAGGTGGAGGTAAAATTATAGTTGAGGGTACGCCAGAAGATATTGTTAAACATAAAAAAAGCTATACTGCACAATTCCTGAAAAAAGAATTAAATTAGCGGGTTTTAAAATTTTAATTTGATATATGATACACGAACAACATCCAAAAGGATGGAACGAAGTAAAAACTAATGATTCTTGGGCCATATTTAAAATTATGGGTGAATTTGTTAGTGGTTTTGAAAAAATGAGTAAAATAGGCCCTTGTGTTTCTATTTTTGGATCAGCTAGAACAAAACCTCATGACAAATATTATGAACTAACTGAAAAAGTAGCTAAAAAAATTGTAGAATCTGGCTATGGTGTAATAACTGGTGGAGGTCCAGGTATTATGGAAGCTGGTAATAAAGGAGCCCATTTAGGTGGAGGAACATCCGTTGGGTTAAATATTGAATTACCTTTTGAACAACATGATAACCCTTATATAGATTCTGATAAAAGTTTAGATTTCGATTATTTCTTTGTTAGAAAAGTAATGTTTGTAAAATATTCCCAAGGTTTTGTTGTAATGCCTGGAGGCTTTGGAACACTCGATGAGTTATTTGAAGCCATTACGTTAATACAAACACATAAAATTGAAAAATTCCCTATTATTTTAGTAGGAACTGATTTTTGGGAAGGATTATTTGATTGGATTAAGTCTACTTTATTGGCGAAATTCGGAAATATTAGCGATAAAGATTTAGATCTTATACATATAGTTGATACTGAAGATGACGTTATTAAAATATTAGATGCCTTTTACAAGGAATCAGATTTTAGTCCTAATTTCTAAAAAAACTAACTTAAGTATTAATTTTATTATATTGCCGAGCCTATCTATAAATTTTTAACCTTTTAATGTTTGTCGAATAAATTGAGATTGCGTTTTTTAAGCTTCATATTGGTATGTCTTTTTAGTCATGTCATGACTGGTCAAAACAATATTGATCTTCGAGCTGTTTTTAATATAAGCAAAAAACAAATAGCTATTTCTCAAACTATTCAATACAAAAACACAACAAAGGACACTCTTAAAACAATTTATCTAAATAATTGGTCTAACAGTTACTCAACAAAAAAAACACCGTTAGCACAACGTTTGGCAGAAGAATACAAAAGTGATTTTCATCTTGCAAAAAATGAAGATCGGGGGTTTTCCGTCATAACATCCATCAAACAGGATGATCAAGATTTGGTTTTCACAACACTTCCAGGTCAACCAGATGTTGTTAAAGTAGATCTAGAAAGTCCATTAAAACCCAATGAATCTTATAAAATAAACCTGTCTTACATTGTTCAAATACCTAATAATAAATTTACAAATTATGGTATAACACCTTCTGGAGATATCAATTTAAGATACTGGTATATTACACCTGCCGTTTATAATGGAGAATGGCAGTATTATAGCAATAAAGATTTAGACGATTTATTTATTCCAGCTGCTAATCTTGATATTGAAATAATATGTCCAAAAAACTATACTGTTACTTCAGAATTAAATACAAGTGAAGTAATTAAAAATAGTAATAATCAAATAATTAGACTAACAGGAAAAAACAGAGTTAATACTAGATTGTTTTTAAGTAAACATTCAAAGTTTAATACTGTTGAAGGTGATGATTTTGCTATAGTTTCAAATATAGACGATCCCAATTTAGATGTTATAGATAAGGTTTTAATTGATGAAAAAATAACAAATTTTCTTATTGAAAATCTTGGAAGCTATCCTCATGAAAAACTACTTTTAAGTAATATAGATTATATAAAAGAACCTGTTTACGGATTAAATTTTCTTCCAAAATTTATTCATCCATATCCAGAAAGTTTTCAATACGAACTAAAATTAGTAAAAGTTGCTTTATACAATTATTTAGAAAACACATTACTTATTAATCCACGAAAAGATCAATGGTTATTAGATGGTTTGCAAATTTATTTCCTCATGAAATATGTAGAAATAAACTACCCAGACATGAAATTTCTGGGTTCTTTAGCAAACTTTTGGGGTATTAAAGCTTTTCATGCAGCCGATTTAAATTTTAATGATAAATATAATTTGGCTTATATGGCTATGGCTAGAACTAATAGAGACCAGCCTTTAAACATGTCAAAAGATTCTTTATTAAAATTCAATAAAAGCATAGCTAATAAATATAAGGCTGGCGTAGGACTTAAATATCTTGACGATTTCATCAATTCGCATGTTATGGAAACCTCCATAAAGTCTTTTTTAACTAAAAACAAATTAAAAGAAACCTCCGCTAAAGATTTTGAAGTTTATCTGAAACATAAAACCAATAAGAATATAGATTGGTTTTTTACAGATTACATTAGTACACGAAAAAAAATAGATTTTAAAATTAAGGATATTATTAAAACGGATGATTCCGTAACGCTTACTATTAAAAATAAGGTTGACAATACTATGCCTGTATCCTTATACACGTTAAATAATGATAGTATTGTTTCAAAAACATGGATTGAAAACATATCAAAAAGTAAAACCATAACCATACCAAGAAATGATGCCAATAAATTGGTTTTGAATTATGAAAACATAATACCAGAGGTAAACTTAAGAGATAATTGGAAATCGTTAAAAGGGTGGTTTTTCAACAATAAACCTCTACAATTCAGACTCTTTAAAGACATTGAAGACCCCAACTATAATCAAGTGTTTTTTATGCCGATTGTAGAGTTTAATAATATTTATGATGGCTTTACATTAGGCATTAAAACCTACAACAAAACACTTTTAAGAAAACATTTTAATTACAAACTAGAACCCAAGTATTCTTTTAAATCTAATTCATTAACGGGTGCTGCTAATATTTATATGATTCATGATTTTAATAACAGTGATTTATACACTTTAAATTATGGTATTCGTTCTAGTTACGACTCATACGCACCAAATTTATTTGTCAGGCAAATTACACCCTATTTATCGTTTTTCTTTAGAGAAGACAAAGACTTTAGATCTAACAAAAGAAAAGCTATATATCTAAGATATTTAGATATTAATAGAGATAAAGATATCTACAATGTTTTAAATACAGATGAACCAAATTATAGCATATTTGATGTACGATTTGTTAATTCAAATGATAATTTAATTCATTACGACAGTTATTACTTTGATCTTCAAATAGCCAAAAAATTTAGTAAACTATCATTTGATTATGAGTATAGACGATTATTTGAAAATAATAGACAGTTAAATCTCCGCTTTTTTGCTGGTGCTTTTCTAAAAAACTCCAATAACATAGAGTCTGATTATTTTAGTTTTGCTCTTGATAGACCAACAGACTACTTGTTTGATTATGCCTATTTGGGTCGTTCTGAATCTTCAGGAATTTTTAGTCAACAATATATTGATGCCGAAGGCGGTTTCAAATCTAAACTAGATCCTCCATTTGCAAATCAATGGATTTCAACGTTAAATGTAAGTACCACGCTGTGGAAATATGTTTTAGCCTACTCAGACATTGGTTTTGTAAAAAACAAATTCAATGACCCAACATTTGTTTATGATTCTGGGATACGAGTTAATCTGGTAACAGATTATTTTGAAATTTATTTTCCTTTATATTCTAATTTAGGCTGGGAAATTGGCCAGCCAAATTATGATCAAAAAATACGATTTAAGTTTACTCTAGACCCTAAATCATTATTAGGATTATTTAGACGTCGCTGGTATTAACTAAGTTAATTTTTTGAAAAAAAAATTAATTTCTTAATGTTTTATTAAATTAATATCAACAAAAATGGACTTTTAAATTATATTACTAAGAATCTATCAATTATCCTATTCAATTATTATTGTGAAACCCACAAACTTTGATTAAATTTGTCAAAATAGCCAGTATCCATTTATGCAAACAATTCCAGATTTAAAAAATGACATGTCTTTTGAAGACTTTAAGACAGAAGTTTTAAATGATTATAAAATAGCCGTTACAAGTAGAGAGTGCAGTTTACTCGGCAGACGTGAAGTTTTAACTGGAAAAGCAAAATTTGGAATCTTTGGTGATGGTAAAGAAGTGCCACAATTAGCTATGGCTAAAGCCTTTTTTAAGGGTGACTTTCGCTCAGGGTATTATCGTGATCAAACGTTTATGATGGCTCTTGGAGAGCTTACAATAGAACAATTTTTTGCTGGCTTATATGCAAATACCGATTTAGCTTTAGAGCCTATGTCTGCTGGAAGACAAATGGGAGGTCACTTTACAACACATAGCTTAGATGAGTTAGGTAACTGGAAAGATTTAACCACACAATATAACTCAAGTGCAGACATCTCTCCTACTGCAGGACAAATGCCTAGGTTATTAGGATTGGCGCAAGCGTCAAAAATATATAGACATGTTGATGGTATTGAAAATTCAAATTTCTCTATTAACGGTAATGAGGTAGCCTGGGGAACTATTGGAAATGCTAGTACGAGCGAGGGTTTGTTTTTTGAAACCATTAATGCTGCAGGCGTATTACAAGTTCCTATGGTTATAAGTGTCTGGGATGATGAATATGGCATTTCAGTTCATGCTAAACATCAAACAACAAAACAAAATATCTCAGAAATATTAAGTGGTTTTCAGCGCACTAATGATGACAAAGGTTATGAAATATTGCGTGTTAAAGGTTGGGATTATGCTAATCTTGTAGAAACATATCAAGAGGCTGCTGCTATTGCTCGTGAAGAACATGTTCCCGTGTTGATCCATGTCTTAGAATTAACACAACCTCAAGGACATTCTACATCGGGATCTCATGAGCGCTATAAAACCAAAAGTCGTTTAAATTGGGAAGCTGAAAATGATTGCAATGCAAAAATGAGATCTTGGATGATTGAAAGTGGTATTGCAACTAATGAAACGTTAACAGAAATTGAGCGTACAATAAAGCGTGAGGTAAGAGACGGTAAAAAAAGAGCTTGGGAAACCTTTTTAGCTCCAATCCTTAAAAAACGTAAAGAATTAGCGGGTCTTTTATCAAACTTGGCTGCAATTAGTGTGAATGCAGATTACATTATAAAAGCTAAAAATAACTTATTAGCATTAGATGAACCCACCATTAAAGATGTGTTATCTACAGCTAGAAGAATTTTACATCATAGTGTTAGTAATTCATCTATCGAAAAACAAAATCTCGCAGATTGGATAAACGAATGTTTCAAAGAAATACAACCAAAATTCAGTTCACACTTATACTCCGAAACTGATAAATCTGCATTAAACGTTGAACCCGTAAAACCAACTTACGAAACGGACGCTCAATTGGTGGACGGAAGAATTATAATTCGTGATAATTTTGATTTTATATTCAATCAATATCCTGAAACTTTAATTTTTGGTGAAGATACTGGTCATATTGGAGATGTTAATCAAGGACTTGAAGGCTTACAAGAAAAATATGGAGAATTAAGAATTGCTGATACTGGTATTCGTGAAGCAACCATTATAGGACAAGGTATTGGCATGGCTATGAGAGGTTTAAGACCTATTGCCGAAATTCAATATTTAGACTATTTAATGTATGCCTTGCAAATAATAAGTGATGATCTAGCTACGTTGCATTACCGAACAAGAGGTCGTCAAAAAGCTCCGCTTATTATAAGAACACGAGGACACAGATTAGAAGGTATTTGGCATTCTGGTTCACAACTAGGTGGTATTTTAAATTTGGTACGTGGTATTCATGTGTTAGTTCCTAGAAACATGACCAAAGCGGCTGGTTTTTACAATACCCTGCTACAAGGTGATGAACCTGCTTTAATTGTGGAGTGCTTAAATGGATATAGACTAAAAGAAAAACTACCTAACAATATTGGAGAATTTAAAACGCCTATTGGGGTTGTTGAAACTATTAAACAAGGAACCGATATTACACTGGTATCATATGGTTCTACCCTTAGGGTTGTAGAACAAGCTGCAAAAGAATTACAATTGGTTGATATTGATGCAGAAATTATTGATATTCAATCCTTATTACCGTTTGATATCAATCATGACATTGTAAAAAGTATTGCTAAAACTAATCGAGTTATGATTATTGATGAAGATGTTCCTGGAGGTGCATCTGCTTACATACTCAATGAAATTTTAAATACTCAAAATGGGTATCAATATTTAGATAGCAAACCGAAAACCTTGACTGCTAAAGCGCATAGACCTGCCTATGGAACTGATGGCGACTATTTTTCAAAACCTTCTGTTGAAGATGTTTTTGAGGCAGTTTATGAAGTTATGCACGAATTAAGCCCTGTTAATTTTCCTAAATTGAGATAAAAGCACATGCATCATGGTTTAGTAACCATTTTAATCAAAAAAATATAATTATTGAAAGCGGTATCTGTTACTACCATCAAAAAAGAATTACAACATCGTTCTTCTGAAGAATTAACGGAACTATGCTTACGCTTATCTAAATTTAAAAAAGAAAATAAGGAACTACTCACCTATTTACTCTTTGAATCTGACAACGAAACAGGCTATATTGAAACCGTCAAAGCGTATATTGACGAACAGTTTGGTTTGATAAACACCAACAGTTATTTCTACATCAAAAAAAGTGTTCGTAAAATTTTACGAAATATTAAAAAATATGTCCGCTACTCTCTTAAAAAAGAAACAGAAGTTGAATTACTTCTTTATTTTTGTAAAAAATTAAAAAATTTCACCCCTTCCATACGTCATAACGTAACACTTACCAATATCTATCAAAGACAGATTCTGGCTATTAAAAAAATTGTTTCAACGATCCATGAGGACTTACAATATGACTACAATTTACTTCTTGAAGAATTAACCGAATAATTAACTTTTCTTACTTATCAAACTTAATATGTAACTTTGCAGTCTTAAGTTTACGATAGCGACCCCTAGAATGATAAATATTCATAAAAAAACATTACAAGATTTAGAATTTCCGACCGTTTTACAACAGGTTAGCGAGCATTGTATTACGCCTTTAGGAAATCAGAAAGCTCTAGAAATTACCCCTTTTAAAACTAAAGAAGAGCTTGTTGTTGCACTAAAATTAACAAATGAATATCTATCATCCTTTGATAATAACAATAGAATTCCAAATCATGGATTTGATGCTATTACCAAAGAACTACAGCTACTGCATATTGAAAACACTTATTTAGAAGTTCATGGTTTAAAAAAACTTGTATCGCTTTCTTTAACAACTAACGAAATAGTTACATTTCTTGAAAAGTTTAAGGAATATTATCCTGTTTTAAATGATTTTGCATCACACATACAGGTTACAAAAGCTATTATAGAACATGTAGATGCGGTTGTTGACAGATTTGGTGATATTAAAGATAATGCCTCTTCTTTATTATATGATTTAAGACAATCTATTAATAAAATTAAAGGAAAAATAAACCAGAGTTTTGCAACGGCTTTAAATGCCTATCATCAGCTAGATTATTTAGATGATATTAGAGAATCTGTAGTTGACAATAAACGCGTATTAGCTGTAAAAGCCATGTATCGACGTAAAGTTAAAGGCTCTATTATGGGTGGAAGCAAAACGGGCAGTATTGTTTATATTGAGCCTGAAACTACCACACAATTTACGCGCGAACTCAATAATTTAGAATACGAAGAGAAGGAAGAAGTTATTAGAATATTAAAAGAGCTTACTAACTTTATTCGTCCATTTTCACCATGGCTATCAGATTCCCAAACATTTTTAATCAATCTTGATGTGATTGCTGCTAAAGCAAAATATGCCAAATCTATGGAGGCCATTCTTCCTGAAATTTCAGAAGACAAAAGTTTGTTTTTAAGAGATGCTTATCACCCGCTACTCTATCTTAACAATTTAAAAAACAAGAAAACAACATTTCCGCAAACTATAGATTTCAATCAAGAAAAACGTGTTATTGTTATTTCGGGTCCTAATGCTGGAGGGAAAAGTATCACTCTTAAAACCATTGGCTTACTACAAGTTATGTTACAAAGTGGTATGCTAATTCCTGTTCACGAGCGTAGTAAAGCATGCCTATTTGATAGAGTATTAAGCGACATTGGAGATAATCAGTCCATTGAAAATCATCTGAGTACATATAGCTACAGGCTTAAACAAATGAACTATTTTCTTAAAAAATGTAATAAGAACAGCTTGTTTTTAATTGATGAATTTGGAACAGGCAGTGATCCTGAACTTGGTGGAGCTTTAGCCGAAACATTTTTAGAAGAATTCTATCATAGAGGTGCCTATGGTATTATTACAACTCACTACTCCAATTTAAAAATGCTGGCTAATGAATTACCTTTTATGATGAATGCCAATATGCTTTTTGATGAAAGAACCTTAGAGCCTTTATTCAAATTGGTTGTTGGTCAAGCAGGAAGTAGCTTTACCTTTGAAGTAGCACAAAAAAATGGCATTCCATACGGATTAATCAATAGAGCTAAAAAGAAGATAGAGCGCAGTAAAGTACGTTTTGATGCAACGATTGCCAAACTTCAAAAAGAACGCTCTAAACTTGAGAAAACGGGTGAATCATTACGACAAAATGAAAAGAAAAAAATTGAGGAAGCTGATAAGTTAGAGGAAATCAACACCAAAATTCAAAAGAAGCTAGAAAGCTATCAAGAGTTGTATGATAGCAATCAACGCTTAATTTATTTAGGTCAAAAAGTAAATGATATTGCTGAAAAATACTTTGAGAATAAGCAGAAACGAGAATTAATGGCAGAACTTTTTAAAATTGTTCAAATAGAAAACTCTAAACGTAAAAAAGTTTCTGCAAAACAAAAAAAAGTAATTAAAGCTAAGGAGGAAAAAGTAAAACAAGACGCTGAAAAAGTTGTCAAAGTTATAAGGAAAAAGAAAAAAGCTGCTAAAAAGAAAAATGTTGAAACACCAAAACCTAAACCCATTTTAAAAGTCGGTGATCGTGTTCGTATGGAAGATGGTCGTGCTATTGGTAGCATTGATAAAATTGAAAAAAACAAAGCCGTTGTTAATTATGGCATGTTTACTACTAATGTCAGCATAGAACAATTAGAATTAGTAGAAGCTATAAAAAAATAGTGAAATAATGAAGTTTAAAGCATCTTACAAAAAATATCAACGATTTAAAGATGAAAATACTAAACACTTTATTCTATTATTTTATGCACTTTTAATTGGAGGTATTGCCGGTCTTCTGGGAGGGGGCTTTAGAATTGCCCTTAGTTATGTAGAAAACTTGAGAAACACCTTATTTGAAAATGCTGGCAATTCAATATTTAGCAGTTGGTTATGGCCAATTATGTTTGCTATTGCTGGAATAGCTATATCCTTATTTTTAGTTAGAAAATTTGCACCAGAAGCGTCAGGAAGTGGTGTTCATGAAATAGAAGGTGCTTTAGATGGTATACGACCTTTGCGTTGGAAAAGAGTGTTGCCTGTAAAATTTATTGCTTCATTATTTTCTTTGGGAAACGGTTTACTTTTAGGACGAGAAGGTCCCACTATTCAATTAGGTGCCAATATTGGTAAAATGGTTAAGGATGTTTTAGGTCAATCTTCAAAAATTGAAAATAACCCATTAATATCTGCTGGTGCTGCCTCAGGATTATCCAGTGCTTTTAATGCTCCTTTTGCTGGAATTATTTTTGTCATTGAAGAAATGCATGGCCATTTTAAATTTAATTTTTATTCAGTGGCAGCCATTATGATTGGTTCTGGTACGGCAGATTTTATTGTTAGACTCTTAATTGGATCTAAACCTATTATAAATATGATGGTGTTTCCTAGTCCTAACATACATGGATTGTGGCTATTTATTGTTATTGGATTATTATGTAGTATTATAGGCTACATATATAATAAGCTACTCATTCAATCATTAGATTTATTTAAATTTACTAACAACATTCCAATCATTTACTCGGCAATTTTTATAGGATTAATTATTACACTCATCGGTATTTTTCATTCAGATATGATAGGAGGCGGATACAAAACTATTACTAAAGTACTTGATAATTCATTTTCGTTATCATTTTTATTGCTCCTATTTGTAGTAAGGCTGCTACTCTCCTTTTTTAGCTATAGCTTTGGCTTACCTGGAGGTATTTTTTTGCCAATGCTAACACTTGGCGTTATTTTAGGAATGTTATTCGGAATTACGATGCAAACTTATTTTCCTAATTTAATTTCTTACCCAGGTGTCTTTGCTGTTGCAGGAATGGCTGGTATTTTTTCTGCAACTGTTAGAGCTCCTCTAACAGGTTTGGTGCTCGCTATAGAAATGACCTCTAATTACGAATTAATATTACCTTTGATAATTACAACAGTTACAGCATCTGTATTTACAACAATACTTGGAAATAAACCCATTTATGCAACCTTGTTAAAACGCACTTTAGATAATGATAAATCTTCCAGAAAACAAAAAAATAATATTATTTGATGGCGTTTGTAATCTCTGCAACAGCTCAGTACAATATGTTATAAAGCATGACAAAGAGGGTATTTTTATGTTTGCTGCTTTACAAAATGAAGTTGGACAACAAATAATCAAAAAGTACGATATAGATACAAAAAAAACAGATTCAATTTTGTTGTATACTCCAAAGGAGGGTATTAGTTATAAATCTACTGCCGCCTTAAAAATTGCCTGTCATTTAGATTTCCCTAATAATATACTGAGTGTTTTTTTAATTGTTCCTGCTTTTATTCGTAATTGGGTATATGATTATATTGCTAAGAATAGATACAAATGGTATGGTAAAAAAGAATCTTGCATGATTCCCACACCAGAACTAAAAAGTAAATTTTTAGAATAGGTTTTTCACTTAATCAAACAAAGTCAATAGATCTTATTCAGGTACTAAACTACCCCACTCTGTCCATGAACCATCATAAACTGAAATATTTTTGTAGCCAGACATTTCAGCTCCTAAAGCCAGTACACAAGCAGTAATCCCTGAGCCACATGAGAAAATCATAGCATCATCTTTGTCGGCCAATTTTTGGAATTTGGCTTCAATAACATCTCTAGATTTTAGAACATTACCATCTAATAAATCCTCAAACGGTAAATTAACGGAGCTAGGAATGGTACCACTTCTCAGCCCTTCCCTCGGTTCAGGAACCAAACTTTTAAATCTTGCTTCAGAACGCGCATCCATAATTATATGAGATTTCGATAATGATGCCTGTTTAACATCGTTAAAAAATTTCATGAATTTTGGATGGTAATGTGCTTCAAAATTGCCTTTATCAAATTGATCTTCTTTTTTTGCTTCCGTTTTATAACCTGATTGAATCCATTCTGGTAATCCACCATTTAAAACGGCCACATTGCTGTGGCCCATGGCTTTAAACAACCACCATGCTCTCGCACTTGAGTAAATACCTTTATCGTCATAAACCACAATGGCACTATCTTTATTAATTCCTAAAGATTGTGCTTCTTTGGTGAATTGTTCTTCAGATGGAAAAGTGCTAGGAAACGGTGCCGAGGTATCACTAAACGCATTTTTTATGTCAAAAAAATGGGTCTTTGGTATTTGTGTTTCTGACTTAGAAATGTCATTTCCGACAACCTTTTTGATGCTGGCATCTAAAATAATTATATTTTCTGCATTTAAATTGGAATGAAGCCATTCCACAGAAACAATAGGCTTAGAAATAATTATTGCCTCCATATAAATCAAGAATCTAAATCGAAAGTTGCTGTGGGGTCTTTATCGTCATGATAATCCAACATATTTTCGCCATCAGCAATAATAGAACATACCGTAGCATCACCTGTTACATTAACTACCGTTCTAAACATATCTAAAATTCTATCAACTGGAAATATAATGGCAATCCAAGCTGGATTTAAACCTACAGAATCTAACACAATTATTAGCATAACCAATCCTGCACTAGGTACAGCCGCAGATCCAATAGATGCCAACGTAGTCGTGAGAACTATGGTTAATTGTTGTCCAATTGTTAAGTCAATCATATGTAATTGGGCCAAAAAAATTACTGCCACTGCTTGGTATAAACTAGTTCCGTCCATGTTAACAGTAGCACCGATAGGCAAGACGAAACTACTAACCTTTTTATCAACTCCTAAGTTTTGCTCTACACACTCCATAGTAACAGGTAATGTAGCCGCACTACTGGATGTTGAAAAAGCCAAAGTTTGAGCTGGACTCATAGCTTTAAAAAAACCTGTATATGAAATTTTCTTTACAAAAAGTTTTAAAATAATTGGATAGGCTACAAAAATCATGAATAAAAGCCCAATAAAAACAGTTAATGAGTACCAGCTTAATCCTTTAAATATTTCAACTACTTTACCAATATCATTCCCAGCCATTTTACTTACAACACCAGCTAACAAGGCGAAAACAAAAAATGGAGCCGCTTGCATAACCAAATCAACCATTTTAAGAAAAACCTCATTTATGCCATCAACTAAGTTTAAAACGGGTTGTGATTTATCATTAGGAATAAATAATAAACAAACTCCAAAAAAGATGGCGAAAAAGATAATTTGAAGCATTAAGCCATTATTAGAAAGCGAATAAAAAAAGTTATCTGGTACAATATCTACCAAAGGTTGAAGAGGGGTTGTTTCTTTACGCTTATTAGCTTTTTCTAACTTATCTGAAACCGAAGCTTCTTTTAATTCGGCATGCGATAGTTTTGAAATTTCCTGAGCACGTTCAAAAAAAGCTGGATCCTGTAGATAATTTATTCCATCTTTTATTTGATAGCCTTGAGAACTAGCCCAAATTTCATAACTAATTCGATTATCAATTCTACTTTGTTTATCAATTAACTTACCTGGTTTGATAGTGTTAACCAATAATAGACCTATAGAAATGGCCATAACGGTAGTTATTAGATATATAAGCAATGTCTTTCCTCCCATTCTACCCAAACTAGCTGGATCACCAATATTGGCCACACCACTAATAATGGAAAACAGTACCAATGGAACAGCGATAAGCTTTAAAAGATTAATAAAAATAGTACCGAATGGATCTATCCAATTAATGGTAAAAGCACTCCATCCTAATGAGCTAGATAATAATGCCCATACAATACCTAATATCATTCCAATAAGGATTTTCCAATGCAGTGCTAGCTTTTTCATGTTATAGCTTTGTTAGTTTGTTAAAAAGATGATAATCTGCCAAAACCAATGCAGCCATAGCTTCAACAATGGGCACAGCTCTTGGGACAACACAAGGGTCATGGCGTCCTTTACCTTGCATTTCTACTGTATTTCCTTCTTTATCTATCGTTTCGTATTTTTGAATAAGAGTTGCAACAGGCTTAAATGCCACATTAAAATAAATGTCCATTCCATTACTAATGCCTCCTTGAACACCACCCGAATAATTGGTTTTCGTTGTACCATCACTATTAAACGAATCGTTATGATCGCTACCATACATCGTACTTCCATGAAAACCACTACCATACTCAAATCCTTTTACTGCATTTATAGATAACATAGCTTTGCCTAATTCGGCGTGTAATTTATCAAATACAGGTTCTCCTAATCCAACTGGTACGTTTTTTATAACACAACTAACAATACCTCCAACAGTATCTCCTTTAGCTCTCACCTCTTTTATATAGGATTCCATGCTAGCTGCCATATCTGTATCTGGACATCTCACAATATTAGATTCTGTTTTAGTAAGATCTAGTTCGGTATACGGTTTTTCTAGTTTCATCGTACCAACTGCCGATACATAAGCCCTAATTTCTATACCTTTTAGCATTTGTTTAGCTATGGCACCTGCAACAACACGACAGGCGGTTTCTCTGGCAGAACTACGGCCGCCTCCACGATAGTCTCTAAACCCATATTTTTTGTCATAAACATAATCGGCATGACTAGGTCTATAACTATCCTTTATATGCGTATAATCGTGAGATTTTTGGTTGGTGTTTTCTATAACAAAACCAATAGTAGTTCCTGTTGTTTTACCTTCAAAAATACCTGAATGAAACTTAACAGTATCAGGCTCTTTGCGTTGCGTAACAATAGCAGATTGACCTGGCTTTCTTCTGTTTAATTCGTTTTGTATGGCATCTAAATCTAATTCAATTCCTGACGGACAACCATCAATAACACCTCCTAATGCAGGACCATGAGACTCACCATATGTCGTTAGAGTAAATAATTTTCCAAAGGAATTTCCAGCCATAAATCAATATTTTTACGCTAAAGTAAATCTATTATTAGAGAAACAAAAATTGAAATAGCGTATTTAGTCAAAAAAAGCAAAAGTGGTATAGCTAATTAAACCATAATTTTTATTTCTTTAATTATAAAACTGACATGGAATTTAAAATTTACCAAACACACTATTGCTTTTTTAAAACCTATAAATCAAGCCTTAACAGATATCTTTAGTATGATACGGCAAATAAATTATTTTTAATTAAATAAAAATAAAAGTTTGGCGTTATTTTTGTCGTAAACTTATTGAATTTAAGAAATGGGCTTTTTAATCATTTAGCTCGTATATAATAGAAACAAAAACTTATAACTTATGAAAAAATTATTTTTAGTAGCCATTGCTTTTATTGGCTTTACAGCAGTATCAAATGCACAAGAAATATCTGATAACGCTCTTGGTTTACGATTAGGAGGTAGCAAAGGTTATGGTGCTGAAATATCTTATCAACATGCTTTAGGAGATGCTAACCGATTAGAATTGGATTTAGGGTGGAGAAATGATAATGCTTATAATGCTTTTAAACTTGCAGGATTATATCAATGGATGTTCCCATTAGATGGTGATTTTAATTGGTACGCTGGTGCTGGTGCTGGTATAGCTTCTTATGACCCAAAAGATAATTCAATTAATAACCAAACATCTGTTTTTGTTGCAGGTAATATAGGTATTGAATATAATTTTGAAATCCCATTACAATTGTCACTAGATTTTAGACCGGAATTTGGTAATAATGATTTTACTAATAACACAGTTTTTGATGTTGCCTTAGGAATTAGATATCAATTTTAATAAAGATTTTTATAAAATAAAAAGCGCCTTATAGGCGCTTTTTTTATGACTTAATATTTATTAACTATAAAAGCAATAATATCAGTAAAATGATAATAATGGCTCCTGTAGATATATATATTCCACGGCCAGATGCTCTTAAAGTCTTTTTTATTTCTCTAACTTCTTTTCTAAGTTCTTTTCGTTCAGACGAATTTAAATTAGATTTATCCATATCCTTAATCTCTTCTAATCGATTAAGCATTGTTTTTACTTCGGCAGGAATCTCTGTAACTGGTTTTTCTGTCTTTACCGGAACCTTTTCTGTTGCCATAACTGTACTGGGGAGTACACTTAATAATATTACTATTATTAAGTAAAAAACTGTTTTTTTCATATTGTTTTTATTTAAGTTATTGTTTAGTTATTACTAAATATACAATATTAATTAAACTTAATAAGAAAAATGATTATAACGTTAAACACTTCGTTAAGGTGGCTTGGTAAATAGCCTCATATTGAGGAACTATTTTATGAAGATCATATTTCAAAGCTTCATTTCGGGCATTCCTTTTAAAAGTTTCTAAACGATTCTCATCACTTAATATGTAAATGGCATTTTTCGACATATCTTCTACATCACCTACATTACTTAAAAAGCCAGAAACACCATGTATATTTACTTCTGGTATACCACCTGTATTACTTGATATGACTGCTGTACTAGAAGCCATGGCTTCTAAAGCCGCTAGCCCAAAACTTTCTGTTTCCGAGGGTAATAAAAACAAATCACTAAAGCATAATATTTTATCAATCTCATTACTTTTTCCAAAGAAAACAACCTTATCTAATATACCTAATTCTTGACATTGCATCTCTATGTTTTCTCGCTCCGGACCTTCGCCTACCAACATTAATTTTGCCGGAAGCTCCTTTTGGATATTATAAAATATACTAATAACATCCTTAACTCGTTTTACGGCCCTAAGGTTACTAATATGTGTTATTATTTTTTCATCCTCTTTGGCCAACATGGCACGTTGACAGTCTTTAAATGAATGAGAATATTTGTCTAAATCTATAAAATTGGACACTACCGTAATGTCATTTTTAATATCAAACAAACGCAATGTATCCTCCTTTAAACTTTGTGATACCGAGGTTACTGCATCAGATTTGTTGATACTAAAGGTAACCGCTGTTTTGTAAAACGGATGGCTTCCAACCAGCGTGATATCTGTACCATGGAGTGTTGTTACAATTGGCACATAAATTCCATCTTCTTGTAACATTTTTTTTGCCATATAACCTGCATAAGCATGGGGAATAGCATAATGCACATGTAAAACCTCTATTTTATGAAGCTTTACCATATCAACTAATTTACTTGATAATGCCAACTCATAGGGTAGATAATGAAATAACGGGTATTCTGGAACTGTTACCTCATGATAATGAACATTATTACTCAATAACTCTAACCGTACAGGTTGGTTATAAGTTATAAAATGAATTTCATGTCCGCGTTTAGAAAGCTCTAAACCCAATTCTGTGGCAACGACACCACTTCCTCCAAATGTAGGGTAACAAACAATACCTATTTTCATACTAATATGTTTTTTTAATCAACAATTGCTTCATATATCAAGCGTTGAATCTTTGTTCTGATATTTTCTTTTAGCAATATGTTTGCTCCTACATGTGGGTAGGTTCTGTTTGCTAAAAATACGTATACAATGTCTTTCTCTGGATCTGCCCATGCATAGGTACCAGTAAAACCAGAATGCCCAAAGCTTGTCATAGACACACATCCACAAGTAGGTCCTTCCTCTTCTAACTGTGGCTTATCAAATCCTACACCTCTCCTATTATTTCTACTACAATAATAACACGTATTAAATTTATCGATAGTTTCTGGTTTAAAATAGCGCTTTCCACCATAAAATCCTTTTTGCAAATACATTTGCATAATTTTAGCTACATCATTGGCATTACTAAAAATGCCTGCATGTCCACCTACTCCATTCTCCATAGCAGCTCCCCTATCATTTACGTAGCCACGGAGCTCTTGGTGTCGGTAATAATCATCAATTTCCGTAGGTACAATGTGCTTATTTCTTATTTTACGATATGGATTATACATGGTCATATTTGCCCCTAATGATTCATAAAAATGGTCTTGAACCAATTCATCTAAAGGTTTGTCGTAATGCTTCTCAATAAATTTCTTTAAAATATAATATGGTAAATCACTGTACCTATATCTTAAATGTTTCAATAGTTTAGTGTTCTTTATTATGGTCTGCATCGAATCTGGATAATCACTCCTTAAATATAAATTTTTACCCACCTCAACATTAAATTTACTGCTATACCCACTTCTATAATATTTTGGACTTGGCTTTTTAGTTACAGGATCTAAAGTAGCTGCATAAAATGGAATCCATGGCTTTAATCGTGCATAGTGGGAAAGCATTTGTTTAAATGTAATATTCTTTTTGTTAGATGTTTTGTATTCTGGTAAGAAATCGGATAACTTACTATCTAATGATACAATACCCTGCTCTTCTAATTCCATAAATAAAGGTAAAGTTCCCAATATTTTAGTTAATGATGCCAGATCATAAATATCATTTGAAGTTACCTTCTCGTGACCATCGTAGGTGTGTTTCCCAAAATTTTTGTTATAAATAACCTTTCCTTTTCTAGCAATTAACAATTGAATTCCTGGTGTCATTTTATGATCTATGGCATACTGGGCAACAGAATCAATCCTTTTAAGTTTTTCTGAACTCATACCAACTCGCTCTGGAATAGTATAACTTAAACGTTGCAAAGGGTTATTTTTAATACCATCACCTACCTTAAAAAAATCTCCTACAGAAACTGGCAAACTTCCTTTTGAAGGAATGGCTCCAAAAATTAATTGAGCTGATTTTTGTTGAGCTATTGGACTGTTTTGATAACTCATAATAATACCTTCTATATTTTCTATAGTATGCAAATCTGAAAGTGCATAAGGTTTTACAAATGCATCTAAAATAACGGTATTTGTTCGTGCTATTTCATACAACCAAGTTAATTCTTTGTCTGTAAATTCATAGCTTTTCCATGGGTTATTATTAGATCTATGAAATCCAACAATTACAGTATTATATGATTTTAATTGCGCTATTAATTCATCTAATTTATCAGCTTTGACCTCATGAATCTTCGTGTATTTTTTTAATTCGTTTAAAAAATAAGATCCGTCATCATCTCCCATTTTCACATACGCAATACGCTTGGTTTCTAAACGTCTTATTGGTAATACATCAGACTTGTTTTTAACAATGGTTAATGCGTTTTCAATTAAGTCTTCATATAAAACATCATCTTTAATTCTGTTTAAATCATTAACTAAATTTGAAATTTCAACAGGTTTATAATGATTCAATCCTACTTTAAATTTTGCCTTTAAAATTTTCTTTACTGAATATTCTAAGCGCTCTTCGGTAATTTTGCCTTCATAATAAGCATCAGTAATTTTAGAAATTCCTTTAGCGGGGTCTTCAGACATCAAAAGCATATCATTTCCTGCTAAAAATGCCGCTAAATCAATGTCACCAGTTTCATCAAAATTAGCTACTCCTTTCATAGTAAGTGCGTCTGAAATAATAAGTCCTTTAAAACCTAACGAATCTTTTAAAATATCTGTTATAATATGATTTGATAATGATGATGGATAATCTGATTTTGTTTCTAAACTCGGAACATTTAAATGAGCTACCATCACACTTGAGAGTCCTTGCTTAATTAGTTTTTTATACGGATACATTTCTACAGAATCAATCCGTTTAGCATCAAAATCAATAGTTGGTAATGTTTTATGCGAATCTGTTTCGGTATCACCATGACCTGGAAAATGTTTTGCATTGGCCAAAACACCAGCACTTTGCATACCTTTCATAAAGGCTATAGCTTTTTCAGTAACATTATCACGGTCTTCACCAAAAGATCGATTTCCAATAATAGGGTTTTTAGGATTGGTATTAATATCAACCACAGGAGCAAAATTTAAGTGAACACCTAAACGTTTGCAATGCTCGCCTATTTGTCTTCCAACTTGTTCTATTAACTTATTGTCCTTTATAGCTCCAAGAGTCATATTCCATGGAAAAGCAAATGTAGAATCTAATCGCATGCTTAAGCCCCACTCTGCATCCATACTAACCAACAAAGGAATTCTTGAAACTCCTTGCAACTCATTATCAAGTTTAGCTTGACTAACAGGGTCTCCTTTTGAATATATAATACCACCAATATTATAATCCTTGATTAACTCAATAATCTTTTTTTTGGAGGCTACATCTTCGTTAGAAAATACTTGAACAGTATATAATTGACCTATTTTTTCTTTGAGGCTCAAAGTATTATAAATACTATCTACCCACCGTTGCTGAGCATAGGTATTGGAACTCAGCAGAGGGTCTTTTGAGCTTTGACTTAAAACAATTTGAACACTAAAAAATACTAAAAAAGCAATTTTGAAATAACGCATAAAATGGATTAACTATAGATTTTTGGCTAAAATACTTAACACAAAAAACTATGCCAAATTACTGCTTTTAGTATAAAAAATAAAAGACTTTAAGATAGATTTATAACTACGTTATAAACAACATTAATCTAAAACAAACTTAAAGCCTGCTGTTATGATACTTGCATTTAAACCTGTGCTTCTTTTATAGTTATAATATTTTAAATCAATACTCTTTAAACCAAGTCCCCAGAGGTGCCAACTGGCAAAAATATCGGTATATCCAAAACCAAATCCGTATTGATTGGCATTAAATTTTGACAAATCGTAATCTGATGTATAAAAAGTACTGGTCGATAAATTTTGCTCATAGGGCGCAAAATAATCAGCCGCTGTTTGATTATAGTATCTGTACGACGGGTATAAGGTCCATTTAGGACTTATCTTAATAGGTATTTCAATATTAGCTGTATGCGATTTAATACCCCAGTCGTCTGTATAATATCGATAATAGGTTCTCAGAACAAACGTTTCATTCAAATAGTAATTAAAGTTCATCCCTATAGGAAATTTTAAACGGCTACTAGGCAAGCGCTCCATATCATCAGCTAATTGAAACACATTATTATTACTACGTGATGTATAGTTAGGAATACTGGCAGGATCTCCAATATAATAGTTGGCAACATCTTTAAAATATACTCGCTGCATGGGGTTTGACAGCCACCCTTGTTGCTTCACAATATCAAAAAATATAGAGAACTGTGCATTTTTATTTAATATTTGTGAAAAACTAAATGATGCAGAATAGGAGTTTCTTGATGTATTGTTGATGTAACTATAATTTACAGGATTCCAAACTGGAGTTGTATTGCCTGTTTTATCTATTTCATTACCTCTTTGATCATAAATAGGCACACCCTGAAAATAATTACTATTTAAATTCTTATTACCTTGTAAATACCAATGTAATTCCGTTGGATATTTAGGGTTCCAATTATCTAAATACACATTAGCACTTAAGCCAAGGGTTGTATTTTTATCATTGAACAACTTTGTAAGTCCTCCTCCAAATCCAAAAGAGCTGTAATCAAACTCATGTGACAAAGAAATATCGGCATCCCAAATGGTGTTCCTGTTATCTGAACTATGGGCATAACTTCCCGTTATATTTCCCCAGACATCTGATTTTGAAGCTCCTGATGATGCTGCCCATGGAGTTGGAGCTGTTACTTTTGCATAGTTTGTTACTGTCTTAGTTGTTCCTTTTGAAGCCGATGTAATAACAGTTGTGCTAGATTTTGGCACTTTTATAGTTCTGTCAAAAGGATTTAAATTACTTGAAGATGCTGAAGAATATGTTGATATTCCTGCATCTATGGTTAACACATCGTCATCGTTTAAAGGAACACTAACTACGACTGTTGGTGTGAAATCATTAAGCTTTTCGCTTCCAATACCTCCGGTAACTGAAGCATTATCTCCATCTTGATTATAATAACTTGTTAGAAAATCTGCTTCGGCAGTTTCTAAAACTCGTTTTTTATAGGTATTGGTTTGGTCTTGAGCAAATGTAATTGAAGAATATAAAATTGCAAAAACTATTAATTTATAGGTTGCTTTCATGAATTTACTAAATAAATGATATTGAAATTTGTTTTTAAAAATGACTAGTTACACCCACAGCCACCGCCAGACTTTCCTCCATTAGCTCCAGAAGCTCCTTCCCTATAAACTTGAAAATTTCTTTCAAACCTATCAGATTTCTTTCTAGATAAAGCCATATCAGGATCGTTAAGATTTACTTTTTCATATTCCTTTACTGCGACACACGATGTAAAAGAAATGATTCCTACTGCCATTATTATTAATTTTTTCATTTGCTGTTTTTTTATAGACAAATTTTGCCTTAATTCTATAAGGTTTATTTCGTATTTAATTGTTTTAAATTTATGTTGTTTGAGGTATGAACTTTATTGTCTTTATCGACTAAAATACACTCCACGCCTTTTAATTGATTTACAAAATCTAACCCAACATCGACACCCATTACAAAAATTGAAGTGGCCAAAGCATCTGCTAACTCTGCATTTGCTGTAAATATAGAAGCACTTAAAAGACCTGTACTTGGATATCCAGTTCTAGGATCGATGATATGGGTATACAATACACCATTAAATTTGACGTATTTTTCATAATTACCCGAGGTAACAACTGCCGAATTACGTACCGGCATCCATGAAAACACTTTTTCTTTATTTATTGGGTTTACAATAGCAACCATCCAATCCTTACCATCTGGTTGCTTTCCCCACGTATTCAAATCGCCAGACGCATTTATTATACCAGCCTTAACTCCTTTGCTTTTAAGAAGTGCCTTAGCCTTATCTGCTGCATAACCTTTACCAATAGCACCAAAACCAATTTTCATACCCTTTAGCTTTAAAAACACGGAATGATTAGCTTCGTTTAAAATAATATTGTGATACCCAACTTTAGCAACAGAGTTTTTAATAGCCTCTTTACTGGGCATTTCTTTCATGCTTCCATCAAACTTCCAGATTTTATCCATGGATGCATAACTAATATCAAAAGCGCCTTCGGTTAAATTGGAAATTTTTATAGACCGTTGTATAAGATTAAACAATTCTTTATCTACAACAACTGGTTTTATTCCAGCATTTCTATTAATTTCAGATGTTTCGGTAGACGGATCCCAAGAAGAAATCATTTTTTCTATTCTTGAAATTTCATTTACAGCTAGGTCGATATAGGAGTCTCCTTGTTTTTGATTTTCGGCAACAACCGAAATATCAAAACGACTTCCCATAAGTTTTAACGTTCTTCTATAAACTTCTTGCGAAAACGTTAAGGAACTTATTAAACATAGTATTCCAAAAAGATAATTTTTCAAAGTAGCGGTTCAAATGAAGTTAATTTTTTAAAGTAGGCTTTTGGAGATATTTTTTCATAGCCCATCTTACCCAACACTTTCCCATTTGAATTGAGCACAACTACCAAAGGAAAATAACCCTGTTTGTTATATAATTCTGCCAATTTAGCATTTTGAGCCGTTTGTTCTTTAGAGAGCTTATTCGCTTTTTTTCTTGGAAAATCGGCCTTAAGCATTACAAAATGATCTTTGGATAGCTTTTTAAATTCCGAACTACTCCATATTTCTTTATTCAGTTTTATACAAGGTCCACACCAATCAGATCCTTGAAAAACTAAAACAATATTTTCATTGTTCTTTGTCGCAGTTTGTTTTGCTTCATCAAAATTTGTTTCCCAATTTTGACCAAGCATGTTAAAACTAAAAACAAGTGCCAGTGCACTAAAACAAAGTATTTTTTTCATTTCTAATAAATTTTAAATGATGTTAACGTTTTTATGATGTTGCTTTAAGTTGAACACTTTTCCACAAACAATTGTGTTTTTTCTATATTACAATTACTTATAAAATAACCCTACCTAAAAAAATAAAGCCTTATATACATAAGGCTTTATAACCATCAATCAAATAACTCCCAAAAACTAAATCAGGGGGTTGTTAATAACAGCAATTTAGTTTTATACAGAATCAATTATATTACATCTATTAAAAAAAATACCCTACCAAAAAAATTATATATTTTTTACATAGCTTTGAACCCTAAATAATTTTTAGATGGGAAATGAATTAAAAAACGTTTGTAACGAAGATGTCTTTGAAAGTGTTTTTAATAACTATGCAAAAGACATAAAACGTTTTATATTTTCTAAAACAAGAGACACAGACTTAGCCGAAGATATTGTACAAGATACGTTTGTAAAAATTTGGGAAGACTGCGAAAAAGTTGTGTATGACACTATTAAGAGTTATTTATACACTATTGCCAATAATTTATTTCTAAACATTGTAAAACATAAAAAAGTAGTTGACAATCATCAACAAGGTTATAAAAAAGACAGAACCAATGAGTCCCCTGAGTTTTTGTTATTGGAAGAAGAATTTTTAATTAAACTAGAAAAAACAATTGAAAATTTACCTGAAACGCAACGTGAAGTGTTTTTATTAAATAGAATAGAAAAAATGAAATATAAGGACATTGCAGAACGACTAGGTATTTCTATTAAAGCAGTTGAAAAACGCATGCATGGAGCACTATTAGTACTACGTGAAAAAATTGGAAACGTTTAAGAAGTAGGGTTTTATACTTTTAAATTGTATTATAATTGATAAAGGATAATTTATGGACATGAAAACTACGAATCATGGTACTGACACTTTTTTGGCTCAATGGATTGAAGGAGAGCTTTCTGATGCTGATTTTAAAAAATTAGTCGGAGATAAAGAGTTTAATGCCTATAAAAAAATTAGAGCAGGAATAGATGTTTATGAGCAACTACAAAAACCACTAAATACTACTTATGCTAAAGTTCAAGAAAAAATAAAATCTAAAAAATCAGTAAAGACAAAAATAATACCTCTGTATACAAAAATAGCAATTGCTGTAGCAGCTTCAATCGTATTGTTTTTTAGTGCAACTATATTTTTTAAAACAAATACGATAGCTTATGCATCTAATTTTGGTGAACAAAAAACTATCCTTCTTCAAGACGGATCAGAAGTTTTACTAAATGCAAAGTCGTTATTAAAATACAATAAAAAAGACTGGAAACATAAAAGAGAGGTATTTTTAGATGGAGAGGCATTCTTTAAAGTAACAAAAGGAAGCACCTTTAAAGTGGTTACCAATAATGGCAGTATAACTGTTTTAGGCACTCAATTTAACATCAATACAAACCCTGACTTTTTTGAGGTTATATGCTACCAAGGTAAAGTGAAAGTGCATAGTAATAATAAAGACTTTATATTAACTCCTAACCTATCTGTTAGAAGTACTAATGGTGTCTTTGAAGAAGAAACATTACAGTCTTTACCAGCAAATCCGTCTTGGATTAATGGTGAAAGTAGCTTCAGAAGAGTCCCTTTAAAACAAGTCATTTTAGCTTTAGAAAAACAATTCAATATAAAGTTTGATACTTCACAAATAGATGAATCCATTATTTTTACAGGAAGTTTTGATAATAAAAATTTAAATGTAGCTCTTGCATCAGTTTTTGAGACTGTTAACATTAAATATACTATTTTAGACAAAAAAATATTATTGTCTAAAAAGTTTAATGAAATTTAGTCTTTATCTTCTAATTATACTATTACCGTTTACTGCTTTTTCTCAAGAAAAAGAGACGTTTTCAATTGAGTTTAACAAGGTTCCTGCGAATGAAGCTATACTAAAAATCGAAGAAGTTTACCGGGTTAAAATATCATACCCAAACAAACTTATTGATAATAAAATTGTCTCGTTAGAAGATAAAAAAAGGTCTCTCAAAGAGGTTCTTAACGAGTTATCAGTCATATTAAATATTAGCTTTAAAATCATTAATCAACGATACATTGTTATTAATGAAGCTGAAAACATTGAGGCTAATTACCAACAATTAGATGAAGTTATTATAAAAGACTATTTAACCAGAGGAATCACTAAAAGTATTGATGCCTCTTTTACCATAAAACCCAAATTATTAGATATTTTACCTGGTCTCATTGAAGCTGATGTTCTTCAGAGTATCCAAGAATTACCGGGTGTTATAAGTCCAGACGAAACAGCTTCTGGCTTAAATGTTAGAGGGGGAACACCAGACCAAAATCAAATTATTTGGGACGGAATCAACATTTATCACAGCGGACATCTTTTTGGAATGATTTCTCCATTTAACCCCAATATAACAGAACGTATCACATTTTATAATAAAGGTACAAACCCACGTTTTGGAGAGAGAATTTCTAGCGTTGTTGATATTTCAACAAGTAATGATATTCCTGAGAAAATAAAATCTGGCTTTGGATTTAATGGAATTAGTGCCGATGTTTATTTTGAAGCTCCCGTTATAAAAGACAAATTGAGCATTTTAGTAGCTTACAGAAGATCTTATGAAAACCTATTTGAAACCAGTACCTTTCAAAAAATGGAGCAAAAAGTGTTTCAAAACTCATCTATTCTAGATAATGAATACTCTGAAGAAAAATTTCACTTTAATGATTTTAATTTAAAGTTGAACTATAAATTAAATGCTAACAATAAAGTATCAGCTAGTTTTATTCATATTGATAACGATTTACACCATGATTATCAAAATGTTATTGAAAACAAATTTTATCAAGATTATCTAGATACAGAAAATAATGGGTTTAGTTTTAATTGGATAAAAAATTGGAGTACTAAAACAAAACAGATTACTCAATTTAGTTATTCTGATTACGGGCTAAATTATAACTTTATAACTGCTGAAAATGAAAGCCAAACATCAGATTATGATAAAGAAAATTATATAAAAGATTTTGGTTTTTCAACTGAAATTTCAACAGTAAGCAAAAACAATAACACAAGCAGTTTTGGTTACCAAACATCTTTTAAAAATGTACGTTACACTTTTGCAGAAACAACCGATTTGGAAGATGCTTTAGACAAAAACAATTCAAAAATAAATACCCATTCGCTTTTTGCTAATTACTCAAACCGACATTTAAAGGCTTTTAATTTTGATTTAGGAATGAGAGCAAGCTACTATAAAGAACTAAACGAATTTAAGCTTGAACCCAGAATATTACTAATTCAAAAACTTAGCAACCACCTCAAATTACAAGCCTCTGGTGAAATTAAAAATCAAATTATTTATCAAATTAATGAAAGTGTTTTTAGTGATATTACAAAAAACAACAAGCTCTGGAGGTTGGCCGACGGAAATGAATCTCCCATAGTAAATGAGAAGCAAATAACCCTTGGATTACTTTACCATAATAATGGTTGGAGCTTTGATTTTGATTCCTATTTTAAAAAAGTTAAGGGAATTAGCTCTCTGTCGTCTGGTGTTTTTAATGATGAAGATCAAGAATATCATGTAGGAAATCAGCACATTTACGGTTTAGATTTCTATGCTAAAAAAGACTTTAATAAAATTAAAACATGGATAAGCTATTCAATAAATAAAACGGACAATAGCTTTAAAGGCATAAACAATAACCAGTATTTTACAGCTAGCAATGAAGTAAACCATGCTATATCTACTTCAATTGCCTATAAAACAAAACGATTACAAGTTGCCTTGGGCTGGAAATGGCATACGGGCATGCCTTATACAATAACAACTACAAACCCAAATACCAATAAAATTGAATTTATAGGTGTCAATACAAAAAGACTCCCAAGTTATCATAGACTAGATATCTCTTCTGTTTATAATTTTTCTTTTTCTAAAAAATCCAGCACCAAAGGAAAAATTGGTTTTTCAATTTGGAATCTATATAATCAAAAAAATCATCTAAGCAGAGGAATTATTGAAGATAATGGGTCAGATGAATCAGTTGTTGTTGAAGATTATTATTCTCTGCATTTAACACCCAATTTTCTATTTAGGGTGAGTTGGTAA
>JBNKYB010000065.1:0-56493 GCA_050300615.1 Flavobacteriaceae bacterium | reverse complement strand
TTTCATCAAAGTCATGATCCTCGGTCGCCATCCAATAAACAGGTACAAAATTGTACTCTGGATAGGCTTGTTTTAATTCTTTAGCAAGATTAATAGTTGAAATAATCTTATACAAAAAATAAAGAGGGCCTGTAAAAATGTTTAATTGATGCCCAGTAGTTATGGTAAAGGTGTTGTCTTCTTTTAAACTTTCAATATTTTTTAAAGTGAGTTCTGACGTATCAATATGTTGATATTGACTTTTTAAAACAGACACTAACGTTGTTCTAGAATCTATTGAAAAAGAAATCTTTTTTTCTTCAATTTGTTCTTTAAAGTTTTCAAGTTTTGGATATCTATTGTAAAACGGATGCAGTGAGATTTTTTCATCTAAATAATCACAAATAAGTGATGAAAAATAACCGGTTTTTTTAAATGAAATATTTTCAGTTGGCATATTAATTAGATCCAATTTTTAAAATGCAAATATACGGCTATTCCATTTTTAAATTCTAAAAAATACGTTAAGAGTTCCTCTTAATATAATAAAAACCATACATACCATTAAATATTTACCACACCCTTCTCTCTTATAAAAAACAATTATAAAAATACGTCTTTAAGTAACTCTACTTTAACATTATCCATTTGCTTTTTTGGATAGATTTTATTAACTTAACATATTTATTTACAACAATTTAAGTGTATTAATTATGAAAAATAAAAGACTTTATAAAAACACCCCATTAATCCAAATAGCTCTATTGTTGTTTCTATTTACTGCGTTTACTTTTAATATACAAGCCAACAATTTGTATCAGGAACAAGTTAATCAAACAATTCAAACACCTAGCGAATTTAAAGGACAAATTCTTGACGGGAAAACTAAAAAACCCTTAGCTTATGTAGACATCAACGTTTTAGGAACAAATATTGGTACAATAACAAATAATGAAGGTGAGTTTTTACTAAAAGTTCCTAACTACTATTTAGACAAAAAAGTTGTTATATCTCTATTAGGGTATAAAAAAAGAGAAATTCCTTTGTCTGAATTTAAAAATGAAGACTTCATCATTTTATTAAATGAATCTGTAACAGAATTAGATTTTATTAGTGTTTATGGCTCAAAAGATGCCGTTGCTTTAGTTAGAGCAACCTTAAATAGAAAGAATAATAATTATTACAATAAGAATACGGTTATGACCGCTTTTTATAGAGAGACTATAAAAAAACGTAATCGAAATGCCTCATTATCTGAAGCTATTGTTCAAATTAACAAACAACCGTATTCAAATTCAAAACATGATGATGTCACTTTATTAAAATCAAGAAAGAACACAAACTATTCAAGACTAGACACCATTGCTTTAAAACTACAAGGCGGTCCATTTAGCACCTTATACACCGACATGGTTAAATACCCAGAATATATTTTTAATACAGCTAATTTATCTGATTATGTATTTAGTTTTGATACATCTACGCAAATAAATAACAGGCCTGTGTATGTTGTAAACTTTAAGCAAAGTATAGATAATAAAGAGCCACTATATTACGGAAAGCTTTATATTGATTCAGAAACACTCGCTTTAACAAGTGCTGTTTATAATTTAAATGTTGAAAATAAATCCTTGGCCAGTGAGATGTTTGTTAGAAAAAAACCAAGAAAAGTTAGAGTATATCCTACCGAAGCATCTTATAGAGTAGATTACAGAACCAGAAATGGCAAATGGCATTACGGATATGGAAATATTCAATTAACTTTTAAGGTGAATTGGAAAAATAAATTATTTAATAACGTTTATACCTTAAATAGTGAAATGGCCGTTACAGACTGGAAAATAAGTGACGAGGTTAGTACAAAAGGTGAAAAATTAAAACCTAATGTAATTTTAACAGACAAAGCCTCTGGATTTGCAGACCCAGAATTTTGGGGTGAATACAATATTATTGAGCCAGAAAAATCTATTGAAGCGGCTATTAAAAAAATCAATAGAAAATTAGAGCGTGCTGAAATTTAAATTACCACAGCTGATGCACTTTAGGTTTAATGAAATTAGAATATATGGATGTAATGGTTTTCATATCATCTTGTGATAACTCTAAAACATTTTCAACCTGAAGGTTTGATTGTATTTGCTCAACCTTTGATGCGCCTGGTATAACACAACTTACTTCATCAAACATTAAAATCCATTTTAATGCCAATAAGGTTAAATTTTTATCTGGAAACGCTTCTTTTAAAGCACTAACTGCTTGTAATCCGGTATTATAATCTATGCCAGAAAACGTTTCGCCTTTATCAAACTGTTCACCATTGCGATTAAAAAACCGATGGTCATCCTTTGAAAATATAGACTTTTCTGAAAACTTACCGGTAAGTAAACCACTGGCTAATGGCACACGAGCAATAATGCCTATATTTTTTTGTTTAGCCAACTTAAAAAACAGTTCATTAGGTCGCTGCCTAAACATATTATAAATAATCTGAATAGTGCTTACATTTTCAAACTCTATAGCTTTTATAGCTTCTTCAACTTTCTCAACGCTCACTCCTAGATTTAAAATTTTTCCTTCTGTTTTTAAATCCTCAAATAATCCAAAAATTTCTGGTCTGTAAAACACCTCTGTTGGCGGACAATGCAACTGAACTAAATCTAAGCATTCTAACTGCATATTAGCCAAACTATCTTCAACAAACTGTCTTAAGGCTTTTAGAGTATACCCTTCGTTGGTATGCGGGTTTAAACGTCTACCACATTTTGTAGCCACATAAATACGTTCACTTCGGTTTTTAAGCAATCTACCAACAGCTTTTTCACTATCGCCATCACTATACACATCAGCCGTATCAATAAAATTCACACCATTATCAATGGCCGTATTTAAAATAGTGTCGGCTGTTTTATCGTTAAAAGACTCACCCCATTTACCACCAACTTGCCATGTTCCTAGACTAACTTCTGAAATGTTAAAGCCTGTTTTACCTAATAGTCTGTAATTCATAATTAATACACATTAAAACTTTAGCTAAAATAAGTAACTTATTTAGCTCTAAAAAGTAATCTCCATAATTTAAATTAATTGATTTTATCAGAAATAAAAGCTAACTTCGTTTGACTACTGATATAAAATTTCATATCATTTATAGTTGTGGGTAATTAAAGAAAAATGAAAAAAGCATATTTAGCAATAAGCTACTCTAACAGAAAGTTATTTGATAAAGAAGTTAAAACTCTGATAGAATTATGCGAAAAGAATAATATCAAATTACTTGTTTTTGTAGACAAATATGATTTTAAAGAAAATGAGGAAAAAGAAATGATGGAAACTGCATTTCGGGAGATTGATGAATCTGATTTTTTAATAGCAGAACTAACAACTAAATCAATTGGAGTTGGGATTGAAATTGGATATGCTTTTGCAAAAGAAAAACCAATTCTATATCTGCGAAAAAAAGATTCTGAATACTCATCGACAGCTTCAGGAAGTTCTTCTTATATGATTGAATATGAAAACGGATTTGATTTGAGAGACTCAATAGATAAATTATTAAAACTATTAAATTAAAAAAAACGCCCACACACCATATAAAAATAATGCTTAGATTAGTGAGGTTTTGCTAGCTTCTGATTTTACTGCTGAAAATCCTCGTACACAAAACCGCACTATTTTTATACAAATACAGCAAAAATTTTAATTGACCACCTCTGCATATAAATCAAAATCGGCTGCATCCGTTATTTTTACCGTAGTAAATTCGCCTGTTTTTAAATAGGTTTTAGTAGCGTCAATTAATACCTCATTATCTACATCGGGCGAATCAAATTCTGTTCTTCCTACAAAATAATTGCCTTCTTTTCTATCGATAACTATTTTAAAAGTCTTTCCTATTTTCTCCTGATTCAATTCCCAAGAAATCTGTGATTGAATTTCCATAATCTCATTGGCTCGTTCTTGTTTAACATCCTCAGGCACGTTATCCTCTAAATTATAGGCATGCGTATTTTCTTCATGGCTATACGTAAAACAACCCAAGCGCTCAAAACGCATATCTTGAACCCACGCTTTTAATTCTTGAAAATCATCTTCAGTTTCTCCAGGATACCCAACAATCAAAGTGGTTCTAATAGTTATACCAGGAACTGTTGCTCTAAAATCCTTTAGCAATTTGGTAGTCTTCTCCTTAGTGGTTCCTCGTCGCATGCTTTTTAATAAAGAATCAGAAATATGTTGCAATGGAATATCAATATAATTACATATTTTTGGTTCTCTATTCATAACATCCAAAACATCCATGGGGAATCCTGTTGGGAACGCATAATGCAATCTAATCCAGTCTATACCATCAACTTTAACCAAAGCTTCAAGCAATTCGGCTAGGTTTCGTTTTTTATAGATATCAAGACCGTAATAGGTTAAATCCTGAGCTATTAAAATTAATTCTTTAACACCTTTAGCTGCTAATTTTTTGGCTTCAGTCACTAAATCCTCTATAGGTGTACTTTTATGTTTACCGCGCATTAATGGAATAGCACAAAAACTGCAAGGTCTGTCACAACCTTCGGCAATTTTCAAATAAGCATAATTTTTAGGCGTGGTTGTAAGACGCTCGCCTATTAATTCATGTTTATAATCGGCTCCCAAAGCTTTGAGCAACCCTGGTAATTCTGTTGTACCAAAATACTCATCAACGTTAGGAATTTCTTTTTGTAAATCTGGTTTATAACGTTCAGAAAGACATCCTGTAACAAATACTTTATCAACATCTCCATCCTCCTTCTTTTGCATAAACTCCAGAATGGTATTAATACTTTCTTCTTTGGCATTATTAATAAAACCACAGGTATTAATAACCACAATATTGCCTTCTTCTTCATGAACCACGTCTTTACCACTGGCTTTTAATTGCCCCATCAGCACTTCGCTATCATATACATTTTTGCTACAACCAAGTGTTACAACGTTAATTTTGTTCTTCTTTAAAGATTTTGTTCGCATACTTTTATAAATCTGGGCGCAAAGATACAATCTTAATTAAACCTTTCTTATATTAATAGTCTTAAAACATAAACCTACTGTTATGAATACATTCTTCTGCATACTTATCATACTTTTTTGGTGAGTTACTCCTAAACGATAATCCTGCTGACCCTAACCCTATAATAAATGATAAACTTTATTTCTTCCCACAACCTCAGAAACTTGAGAAACTACATCTATGGTAAGTTTAGGTTGAGACGAAACTGAATTACAACCATTACTTGATTACTTAAAAGAGAAAACGCCAAAGGGTTTATGATTCTTTATAATGGTAAAATTGTAGTTGAAAGCTATTTAAATGGTCATACCAATTCAACTCAAAACTTGTTATTTATGAATTCAGGTATTGATGATAGTTTAGGTGATGACGTATCTTCCAGAAATCTTCAATATAAAGCAGATGCTGAAAATACGTCGAGCTTATCATAATGTGTACGTAAAAATATAACAAAAATAGATTCCTGCCTTCGAAGGAATTTGTTATTTAAAAAACGAATCTACAAATTCATATTTATTAAATACTTGCAGGTGATCAATGCCTTCACCTACCCCAATATATTTTACGGGAATTTTAAATTGATCTGAGATTCCAATCACAACACCACCTTTGGCCGTTCCATCTAGTTTTGTCACTGCTAATGAAGTAACCTCTGTAGCTGCTGTAAACTGTTTAGCCTGTTCAAAGGCATTTTGCCCTGTTGAACCATCTAAAACTAATAGCACCTCATGTGGCGCATCGTCAACTACTTTTTGCATCACACGCTTTACCTTTGTAAGCTCATTCATCAAGTTTACTTTATTGTGTAACCTCCCTGCTGTATCAATTATAACAACATCTGCATCTTGAGAAACTGCACTTTTTAAGGTATCAAAAGCAACAGAAGCAGGGTCACTACCCATAGATTGTTTTACTAAAGGCACTCCAACTCTGTCTGCCCAGACCTGTAACTGGTCGATAGCCGCAGCTCTAAAAGTATCTGCGGCTCCTAACACGACTTTTAAGCCTTGTTTATTAAATTGATGTGCTAGTTTACCAATGGTTGTTGTTTTACCAACACCATTAACCCCTACAACCATCATAACATACGGTTTTTTATCTTTAGGAACTGTAAATTCTGTTTCTTCGCCGCTATTAGTTTCAGATAATAAACCCGCTATTTCTTCACGAAGAATGACATTTAATTCTTCGGTTCCTAAGTATTTATCTTTAGAAACACGTTCTTCTATACGTTCTATAATTTTTAAAGTGGTATTTACACCTACATCACTAGACACTAATATTTCTTCAAGATTATCTAAAACCTCATCATCTACTTTAGATTTTCCAGCTACCGCTTTTGTTAATTTACCAAAAAAACTAGATTTTGTTTTTTCTAAACCTTTATCTAGGGTTTCTTTTTTTTCTGAGGAAAATATCTTTTTAAAAAAACTCATTTTGTTATGCTGATATTCGTTGGTTATTTATTCTGCTTATGTGATAACACATAATTTCTTATAACAATTTTCTTGCCCCAAACCTGCTTCTGAAAAATTGTCATTTAATGACATGTAAATATAAAACAAAAGCCACTTTAAATAAAGTGGCTTTTAATATTATATAAAAAGTAATTCTTATTTCTTATTTAAGAAATCGTTTACTAGTTCTGGTGCCATAATAGATTCAACAAACATGTAAGCTCCTGTTTTTGGAGATTTTACCATTTTTATTGCTTTTGATAATCTTTTTGATCCTGTTTGTAACGATGCTACTGATTTCTTTGCCATAACTTATATATTATTTGACATTTTCAAATAACGTGAAAATATCTAAATTATTTAATTTCTTTGTGAACGGTCATACGCTTTAAGATTGGATTAAATTTCTTTATCTCCATTCTGTCAGGCGTATTTTTTTTGTTTTTAGTTGTAATGTATCTTGAAGTTCCTGGTTGTCCAGACTCTTTATGCTCAGTACATTCTAAAATCACTTGTATTCTGTTACCTTTCTTTGCCATTTCTTTTACTTATTAAATACAGCTATTATTTTTTTAAAAATCCTTTTGATTTTGCTTCTTTTATAGCTGCAGAAATACCTATTTTATTGATAGTTTTTAAAGCAGATGTTGAAACTTTTAAAGTTACCCAGCTATCTTCCTCAGGAATGTAAAAACGTTTCTTAACTAAATTCGCATTAAATTTGCGTTTAGTTCTATTTAATGCGTGAGACACGTTGTTTCCAACCATTGCCTTTTTACCTGTAAGTTCACAAACTCTTGACATTATTTTCTAACTTTAAATTTTTGTTGTTTAAAAACGAGGTGCAAATATACAAAATCTTTATTTTATGACAATTTAATTTTATCAATTTTTAAAAATTTCTTTTAATAGCATTTCAAAGGCTTTATTTACGGCTTTATTAATCACTTTTGAACGATGATTACCCAACATAAACTTCTCTGAATAAACATGGCTTTTTGTTGCTATTCCTATAAATACAGTCCCCACTTCTGCATCAGAATCTCCTTTTGTAGGCCCTGCATTTCCTGTAGTTGCAATGGCAAAATCTGAATTAAATAATTCTAGCACCTGTTGTGCCATTGCTTCTGCTACCTGAGAACTTACTACTGAATGCCTCTGAATTAATTCTTTTGAAACCCTTAAAACACTCGTTTTTGATTCTGTTGCATAACAAACAACACTGCCTTTAAAATAATTTGATGCTCCTGGATGTACTGTAAAACGTTCGGCTATTTTTCCTCCTGTACAACTTTCTGCTACTGCTACTGATTTCTTTAATTTAGTAAGCTGTTTTGCTACGATAGATTCCACAATTCCTTCGTCATCTTCAAAGCCATAAAACTCATCTTTAATTAATGGTAAAACAGCATCGATTTGTTTTTGAACCTCTGCAAGTATATTGTCTTTATCAGTTCCTTTTGCAGACAATCTTAAACGAACTCTTCCTAAATCTGGTAAATACGCCAATTTTATAAAATCTGGCAAAGCATCTTCCCAAGCTTCAATTCTTGCCGCTAAAGTACTTTCTCCTAAACCATAAACCATCAATGTTCTGTGTATAATGAATGGTAAACGAAATTTTGCTGTAAGTTTAGGAATAACTTTATTCTGAACAAGTTGTTTCATTTCAAAAGGCACCCCTGGAAGTGATATAAATACTTTTTCTTCTTTTTCAATCCACATTCCTGGTGCCGTACCAACTGTATTCATTAACACCGTAGATTTTGAAGGCACTAAGGCTTGATCTTTATTAACTTGTAAAAGTGTTTGTCTTACATATTGCTTCCAAATATTTTCAATATTGTTTAATACGGATTGATCGAGAATTAATGTATCATTGAAATATTTTGCAATTGTTTTTTTTGTGATGTCATCTTTGGTAGGTCCTAAACCACCCGTGATAATAATAATATCTACACGGTTTTCGGCTTCCTCAAATGCTTGTAATATGTGAGTTTTGTCGTCTTGAACTGATGTGATTTGATAAACAGACACACCAATTTTATTCAATTCCTTGGCTATAAAGGCTGAATTAGTATCTACAACTTGCCCTATAAGAAGCTCATCTCCTATAGTTATAATCTCTGCAAGCATTATAAATTAAAATCAGATTTAATTTCGTTAGTTGCTAATTCTACCGCATTAATAACAACATCTAATTTTTCTGTTATATCTAAATCTCGCTTTTCAAATTTCCCCCAATCTTGAACTTCAATGAGTGTATCAAGCACCCCTAATTCAAATAAATCTACGGTAGGCTTCATTTTATGAGCTGCTTGATAAGCAGTGAAATAATCCTTTTCAGCTACAGACTTCTTTAATCTTTCAGCATCTTCAGGAACTTCCTCTAAAAAAGCTTCTGCTAATCCTTTGATGAAATCTTCATCATTATCAGCTAATTCTCTTACTCTAAATAATTTGTAGTGCTGTTCCATTTATTTTACAGTTATTGAAAACATTTCTTTGTCTTCTATAAATCCTTTTAGTTTATCGTTTGTAATTACTTTGCCAACTCCTGCCGGAGTTCCTGTAAAGATAATATCTCCTATCTTTAAAGTAAAATATTTTGACACATATTCTATCAATTCGTCAATTTTCCATAACATATGGCTTGTATTTCCTAATTGAACAATATTTTCATTCTTTTTTAAGGAAAATTCAATGGCATTTACATCATCAATTTCTTTAACAGACATCCATTCCCCAATAACAGCAGCACCATCAAAGCCTTTTGCCTTTTCCCATGGTAAGCCTTTGTCTTTTAATTGCTTCTGCAAATCGCGAGCCGTAAAATCTATTCCTAAGCCTATCTCATCGTAATATTTATGGGCGAACTTTTTAGCAATATGCTTGCCAACTTTATTAATCTTAACTAAAATTTCTACTTCGTAATGTACATCATTAGAAAAATCTGGAATAAAAAATGGCTGTTTTTTAAGTAAAATTGCTGTATCTGGTTTTAAAAACACAACGGGATCTGTTGGTTTTTCGTTATCAAGTTCTTTAATATGCTCTGTATAATTTCTGCCGATACAAATAAGTTTCATTCTTAACCTAATTTATTATTAAAATTTCTCAATTTAATAGCGGTTAACACCTTCTTTGTGTACAACGGAAAATCGGCATTTAGCAACCATCCAAAATAACCTGGTTCTGACTCCAAAACTTCTGTTACTAATTTACCTTTATGTTTTCCGAAAGAGAAACATTCTTCGCCTTTTTTATTGTAACTTATAAATCCTGCAAAATCTGCAAACTTTTTTCGCGAACTAAATTCGGCTAAAAATTTCGTATCATTTTCAATGTCATCATATTTAGCAATTTGAGCTTTTAAAACTTCAAAGGTTGCTTTAGTATCGGCTTCGGCACCATGGGCCCCTTCTAATTCTTTATTACAATAAAACTGATACGCAGCACTTAATGTACGTTGTTCCATTTTATGAAATATGGTTTGCACATCAACAGCTAATCTGTTTTTCATATCAAAATCAACATCTGCACGCAACATTTCTTCTGCTAAAAGCGGAATATCAAATCTATTCGAATTAAAACCTCCTAAATCTGAATCTTTAATCATATTATAAATCTCCTTTGCTAACTCTTTAAATGTTGGTTTATCGGCAACATCTTCATCTGTAATACCATGAATGGCTGTTACTTCTTTAGGAATTGGAACGCATGGATTTACCAACCATGTTTTTGTTTCTTCTTTGCCATCAGGAAACACTTTTAATATTGAAATTTCTACAATGCGATCTTTAGAAATATTAATTCCTGTTGTTTCAAGATCAAAAAAACAAATGGGTTTTGAAAGATTAAGATTCATGTAGCTATACCTTTATATTTTAAAGTTATTATTTGCAAAAATAAAAAAACCTAACTGGTTTAAGGTTAGGTTTTGAATATATAGTTGATTTTTGTTTTATATTTCTCTATTACTATCCCAAGCTTCTAAATAATCTTTAACAGCCTTTACAAATTGTCCGCCAAGAGCACCATTAACCACTCGATGGTCATAAGAATGTGACAAGAACATTTTGTAACGAATACCAATAAAATCACCGTCGGGTGTTTCAATAACTGCAGGTACTTTTCGTATGGCGCCAAGTGCTAAAATACCAACTTGAGGCTGATTAATAATTGGTGTTCCCATAATACTACCAAAAGTTCCTACATTGGTTACCGTATACGTTCCTCCTTGAATCTCGTCTGGTTTTAACTTGTTGGCTCTTGCTCTATTTGCCAAATCATTAACTTGTTTAGTCATTCCAACCAAGTTAAGCTGATCTGCATTTTTTATTACAGGCACGATTAAATTACCATCGGCTAAAGATGCAGCCATACCTAAATTGATATTTTTCTTTTTAACAATGGTATCGCCTTGAACGGAGATATTCATCATAGGAAAATCGCGAAGTGCTTTTGCAACAGCCTCCATAAAAATTGGCGTAAACGTTAAGTTTTCACCTTCTCGTTTTGCAAAACCATCTTTAACCTTTTTTCTCCAATTCCAAATATTAGTCACATCGGCTTCAATAAAACTTTGAACATGCGCCGATGCTTGAACCGACTCTACCATATGATGAGCAATAAGTTTACCCATTCGTGTCATTTCAATAATTTCATCGTCTCCATTTGAAACAACCGATGCTTTTTCTGTTTTTGTACTCTCAGCTGGTTTAACAGGTTTTTGAGGCGTTTCTTTTACTTCTTTGGCAACGGATTCTGTTACTACAGGTTTTGCCAATGGTTTGCTTCCTCCTTTATTTTCTATATAACCAAGAATATCGTCTTTGGTCACCCGTCCTTCTTTTCCTGTCCCTTTAATAGCATCTAATTCAGATTGAGAAATGCCTTCTTGCTTTGCTATATTTTTTACTAAGGGTGAATAAAAACGATTTTCGCTTGAAGATATTGGTGCTGCTGTTTCCTGAGCTGAAACCACCGTGTTCTCAATTTGAGAAACAACTTCATTAGATACTTCTTCTTTTTCTATATCTAAAGACGATTGTGATATATTAGATTCCTCTTCTTCTGTTTCAATAACAGCTAACACCTGCCCTACTTGAACAACATCGTCCACATTAAAAAATTTCTCAACCAATACGCCATCAACTTCACTTGGCACTTCACTATCTACTTTGTCTGTAGCAATTTCAAGAACTGCCTCATCAAGTTCAATAGTATCTCCAACTTCTTTTAACCATGATGTGATTGTTGCTTCTGCAACACTCTCTCCCATTTTTGGTAACTTAAGTTCAAATCTTGCCATATCTATAACGTAATACTCTTTTTTTTATTTCTGATTGCAAAATTAACGAAAAAACATCAATTTCGTTAAACTATTTACAATTAAATCTGTTTAAAATTCAATAATTTCTCCTCTACAAACAGCATTATTACTACCAATAACAAAGTTAGAATCTTTTGGAATAATTTTATATGTCACTAACTTATTATTACTATTTTTTTCTACAGATGTAATAATCTGTTTAAAACTCTGGCTATTGCCATCAAATATGATTTCGGTATTTTCTGGAATTATATCTTTTAAATGGGACTTTAAAATAAGTTGTTTATTTAATACTTTTCCTAAATTAACATTCTCTTTATCTGAAATTAAAAAATAGCGTTCCACACTTTTCTTGTTAGGTAAAGAAACTCTTCTGGTAAAATACACCAAAATGATTCCTAACCTAACTATTGAATTATAAAATATATTTTTTTTAAAATGCTTCTTATAAAAAATTTGCATAGCACCATAGAAACGCTTCGCATAAAGCCTATCCCTTAGAGTACTTTCTCCTTTAAAATGAATCACTGTTGATATTCCAAAATAGTGATTTTCAAATCCAGATTTTAATAATCTATAAGACAAATCAATATCTTCACCGTACATAAAGTAATCTTCATCAAATCCCTTAATGGCTAGATAAGTTTGACGTTTAAGAAACATAAAAGCTCCAACGAGAACATCTACTTTCCCTATACTATTTTCATCAAGATGACCTGCATAATAGTCACTTGAATTTCCTAACAGCTTTTTTAATGCTATCTTCACAAACGGTATATTGCGCTTACTTTCAGGCAAAAATTCTCCATGTCCATTAATTAATTTACAGCCTACAATACCTAGATTTTCTTTATCTTCGGAAAATGCCAATAACTTTTCAAAGACATCTTCAGGAACAACAGTATCCGGATTTAAAATACAAACATAATCACCTGTTGCCTTACTGACACCAATATTATTTCCTTTTGAAAAGCCATAATTTTCAGCATTCTCTATAAGAATAATATTAGGAAATAAATCCTTAACCATTTGACAGCTTTCATCTTCAGAATGGTTATCAACAACAATAATTTCAGCTTCCAAATTTTTAGTAGCCGCTTGCACACTTTTTAGACATAATTCTAAAAAATAGCGCACATTATAATTTAAGATGATAACTGAAAGTTTCAAATGAGAGATTAAAGTTTTAACGTGTTTTCAAAAGGAATTCTGTTCACTATGCTTCTTCCTAAGGTAATTTCGTCTGCGTATTCCAGCTCGTCACCTACCGAAATCCCTCTTGCAATAGTCGATGTTGTTACTTTATAATCTTGTATTTGCTTAAAAATATAAAAATTAGTGGTGTCTCCTTCCATCGTAGAACTTAATGCAAAAATAAGCTCTTTCACATGTCCTTGCTTCACTTTATCAACAAGAGACTCTATGTTTAAATCATGAGGTCCAATCCCATCCATAGGAGAAATTTTCCCTCCTAAAACATGGTACAATCCTTTAAAAGAACTTGTATTCTCTATAGCCATCACATCTCTAATATCCTCTACAACACAAATAATCTCTTTATTTCTATTAGGGTTAGAACAAATTTCACAAAGTTCCACGTCACTAATATTATGGCAAGACTTACAAAACTTAATATCATTCCGCATTGTTAGCAAAGACTCAGACAGAGAAACTATCTGCTCTTTAGGCTGCTTTAACATATGAAGAACCAAACGTAAAGCTGTCCGTTTTCCAATACCTGGAAGTTGAGACATCTCATTTACCGCACGCTCTAATAATTTTGAAGAAAATTCCATGGATGCGAAGGTACTTAATTTTAAAAAAATGGAATTGATTGAAGTAATTAAAAAAATGTTTTCTAAAATTTATTAGATAAAAGAATTAATTTCGAAAATAATTAAAGTTTACATGTCTTCAAAAATAATCATATTTTTAATAGCTGCTTATTTTGGCTTACTAATTTTAATATCCTATTTCACAGGAAAAAAATCTGACAATGAAACCTTTTTCAATGCAAATAAACAGGCACCTTGGTACATAGTTGCCTTTGGAATGATTGGAGCTTCACTTTCTGGGGTTACTTTTATTTCGGTTCCTGGTTGGGTTGAAGCCTCTCAATTTAGTTATATGCAAGTGGTTTTAGGCTATATTATTGGCTATATAGTTATAGGAACGGTTTTATTACCACTCTATTACAAATTGAATTTAACATCCATTTACACCTATTTAGAACAACGATTCGGAAAATATTCCTATAAAACAGGCGCCTCTTTTTTCTTAATTTCCAGAATTACCATAGCAAGTTTTAGATTGTATTTAGTTGCCAATGTATTGCAAACCATTCTATTTAACGATCTAGGAATTACCTTTTGGCAAACGGTTTGTATTACCGTACTGCTTATTTGGGTTTATACATTTAAATCGGGTATAAAAACAATTATATGGACAGACACTCTACAAACATTATTCATGCTTATAGCTATTGGCGTTACTATTTATTTTGTAAGTAGCGACCTTGGAATACATAATGGTAATTTATTGGGCTATATTTTAGATAGCGATCTATCAAAAACGTTCTTTTTTGATGATTATAAATCCGGTAATTACTTTTGGAAACAATTTATTTCTGGCGCTTTTATTGCTATTGTGATGACAGGTTTAGACCAAGATAATATGCAAAAAAACCTAAGTTGTAAATCTCTTAAAGAAGCGAAAAAAAACATGTTTTGGTTTACGATTGTTTTAACCATTGTAAATTTTTTAGTTTTAAGTTTAGGATTACTTTTAACCGTTTACGCTCAACAACATGGTATTGATGCTCATAAAGATAATTTATTCCCAATTTTGGCAAAAGACCACTTAGGGTTTGTCATTCTTTCTTTTTTTATATTGGGTTTAATTGCTGCTGCCTATAGTAGTGCCGATAGTGCGTTAACATCGCTCACTACGTCGTTTAGTATTGACATTTTAGGTATTGAAAAAAAATATAGTAATAACAAACAAGTTTCGACCAGAAAGAAAATTCATGTCCTAATCTCTGTCATTTTGATTTTTACTATCATAACCTTTAAATATGTTATAAAAGACGAGAGCATTATTGCCAAATTATTTGTTTTTGCAGGATACACCTATGGTCCATTACTAGGTTTATATGCTTTTGGACTCTTTACTAAATTTCAGATTAAAGACAAATGGGTTCCAATAATAGCCATACTATCTCCTGTCTTATCATATTTTATAAGTGTGAATAGCTATAAATGGTTTGGATTTGAATTTGGGTTTTTCGTTTTAATATTAAATGGTTTTTTAACCTATTTAGGATTAATATTGATTCGTAGAAAGCAGCACTAACGAACAAGCTACTTCATAAAAAATATCGTTATCATTTAAAATTTTATAAAATTCCGGGTTTTCAGTTCCGGGATTAAAGATGACGCGTTCAGGTTTTAAAGAAACAATATAATCATAATACATCTTTTGATTATCGGCATTTACATACAGGGTTACCGTATGTATATTTTTATAAGGCAATAATTTTGTATCAATTTTCACGCCTTCAATTTCGCCGGGCTTCAAACCAAAAGCAACAACTTCGAACTGATGATTAACAAGCTTTTGAACTGCCAAATACGAGTATCTATTAGGCTTTAAAGATGCTCCTAAAACCAAACTTTTTTTCTGTTTCATAATGTTAAAAAACTGTTAAGAAAAATATTAAAAGTAACATACAGCAAAATTAGTCGTCTACTTCACAAGGACCTTATCAATCCATAACTAAAAAAAATAATCAATCAAAAAATGAAAAAACTACTATTACTTTGTGTTCTTTCTGTGCTTACTATTGTAAGAACACAAGCATCAACGACAATTACTGACAATGAAAAAAATGGCTCTATTACTGGAAAAGTAATAGATTTAAGTTCAAGTTCCCCATTACCTTACGTAAATGTAATAATTAAAAACAAATCTGATAAAATTATAACTGGTGGTATTACAGACGAAGAAGGTAACTTTAAAATTGACAATATTCCTGACGGTCAATATATATTGAGCATCCAATATATTGGTTTTAAAACCATTACAAAAAACATTACTATAGATAAAGGGAGCCGCAAAATAGATGTAGGCGATATATCTTTAGAAGAGGAAGCTGCTGGTCTTGATGAAGTTACCGTGGTAGCTGAAGTTTCAACCATTCAACAAAAAGTAGACAGAAAAGTAATTACCGTTGGTAAAGATTTAACAACTTCTGGTGCAACTGCTTCAGATATTATGAATAATATTCCATCTGTTAATGTCGACCAACAAACAGGAAACATTAGTTTGCGTGGCAACGAAAATGTTCGTGTTATGGTTGATGGAAAATTATCAAACGTACCAGTAGCACAATTGCTAAAACAGATTCCTTCAACATCTATTAAAAGTATTGAGTTAATTACAAATCCGTCTGCTAAATATAACCCAGAGGGAATGAGTGGCATCATAAACATTATACTCCATAAAAACACAAATATTGGATTTAATGGTAATCTAAATTTTGGTTTAACTAAAGAAATCAATGCACGCTTTAATAGCTCTGTAGACTTAAACTATAGAAATGGAAAATTCAATTTGTACGGAAATTACGGCAATAATATTGGTAAGTCATCTAATTATGGACATATAGACCGTTTAGATGATAACTCGACACAGTTATTTGATTTTGGTAATAATAACAAATCGTATTTATATAAAGCTGGTTTAGATTTTTATGTGAATGACAACAACACAATTTCTTTCTTTACAAACCAAAATAAATACAACGGAAAAGGAATTGGATCAACTGGGGTACAATATGTTAATCAACCTTTACAACAACAGACTTTTAATAATAAAAATGACAACTTATCATCTCAATACAATGGTGTTTTTAATCATAAATTTGCTAAAGAAGGTGAAAAACTAGATATTGAGGTAGATTACAGTAAATTTAACAATGATGAAGTTTCTAATTTTAATTTCTTCAATTTCACGTTCCCACCAAATTATACCGATTTTGTTTACACCAAAAGAGATCAAACTGTTGCAAATATCGATTACGTAAATCCATTATCTGAAAAAGCTAAATTAGAAGTTGGTTTAGAAGCAAGACTATTTGAAACTAATATTGACTATAGCTCAACAGGTTTATCAATCAACGAAAATCAAGATGATATTGTAAATAATGGCGATGAATACATACCAACACCAAGTACAGATTTCACCTACAAAAGAGACATTTATTCAGCATACGCAACGTATAGCAAGTCTTTTGAAAAATGGACCGTACAACTTGGAGCACGAGCAGAAACCGTTAAAGAAGACGCAAATGCAATTAAAACTTTAGAAAATTCAACTGAAGCTACGCCTTTTAAAAATGATTATTTTCAAATATATCCATCTGCCTTTTTTACGTTTTCTCCTAGCGAAAAAAATTCATACCAAGCTAGTTTTAGCAGACGTGTAGACAGACCTGGTTTACAGCAAGTAAATCCTATTAGAGAGTGGAGTACTCCATTAATATCATCTTACGGAAACACAGATTTACAACCACAATTTACCAATTCATTTGAAATTAATTATACGAGAAATTTAAAAAAAGGAAGTATAACCAGTGGTGTTTTTTACAGAATTGTTGAAGACGAAATTAACAGAGTCCTGTCTATTGATCGTTTAGATTTAAATAAAACTATTTTAAGCTTTGATAATTTTGACAACACTACGGCATTTGGGTTAGAGTTAAGCTCGAATTACAGACCAACTACTTGGTGGAATTTTAATGCAAGTTTTGATTTATACTCAAGAAAGCAAAAAGGAATCGCCGAAGTACTTAATGCCCCTGTAGAAACGGCCACCGCTAGTGATATTTCGATTTCTACTATTGAAGCAAACAATATAGTTTGGAATTTTAGAGTGTTTAATAATTTTAAAGCTACCAAGAAACTAAATCTATCCTTATTTGCTATGTACAGAGGGAAGGAAGAAGGGTTACAACTTACAAGAAAGCCAATGTTTATGGTTAATACAGGTTTAAGATATAGTTTCTTAGAAGACAACAGAGCAACCTTTAGCTTTAATTACAGTGATATTTTTAACACGATGAAATTTGAATTTGATGGCGACAGACCATTCCCTTCCGCTGGACAATTTAATTGGGAAAGCAATTCATGGAATATTAGTTTGTCTTACAGATTTGGTGGAGGAAAGTATAAAGCACTAAAGCGTAAAAGAAGAGATAACAACGAAAAATCTGGAGGTGGCGGATTTTTATAAAACTATTTAATAACCTTCAAAATAGTTGATGGTTAGTGTAATGTTAGGTTATTAAATAGCAAACCCCAAAGAAAATACTTTGGGGTTTAATTTGATTAAAGCATAAATGTTAAAAAAAGTGTTAAAATATTCATTTACAGACAATAATATTTAATAACAAACGTTGCACTATGTAATACAATCTATTTTACAAACGTTGTTTTTAATTATATTTTGAATTAGTCAGCTTAAAATAATATACGACCACATTGAAAAGATTTGTATTAGCTCCAAAGAAACAGCTTTAAAAAACTCGAAATACTGTATTTCGAGTTTTTTTTCCAGATATATAAAAAAGAAACCCCATGCAAATAATTAATACCTTAATACCTCTTAAATTTTAGTATTGAATTGATTATTAGCAAAAAAAATCCGAAACCAAACAAGGTTTCGGATTTTTTAATTTTAAGAATTACCATTTTATAATAACGCTTCCCCATGTAAATCCGCTACCAAAAGCTGCTAAAACCACATGGTTACCATCTTTTATTTTTCCTTGCTCCCACGCTTCTGTTAAGGCTATAATTACCGAAGCTGCCGTAGTATTGCCGTACTTCATGATATTATTGAAAATTTGATCATCTCTTAATTTAAATTTCTTTTGAATAAATTGAGCTATTCTCAAATTGGCTTGATGAGGAATTAACATATCAATATCTTCTTTAGTCAAATTATTTTTCATCAACCCTTCCATAATAACTTCACTAAACCTCACCACAGCATGTTTAAAAACAAAAGTACCGTCCATATATGGATAATAAGAAATATCCTCTTCGTCTGCTTCAATAATTTCAGGAACCCAATGCTTAATACTAGGTGATGCAACAATTAATTTATCGGCATACTTTCCTTCACTATGCAAATGCGTTGATAAAATTCCTTTAGTAGTATCTTCTTCTCTAGAGAGTACACATGCTCCTGCTCCATCACCAAAAATAACCGTAACACCTCGACCTCTAGTAGTTTTATCTAATCCGTTGCTATGGTATTCTGCTCCAATTACAAGGATATTTTTATACATCCCCGTTTTAATAAATTGATCGGCTACAGATATGGCATATATAAAACCAGAACATTGGTTTCTCACATCTAAAGCTCCTACATTTTGTAAGTCCAATAAATCTTGAATTTGCACACCACAACCAGGAAAATAATAATCTGGACTTAACGTAGCAAAGACAATAAAATCGATATCATCTTTAGTTAATCCAGCACGCTCTATGGCTATTTTAGCTGCTTTTGCACCCATAACGGCAGAGGTATCATTACTGCCTTCAGGAATCCATCTGCGTTCTTTAATACCTGTTCGTTCCTGTATCCATTCATCATTGGTATCCATCATTTTGGATAAATCATCATTAGTAACTACATTTTCTGGTAGATACTTACCTAAACCTATAATTTTTGAATTGTACATAACTCGTTTAATTTGTTTAAGCAAAGTACAACAACTGTTTTTAAATTCCTATTTAAAAAACCCAAATTCCCTTAACCAAATGCAAGAGACACATTTAAAGATTTATGACTTTCGAACACAGATATTGTGTCAGTTTGTCACCTTTTTATACTTGGTACTTTTTTTGACTATCACAGTGTCATAGTAACAAATAATATTAAAACACATATAACATGACAAAAGGAAATATTAATGTATCGGTTGAAAATATTTTTCCACTTATCAAAAAATTCCTGTATAGTGATCACGAAATTTTCTTACGCGAACTTATTAGTAATGCTACAGATGCTACTTTAAAATTAAAACACCTATCAACTTTAGGAGACGCCAAAGTAGAATACGGTAATCCGCAAATTGAAGTTAAGGTAGATAAGAAAGGAAAAAAATTACACATTATTGACCAAGGTTTAGGTATGACAGCTGAAGAAGTTGAAAAATACATTAACCAAATTGCTTTTTCTGGTGCAGAAGAATTTTTAGATAAATATAAAGATTCAGCTAAAGACTCTGGTATTATTGGTCATTTTGGTCTTGGTTTTTATTCGGCTTTTATGGTCGCTAAAAAAGTAGAGATTATCACAAAGTCTTATACAGATGCTCCTGCTGCTCACTGGACCTGCGACGGAAGCCCTAAGTTTAGCTTAACAGAAGCTAAAAAGAAAGACAGAGGTACAGAAATTATTCTTCACATAGCTGATGATTCTGAAGAGTTTTTAGAAGAATCAAAAATTCGTGAGCTTCTTACAAAATATAATAAGTTTATGCCTATTCCAATTAAATTTGGAACTAAGGAAATAAACGACCCAGACTTTACCCCTAAAACAACGAAGGATAAAGACGGTAAAGAAACCACAGAACCTCATAAACAAATTACGGTTGACAATATTATTAACAACCCTAATCCTGCTTGGACAAAACAACCAACAGATTTAAAAGATGAGGATTATAAAGACTTTTACAGAGAGCTATACCCAATGCAATTTGAAGAGCCTTTATTTCACATACACTTAAATGTAGATTATCCGTTCAACTTAACAGGAATTTTATATTTCCCTAAATTAAGCAACGATTTAAACATTCAAAAAGATAAAATTCAGTTATACCAAAACCAAGTTTTTGTAACTGATAATGTTGAAGGTATTGTTCCAGAATTTTTAACGATGCTTCGTGGTGTTATTGATTCCCCAGACATTCCTTTAAATGTCTCTAGAAGTTACTTACAAGCCGATGGTGCCGTTAAAAAAATATCATCTTACATTACTAGAAAAGTTGCCGACAAATTAAAATCTTTATTTAACAACAATCGTGAAGATTTTGAAGCAAAATGGAACGATATTAAAATCGTGATTGAATACGGTATGCTTTCTGAAGAAAAATTCTTTGAAAAAGCAGATGCATTTGCATTATACCCAACGGTTGATGGCACCTATTATACATATGAAGAATTGTTTAATAAAATAAAAGCAAATCAAACAGATAAAGATGATAAGCTAGTTATTTTATATGCCTCTAATAAAGACGAACAGCACAGTTATATAGAAGCTGCAAAAGCTAAAAATTATGAAGTGTTGTTGTTAGATTCTCCTATTGTATCTCATTTAATTCAGAAATTAGAAGGTTCAAAAGAAAACATCTCTTTTGCGCGGGTTGATGGCGATCATATTGATAATTTAATTAAGAAAGACGAAACTACCATTTCTAAATTAGATGAAGACCAAAAGAAATCTTTAGAAGATTTACTAAAAGAAGTGATTCCTTCAGAAAAATTTATGGTTCAATTAGAAGCTATGGATAGTAATTCATCGCCTTTTATTATTACACAACCAGAGTTTATGCGTCGTATGAAAGAAATGCAAGCAACTGGCGGTGGCGGTATGTTTGGCATGGGTAATATGCCAGAAATGTACAACTTGGTGGTTAATACAAACTCTGATTTGGTTGGTGAAATTTTAAACACAAAAACCAAAAAGAAACAAGAACGTTTAATAAATCAAAGTTTAGATTTAGCCAGACTTTCTCAAGGCCTGTTAAAGGGTGAAGAACTTACCAACTTTATCAAACGTAGTTACGAAATGATAAAATAAGTTGTCGCGCTGATTTTTATCAGCAACCTATTATATATCAAAACCACTTTGTAAAAGCAAGGTGGTTTTTTTGTTTCCACATGACTTTTGTCATAGTTTCCTACTATTTTATGAGATAGATTTAGACTAGTCTATTAATCTCTCAAAATCCTCTTCAATGAAAACAAAACTATTTTTCCTTTTCTTACTAATCTCTTACTCTTTATCTTCTCAGATAATTTATGTAGATCAAAATGCAACGGGTTCTAATAACGGAACTGATTGGACAAATGCCTATACCGATTTACAAACTGCTATTACTAATTTAGGTTCAAATACAACCATAAATGTAGCACAAGGCACATATTATCCAACGGCAACTACAGACAGAACTATTTATTTTAATATTCCTAGAGATAAAAAACTGTTTGGAGGTTTCCCAACTGGTGGTGGAACAAGAGATCCTGAACTAAATCCTACCATTTTAAGTGGTGACATTGGTACTATAGATGATAATACAGATAATTCTTATCATGTGGTGTACTTCAACAATTCGTCCTCTACAAATGAATTTGATGGTTTTATTGTTGAAAAAGGTCATGCAAATGGTTCTGGGAGTTATGAAAACTCAGGAGGTGGTGTTTTAGTAACAAATAGTTCTTCGTCAAGTTATGGTTTATATCTTAGAAATTGTATTATACGTTATAACTATGCAATTAATGGTGGTGGAATAACAATTTCCAAAAAAGCTGATATATACAATTGTAAAATCTATTCAAACCAAGCGGAGCAAACTGCTGGAGGAATAAGCATTAATACAGATGGTAGAATTTATAATTCATATATAACAAATAATTCAGCTGGTGGTTCTGCTGGAGGACTATATATTACCGGTTTTAATACTGCTCCAAAAGCAATAGGTTGTGTTATCGCAAACAATGAGTCTGGTTCAGATGGTGCTGGCGCAAGAGTTAATAGTTATTTAATTAATTGTACTGTTGTAAATAATAAAGGGAATTATGGCGTAATGCTAGATACTTACGGGGGTATTCTTAATTGTATTTTATGGAAAAATGAAACAACTTCAAGCCAAGTTTATATTCCTGGTTCTTCTACTTTAGAAAATAATCTTATTCAAGATTTTACAACCTCTGGAACCAATATGGGGATTTCAAACACAAATAATGGAGCTGTATTTGGTGAAAATTATCCAAGGTTTACCAAACCTACAAGCTTTACAGGTAATGCGACAAATCAAACGGAATTAGATGAAATTTTAAATGCAGATTGGAGCATTAATCCACAGTCAGCAGCCATTGATTTTGGAGATAATTCTTTATATCCTTCTACAGATTCAAGAACACCAACAACAGATTTTATTGGAAATAACAGAACCATTAATTCTACTATGGATGCAGGTGCTTATGAATCCTTAACCAATATAATTACCAACCAAGCTACCAACCAACAACTAACTTCTGTAGATTTAAATGGCAAAATACTTTTTGCAGAAACAGCAAGTACTATTTTAAGAGGATTTGTTTACGCAACTACTTCAGATTTTGATGTAACCACTGCAACAAGCGTTACAAATTCAACAACTGGCTTAGGGGTTTATTCTGATAATATTACTGGCCTTACAGAGAATCAATTGTATTATTTCCGTACTTGGGCACAATTTGATGGCACAAAATATTATGGAAATGAGATTCAATTTAAAGCAAGTAATTTAATTGCCTATTATCCTTTTAGTGGAAATGCCAATGATGAAAGTGGAAATGCAAATAATGGTACCGTAAGTGGTGCCACTTTAACACCTGACAGATTTGGAAATTCAGATAGTGCTTACAGCTTCAATGGAACGAATAACTACATACAATGTCTATCTCCAGGACCAATAGGGTCATCTCCAAGAACCATAAGTTTCTGGGCAAAAACCAGCTTGCTTCCTTCAGTACATTCAAATGTTGTCTTATCTTATGGAGGTGATGCTGGAAGCTTTAATTATGGAGACAGAATTGAAATTAGTTTAAATTCCAATAATAGGTATGGTCTTGTATTAAGCCTTGGTGGTGGTATATTGATAAGGGAATTTAATAATAATGACAACAACTGGCATCATTATACAGTTGTATTTGATGGAGGAGTTGGCAAAACCCTTTCGGATTTTAAAATGTATGCCGACGGCAATTTATTAACAAATACCACCTATTTAACAGGAGATTCTTATGAAGTTAATACATCTAACAATTATCCTATTCAAATTGGCAACTTACCAAATAGTTCTAGATATTTTAATGGAGATATAGATGAAGTTAAAATTTTTAATAAGGCAATAACAGATACAGAAGTCCTAAATTTATACAATACTGGTTCTTTGGGTATTGAAGATAACCAATTGAAACATGCTAATACTTTTTATGTTTTTAATAATATCTTATATTTTGGCATTGATCAAAATTTATCTGAAATAAAAAACATATCCATTTTTAATCTATTAGCACAAAACGTTTTTGAATCTGATGTTATTCAAAAAGAAACAGTTTTAAACTTTTTAGGACAAGGAATTTATATCTTAAAAGTTGAATTTAATAATGGTAGCATTGGAACAAAAAAAATACTGATACAGTAACTTAAAAAACCACCTTGTCCACACAAGGTGGTTTTTTTATTAAAACTCATGGCTCTAGTAAAAAAACATAACTTTTTAAAATCAAAATAAATAACTCTAAAAAAGCAACGAAGACAAATATAGCGTACATTCGCTAAAAAATTTCTTATGTCTATTGAGGCTAAAGTGCGGTTGGTTGAGGGATTGTTTGAAAAGCTTGATTTAGAGATTTTAGAATTTCAAGATAAAACCAAATTACATTGTTTAACAGGGTGTGGCAACTGCTGTACCAACCCAACTATTGAAGCCTCTCCTTTAGAGTTTCTACCATGGGCATTCTATCTATTTTTAAATGGAAAAGCAGAAGAAACACTAAAAACACTAAACACCAGAGAAAATCAATCTGTTTGTCATATTTACAGTCCACTTAACCTCATTGATAGTACTCAAGGTAGTTGTAGTAGCTACAAATATCGTGGGCTTATTTGCAGGCTTTTTGGCTATGCAGCTTCAAAAGACAAATATGGACAACAGCGCTTGGTAACCTGTAAACTCATCAAAGAAAACCAACAAAACCTGTATCAAGATACCATGGAGGCTATCACTAAAGGTCTATATGTCCCCATCTTTACAGATTACTATATGCAACTTTATCAAATAGATTTTAACATGGGCAACAAAATAGAACCCATAAACAAAGCCCTAAAATTGGCCATTGAAGAGGTTCTGCAATACTACGTTTACAGACCTTTCCCAGGTGGTTTAAACAAAATCGCTTAGCCATAAACTTCACTTTTATTTCTAAAAAAAATTAAATTTATCTAAAAAAATTCCGAAATTCGTTAACGATTCACGAAATTACAGACAAACCTATCTCATTAATATTGATCAATCTTGAAAATCACATCTACTAACATAGCTAAACCAACTACCATTATTTGGAATGGAAAAGAAATCACAACTGGTATTTATAAAACACCAATAAAGCAACCAATATACCTTGGAAAAGAAGACGTTAAAGGAGATGAAGTATCCGATAGAAACGTTCATGGTGGTGAGTTTAAAGCCTGTTACCTATTTTCGGAAGACTATTATGGCTATTGGAAAAGTCTATACCCAAATTTAGATTGGAATTACGGTATGTTTGGAGAAAACTTAACGGTAGCAGGTTTAGATGAAACGACACTAACCATTGGTAATATTTACAAAGTAGGCAATGCTTTAGTTCAAATTACCCAACCACGAGAGCCTTGTTTTAAATTTGCTCACAAATTTGGTAATAAAGAGGCGCTTAAACAGTTTATAGATCATGGACGCCCAGGTACTTATGTGCGTGTTTTAAAAGAAGGGGATGTAAAAACGGGTGATACCTTTCAATTAATTGAACAAGCCTTAAACAGTGTCTCCATTTATGATTTTTTTAAGTTGTTATTTGCAAAAGAAAAGGACAAAAAACTTATAGAACGTATTTTACAAAATGAAGCATTACCGCTAAAAAAGAGACTCAAACTAAAAGCCTACCTTGACTAAGAAAGCTAGCCATAAAACATCATTACGAACATAGTGAAGTAATCTGTTAATGCATTCTCCGTTCTACCCTATAGCATAGAGATTTCTTCGTTCCTCTCAATGACGTAAAACATTTTTAATCAACCTTAGTTTTTAAAATCTTAACACATTATCTTTTAAGTTATATTTGTTACTCGTTATATCGCTTTATTTTGAAAGACCTTCTACTCATAACACCACCCTTTACGCAATTAAATACCCCCTATCCTGCTACAACCTATTTAAAAGGATTTTTAAATACCAAAAACATCAATTCGTTTCAAATGGATTTGGGTATTGAAGTGATTTTAAAATTATTTTCAAAAGAAACCTTTAAAGACCTTTTTGAAATAGCATTTAACACCAATCAAATTCAGTCTGAAAATTGTCAACGTATCTATGCACTAAAAGATGCCTATCTGCAACCTTTAGATGATGTCATTGCCTTTTTACAAGGGAAAAAACCAACATTCTCCAGACAAATTTGTTCAGATGGTTTCTTACCTCAAGCCTCTCGTTTTGAGCAACTATATGATTTAGATTGGGCATTTGGCTCTATGGGAATTCAAGACAAAGCCAAACATCTAGCCACCTTATATCTAGAAGATTTATCAGACTTTATCGTTGAATGTATCGATGAGAATTTTGGTTTTAGTCGTTATGCCGAACGTTTAGGGCAAAGTGCTAATAGTTTTGATGAACTATACGTGAATTTACAAGAAGAACCTACATATATTGATGATATAACACTCACTATTCTCGAAGAAAAACTTAAAACTATTCAGCCTAAATTGGTTTGTTTTTCGGTACCATTTCCTGGTAATTTATACAGTGCATTTCGTTGTGCTCAATTTATAAAAACCAAGTTTCCAACTATTAAAATAGCCATGGGTGGCGGATTTCCAAATACCGAATTACGCTCGGTTTCGGATATTCGAGTTTTTGAATTTTTCGATTTCATCACGCTTGATGATGGCGAATTACCTATTGAATTATTAGCCTCCCCCAACCCTTCCAAAGGAAGGGAGTATAAACGTACCTTTATTTTAGAAAATAATAACGTTATTTATAAAAACAACAGCACCAAACCAGATTATAAACAAAGCGAAGTTGGTACACCTGATTATTCAGACTTGCTATTAGATAGCTATATTTCAGTTATTGAAATCGCCAACCCTATGCACAGTCTTTGGAGTGACGGACGCTGGAATAAACTCACTATGGCACATGGTTGCTATTGGGGCAAATGTACGTTTTGTGATATCTCATTAGACTATATAAAAATATACGAACCTATTGCTGCAACTATTTTGGTTGACAGAATGGAACAAATTGTCGTTCAAACAGGTGAAACAGGTTTTCATTTTGTAGATGAAGCAGCACCACCCTCCTTAATGAAAGCCTTGGCGCTTGAAATTTTAAATCGAAAACTTACAGTTACTTGGTGGGCTAACATACGGTTTGAAAAAAACTTCACCAAAGACCTCTGTATGTTATTAAAAGCATCTGGATGCATTGCTGTTTCTGGCGGATTGGAAGTCGCTTCCGATAGATTACTCGCATTAATAGACAAAGGTGTTACAGTGGAACAAGTCGCGCAAGTAACCAGAAATTTCACCGAAGCTAGCATCATGGTTCACGCCTATTTAATGTACGGCTACCCAACACAAACTGTACAGGAAACGATTGATAGTTTAGAAATGGTTCGTCAACTTTTTGAAGTAGGTGTATTACAATCTGGGTTTTGGCATCAGTTTGCTTTAACAGCGCATAGTCCAATAGGATTAAATCCATCTGATTTTGGGGTTATGCCACACACCAAAGATATTTCATTCGCCAATAATGATATTGATTTTACAGACCAAACTGGTATTGACCATACGCAGTTTAGTTTTGGTTTAAAAAAATCACTTTTTAATTTTATGCACGGTATCGGATTTGAATTGCCGCTACAAGAATGGTTCGATTTTAAAATACCAAAAACTCAAATTAAACCCGACTTTATTTACAACTGTTTGGAAACCACACTTGATTTTAACATCAAACCTAATGCTAAAATAGTTTGGTTAAGTACCATCCCAATGGTATCAGAACAAAGTAAATCAAAACGAGGGCAAACTTTACAATTACTGAACATGACCTTTCATGATAAGACTAGTGTTTTTAAAATATCTTTAGAAAAAGAGCAAGGTTTATGGCTTTTAAGCACCTTAAAAAGTATCACGCCAAACCAAAACAAACAACGCACATTTTCCGAATTAAAATCTGATTTTGAAACTCAGTTTGAAAATTTTGAATTGTTATGGTTTTCAAAACCAATTCTAAAACTACGAGAAAGAGGTCTTTTAGTTTTATAAAAGATGTTATTTATTTTATAAGAAATTTCAAATATTTTAATAAAATAATAAAAAATAAACCCAAAACATTTTAGGTTATCTTTGTGGCAAACTATTTTACATGTCCTTTAAAGACTTACAACTTAACAGACCTATTTTAAGAGCCGTTGCCGAAGCAGGATACGACACCCCAACCTTGGTACAAGAAAAAACCATTCCATTGGTCTTAGACAAAAGAGATGTGATTGTCTCTGCACAAACCGGTACTGGTAAAACGGCTGCTTTCGCCTTACCTATTTTACAGCAATTGTTTGATAAACAAGATGCCTCAAAACGTGGTAAAAAAATACGTGCTTTAGTGGTAAGCCCAACACGCGAATTGGCAGTACAAATAGAAACCAATTTTAAAACCTATAGCACCTATACCAATTTAAGAACCACTGTTGTTTTTGGTGGAACGGCTATAGAACCTCAAATTGATATTTTAAAAAAAGGTGTTGATATTTTAATAGCGACTCCTGGGCGCTTACTCGATTTACACAAACAAGACATTATCAATTTAGATTATATTGAAACCTTGGTTTTGGATGAAGCCGATTTAATGCTAGACATGGGTTTTATTGATGATGTAAAAAAAATTGAACGTCTTTGTACACATCAAAAACAGACTTTACTGTTTTCGGCAACTATTCCGTTTAAGGTGGAACAATTAGCCAACAGTATTTTAAAAGATCCTGAACGTATTGAAGTTGCACCGAATTCGTCTACATCAAAAAACGTTAATCAGGTTTTGTATTACGTGCCTAAACGTAATAAAATTGAATTGTGTTTACATCTTTTACGAAATACCATTAAGGGAAGTATCCTAATTTTTAGGCGAACTAAGTTTGGCGTAGAAAAGCTAGAACAAACTCTTTTAAAAAATGGTTATAAAGTAACCAGTTTGCATGGTGATAAAAATCAAAACGACAGACAAGCAGCTTTAAACCAATTTAAAACTAACCAGGTTAGTATTTTAATAGCAACGGACGTAGCGGCAAGAGGTATTGATATTAATAGTTTAGATGCGGTTATTAACTTTGATTTGCCCAACGTACCTGAAACTTATGTGCACAGAATTGGTAGAACGGCTCGTGCTGGAAACACAGGAACATCCTATTCGTTCTGTTCTGCCGACGAAAAAACGTATGTTGCAAACATTCAACAACTTATTCAATTACAACTTGATGTGATTGAAGATCACCCCTATCCGCTAGACCCAAAAGCAAAAAAGGAAATTCATAAAACACCTGGAAAAAGCAAATACAAAAAAGGACGAAAAAGCGAAGCTTCAAAAAAGAAAAAGAAACGCTGGTATTAACCTTAAATTACATAGTAGTTTAGGTTTCAAAACGTTTGTTCATATAATGTTTTAAAATAGGAATTTGAATAAAAATCATAACACTTAACATCATCAATGCATAAAATGTCGTTTTTGAAAGTTTAACTGATGGAATCGCATTAAAAAGTTTATCTATAGAACTCGTATTAAAACCTAACGTATCAAACCAACCTTTACTTTCTGGCAGCGTTCCGAAAATTGAAAATAAAACTAAGCCTATAAAACCTACAGAAACCAAAACCCAAATTTTCTTTGAAATTAACGGCTTATAAACCAAACTTTTTGATTTTGAAAGAGTTTCAATTTGAGACATAACACTATCTGTAAAATCAAATGAAGGTTGCTCTATGGCTGATTCCTTCATCATTTTATCTACCAATCTTTCTATTTGCTTATCTGTATTATGAGCCATAATGTTGAATTATTTCTGGTTCTAATCGTTCTTTTAAAATAGTTGTCAATTTCTTCCGGCTTCTAAACAATTTTACTTTTACATTATTCGTCGTTAAATTTACAACTTTGGATATTTCTTCTAAAGATTGTTCTTCAAAATAAAATAAGGTCAGCAAAAAAGCATCATCGCTCGGTAACAGTTCAATGCACTCTTGTATAGCTTGTATACGCTCTTTATCCTCCATGGCATCAAGCGCGTTATCTAAACTTTTTATTTGATTAGTATTAAATTCATCTATTGGAACAACGTGTTGTTCTCGTTTATGCTTTTTTAATCTATCCAAACAGGTGTTATAGGTTACTTTATAAATCCATGTTGAAAATTTTGAATCGCCTTTAAATTGACTCAGCGATTTAAATACTTTTATAAACGTATCCTGTGCAACTTCTTCAGCTTCCTCCCTATTTTTAACCATTTTCAACGCCAATGAAAACACCAAACCCTTATAACGATCAACCAAAATACTAAATGCATTTGAGTTACCTTCAATAATTAAATTGATATAATATTTGTCGTTGTTGGTGGTCATTTTATAGTAAGACGACTCTAATTAGTTTTAGGTTACAACACATTTGAAAAATATTTTTCAAAAAAAGTGTAACCTAAATAATAAAGGCATCGTCATAAGCTATGAACACATTAAATATAATCAATTAAAAACAAGTAATTATGGGATCAGAATTAATCATAGTACCAGTAATATTTGCTGCAATTTTTGGAGTATTTTATTTATACTTTTCTACTCGCAACAAAGAACGTTTAGCTCTTATTGAAAAAGGAGCAGACGCTAGTATTTTCGTAAAAGGAAAAGTTCATACAGCACCAATCTGGAAAGTGTTAATCTTAAATCTTGCCTTATTATTAATGGGCATTGGAGCAGGAATAATAATCGGTGGTATTATTAGAGAAAACTTAAATGTTGATGGAGAAATTGCAATGCCTGGAACTATTTTCTTATTAGCCGGCGTTGGTCTATTCATAGGTTTTAATATGACCAAAAATTTAGATAAAGAATAGGCTCATCATCAATCAAAAAACATGAAGAGGTTGTCTTAAAAGTGGACAAAATAGTCATTACGAACGTAGTGAAGTAATCTTTTTATTTAATACTAATAACTTACAGATTACTTCGTTACTCACAGTGACTCAAAAAACACTTTTTAGAGAGCCTCTTTTATTTTATAACAAAGTCAAAAAAAGTATCTGGAAATGGTTCTCCTCGTAAGGTAAAATGCCACCATTCTTTTGAATAATTTCTAAACCCATGCTTTAACATAACGTTTTGTAACAACTGCCTGTTATTTTTTTGTGTTTCTGTGGTTCCTTCATAATTCACCCAAGATTGGTGACCAAAAAAATCATACGGACTTCCCATATCCAGTGGTTCTCCTGTATTTCCGTCTATAATGGTTAAATCAATTGTACTTCCTTTGCTATGTCCCGAGTGCGATGCAATGTATCCATCCTTAAACAAATCTTTTTTATGCACATTAGGATAAAAAATATGTTTGTTAATGGTATCATGTAAATCTCTCGCCCAAACAATAAAATGATTAACGGCACGCTGAGGGCGATACCCATCGTATACTTTTAAACATAAGTTTTGCTGTTCTAATTCGTCTTGAACCTTTTTTAAAGCCAAAGCAGCTACTTTTGTCAATATAAGTTTATTAGCAGTATAACCATTAACAACTTTGCCTACAAAATTGTAATCTGTACTATATCTCAACTCAACATGTAGATCAGGAATAACTGAATTAACATACACAAATCCTTTTGGTAATTGTGAAAAACCAACAAACCATACCAAACAACATAATACAGAAAATTTAAATTTCATATCTAATTCAATTTATGCTAATTTAGAGAAATTAATTTTTAATTACACTCCAAAATATGTTTAAAGACCCCATTCGTTTAAACATGAAAGATGCTCATGTAGATTATTTTGAGCATTTCTTTAATCAAGATATTTCTGATTATTATTTCAAAATGCTTTTAAAAACTATTGAGTGGCAACAAGACGACATTACTGTTTTTGGGAAAAATTATTTACAACCCAGATTAACAGCTCTATATGCAAATAATAACATTCCCTATACATATTCCAATATTACCATGCATCCAAAAGCATTCACTAAAGAGTTATTAGAAATTAAACAGCGTATTGAGCAAGAAACAGGAACCATTTTTACAAGTTGTTTAGCCAATTTATATAGAAATGGGCAAGACAGTAATGGTTGGCATGCCGATAATGAAAAAGAATTAGGCAAACGCCCCATCATAGCTTCCGTTACATTTGGTGCCGAACGGGTTTTTCACTTTAAACATAAGCACGATAAACATCAAAAATCAAAACTGATATTAAAACACGGAAGCCTTTTGTTAATGAAAGGTGATACACAAAACAATTGGCTACATCAACTGCCAAAAACTAAGAAAATTGTAGGTGAACGAATTAATTTAACTTTTAGAATTATTGCATAAAAAAAACCAAGATCCCTCAATCTTGGTTTTTCGTCAATTTGCTTTTTTTTATTTTGAAGATAGATTTAGGGTCTCTAGAACTACGACAAAACGCAAATATTAATTAATTAATCCATTTGAACTAAAAGGTATGTTATTTAGTACTCTTCAAAAGTAGAATTATATTTTATTTTTAACGATTAAAAGTATATTTTTTCGATAAAATACATTATTTTTTAACATTTAGAGTAAATCATACCGCTATTCCATATTAAATAATTAATTTTTATGCATAAAAAGACCGAGATCCCTCAATCTCGGTCTTTTCTCAATTTGCTTTTTATATTACGATGATAGATTTAGGGTCTCTAATTCCAACTCATAATGCAAATATTAATTAATTAATCCATTGAACTAAAAAGTATGTTATTTAGTACACTCCAAAAATAACATTACATTTCAATTAAAACGATTAAAAGTATATATTTTCGATGAAATACATTGTTTTTTAACATTTGTAGGTTATTTATCTATTATTTAGTAAAAACCACAGACTTAAAATGTTTTTTTATTCTAAAATTTAAATCTATTTTCTTCAATTTTAATATATTTTTACGTTTTCAAATACTAATTTCCTTAGTCATTCAGTTTATTAAGAAATAAGTTTATATGTCAATAAAATGAAAACAAAAATAGTAGTCCTATTACTTTTATCCTTTTTTAAAATATTTTCACAAGACACCAATTTTACAGTTCAAGACATTTCTGTAAATAGCTTAATTGATGGTACTCTTTTGATACCAAAAGCAGTAGAAAATCCAAATTTGGTTATTATTATAGGAGGATCTGGTCCTACCGACAGAAATGGAAATCAAAATTTTTTAAAAAATAACTCTTTAAAAAAGCTTGCTGAAGGTATCTCTAAAAATGGAATAGCAACTTACAGGTATGACAAACGAGTTGTTAAACAGCTTAAACAGGGTATAATAGATAAAAACATACTATTTGATGATTTTGTAACCGATGCTATTTCTGTTATTGACTACTTTAAAAATACAGGAAAGTTCAATAAAATATACGTTCTAGGCCATAGTCAGGGAAGCTTAGTAGGCATGCTAGCTGCACAAAATAAAGCTGACGGATTTATATCAATTGCTGGAGCAGGACAGCCTATTGACCAGATAGTCGTTGAACAAATTGCAAGGACATATCCAGTTTTTACTGATGATGCAAAACGAATATTTAAAAGTTTAAGAGATGGAAAAAATACTGCCAAATATCCTCCGGAATTAGCAGCTATTTTCAATATAGAAATCCAGTCATTCATGATGAATTGGATGCAATATAATCCACAAGAAGAAATTAAAAAACTACAAATACCTATTTTATTAATCAATGGCACAAGTGATTTACAAGTTGAAGCTAAAGAAGCTAAGCTTTTAAAAGAAGCTGCCCCAAAGGCAACTTTAAAAATAATAGATAAAATGAATCATATATTAGTTCCTATAACGGATAATGATAATTTAGAAAACTCAAAATCATATAACGAACCCAACAGACAATTATCGCCAGAACTAATTGAAACTATTACAGAATTTGTAAAATAAACATCATAAAAAAAGCATCCTAGAAAAGATGCTTTTTTACTAACCAACCAAAAATATAATTACAAGTCTTAAGTTTAAAGTAACCACTCAATAAACTTTTTTATAACAAGTAATCATCATTAAAAAGCAATGACTGTGCCAAATATTTAATTCACCTAAATATTAACAATACTTTTAAATATTTTGGTATTTTTAACCAAAATAAAAAATTTCATGGGTAATTCTCCACTTTTCACAGATGACACAATTGTATTTGGCTTATTAATGCTCGCTTTAGGGTTTATTTTTTATACAGAATCAAAAACATCTGGTTTTTGGCATAAATTCTACAAAATAGTTCCTGGGTTGTTTGTTGCCTATATGCTTCCTTCATTGTTTACAACTGTTGGATTAATTGCTCCTGAATGGAAAACAGTTAACGATGCTGGTGAAACCATAAAGCATAGTACAAATCTATATTATGTAGCCAGTAGATATTTATTACCTGCAGCCTTGGTTTTAATGACGATAAGTATAGATTTAAAGGCTGTCTTTAATTTAGGTTGGAAAGCTTTAATTATGTTCTTCACAGGAACCATTGGAATCATAATTGGTGGTCCTATTGCTATTCTTTTAATCTCTATGATTTCTCCAGAAACTGTTGGGGGCGTTGGTCCTGATGCTGTTTGGAGAGGTTTGTCTACACTTGCAGGAAGTTGGATTGGTGGAGGAGCCAACCAAACTGCTATGCTTGAAATTTATGGCTATAACCAAAAATTATATGGAGGCATGGTGTTTGTTGATATTGTCGTTGCTAATATTTGGATGGCTGTCTTATTAATAGGTATTGGAAAATCTAATCGTATAGATAAATGGCTAAATGCCGATAATTCTGCCATTGAAGCTCTAAAAGAAAAAGTATCTACTTTTAGTAATAAAGTAAAACGTAATCCCTCTTTAACGGACTTGATGATTATGACTGCTATTGCTTTTGGCACGGTGAGTTTCTCACATTATTTTGCAGGCTATTTAGCACCCTTTTTTGAAGGTTTGGTTGGTGAAATTAAATCTGAAACTGCCAGAAATATATTTACTTTTTTAGGATCTGAATTCTTTTGGATGATTAGTCTCTCAACAATAATTGCCATTTTATTATCATTTACTAAAGCCAAAAATTATGAAGGTGCAGGAGCCAGTAAATATGGAAGTGTTTTTATTTATATTCTTGTTGCTTCCATAGGAATGAAAATGGATTTAACTCAAATATTTGATAATGCAGGATTAATTTTTATTGGTATTGTTTGGATGTCCATACACGCTGGTCTATTAGTTTTGGTCGCCAAACTTATAAAAGCTCCCTATTTCTTTTTAGCGGTTGGTAGTCAAGCTAATGTTGGTGGTGCTGCTTCAGCTCCAATTGTTGCAGCTGCTTTTCATCCATCATTAGCTACGGTGGGCGTTCTATTAGCTGTTTGTGGATATGCTATTGGAACAGTAGGGGCTATTTTGTGTACAATTTTAATGGAACTTGCGGCTGCGAGTTAATTTTAAATATTGTATTCCCTTAATTTTTTTTAAATCTATATTTATATGATATTTGCGCTTTAAAATAATCTTTCAATGAAAAAAACATCCGTTTTATTAGTATTAGTTTTAATGTTCTCATGTGGAAAGGAACAACATGATTTAACAGTTAAAACAAGCATTAAAGGGTTAAAAAAAGGAACTGTCTATCTTAAAAAAGTAAAAGACACTGCGTTGGTAACTGTTGATTCGGTTGTGGTTAATGGAAATTCTGAATTTGAACTTCATAGCGATTTAGAATCTCCAGAAGTCTTCTTTTTATATTTAGATAAAAACAGTAAAGAAAATGAAAGGATTTCGTTTTTTGCTGATAAAGGAATAACAGAAATTAACACGACTTTAAAAAACTTTGTATTTGACGCTAAAATAAATGGATCTGCTCAACAAAAAACTTGGGATGAGTATAAATTAATGATGTCTCGTTTAAATGAGAGAAGTCTTAATTTGATTAAAGAAAATTTTGAAGCACAAAAAGACGGTGACACTTCTAAAATTAAAAGCGTTCAAAAAGAATCAGACAATATTTTAAAACGTAAATATTTATATACTGTCAATTTTGCGCTAAATCATAAAGATAGTGAAGTAGCACCTTACCTAGCTCTTACCGAAATTTATAACGCTCAAGTTAAATATTTAGATACTATCAAAAACTCTTTAACACCACAGGTTAAAGACTCTAAATATGGCAAAGAACTACAATCATTCATTGAGTCTATAAAAAATAGCGAAAAGCCTTAATCAACATTATTCTCTTTTATATACTTACCTAAGGTTATATCGTTATATTGTAAAAATGCCCGTTAAAAATCGGCTTTTTTAACGTCTATTATTTTATAAATATGGTATTAAATAAACTATTAAAAAACAAATGGTTTAAATACGCAGTTAAAGGCTTATTAGCTTTAATCGTTTTAAATATATTGTTTATCTCAAGCATTTATTTTGGTTTGTGGGGAAAAGTGCCTTCTACAAATCAACTAAAAGATCTTAAACAAAGTCAAGCTTCACAGGTTTTAGATGTCAATAATAATCTTATTGGTAAGTACTATATTTACGATAGACAATCCATTCCTTTTACTGATTTTCCCAAGCACCTTATTAACGCGTTAATCGCTACAGAAGATGCACGGTTTTACGAACATAACGGTATTGATACTAAAAGCTTATTTCGTGTACTTTTCAAAACTATTCTAACAGGAGACAAATCTTCTGGAGGCGGAAGTACTATTACTTTGCAATTGGCCAAAAACTTGTTTGGCAGAAAAGATTTTGGCCCATTTAGTATTGTTGTAAATAAAATAAAAGAAGCTATAGTTGCCTCTAGGCTTGAAGATATTTATTCAAAAGAAGATATTCTAACATTCTACCTAAATACGGTGCCGTTTCCTGATAATACATATGGCATTGAAAGTGCATCATTAAAATTTTTCAATGTTCACACAAAACAACTAAATATCTCCCAATCAGCAACTCTAATAGGATCATTAAAAGCAAATAACAGCTATAACCCTAGATTATTTCCAAAGAAATCACATGCTAGACGAGATGTTGTTATCAAACAAATGGAAAAATATGGGTATTTAAGTCCAGATGAAGCTACTAAAATTATGGCTGCTAAACTCGTATTAGATTATCAATACTATGCGCCTAATGAAGGCTTAGCTCCATATTTTAGAGCTGAAATAAAAAAACAGTTAGATAGCTTACTTCAACAAGACAAGTTTAAAAAACCAAACGGTGAAACGTATAATATTTTTCAAGATGGCCTCAAAATTTATACAACATTAGATAATACCATGCAACGCTATGCGGAACAAGCTATGCGAAAGCATATGACCAAATTACAGGCTATTTATGAAAAAGCGTATGGACAAAATGCGCCCTGGCTTAAAAGCAAGTCTGCCTTTCTGGCCTCTAAAAAGCGTTTAAAGAAATATAGAACCCTAAAAGCACTAAATCTAACGGAAAAGGATATTGAAGATTCTTTAAAAATACCACAAGAAAAAGAGTTATTTTCTTGGGACGGAACTGTAATAAAATCTATTTCAACTTTAGATAGTTTAGAGTATTACATGAAATTTCTAAATTCTGGACTAATATCTTTAGATCCCAAATCGGGTGCTATAAGAGCTTACGTTGGCGGTATAGACTATCATTTTTTTCAATATGACCATGTATCACAAAGCAAACGCCAAGTAGGTTCAACCTTTAAACCAATTGTTTACACAGCTGCTCTAGAAACTGGCATGAAACCCTGCACCTATTTTTCGACAAAAGCTATTACTTATACCGATTACGATGATTGGACTCCTATAAACGCCTCGGAAACAGATGATGATGACTTGAATTATTCTTTAGAAAAAGCTTTGAGTAACTCTGTTAATACTATAGCTGTAAAAGTATTACATGAAACTGGTATTGATAATGTTATAGCACAAGCGAAAGCTATGGGCATAACTAGTAACATAGAAAAAGTTCCTTCAATAGCCTTAGGCACTTCAAACTTAAGTTTAATCGAGCTAGCAAAAGCCTATACCTCTTTTGTAAATGATAGTAGCCCTAGTAACCCTGTTTTCATTACAAAAATTGAAGATAAAGAAGGCCATGTAATTGCATCATATAATGATTTAAACCCTGAACAACCATCTGAAAAAGTTTTTAGTGATTATACCAGACAGGTTATGCTGGAATTTTTAAAGGCAACTGTTAATGAAGGCACAGCCCTGCGATTAAGAAACTCTTACGACTTTAAAAATGATATTGCTGGTAAAACAGGTACTACACAGGATAATAAAGATGGATGGTTTGTTGGAATTATGCCTAAATTAGTGACGATTACCTGGGTAGGAAACGATAATCAGCAAATTGGGTTTAGCAATACTTCCATTGGTCAAGGTGCTAATTCTGCCTTACCTATTTTTGCAAACTATTTACAAGAATTAAATAAAGATCCTAAATACAACGCCATTACCAAAGCTAAGTTTGAGAAACCTTCAACAGATGTTATAGAAGATTTAGATTGTGAGTTGACAAAGAAAGATGGATTTTTTAAACGTCTTTTTAATACTGATTCGAATAAAAAAACTTTTAAAAAGAAAAAGAAAAAAGGCTTTTTTTCGTGGCTTAAAGGAAATAAAGATTGATGTTTTTTAAAGTTAAACTAAAATTTTGAGTCTTTAGCAAATCATCAACTCTCTGTAAACTAAAAAAGTTCAGCAAAATACTGAACTTTTTAAAGAGCCGATAGAGGGACTCGAACCCACGACCTGCTGATTACAAATCAGCTGCTCTAGCCAGCTGAGCTACATCGGCGTTTTAACGGATGCAAATATAATCGCAAAAATTAAATTAGCAACTAGTCCGCTAAAAAATTTATCCTAATTTATTAATTTTTTCAATTAGCGCTCTTCCTTTTTCTTCAAGTTCAGAACTAATTGCTTTAAAGTGTGCTTTTTTGTTTTCTACTGTTTTCTCATTTACTTTAGCTATCAATTCATCAAAGGTATTAATAGCTTCATCTATAATTGCTTCACTTTTTTTTGTGTCTTTATCGGTGTTTGAGTATTCCCAAACATAAACTGCTTCTATAATATCGCCTAAAACATAATTAATGTCTTTTTTTAGGTCTCTAACATTTGCCATTTTTACTGTTTTTTAAATTTTTACAAAAGTACTTAATTAAATTATATGCACTCTATAATAGAGAAAATTAAAATAAGTTTTGAATTACACATAAACTTCTAATAAAGTCGCTTTTTCAGAATATATCCTATAATTCTGAATAGCAGCTGGAAGTAAGATGGTTTCTCCCTTATTTATAGTTTCTGTAAATCCGTTAGCTGAAACTTCAGCACTACCTTCAACGCACATATAAATAATAAATGAATCGTGATGGTTTTCTTTTTGAAGCGCTTTATCAATCTTTAAATAATTAGTTGTAAAATAAGGACAACTCACCATTTCATTAGATTGATTTTCAGTTTTATCATAAGAAACTCTAAAGTTGTCTGGCATATTAAAATCGAAAGCATCAATGGCAAGGTCATTATGTAATTCGCGCTCATTTCCATTATCATCTACTCTATCCCAATCATAAACTCTATATGTGATATCGCTTGTTTGTTGTATTTCAGCAACCATAACACCTGCTCCAATGGCGTGCACTCGTCCTACTTCTATAAAATAAGTATCACCAGTTTTTACTTTATCAAAGTTTAAAATTTGGGTTAGTGTTTTTTCTTCCAGATGTTTTAAATATAATTCTGGCGTCATTTCCTGATTAAATCCAACTATCAAATTAGCGCCTTCATCTGCTTGAAGTGTGTACCACATCTCTGTTTTACCAAAGGAATTATGCCTCTTGGCCGCTAATTCATCATTAGGATGTAATTGAATAGACAAATCTTCTTTTGCATCTATAAATTTTATAAGAAGTGGGAACTTGTTTTTGAATATTCTATAATTTTGAAGTCCTATTAAATCTTCTTTATAAGTTTCTAAAAGTTGTTTTAAGGATTGTCCTTTTAAACTTCCGTTAGATACTATAGAAGTATCGCCTTCAACATCACTAATTTCCCAGCTTTCACCAATATTAGGCAAATCGCTATTTTTATTAAGTAATGTTTTTAATTTTTGTCCGCCCCAAATTTTATCTTTTAAAATTGGGGTAAATTTAATTGGGTACAATGTATTTATCATATTATTTTCCTGAATAAGTTACATAATTACGAGGTGTCTCGTAAAGGGTTATTTCTAATTCTAAATGAGTTGCTAATTTAGGTTTAAGCTTATTATATATAACAACTGATATATTTTCAGCTGTTGGATTTAACTCCTTAAATTCTGGTACTTCAATATTTAAATTTTTATGATCGAAAGCTTCTTCAACTTCAGCTTTAATGATATCCTTTAAAATTTTCACATCTATAACATATCCCGTTTCTTTATCAATTTCGCCAGTAACACTTACTATTAATTCATAATTATGGCCATGAAAACTAGGGTTATTACACAATCCAAAAACAGCTTCATTCTTTTCAAAACTCCAATCTTTTCTATACAATCTATGAGCTGCATTAAAATGTGCTTTCCTACTAACTGTTACTCTCATTGTCCAGAATATTTATATGTTGGTAAAACTTCTCAAAAATAATTTTAAACCATTCGGTATATAACTGTGGGTTTTTAATCATATCACTCTTTACATCTTCTAACAACATCCATTTCCAACCAGCTACTTCGTCAGGGTTTATACGTGGTGTTCCGTTATATTTTCCTATTAAAATATGGTCATATTCATGTTCTGTTAAACCATTATCAAACGGTGCTTTGTAAATAAAAGAAATAGATTCTTGCAAGTCTACAACAAATCCCATTTCTTCTTGTAAACGACGCATTCCTGCCTTAATATTGCTTTCGCCTTCACGTTGGTGGCTGCAACAAGTGTTAGTCCATAATCCTGGTGAATGATATTTATCTAAAGCGCGTTGCTGGAGCATTAATTCATTTTTATCATTAAAAACAAATACTGAAAATGCCCGATGCAATAGTGCTTTCTCATGAGCTTCCATTTTGGGCATCAACCCAATTTGCTCATCGTTTTCGTTAACTAAAATGACGTTCTCTTCTTTCATAGTAAAGCAAAAATACCAAGTAAAATGTTAAAATAAGCAATCTTATGATAAATTTAAAAAGCATGGTTACCAATTATTATTCTTATTGATACTAATAATAGTATATTTGCAACCCATTTGCAATAAAGAATATGAGTTTTATAAAAGAGATAAACAGACGACGAACCTTTGGGATTATATCACATCCAGATGCTGGAAAAACTACATTAACAGAAAAGTTACTGCTCTTTGGTGGTGCAATTCAAGAAGCGGGTGCTGTAAAAAGTAACAAGATAAAAAAAGGTGCCACCAGTGACTTTATGGAAATTGAACGTCAACGTGGTATTTCAGTAGCTACATCTGTTTTAGCTTTTGAATATGATGGCATCAAAATTAATATTCTTGATACTCCTGGCCATAAAGATTTTGCTGAGGACACTTTTAGAACGCTTACCGCTGTGGATAGTGTTATTGTTGTTATTGATGTTGCTAAAGGTGTTGAAGAACAAACCGAAAAATTGGTTGAAGTTTGCCGTATGCGAAACATACCTATGATTGTGTTCATTAATAAAATGGATCGCGAAGGTAAAGATGCTTTTGATTTATTGGATGAAGTTGAACAAAAATTAGGATTAAAAGTTACACCTTTAAGCTTTCCTATTGGTATGGGATATGATTTTAAAGGTATATATAATATTTGGGAAAAAAATGTCAATCTCTTTAGTGGTGATAGTAGAAAAGATATTGAAGAAACCATCGAAATTTCAGATTTGTCATCTTCTGAATTAGATAAATTGGTTGGTAATAAAGCAGCAAATACATTAAGAGAAGAAATAGAACTCGTTGAAGGTATTTATCCAACTTTTGATAAAGAAGCGTATTTAAATGGTGATCTTCAACCAGTTTTCTTTGGTTCTGCTTTAAATAATTTTGGAGTTAGAGAGTTATTAGATTGCTTTGTAGAGATTGCCCCCAAACCAAGACCTAAACAAAGTGAAGAACGCTTAGTGCAACCAGATGAAGATAAATTTACTGGTTTTGTATTTAAAATACATGCCAATATGGATCCTAACCATAGAAACCGTTTGGCCTTTGTTAAAATTGTATCAGGTGAATTCAAGCGTAATGCACCTTATTTACATGTAAGACATAATAAAAAAGTCAAATTTTCTAGTCCAAATGCTTTTTTTGCCGAAAAGAAAGAAATTGTAGATATATCGTATCCCGGTGATATTGTAGGATTACAAGACACAGGTACATTTAAAATTGGAGATACATTAACCGAAGGAGAAGTTTTAAATTACAAAGGTGTTCCTAGCTTCTCTCCAGAACATTTTAGATATATTAATAATGCAGATCCTTTAAAATCTAAACAACTTTTTAAAGGCATTGATCAATTAATGGATGAAGGAGTTGCTCAGTTATTTACATTAGAATTAAACGGTAGAAAAGTAATTGGAACTGTTGGAGCCCTCCAATACGAAGTAATTCAATATAGATTAGAACATGAGTACGGAGCTAAGTGTACCTATGAAAACTTGAATGTATATAAAGCTTGTTGGGTAGATCCAAAAAATTCAAAGAGCGATGAGTATAAAGAATTTATTAGAGTGAAACAACGCTTTTTAGCTAAAGACAAACAAAATCAATTAGTATTTTTAGCTGATTCTTCATTTTCATTGCAGATGACACAACAAAAATATCCTAGTATTAAATTCCATTTTACCTCAGAATTCTAACGTATAAACGAAAATATTTTTATAATATTCAACTATTCTTAATATTTACATGTAAAATATGTGTATTTGATATTTTAATATCTTTATTTTGATATATCAATAATTAGAGCCCCTAATTTGAACGCTTATGGATATGTATACTAATGAATTCAGTAATGATGAAATTACGGTAACTTACGAACCTAGTGTTTGTATTCATGCCGAAAAATGTGCCAAACAATTGTCTAACGTTTTTAGAACAACTATTATACCTTGGATAAATTTGGATAATGCAGAAACCAACTCGATTATAAATCAGATTAAAAAATGTCCGTCTGGAGCATTAAAATACCATACAAACGAAAATAAAAAAGCTAGCTAAGTGTTTTTTAAAAAGTGTTTTAAATAAATAAGCCCTTTGAAATATTTCAAAGGGCTTATTTTATTTTATGCTTGACCTGTTGGCCCAAAATTTAAAGGTATCGGAGGTTGTTCGTAATCCTTAATCTCTCCGTGTGATTTTTCAAATCTAGCAACATTCTCTCCTAACGCTTTAAGCAAGCGCTTTGCATGTTGAGGAGTTAATATAATTCTAGACTTTACTTTGCTTTTTGGTATACCTGGCATAATACTAACAAAGTCTACAACAAACTCTGAAACAGAATGATTAATAATAGCTAAATTAGAGTAAATTCCTTCTGCTACACTTTCATCCAATTCAATATTAATTTGCCCAGGTTTTGGTTCTTTCTTATCGTCTGCCATAATAAAATGCTTTATAAAAAAAGATTCCCACTTACGTGGGAATCTTTTAATTAATTATAATTTACTTCTTTTCTAGCTTGCATCATCTCATCAAACTCTTCTTTAGAACCTACGATAATGTTATCATATTTTCGCATACCCGTTCCTGCTGGAATTCTATGCCCTACAATTACATTTTCTTTTAGTCCTTCTAAATCATCAACCTTTCCTGCAACTGCAGCTTCATTAAGAACCTTAGTTGTTTCTTGGAAAGATGCTGCTGAAATAAATGATTTTGTTTGAAGTGATGCTCTAGTAATACCTTGCAATATTGGTGTTGCTGTTGCTGGTTGTGCATCTCTAGCAACTACAAGGTTTTTATCTTCTCTTCTTAAGATAGAATTTTCATCTCTTAACTGACGTGGTGAAATGATTTGACCAGCTTTAAGGCTTTTAGAATCACCTGCATCTTCAATCACTTTCATTCCAAAGATTTCATCATTTTCTATAATAAAATCATCTTTATGAACTAATTGATCTTCTAAGAAGATAGTATCACCCGAATCAATAATACGAACTTTTCGCATCATCTGTCTTACAACAACTTCAAAGTGTTTATCATTAATTTTTACTCCTTGTAAACGATATACTTCTTGCACTTCATTCACTAAATATTGCTGAACTGCTGATGGTCCTTTAATATTTAAAATATCGTTAGGTGTAATAGAACCATCTGAAAGTGGCATACCTGCTTTAACATAGTCATTCTCTTGAACAAGAATCTGACTAGATAATTTAACTAAGTATTTTTTAACTTCTCCTAACTTAGATTCTACTACAATCTCACGGTTACCTCTTTTGATTTTTCCAAAAGAAACCACACCATCAATTTCACTAACAACCGCTGGGTTAGAAGGATTACGTGCTTCAAATAATTCTGTTACACGTGGTAAACCTCCTGTAATATCACCAGATTTGGCTGATTTACGTGGAATTTTAACTAACACTTTACCTACTTTAATCTTCTCTCCATCATCAATCATTAAGTGTGCTCCTACTGGTAAATTGTATGAACGTAATACATTTCCTTTTCCATCTTCAACATGAAGCGTTGGTATTAATCGTTTATTTCTAGATTCAGAAATTACTTTTTCTTGGAAACCTGTTTGCTCATCAATTTCAACTTGATAGGTTACGCCTTGCTCAAGGTTTTCATAGACTATTTTACCAGCAAATTCTGAAATAATTACACCGTTATATGGATCCCAAGAACAAACAACATCCCCTTTACTTAATTCGTCTCCATTTTTAATATATAGTGTTGAACCATAAGGGATATTATTATTACTTAACGTAATTCCTGTTTTCTTATCTGTAAGTTTTAACTCAGACGTACGTGATATAACTATGTCTACAAGGTTACCTTCACTATCCTCACTTTTTACAGTTTTAAGATCTTCAATTTCAGCAATACCACTAAATTTAGTAATTAATTTATTTTCTTCTGAAATGTTTCCTGCAATACCACCCACGTGGAATGTACGAAGTGTTAACTGAGTACCAGGTTCTCCAATAGACTGTGCAGCAACAACACCTACAGCTTCTCCACGTTGAACCATTTTACCAGTTGCCAAATTACGACCATAACATTTAGCACAAATACCTTTTCTTGCTTCACATGTTAATGCAGATCTAACCTCGACACTTTCTACTGAAGACTCTCCAATAGCTTTTGCTATATTATCTTCAATTAATTGCCCAGAGGCCACTAATAATTCTTCAGTAACGGGGTCATAAACATCATTTAATGCTACACGACCTACAATTCTTTCTTCAAGCGTTTCTACAATTTCATCATTCTTCTTTAAAGCTTCTACTTCAACACCTCTCAACGTACCGCAGTCTTCAGAATTAACAATAACATCTTGAGAAACATCAACTAAACGACGTGTTAAATACCCCGCATCGGCAGTTTTAAGAGCCGTATCTGCAAGTCCTTTACGAGCACCGTGAGTTGAGATAAAATATTCTAAAATTGAAAGTCCTTCTTTAAAGTTAGAAAGAATTGGATTTTCAATAATCTCTCCACCACCTGCATTTGATTTTTTAGGTTTAGCCATCAAACCACGCATACCTGTTAACTGACGAATCTGTTCTTTAGATCCACGAGCTCCAGAATCAAGCATCATAAACACAGAGTTAAATCCTTGTTGATCTTCACGAATACGTTTCATAGACAACTCCGTTAACGCTGCATTGGTCGATGTCCAAATATCAATAACTTGATTATAACGCTCATTGTTTGTTATAAGTCCCATGTTATAGTTACCTGTAATTCCATCAACTTGTTTGTTAGCTGCAGAAATCATATCTGGTTTTTCTGGTGGAATAATAATATCACCTAAACTAAATGATAATCCACCTTGGAATGCAAATTTGAACCCTAAAGTTCTAATAGCATCTAAGAACTCAGCCGTTTCTGGTACTGACGTGTATTTTAGAATACTACCAATAATATCTCTTAAAGATTTTTTGGTAAGCACTTCATTAATATACCCTGCTGCTTGTGGCACATGTTGGTTAAATAACACACGACCAACAGTTGTATCTATAATTGCTGGTGCTAATTTACCATCAGCATTAATATCTATAGTTCTAACTTTAATAGAAGCATTTAAATCTACTCGTTTTTCATTAAAAGCTATTTCAACTTCTTCTGGTCCGTAGAATGTTAAACCTTCACCTTTAACAGGAGCTTCTGGTGTCGATTTACGTAACTTGGTCATATAATATAAACCAAGTACCATATCTTGAGAAGGTACTGTTACTGGAGATCCATTAGCTGGATTTAAGATATTGTGAGAAGCCAACATTAACAATTGACATTCTAAAATAGCTTCTGGACCTAATGGTAAATGAACTGCCATTTGGTCACCATCAAAATCCGCATTAAATGCTGTACACACCAATGGGTGTAATTGAATCGCTTTCCCCTCAATTAATTTTGGTTGGAATGCTTGAATACCCAATCTGTGCAATGTAGGAGCACGGTTTAGTAATACCGGATGTCCTTTAAGAACATTTTCCAAGATATCCCAAACTACTGGCTCTCTTTTATCTATAATTTTCTTAGCAGATTTTACTGTTTTTACAATACCTCTTTCAATTAATTTTCTAATTACAAAAGGTTTGTAAAGCTCAGCGGCCATATTTTTTGGCAATCCGCATTCAAATAATTTTAATTCTGGTCCAACAACAATTACAGAACGTGCAGAATAATCAACACGCTTACCTAGTAAGTTTTGACGGAAACGCCCTTGCTTACCTTTAAGTGAATCTGATAATGATTTTAATGGTCTGTTAGAATCTGTTTTTACAGCAGATGATTTACGTGTGTTGTCAAATAAAGAATCTACAGATTCTTGCAACATACGTTTTTCATTACGTAAAATTACTTCTGGAGCTTTAATCTCAACTAATCTTTTAAGACGGTTGTTTCTGATTATCACACGACGATATAAATCATTTAAATCAGACGTTGCAAAACGACCACCATCTAACGGCACTAACGGACGTAATTCTGGTGGAATAATTGGAATCACTTTCATAATCATCCATTCAGGACGATTTTCTCTATTTCCATTTGATTCACGAAGCGACTCAACAACTTGTAAACGTTTTAACGCTTCTGTTTTACGTTGTTTAGATGTTTCTGTATTGGCTTTATGTCTTAATTCGTAAGATAACTCCTCTAAATCAATTCTAGATAGTAATTCAATTAAACATTCAGCACCCATTTTAGCAAGAAACTTATTTGGATCTGTATCTTCTAGATATTGATTGTCTTGTGGAAGCGATTCAAGAATAGTTAAGTATTCTTCTTCGGTTAAAAAGTCCATTTGTTGTAATGGCTCTCCATCTATATTTTTAGCATTACCTGGTTGAATTACTACATAGCGTTCGTAGTAAATTATCATATCTAATTTCTTAGATGGTAAGCCTAATAAATATCCTATTTTATTTGGTAAAGAACGGAAATACCAAATGTGAGCAACAGGAACAACCAAGTTGATATGACCAACACGGTCACGACGTACTTTTTTCTCTGTTACTTCTACGCCACAACGGTCACATACAATGCCTTTGTAACGGATACGCTTATATTTTCCACAAGCACATTCGTAGTCTTTTACAGGACCAAAAATACGCTCACAGAACAAACCATCTCGTTCTGGTTTGTGAGTTCGATAATTGATAGTTTCTGGTTTTAAAACCTCACCTCTTGATTCTGCTAAAATAGACTCTGGTGATGCTAAACCAATTGAGATTTTGTTAAATCTCTGTACTGTATTCTTATCTTGTTTTCTTGCCATAATATATGGTGATATCGAATTATTTGTAAACTTTTAGCACATCACTTTAAAAAGTGATGTGCAGTATATTATTCCTCTAATCTTATGTCTAATCCAAGACCTTTCAATTCATGCATAAGTACATTGAAAGATTCTGGTAGTCCTGGATCTGGCATTGGTTCACCTTTTACGATTGCTTCGTAAGTCTTAGCTCTACCAATTACATCATCAGATTTTACAGTTAAGATTTCTCTTAGTGTACTAGATGCTCCATAAGCTTCTAATGCCCAAACTTCCATCTCTCCAAAACGCTGACCTCCAAATTGTGCTTTACCACCTAATGGTTGTTGGGTAATTAAAGAGTATGGTCCTATAGAACGCGCGTGCATTTTATCGTCAACCATATGTCCTAGTTTCAACATATAAATCACACCAACTGTTGCTGGTTGGTCAAAACGGTCTCCTGTACCTCCATCATACAAATACGTGTGTCCAAATCTTGGAACGCCGGCTTCATCTGTCAATTCGTTAATCTGATCTAAAGTAGCTCCATCAAAAATAGGTGTAGCAAACTTGCGCCCTAATTTTTGACCAGCCCAACCAAGAACGGTTTCATAAATCTGACCAATATTCATACGAGACGGTACACCAAGTGGATTCAATACAATATCAACAGGCGTTCCATCTTCAAGGAAAGGCATATCTTCTTGGCGAACAATACGTGCCACAATACCTTTATTACCGTGACGTCCTGCCATTTTATCACCCACTTTAAGTTTACGCTTTTTAGCAATATAAACTTTAGCTAGTTTAATGATACCTGCAGGCAACTCATCTCCTACAGAAATGGTAAACTTCTCACGTCTTAAAGACCCTTGTAAGTCGTTTTCTTTGATTTTGTAATTATGAATTAAATCAGCCACTAATTGATTTGTATGGTCATCAGTTGTCCATTTACCAGACACTAAATGCGCATAGTCATCAACAGCATTTAACATTTTAAGTGTGAATTTTTTACCTTTTGGCAATACTTCCTCACCTAAATCATTAAAAATACCTTGAGCTGTTTTTCCGTTTACGATATTGAATAATTTTTCGATTAAAATATTCTTTAAATCTTCAAATTTAGCATCATAAACACCTTCAAGTTGAGCAATATCATCTTTATCTTGAGCTCTTTTACGTTTATCTTTTACTGCACGAGCAAATAATTTCTTTTCGATAACAACACCATTCAATGACGGTGATGCTTTTAAAGAAGCATCTTTTACATCTCCAGCTTTATCACCAAAAATAGCACGTAATAATTTTTCCTCAGGAGTAGGATCACTTTCTCCTTTAGGTGTAATTTTACCTATTAGAATATCGCCTGGTTTAACCTCTGCACCAACACGAATCATTCCATTTTCATCCAAATCTTTAGTAGCTTCTTCTGAAACGTTTGGAATATCATTGGTTAATTCTTCGTTACCAAGTTTTGTATCTCTAACTTCTAAAGAATACTCATCAATATGAATTGATGTGAAAATATCTTCACGAACAACTTTTTCTGAAATTACAATCGCATCCTCAAAGTTATATCCTTTCCAAGGCATGAAGGCAACTTTCATATTTCTACCTAAAGCTAATTCTCCTTTTTGAGTAGCGTAACCTTCACATAATACTTGACCTTTGGTTACTTTATCTCCCTTAACAACAATTGGTTTAAGGTTGATACTTGTACCTTGGTTTGTTTTTCTGAATTTTACAAGAGGATATGTTTTAATATCACTATCAAAACTTACTTTAGCTTCATCTTCAGTACGATCGTATTTAATAACAATTTCTGTAGCATCTACATATTGTACAACCCCTTCTCCTTCTGCATTGATTAATACACGAGAATCTGAAGCTACTTGACGTTCAAGACCAGTTCCTACTATTGGTGCTTGTGGCAACAATAATGGTACTGCTTGACGCATCATGTTCGATCCCATCAAGGCACGGTTTGCATCATCATGTTCCAAAAATGGAATTAACGATGCTGATATTGATGATATTTGATTTGGTGCAACATCTGTATAATTAAGACCTACTGGATCCATTACAGGAAAATCACCTTCCATACGAGCAATAACCTTATCATGTAATATTTTTCCATCAGCATCAACCTTTACAGTTGCTTGAGCAATCAGTTTTCCTTCTTCTTCTTCAGCACTTAAATAAACTGGTGCATTTTTAATATCAACCACCCCATTTTCAACAGGACGATATGGCGTTTCAATGAATCCCATTGAGTTCACTTTCGCAAACACAGACAATGAAGAAATCAAACCAATATTTGGTCCCTCAGGAGTTTCAATTGGACATAAACGACCATAATGTGTATAGTGAACATCACGAACCTCAAATCCAGCTCTTTCACGAGATAAACCTCCAGGTCCTAATGCCGATAAACGACGTTTATGTGTAATTTCAGCTAATGGATTGGTTTGATCCATAAACTGAGATAACTGGTTTGTTCCAAAGAATGAATTAATTACAGACGATAATGTCTTTGCATTAATTAAATCTATAGGCGTAAACACTTCGTTATCACGAACGTTCATACGCTCACGAATAGTACGTGCCATACGAGCAAGACCAACTCCAAATTGTGATGATAATTGTTCACCTACAGTACGTACACGACGGTTTGATAAGTGGTCAATATCATCAATCTCAGCTTTAGAATTAATAAGCTCGATTAAATATTTAATGATAGTTATGATATCTTCTTTGGTAAGCACTTGCTTATCCATACCAATATCAAGACCTAATTTTTTATTCATTCTATAACGTCCAACTTCCCCTAAAGAATAACGTTGGTCACTAAAGAATAATTTATCTATAATACCACGAGCTGTTTCTTCATCTGGCGGCTCAGCATTACGTAATTGTCTGTATATATGTTCAACAGCCTCTTTTTCAGAGTTTGTTGGATCTTTTTGCAATGTATTATGAATAATAGCATAATCACCTTGTTGCGCACTCTCTTTATGTAGAAGAATTGTTTGAACTTCTGCTTCAATAATTTCTTCTATATTATCTTTATCAAGAACAGTATCACGATCTAATACTATTTCGTTACGCTCAATAGATACAACTTCTCCTGTATCTTCATCAACAAAATCTTCATGCCAAGTATTAAGAACACGAGCAGCAAGCTTACGTCCTAATACTTTCTTTAATCCAGATTTTGATACTTTAACTTCTTCAGCAAGATCAAAAATCTCTAAAATATCTTTATCACGTTCAAAACCTATGGCTCTAAACAATGTAGTAACTGGTAATTTTTTCTTTCTATCAATGTAGGCATACATCACCTGATTGATATCTGTAGCAAATTCTATCCAAGATCCTTTGAAAGGGATAACTCTTGCAGAATATAATTTGGTTCCGTTAGCATGGAAAGATTGTCCAAAAAACACACCAGGCGAACGGTGTAATTGTGATACAACAACACGCTCTGCACCATTAATTACAAAGGTTCCACTTGGAGTCATGTAAGGAATTGTACCTAAATAAACATCTTGCACAATCGTTTCAAAATCCTCGTGTTCTGGATCTGTACAGTATAATTTTAATCTTGCTTTTAGCGGAACGCTATATGTTAGACCTCTTTCAATACACTCATCAATAGCATATCGCGGTGGATCTACAAAATAATCTAAAAACTCTAAAACAAATTGATTACGTGAGTCTGTAATCGGGAAGTTTTCCATAAAGGTATTATACAGACCTTCATTTCCTCTTTCTTCAGATTTTGTTTCTAATTGGAAAAAATCCTGAAAGGATTTAATCTGAATATCCAGAAAATCTGGATATTCTGTTCTATTTACAATAGACGAGAAATTTAATCTTTCAGCTTGTGTTGATAACATCAATGGACGGAATTATGATTAAAAAAAATATTTATAGCGTATCTAATGATTATATACGCAAAATGGTTTAGGTCTTGAAGTTAACCTTCAGACCTAAACCTTTGTATTATTGAGGTGTTAAGCTTATTTAAGCTCAACCTCTGCTCCTGCTTCTTCTAAAGATGCTTTTAATGCTTCAGCTTCGTCTTTTGAAACTCCTTCTTTAATTGGGCTTGGTGCCTCATCAACTAAACCTTTAGCTTCTTTTAAACCTAGTCCAGTTAATTCTTTTACTAATTTAACAACTGCTAATTTAGATGCTCCAGCTGCTTTTAATATAACATCAAATTCAGTTTGAGCTTCAGCAGCATCATCTCCACCACCAGCAGCAGGTCCAGCAGCAACTGCAACTGCAGCAGCAGCAGGCTCGATACCATACTCATCTTTTAATATAGTAGCTAACTCGTTTACTTCTTTTACTGTTAAGTTAACTAATTGTTCTGCGAAATCTTTTAAATCTGCCATTTTCTATCGTTTTTAATAAATTTTAAATTTTAATATAATTGTAATAAAGTGCGTACTATTTAATACTTACTATCCTTCTTTTTCAGATAGTGTTTTTATAATTCCAGCTAGTTTTCCTCCACTTGATTGAAGTGCAGAAATAACATTCTTAGCAGGCGATTGTAATAATGTAACAATCTCTCCTAACAATTCTTCTTTAGACTTGATATCAACTAACATGTCTAATTGGTTGTCTCCAATATAAATAGCTTCCTCAATAAACGCTCCTTTTAATAAAGGCTTGTCAGATTTTTTACGGAAGTTTTTTATTAGCTTAGCTGGTGCATTACCTGTTTCAGAATACATCACTGATGTATTTCCTTTTAAAACAGAAGGAAGGTCTCCAAAATCTTTATCTGAAGCTTCCATTGCTTTTTCAAGTAATGTATTTTTAACTACTGCCAACTTTACGTTTGCTTTAAAACAAGCACGACGTAAATTTGAGGTTGTTCCTGCATTCAATCCTGAAATATCTGCTAAATAAATATTTGCATTGTCAGTTAATTCTGCAGTTAACGCCTCAATTACTTGTGATTTTTCTTCTCTTGTCATAATAAAAGTATTTAACTAATTAACCAACTTTAGGATCAACAGCAACACTAGGACTCATAGTACTTGAAAGGAAAATACTTTTTACATAAGTACCTTTTGCAGTTGTTGGTTTAAGTTTTATTAATGTTTGAATTAATTCATTTGCATTACCTGCAATTTTATCAGCACTAAATGATGCTTTTCCTATAGCAGCGTGTACAATACCGGTTTTATCAACTTTAAAATCAATTTTACCAGCTTTAACTTCTGTTACAGCTTTAGCAACATCCATGGTTACTGTACCTGTTTTTGGGTTTGGCATTAAACCACGAGGACCTAATACACGTCCTAAAGGACCTAATTTACCCATCACACTTGGCATAGTAATAATTACGTCTACATCTGTCCAACCGTTCTTGATTTTTTCAAGATATTCGTCTAAACCTACATAATCTGCTCCTGCTTCTTTAGCTTCTGCTTCTTTATCTGGAGTAACCAATGCTAATACTTTCATATCTTTACCAGTACCATGAGGAAGTGATACTACACCTCTTACCATCTGGTTAGCTTTACGTGGATCAACTCCTAAACGTACAGCTATATCTACAGAAGCATCAAATTTAGTATTAGTAATTTCTTTTACTAATGCTGACGCTTCATCAAGAGAGTAAACTCTCCCTTTTTCTATTTTCGCTAAAGCCTCTTTTTGCTTTTTTGTTAATCTTGCCATTTTCTAATGTCTTTAATAGATTAATTAGGGAATTGCCCTGTTACGGTTATACCCATTGATCTTGCTGTACCAGCAACCATTTTCATAGCCGATTCAATAGTAAATGCATTTAAATCTACCATTTTGTCTTCTGCAATAGTTTTAATCTGATCCCAAGATACTTTAGCTACTTTTTTTCGGTTTGGTTCACCTGAACCTTTTTTAAGTTTGGCCGCTTCTAATAATTGTACTGCAGCTGGAGGAGTTTTGATTACAAAATCAAATGATTTGTCTTTGTAAACAGAGATAACAACTGGTAATACTTTACCAGGCTTATCTTGAGTTCTCGCATTAAACTGCTTACAGAACTCCATAATGTTAACTCCAGCAGCACCTAAAGCGGGTCCAACCGGTGGCGATGGATTCGCAGCACCTCCCCGAACTTGTAACTTAACTACTTTACCTAATTCTTTTGCCATTTTTAATAATTTAGTTTGACACGCTTTTTATTTGGAAGCAAAAACCGTATCGTTCTTTATATAGTGTAACAATTATTATACTTTTTCAACCTGCATATAACTTAACTCTAATGGCGTTTTTCTTCCGAAAATTTTAACCATTACTTCAAGTTTACGCTTTTCTTCATTTATTTTTTCAATAGTTCCGTCAAACCCATTAAATGGACCATCAATAACTTTAACGGTTTCTCCTTTCGTAAAAGGAATGGCTACGTTTGCATCAGCATCAACAGATAATTCATCAACCTTACCTAACATTCTATTGACTTCAGATTGTCTTAACGGAACTGGATCACCACCTTTTGTTTCTCCTAAAAAACCAATAACATTTGTTACAGATCTTATAATATGAGGGACTTCTCCAGTTAAATTGGCTTGCACCATGATATATCCAGGAAAAAAAACTTTTTCTTTATGAATTTTTTTTCCATTTCTAATTTGAATAACTCTTTCAGTTGGAACCAATACTTGATCTACATAATCTTGAAGACCTAAACGAGCAATTTCATTTTCGATATAGGTTTTAATTTTATTTTCTTGACCACTTACCGCTCTAACTACATACCATTTTTTTCCACTTACAACTTCAGACATAGAATTTTTCTTTTTAATTATTAGTTAATCAATTGAAAGTAAAACCCTATCACTTTGCTAAATACGGTATCAATGCCCCAAATCGCCAAAGAAAACACAATAGAAAAAACCGCTACTAAAACAGTTAAACTTTGAGCCTCAGCCCATGGTGTCCAACTTACATTGTTTTTAAGCTCTCCAAATGATTCCTTTATGTAATTTACAATTCCAGCCATTATATTATCTTTATTAGAAATTAGAATTCAATTTTATTTTTCAATAAAACTTTCATCTCGTATTTTGTCTTTTGAAACAATTATTCATATTTCAAAAGTTATTTGTTTTTACAAGCACGGGTTGAGAGACTCGAACTCCCGACACCTGGTTTTGGAGACCAGTGCTCTACCAACTGAGCTAAACCCGTAAATATAAGTCAAGGCATCCCATAAAAACGGAATACCTTAACCTTATTATTTAATATACTGTATTAGTCTAAAATCTCAGTTACCTGACCTGCACCTACAGTTCTACCACCTTCACGAATTGCGAAACGTAGACCTATATTCATTGCAATTGGTTGAATTAACTCAACAGTAATAGTTAAGTTATCTCCAGGCATAACCATTTCAACGCCATCAGGAAGTGCAATATTTCCAGTTACATCAGTTGTACGAACGTAGAACTGTGGACGGTAGTTATTGTGGAATGGTGTGTGACGACCACCTTCTTCTTTTTTCAAGATATAAACCTCAGCTTTAAATTTAGCATGTGGAGTTACAGAACCTGGTTTACAAATTACCATACCTCTAGAGATTTGAGTTTTCTCAATACCTCTTAATAAGATACCTGCATTATCTCCAGCCTCACCTCTATCAAGAATTTGACGGAACATTTCAATACCAGTAATAGTAGATGTTAATTTATCAGCACCCATACCGATGATTTCAACAGGATCACCTGTTTTAGCAATACCAGTTTCAATACGACCAGTTGCAACAGTTCCACGACCTGTAATTGAGAATACATCTTCAATAGGCATTAAGAAAGGTTTATCAACATCACGCTCTGGTAATTCAATCCAGCTATCAACAGCTTCCATAAGCTCCATTACTGTATCTACCCATTTTTGTTCACCATTAAGCGCACCTAAAGCAGATCCAGAAACAACAGGACCATTATCACCATCGTACTCATAAAAGTTTAATAAATCTCTAACTTCCATGTCAACTAACTCTAAAAGCTCTTCATCATCAACCATATCAACTTTGTTTAAGAAAACAACGATACGTGGAATACCAACTTGACGACCTAATAAGATGTGCTCACGAGTTTGAGGCATAGGACCATCAGTTGCAGCAACAACTAAGATAGCACCATCCATTTGAGCAGCACCAGTTACCATGTTTTTTACGTAATCCGCGTGACCTGGACAGTCAACGTGAGCATAGTGACGGTTTGCAGTTGAATACTCAACGTGAGATGTATTAATTGTAATACCTCTTTCTTTTTCTTCAGGAGCATTATCAATTGAGTCAAAGCTTCTTAGCTCAGACAAACCTGCATTTGCCAAAACAGTTGTTATAGCAGCAGTCAATGTAGTTTTACCGTGATCCACGTGTCCAATAGTACCAATATTTAAGTGCGGTTTGGAACGATCGAAAGTT
>JBNKYB010000064.1:0-66863 GCA_050300615.1 Flavobacteriaceae bacterium | reverse complement strand
TAATTAACCAAGCTCCCCACACGAAAAATTGAAAAAAATTCATGATTATTAATCTAAACTTTATATTCATAGGAAAGACGTTGTTGGGTTATACTATTATCGTTTGGATATTTCATCTCTAATATGAGCCGCTTTTTCATAATCTTCGTTGGCAACTGCTTCGTCCAACATAGTATGTAGCTCTTCTAGAGTTTTTGTTTTAAAGTTTTCTCGGGGTTTATTTATTTCAAGCTCGTCGGCTATCAAATCATCCATCAATACACTGTCTTGTTCTTCTTCCTCCTCTTTTTTAGGATTGACTTTTAAGTAAATACCAGCCTTGTCTAAAATATTTTTATACGTAAAAATAGGTGCTTGAAACCTAAGCGCCAATGCAATGGCGTCACTGGTTCGAGCGTCTATAATTTCTTCAATTTTATCACGTTCGCAAATTAAACTGGAATAAAACACACCATCAACTAATTTATGGATAATCACTTGTTTGACTACAATATCAAATCTGTCAGCAAAATTCTTGAATAAATCGTGCGTTAATGGTCTTGGAGGACGTATCTCTTTTTCTAAAGCTATGGCAATAGATTGGGCTTCAAAAGCACCAATGACAATGGGTAGTTTTCTGTCACCGTCAACTTCATTTAGTATAAGTGCATAGGCACCATTTTGGGTTTGGCTATAAGATATTCCTTTGATGTTAAGTCTTACTAAACTCATAAATTTATAAAACGCAAAGAACCGTTTAAATTTGGACTTTACCAACTACCAAAAGCAGTTTAAGTTAAAAATGCAAATTTAAACAGTTTATTTGATAAGACAATTTAGAAAAAATAATTTATTGTTGCGCCTTAAAAGCCTTTAATTTTTCAATGAGTTGAGGAACCACAACAAAAGCATCACCAACAACACCATAATCTGCAGCTTTAAAGAAAGGTGCTTCAGGATCTATGTTAATTACCACTTTTACTTTGGAGGCGTTTATACCTGCTAAATGTTGAATGGCTCCAGAAATACCAACAGCTAAATATAAATTAGAGGCTACTGGCTTTCCTGTTTGTCCAACATGCTCACTGTGAGGTCTCCAACCTAAGTCGGAAACTGGTTTTGAACAAGCAGTGGCAGCGCCTAAAACATCGGCTAATTCTTCTATCATTCCCCAATTTTCAGGACCTTTTAACCCACGACCAGCGGACACAACAATTTCGGCATCGGCAATACTAACTTTGTTACTTGCTTTATCAACAGATTCTACATGAACACCAAGTTCTGGTAGCGATATAGAAAAATCTTCAGATGTTGCTTCGGCTTTATTTTCATGCAAGCCAAATGTGTTTTTTGAGACACCTAAAAGTTTTACTTCGGTGTTTATTTGAAACATTTCGTAAGCTTTATTAGTAAAAGCCGTACGTTTAACAATAAAAGGCGATGTACTGGAAGGCGCTTCTAATACATTAGATGCATACCCTGCATTTAAGTTAATCGCTAAAAGAGGTGCTAGATATTTACTATTTACACTAGAGCTCAAAACAACAACTTTAGTACCTTCTTTTTCGGCAGCTTGCTGAATGGCAGCAGCATAAGCTTTTGCGTTAAATGTTTCTAAGTCAGATTGGGTTACCTTTAAAACCTTATCGACACCATAGTTGCCCAATTCTGAAGTGTCATCAGCGTTTATTGCAATGGCAGTAAGAGTTGTTCCTAATTGATCGGCAACTGCTTTACCATACGAGGCTACTTCAAATGCTATTTTTTTTAAACTTCCTTTTTCTGATTCTGTATATACTAAAACTGACATAATTATTATAAAATTTGAAATAGGGATTTATATTACTTTGGCTTCGTTATGAAGTAGATTAATTAATTCGTCTAGATTATCTGGATCCACTAATTTAACCGCACCTTTTGGAGCTGGTTTGTCAAACGAAACAGAAGCCGTTTCGGGCTCAATACTTATTGGGTCTACAACAGTTAGTGGTTTTTGACGGGCCATCATAATGCCTCGCATATTAGGAATACGAAGATCACTTTCTTCTACAATTCCTTTTTGTCCCCCTATAATTAAAGGTAATGAGGTAGAAACTGTTTCTTTACCACCGTCAATTTCTCTAATTACAGTAGCCGAAGTTCCATCCACTTCAAGACCGATACAATTATTTACAAAATTTGAATTGGTTAAACCTGCTACCATACCTGGAACCATACCGCCATTATAATCAATGGACTCACGGCCAGCAATTATTAAATCAAAACCACCATCTTGCACGACTTTAGCGAGTTGTTTAGCAACAGAAAAACCGTCGGTTGCAGGTGTGTTTACTCTAATAGCAGCATCAGCACCAATAGCTAGAGCTTTACGAAGTGTAGGTTCTGTTTCAGGACCTCCAACGTTCACCACTGTAACATGCGCGCCTTGTTTTTCTTTCAACCACATAGAGCGAGTTAAACCAAATTCATCATTCGGATTAATAACATATTGCACACCATTGGTGTCAAATTTAGTGTTGTCGGCTGTAAAATTAATTTTTGATGTAGTGTCTGGAACATGACTTATACATACTAATATTTTCATTTTGAATAGTTTATGTGTTCTTAAATTTAATTTAAATAAAGCATCAGTAACCCTTAATTAATTTATAAAGAAAACCGAAACTAAAAATTAGATGACACGAAGTTAGTTATTTTATTCTGAATATTTACTATGCATGCATAATAAATTTTAGATAATTCTTTTGGGGATAGTATTTCATTTATTGTTATTTTTGCAACTCGAATAAAAAATAAGTTAATGAAGACAATTCAATTTAGAGAAGCTGTTTGCGAAGCAATGAGTGAAGAAATGCGCAGAGACGAAAGTGTGTATTTAATGGGAGAAGAGGTAGCAGAATATAATGGAGCTTATAAAGCATCTAAAGGTATGTTAGATGAGTTTGGTCCAAAGCGTGTTATTGATACACCAATAGCAGAACTTGGTTTTGCTGGTATAGCAGTTGGTTCGACCATGACAGGTAATAGACCAATTGTAGAGTATATGACCTTTAACTTTTCGCTTGTTGGAATTGATCAAATTATAAATAATGCGGCGAAAATTAGACAAATGTCTGGAGGGCAATTTAAATGTCCAATAGTTTTTAGAGGTCCTACCGCATCAGCAGGACAATTAGGAGCTACACACTCACAAGCTTTTGAGAGTTGGTTTGCTAATACACCAGGTTTAAAAGTAGTGGTGCCTTCAAATCCGTATGATGCAAAAGGCTTATTAAAATCAGCTATTCGTGATGATGATCCTGTTATTTTCATGGAAAGTGAGCAAATGTACGGAGACAAAGGTGAAGTGCCAGAAGGCGAATATACGATTCCAATTGGTGTGGCAGAAGTTAAGCGCACAGGAACCGATGTAACTATTGTATCGTTTGGTAAAATAATCAAAGAAGCGTACAAGGCTGCTGATGAATTGGCTAAAGAAAATATTTCATGCGAAATCATCGATTTACGTACCGTTCGTCCTTTAGATAAGAAAACTATATTAGAATCTGTTAAAAAAACAAATAGGTTGATTGTATTAGAAGAAGCTTGGCCTTTTGGAAATGTATCAACAGAAATTACTTATATAGTTCAATCGGAAGCGTTTGATTTTTTAGATGCACCTATCGTAAAAATTAATACCGCTGATACGCCAGCACCTTATTCGCCTGTTTTACTAGCAGAATGGTTGCCTAATAGTGACGATGTTATTAAAGCAGTAAAAAAAGTTTTATATATATAAAATTATAAAATTTTACGTTATTAAACTTCATTAGCATGGTTGTTGATGAAGTTTTTTGCATTAAGAATTAAGCATAATTAGTTTGGTTTGAAAATTGATTGCTTGAAAACGAATCGCTTAGCCCTAAAAAAATGAATTTTAACATATGAATTTAAGACTCACTATTGCTGTTTTTTTCTTTGGAATACTATCCATCTTTGCGCAAACTAAAGTAAGTGGTTACGTGTTTGATGAAAATGATGAACCAGTGTCCTTTGCCAACGTTATATTCAAGGGCTCTACGCAAGGAACTATAACTGATGAAAATGGTAAGTTTTATTTGGAGTCAGACGAAACCTGGAACGGGTTAATAGTTTCTTTTATTGGGTACGAAACACTAAATATTCCTTTAACTCAAAAAGTAAATTACAATTTAAAATTCATCCTTAAAGAAGAAGCATCTCAATTAGATCAAGTTTATATTGTTACAGGAAAACAACCTAAAAAAAATAATCCGGCTATTGATCTTTTACGCAAGATATGGAAGCATAAACGAAAAAATGGGTTAAAACAGTTTAAACAATATCAATATGATAAATACGAAAAGGTTGAGTTTGATATTAATACTATAGATAGTGCTCTAATAAAAAGTAAGCTATTTAAAGGAATGGAGTTTGTGTTTAGTCAAGTAGACACTTCTAAAGTTACAGGGAAAACCTATTTGCCTATCTTCATCAATGAATCATCCTCTAAAGTATATGGCGATAATGTTATCAATAAAGAAAAAGACGTTTTAGAAGGAAATAAAAATTCTGGTTTTAGCGATAATCAAATTATTATAGATTTTGTACATAATTTATATTCAGATTTTGATGTGTATGATAATTATCTAAAGTTTTTTGATAAAAGTTTTGTAAGTCCATTGTCAAGAACAGGTATAAACACATATAATTATGTACTATCCGATAGTACTTATATTGACAACAAATGGTGTTACAATATTATTTACTATCCCAGACGTAAAAACGAACTCACTTTTAAAGGCGATTTTTGGGTAGCCGATACCACATTTGCTATTAAAGAAATTAATTTACAAGCTTCAAAAAGTGCCAATATTAACTGGGTTAAAGATATTTACATCGAGCAAGAATTTGAAGTTTTAAATGATTCGTTGTTTTTGGTGAAACGTGATTATATGATGTCTGATTTTGCCTTTAATAAAAAGGACCAATCTCGAGGTATTTACGGAAAAAGAACCACCCTTTACAATAATTATCAGTTTGATAAGGAATTAGACAAAAAGTTTTATGATACCGAAGTTTATAATTATGATAAGGACGTTTATGATAGGGATGATGAATTTTGGAAAGAGAACAGGCTAGAAGCTTTAAACGATGATGAAAAGGGCGTTTATAAAATGTTAGACACCCTTAAAACCGTTAAGAAATTTAAGCGGCTATATAATTTAGGAAGTATTTTGGCATCAGGATATGTTGAGTTTAATAGTTTACCTTTAGACTATGGGCCAATTTTTTCAACCTTTGGTTATAATGAAGTGGAAGGAATGCGATTGCGTACTGGTGGAAGAACTTATTTTGGCAGAAACGACCTATGGCGTTTGGAAGGCTTTTTGGCCTACGGATTTAAAGACGATAAATTTAAATACGGCATATCAGGAAAATGGTTGTTGAACAAAAAAAGGAGATTTATCATTTCTGGAGGAAATAGGAGAGATGTGGAGCAAATAGGTGCTAGTTTAACAACCTCTACAGATGTTTTGGGTAGAAGCTTGGCTTCATCATCTGTTGTTGGTACAGGAGCCAATGATAAATTAACTAGCATAAACCTTACAAGTTTAGGTCTTGAACTTGAACCTTGGCGAAATTTGATTTTTAGACTGAGCGGGAACTATCGTACACTACGGTCGGCTTCTCCAACATTTAGTTTGGATTATAATACACCAACAGGTGTCAAATCAGAAATAAAGCAATTTGAGTCTACGTTTTCAGTTTCCTATTTTCCAAAACGAAGAATGACAGGTTTTGGTGTTGAAAGGCTGGAGGCTAATAATGATTATGCGCGTCTTTTTGCACAAGTAAGTCGTGGAGATAAAAGCTTGTTTAATAGCGATTTTGACTATACTAAAGTGCAGTTTTCATATTTACAACCTTGGCAGTTAGGAGGACTTGGTAGGTTGGATACTTCTATAGAGGTTGGAAAAACCTTTGGTGAGGTGCCGTTGGGACTTTTAAGTGTAATTCCTGGTAATCAATCTTATTTTTCAATTTACAATACCTTTTCACAATTAGATTTTTACGAGTTTGTCTCAGATACGTATGCATCATTTCATATAGAGCATAATTTTAACGGACGCTTCTTTTCAAGAATTCCGTTTTTAAGAAAATTTAACCTTCGTGAAATTGTTAGCTTACGAGGTGTTTGGGGAGATATTTCAGATGAAAATATAGCATTGAATAAAACAAATAATCCTAATACCATTCCGTTAATAGCACCTAATGACAAGATGTATTATGAATATGGTTTTGGTGTTGGTAACATCTTTAAAGTATTTAGGATAGATTTTAACTTTAGAGGTAATTATTTAGATAAAGTTAAAAACCCAGACGCTCGAAAATTTGGCATTACAGGAACTTTCGGTTTCTATTTTTAAATGGTCAAAATCTAAATTTCGGTCAATTCTCTTTAAACTTTCAAAACAAAAGATGTTTTGTTGCTTAATCAGTATCGTATGAGTATCTTTACAGCCTTCAAAAAAAGAAGTATTAAATTAAAATTTATAGATTTATTTAATTATGACTAAGAAAAGAGCAGTAACATTTGATGTATTAATAGAAATCCCAAAAGGAAGTAGAAACAAATATGAATACGATTTTACATTACATAAAATTCGTTTTGACCGTATGTTGTTCTCATCCATGATGTATCCTGGTGACTATGGTTTTATACCAGAAACATTAGCTTTAGATCAAGATCCGCTAGATGTATTAGTATTAGGACATCAACCAACATATCCTATGGTAGTTATGGAAGTAAGGCCTATTGGTGTGTTTCATATGACAGATGAAAAAGGACCAGATGAAAAAATTATTTGTGTTCCTGTTTCAGATCCTATTTGGAGTAATAATAAAGATATTAGTGATTTAAATCCTCATAGATTAAAAGAAATCGAACACTTCTTTCAAGTGTATAAAGATTTAGAAGATAAAAAAGTTGATGTAGGTGGATGGGGAAATTCAGAAGAAGCGATAAGAATATACGAAGAGTGTGTACAAAGGTATGAAGAGAGCGATCACAAAAAAAAGCGAACGTTCACTATCTAAATTATTAGATTAATAAAATATCACTAAAAAAATAAAGCTATCTTAATTAGGATAGCTTTTTTTTATCAATTATATTTTGTTATTTTTAGCCGTTAAAAAAACTAACTAATTAACACTAATCTATAAATATGGAATTACTAGTAAAACTTCTACCTGCTTTTGGAGTCTTGGCTCTTTTATTTGTTTACATAAAAAATGTTTGGGTTACTAAGCAAGATATGGGGTCACAAAAAATGATTGACATAGCAAAACATATTGCAGATGGCGCTATGTCATTTTTAAAAGCCGAATATAAAGTTTTGTCAATTTTTGTTGTTGCAGTAGCAATATTATTATTTTTAAAAGGAAATTCAGAAGAAGGTTCTAACGGAATGGTAGCCTTGTCTTTTGTAGTGGGCGCTATTTGTTCTGCTTTGGCAGGTTTTATTGGAATGCGCGTAGCAACCAAAGCAAATGTAAGAACAACTCAAGCAGCTAGAACTTCTTTAGGAAAAGCACTTGAAGTAGCATTTGCCGGGGGATCAGTTATGGGATTAGGTGTTGTTGGTTTAGGTGTTTTAGGATTGAGTGGTCTGTTTATGATTTATCAAAATATATGGCCAGGTTCAGAAAATATTCCTATGGTATTAAATGTGCTTTCTGGGTTTTCATTAGGGGCATCATCTATAGCCTTGTTTGCTCGTGTTGGAGGAGGTATTTATACCAAGGCTGCTGATGTTGGCGCAGATTTAGTAGGAAAGGTTGAAGCAGGAATTCCTGAAGATCATCCTTTAAATCCTGCAACTATTGCTGATAACGTAGGTGATAATGTAGGCGATGTTGCTGGTATGGGAGCAGATTTGTTCGAATCTTATGTTGGTTCTATAATAGGAACGATGGTGTTAGGAGCTTTTATTTTTACTCCCGAATTTGGTGGATTAGGAGCTGTTTACTTACCTCTTGTGTTAGCAGCTGTTGGAATTGTAATGTCTATTATAGGTACTTTATTTGTAAGAGTTAAAGAAGGAGGTTCTCCACATAAAGCATTAAATTTAGGAGAGTTTGGGTCAGGAGCTTTAATGATTATAACCTCTTACTTTATTATTGGTGCTATGATTCCAGAAAAAATTGAAGGATTACCTTTTGGTTCTTTTGGTGTGTTTTGTGCTACACTTGCTGGTTTAGTTGCAGGGTTCTGTGTTGGAAAAGTAACTGAATATTATACAGGTACAGATACCAAACCAGTTTCATCAATTGTAAAACAATCTGAAACAGGGTCGGCAACCAATATTATTGCTGGTTTAGGAGTTGGTATGATGTCTACAGCGATTCCTATATTATTAATTGCTGCTGCTATTATAATTTCTCATTATTATGCGGGCTTATATGGTATTGCTATAGCTGCTGTAGGTATGTTAGCTAATACAGGAATTCAGTTAGCAGTTGATGCTTACGGACCAATTTCTGATAATGCTGGTGGTATTGCAGAAATGGCCGAATTACCAAAAGAAGTACGAGAGCGCACAGATCAATTAGATGCGGTTGGTAATACAACGGCAGCAATAGGAAAAGGATTTGCAATTGCTTCTGCTGCCTTAACAGCGTTGGCTTTATTTTCTGCTTTTATGAAAACAGCAAATGTAAGTGCCATTGATGTATCTCACCCTAAAATTATGGCTGGATTATTAATAGGAGGAATGTTGCCATTTGTGTTCTCTGCTTTGTCTATGAATGCTGTAGGACGTGCAGCAATGGCTATGATTGAAGAAGTTCGTCGTCAATTTAAAGATATTCCACAATTAAAATCTGCTTTACAAGTCATGAGAGATGTGGATTCGGACATGACTAAAGCATCAGATGAACAAAGAAAAATATTTGATGAAGCTCATGGATATGCAGAATATGAAAAATGCGTTGAAATATCTACAAGAGCATCGATTAAAGAAATGGTGTTGCCTGGTTTGCTGGCTTTAGTTGTTCCTGTAGCTATAGGTTTTATTGGTGGAGCAGAAATGTTAGGAGGACTCTTAGCAGGTGTGACAACCTGTGGTGTGCTTATGGCAATCTTTCAATCAAATGCTGGTGGTGCTTGGGATAATGCTAAGAAAATGATTGAAGCAGACGGACGAAAAGGGTCGGATGCACATAAAGCAGCAGTTGTAGGTGATACCGTTGGTGATCCGTTTAAAGATACTTCAGGACCTTCTTTAAATATTTTATTAAAATTAATGTCGGTTGTAGCGTTGGTAATTGCGCCAAGTATTGCTTTAAATTCTGATGCTGTAACTGCTTATGTAGAAACAGCCACAACGTCAAGTAAAGAAGTAAATGTACTATTGGAAAACAATAACGAGGGCGTATATACAGCTACTGTAACTACAGTAACTAATAATAATGGTGAGCAAACAACGGATAAACAAGTTTTTGAAGGAACCGAAGAAGAGGTAAAAGCTAGTATTGATGCTTTAAATGATGAAAATAAATCAACTGAAGTGCTTGTTGAAAAAGAGATTGAATAAAAAGTTCAATAAGCAAAAAACTAAACTAACTAAACTAATAAAAAACCACACATTTATGTGTGGTTTTTTTTATTTTAAAAAGGATTGAAGTCTTTAAAACAACCCGTTAATTTCTGCATCAATCGTATTGATAATGTTTCCTAAATCTTCGGGTTTTTCAACAAAGTCCAAATTATCTACATCGATAATGAGCAATTTGCCTTTGTCATAACCATGAATCCAAGCTTCATAACGTTCATTCAATCTACTTAAATAATCAATGCTAATGGTGTTTTCGTAATCTCTTCCTCGTTTATGAATTTGAGATACCAAATTTGGGATAGAACTTCGTAGATAAATTAATACATCTGGACCTTGAACTAACGATTCCATTAAATCAAAAAGGGATTTATAATTTTCAAAATCTCTATTAGTCATTAAGCCCATCGCATGAAGATTAGGTGCAAAAATGTGTGCGTCTTCATAAATAGTTCTGTCTTGAATGATGTCTTTTCCGCTTTTTCGAATTTGTAAAACCTGTCGAAATCTACTGTTTAAAAAATAAACCTGTAGATTGAAACTCCAACGTTCCATTTGATTGTAAAAATCATCTAAATAGGGGTTGTCTACAACATCTTCAAGCTGAGCCTCCCATTTGTAATGTTTTGCTAGTAATTTTGTAAGTGTTGTTTTTCCTGCACCTATGTTTCCTGCAACAGCTATATGCATAATATCAGTTGGTTTTTAATTGGAATTGTTTAAGGGTTTTATTGTTGTAAATATACAAGGTTTCATTGGTAAGTGAAAACTGATTTATTAACAAATTTGGTAAGTCAATTGGAACAATAGTTTCGGTGTTTTTCTTTAAATAGAATAACGTGTTTTCCTTTTTTAAAATAATGTTTTCATCACTTTCATCTAAAGATGTAAATCCTTGATTTTCTATTTTTGAAATAAGGGTTCCAAAATAATTATAGATTAATAAATACTTATCCGTAAGTAGCCAGCAATAATTATAATTGCTTTTCATGTCGAGCACATTACTTTTCACGGGTAAAGTCTTTGCTTGTGTTATGTTGTTTTTATAATCGTAAACTTCTAGTTGTTGGGTGTCTTGGTTAAAGAGCCACAAGGTATTATCATTACCTGTTGAAATATAGGATACATTTTTATAGGGTTGTATATTATTAAAATCTATTTTAAAAATAACTGCAAGCCTATTGTCTAGAATAATTGCGGTATTAAAATCTTTATAAAACAGATTTATTTTGAAGCTGTTAAAAGCATTGGCAGAGGTTATTGTTCCTAATTGTAAATTATTGTAACTAATAGTTTTAGTATCATTTTTTTTATAAAACACATTATTGTTTGTGTAATATAACGATTTAAAATTATCAACTGCAATTAGCCTTTCGGCTTTAAAAACTGTTTCGTTAATAAAAACTGCTTCAATAGGTTCTTGAGAAACTATTGAAAATGATATAAACAGAAATGACAGAAAATAATTTTTCATACAGACATGAAAAATACAAAAACCAAACCAATTTTAGCAAATTAACTTATATCCAAAACCGCGAACATTTAAAATTTGAATACTATCATCTTTGTTTAACTTTTTACGAAGCTTAGTGATGAATACATCCATACTTCTGGCGTTAAAAAAATCATCATTACCCCAAAGCTTGTTTAGTATTAAGGACCTACCTAAAACGGCATTTTTGTTTTTTATGAGATGAAATAGTAAATGAGCCTCTCGATGCGTTAATTGTAAGGGTTGTTCTTCTTTATATTTGAGAACTTGTTTTGGAAAGTCAAAAGTATATTGCCCAATATTAAACATTTCTGATGTTTTCTGAATATTGGTTCTATGAAGTAAACTATTAATGCGAACAATGAGTTCTTCAATACTAAATGGTTTTTTAAGATAATCATTACCACCAATAGAAAACCCTTCAACTACATCTTGGGTTTGAGATTTGGCTGTTAAAAAAATAATAGGAATATGGTCGTCAATATTCCTGATTTCTTTTGCAAGTGTGAAACCATCTTTTTTAGGCATCATCACGTCAAGTACCAATAATTCTGGATTTTTACTTTGGTATATTTCAAAAGCTTGCTTTCCGTCTTTGCATAGAAGAACATCAAAATTTCGAGTTTCTAAACTTTCTTTGATGATCTGTCCTAATGCAGGTTCATCTTCTGCTAAAAGAATGGTTATTGGTTTATTCATTGGGCAGCGATATTTTAAACGTTGTTTCGTTCTTGTTCAAGTCTAAATGAATAACACCGCCATGTTTTTCTGCTATTTTTTTAGAATAATAGAGACCAATTCCAAAGCCTTTTACATCATGTGTGTTCCCTTTTGGAACACGGTAAAATTTCTCAAATATTTTTTCTTTATGAGCTTTTGTTAATGAATTCCCATTGTCTGAAATAATAACTGTAAAAGCAATTGGTGTTTGAGATAAATGAATAGAAATAGTGTTGCCACCATATTTAATGGCATTATCCAGAATATTATTGATAGTGTTTTCAAAATGAAATATGTCAACCTTAGCAATGATTACATCTTGTTCAGATTTTAACGTAATTGTTTTATCATCAGTTTGTGTTTTATGTTTGCTTACTAATGTATTTATCAGTTCAGTAATATTAGTTTCTTCTTTATTTAATTGCAAGCTATCACCATCTAATGTAGCAGTTTCCAAGAGTTTTTCAACCATTACATTTAGTTTAGAAAGTTGATCGCTAGACATATTTAAATAGGTCTTTGTTTTTTCTTTATCATCAATAACATTAAAGTTTTTAATACTTTCTATAGCAGCACTAATAGTGGCAATAGGTGTTTTAAACTCATGTGTTATATTGCTTATTAAATCGTTTTTAACCTCTGCTAGTTGTTTTTGGTGTTTGATGGTTTTTAGCATATAATAAAGAGAACTTATAATGACTAAAATAAGAAAAGTAGAAAGTAGAATGCCCCCTAAAATACGTTTTAAAATTATTTGAGTTTCGTTTTTAAAATTGATTTCAAGAGAACTTCCTTTTGGTAGAAAAGTAGATTTTGAGTTTATAGATAATGAGGTTTTATCGATATTAAAATCACCTACTTTTTTAATTGTGGCTGAATCTTTTTTAAATGTCAAACCATAGATTATATTTAATTGTTTTCTTTTTAAATCATTGTGCAGTAAGCTATCAATCTTATCTAATTTTAATGAATCCCGTGTCATTGAAATTAAGACTTTTGAAGTAAGTGTTTTAAAACTATCTATATTTAAGAAATGGATAGAATCGTTTGAGGTTTTTTTTAAAATAACTTTATTAGAATACCATTCGTTATTTGATTCGTCTTGATACAGATGCTCCATTATCGTATCAACTTCTATGTTTTTTAAGGTGTCTAAATGATTCTTTTTGTTTGTAAAAACTTGAATGTTTTTAATAATACTATCTAATTTTATGTCATTTGAAAGGGTGTCGTTGTCTGAAGTAAAAGCAAATTCTAAAGTGTTTTTTTTTGCTAGATTAGCGAAGTAGTTTTCAACAGCCGTGTCTAAACTTAGTTGCACCTCATTAATTAATTGTTGTTTGCTAGAAAGATAATTTTTATAATTCCAATATACTTGAACGGCAATTGTGCCTGTAATGACGCATTGTATAATGAGTAAAATCCATTTGTATTTATAATCTTTCATAAATCAAAAGTAAATCTTAAAACCTTACAAAACCAATCGGTTAACACTCGTTAACACTCATTAACTGTTTAGTATTCTTAAAGATTTGATATTTGCAGTGTCAATAATCAAAAAACGAACAGTTATGAATTTCATCATTAAAGTAATTATTATTTCTGTACTAGCACTATTTTCAATTAATGTTAGTGCTCAAAATTTTAAAGGCGAAGCTATTTATAAAACAAAGAGAAAAGTAGATATTCAGTTAGATAGTACTCAAGTAAACTCCGAAATGCATCAAAAGATGTTGGAGATGTTAAAAAAGCAGTTTGAAAAAACATTCATTTTAAGTTTTAATAAGGAAGAGTCTCTTTATAAAGAAGAAGAAAAATTAGGGGCACCTCAAACCAGCAATGTGCAAATGGTTTTTGTAAGTACAGATGCATCTGATGTTTTGTACAGAAATCTAAAAGAAAAAAGATACACCTCGAAAAACGAGGTTTTTGGAAAAATATTTTTAATAAAAGATTCGCTGCCTAAGCTAGATTGGACGCTTGAACAGGAAACTAAAAATATTGGAGAATATACCTGTTTTAAAGCGACAATGAAACATATGGTTCCAGTGGTAACAGGAGGAATTAGTATTAATGATGATAAAGATTTAAATGCTAATGAAAATGAAGAACCACAAATGGAGGAAAAAACTATTACAGCTTGGTATACGCCACAAATTCCTATAAATAATGGTCCTGCAAAATATTATGGTTTACCAGGGTTAATACTTGAAGTTAATGATGGTACAGAAACTATTGTTTGTAGCAAAATTGTATTAAACCCTGAAGATAAGGCGGATATTGTTGAACCAAGAAAAGGTAAGGTGGTTAATCAAGCGGATTTTGAATCTATTGTAGAAAAAAGAATGGAAGAGGAAAATGAAAGAGCGAACAATAATCGTAATGATGATGACGGTGAGCGTAGAATAGAAATTATGGTAGGTCCTTAATTTTTAAGAAACCCTTAACATTTATGGTTTAAACCAATTGAGAAAAGTAGAGTCTTAACTTAAGATATATTTTTTTACACCTAACAACTACCTCAATGAATTTAAGCCAAATTAAACTTAGTATTTCGTTATTATTTACGTTTTGTTTTTTTACCTCGTTTGCACAAAAGGACTTTCAAGGTAAAGCATATTATGAGTCTAAAACCACGGTTGACATGAGCAATTTTGGTGGTGGCCAACTAAGTGAAGAACGTAAAAAACAGATAGCAGACAGAATGAAGAATGCTCTAGAAAAGTCATACATCTTAACTTTTAACCAAACCGAATCTATTTACAAAGAAGAAGACAAGTTAGATGCGCCTAATCAAGGTGGTGGAATGCGTTTCGGAATGATGAGTTTAAACGGAGGCGATGAATATAAAAATGTAAAAGACCAGCAATTAATACAAGAAAATGAATTCTTTGGAAAGCAATTTTTAATTAATGATAGTTTACCAAAATTACATTGGGAATTAGGTTCAGAAAATAAAATGATTGGACAGTATATGTGTTTTAAAGCAACTGCTGTTAAAGAGGCTGATGGTTTTGATCTTTCTAGTTTTAGACGAAGAGATACTAATGAAAAACCTAAAGACTCAACAGCTACAAAAACAGAAGATATTAAAGAGCTACCTAAGCAAATTATGGTAACGGCTTGGTATACGCCTCAAATACCCGTAAATCAAGGGCCAGGCGAATACTGGGGTTTACCAGGTTTAATTTTAGAAGTGAATGCAGATAGAACAACTATTCTCTGTTCTAAAATTGTTTTAAACCCTTCTGAAAAGGAGGGGATAAAAGCACCTTCAAAAGGCAAAAAAGTAACTAAAAAGGAGTATGATACCATCGTAAAAGAAAAGATGGAAGAAATGCGCGAAATGTTTAGAAGCCGAGGCGGACGTGGAGGTAACCATAGACAATAATACATAAGCAATCAAAAAAAACATTAAATGAAAAAAATAATTTTATTATTACTGCTTATGGCGGTAAGCAACACCTTTGCTCAAGTTAAAATAGAAGGTACTGTGAGAGATAGTATAGGTAATCCGTTAGAACTAGCTAATGTGATTGCTATAAATCAGCAAACTCAAAAATTAGATTCCTATGGTATTACAAATAGTAATGGATATTTTAAACTATCGGTAGAAAAAAATACAACCTATAAATTACAAGTGAGTTATATTGGTATGAAAACGGCTCAAATTGATATCACAACGGCCAATATTGATATAACAAAAGACATCAGTTTAGAATATGATAATACGTTAGATGAAGTAGAACTTGTATACGAAATGCCAGTGGTTATTAAAGGTGATACCATTGTCTATAATGCAGATTCTTTTACGTCGGGTACAGAACGAAAGCTAGGTGATGTACTGAATAAATTACCGGGAGTTGAGGTTAATGACGATGGGCAAATTGAAGTTGAGGGGAAAGCGGTAAGTAAAGTTATGGTTGAAGGTAAAGATTTTTTTGATGGAGATTCAAAATTGGCAACCCAAAATATACCAGCAAATGCAATTGATAAAGTTGAAGTTCTTAAAAATTACGCAGAAATTGGTCAGCTAAGTGGTGTAACCAATAACCAAGATAATGTGGCTATAAATATTAAGCTAAAACAAGGTAAAAAGAACTTTTGGTTTGGTAATATTACAGCGGGATTAGGCGATTCCAAAAATAATACGTTGTATTTGGCGCAGCCCAAATTGTTTTATTATAGTCCGGAGTACAGTATTAATTTTATAGGAGACCTAAATAATATTGGCGAAATAGCTTTTACCCGAAGAGACTATTTTAATTTCACAGGAGGCTTTAGATCTCCAAGTAGAAGTAGCGGAACCAGCATCAATTTAGGAAGTAATAATTTAGGTTTTCTTACCATGCAAAATAATCGCGTTAAAGATATTAATACCAAATTTGGGGCCGCTAACTTTAGTTATTCTCCTAAAAAGACATTAGATGTAAGCGGATTTGCTATTTTTTCAAGTAGCAGGACACAGCTGCAGGAAAACAATTCTATAACGTATACCGACCCAACATTAGGAATTCCTGACGAAAATACAGAAAGTAATACCACGCAACGTAGCGATTTAGGAATGCTTAAATTTAGTACAAAATATAAGCCTAATGTCAACAATCAATTAAATTACGATGTATTGGCAAGAACGTCAAAAGAATCTCAAGATCAGCTATTTTATTCATCGGTTAACGGAGATATTTTACAATTAGAAAAATCATCGCCTTTCAGTATTAATCAAAATTTAAACTACTATTATACGCTTGATGATAAGAATATTTTTGCTTTAGAAGTACAACATTTACTGCAAGATGAAGACCCGTTTTACAATGCCTTTTTAGAGGATAAAGCCAGTTATTTAAATACCGCTGATGCGTTAGGATTAGACGGTTCTCAATCAGGTTATGATGTTGCTCAAGATAAACGTGTTAAATCAAATCAAGTAGATGCAAAATTAGATTATTGGAATATTTTAAATTTAAAAAGTGATATTAATTTCACATTAGGAACTATTTACAGTAAGCAAAAATTCAATTCTAACATCTTTCAGTTTTTAGATGATAATTCAACCTACCAACCTACACCAACTCTAAACAATGGTGTCGATTATAATGATATTGCTTACACGTTTAGCGATGTGTATTTAGGACTGCATTACCGATTAAAATCTGGAATTTTCACCTTTACTCCAGGTGTTTCAGCACATGCATATAGTGCTAAAAACAACCAGTTAAATGTTAACTACAAGGATAACTTTTTTAGATTGTTACCAGATTTTAATATTCTTATGCAATTAAAAAAGAGTGAGCAAATAGTATTTAATTACGCTATGCAAACTAGTTTTACAGATGTAAATCAATTAGCAAAAGGGTTGGTGTTAAATAATTATAAGTCTATTTTTTCTGGAAATCAAGAACTACAAAGTGCCTTGGCTCATAATGTAAGTCTGTCGTATTTTAGCTTTAATATGTTTAATTATACCAATGTAAATGCACGATTAAGTTATACTAAAACTGTTGATAGAATTAGAACAACTTCACAATTTGATTCTGGAAGTGTCGTTAATATAAGTTCGCCATTTAACTCTGGGTTAGCAGATGAAAGTGCCAGTGCTTACGGTCGCGCGCAAAAAAGTATTGGAAAGTTTCGTGGTACCTTAAGCGGTAATTTTAGTTATAACAAATTCAATCAGTTTATTAATGGTAGAGCATCTGTTAACGAAAATTATTCGCAAACCTATAATGCACGATTAGGAACTAATTTTAGAGAAGCGCCAAATTTTGAATTAGGCTATCGATATAGTATTCAAGATAACGACCAAGGTTCTAGAAGAACTAAGTATTATACCAAAGCACCATCAATTGAATTTGATGCTTTGATACTGAAATCGTTCACGTTTAAAACAAACTATAGCTACAATAATTTCAGCAATGAAGCTGGAACAATTAACGATTATGAGTTTTGGGATGCGTCATTATCTTATAAAAAAGATAAAGACAGTAAATGGGAATATGAAATTAAAGCAACTAACCTGTTAGATACCAAATCGCAAAATAGTAGTAATACGGGAAGTGTATCAGTAAGTGCTACAGAATATTATATTCAACCACGTTTTTTAACTTTTAGGTTGCGATATGAGTTGTAAGTAGTACGCATAATTTTGGAGTGGTTGTTTCAGCTATTAAGATTTTTATACTAGTTTAATTAAAAAGTCAACTTAGAAAAAACAATTTATAGCATTTATTCTTTTCCGTTGCAATAGTCCATAACTACGGTAAAGATTTTTTCTCTAAGAGGATTTAAATTATAATAAGTCTGTGTTTTTTGTAATCCCATATTTTGGCGGTTTATCAATAGGATTACTGATATATCATATTTTGGAACTACTGCAATACTAGTTCCTGTAAATCCAGTATGTCCAAAACTGCCTTTGGGAGCATCTTTTATATAAGCACTGCTATTGTTCATAACCCAACCGAGACCGTTTTTAAACTCATCTTGAGTTAAAAATAAATTGATGGTTTTTTCAGAAATAAATGGCCTGTGATCTGTTTTTCCATGATGTTTTAATACATCAACAAGTTTTTGTAAATCATCAACCGTAGAAAATAATCCTGCATGACCAGATACACCATTGTTGGCATACCAAGCATTACCATCATTCACTTCGCCTTTTAAGGTGTAGTGACGCCAGCCATTCCATTGATTGGGGTTAATACTGTCTAATTTAAACCCAAGCGAAGCGTCGGTTACCATTCTTTTTTCAAAAGGATTCCCATGCGATGTTGCTGCTATTTTTTTAGTAGAAGTATGTTTAAGCGGATTATACATAGTGTGCGTCATGTTGAGCGGCTTAAATATATGTTGTTCCATAAATTCATCTAATGGGAGTTTTGAAACGGTTTCAATGATGTCACCCAATAGCATAAATCCTAAATCACTATAATGTCGGCCACTGCCAATAGGATACTTTAAAGGAAGTTGACCAATAAGTTTATACGTTTCTTGCCTATTATTACTAAAATAAAATAGTGGGTACCATTCATAAAGTCCGGCCGAATGAGTTAGCAGATGCCTAATGGTAATGCTATTTTTTTCTGGTGTATCAAAGGATTTAATGTATTTTGAAACGGGGTCATCAACTTTAATAAGCCCTTTATCAACCAATAACATAATAGAAGTTGTCGTGCCAATTACTTTGGTGAGCGACGCTAAATCGTACATATAGTTAACAGATATTTTTTCAGGGTTTGCAAGAGTTTGGTTATTGTAGTCTTTTAAATCAGCATATCCAAAAGCATGTTTGTAAATGTTTTGATCACCTTGCTTTATTAAAATAATGGCACCTGGAATATGAGATTCTTCTATTTCGTTTTGCAAAACAGAATTAATCTCAGCTATAAGTTTACTCTTTTTTTGAGCGATAGATGTATGGAGGTTGAAGGAAAGTATAACTAGAAAGAGGATTAACTGTTTTTGCATGAAGGTGTTTTTTAAAATGAATAATTTTTAAGAAATAATAAAAGATGTTTTTATAAAGGATAACAACGAAGTTATGATTTTCTTTTCAATATATGATAACCGCAATTTATTAAAAGCATAGAATTTCATAATATTTTAGTTACATAAAATACACATTGCCATAATTTTAATAACATTAAAACTGGTTTTATTTAACTTATCCTTAATTGTTAAAACAACTAATCTTTAATAAGTTATCCTATTTTTACTTACCAAATATACATGTAATTTTTGCCTTCTTGTATGAGTAAATCTGGTTCGAAAAAACGAAAAATAGATCTTGTTGTTATTTCAGATGTTCACCTAGGAACATATGGTTGTCAAGCTACCGAATTGCTAAATTATATGCGGAGAATTAAGCCCAAAAAAGTAATTCTTAATGGTGATATTATAGATATTTGGCAGTTTAAAAAAAGCTATTGGCCTAAAGAACATATGCAGGTAATTAAGCATATTGTTAAATGGATAACTGATGATGTTGAGGTATATTACATTACTGGGAATCATGATGAAATGCTTAGGAAATTTGTAAACTTTAGCATTAATAAGTTTAAAATAGTTAACAAAGTTGTGCTTAAGTTGGATACTAAAACGGCTTGGTTTTTTCATGGTGATGTATTTGATGTAACCATGCAACACTCTAAATGGTTAGCCAAACTAGGAGCCAAAGGTTATGATTTCCTAATCTTAATCAATAGCTTGGTAAATAGAATAAGTCATCTTTTTGGAAAAGGAAAAATATCCTTATCAAAAAGAATAAAGAATAGCGTAAAAGGCGCTGTAAAGCATATTAATAATTTTGAAAAAACAGTGGTAGATATAGCTGCCGAAAATAATTTCGATTATGTAGTGTGTGGACATATTCATCATCCCAAAATGGAAACATTTCAATCAGTAAATAATAAAGTAACCTATTTGAATTCTGGTGATTGGGTTGAAAACTTAACGGCTTTAGAATATCATAAATCCAAATGGACTATTTATAAATATGATGAAAATGATTTTAAAGATCCATTAAAAACAAATGATAGTGAAGTGATTATAGAAAAATCTAACAAAGAAATATTTAATGAATTATTAGCTGATTTTAATTTAATCAGACAAAAACAATAGTCCAAGATGAAGATATTGTATGCTGTTCAAGGTACAGGAAATGGTCATTTAAGTAGAGCCAAAGAACTTTACGCGGTACTAAACAACCGGGTAGAGGTTGATGTATTGGTTAGTGGGTCGCAGTTTGAAATTAATTGTCCGTTCCCAGTAAAATATCAACTTAAAGGGATTGTTTTTGTTTTTGGAAAAAAAGGAGGAATAGATTATTTAAAGACACTAAAGGCAAACAATATCTTTAAAATAATCAAAGAGATTAGATCTTGTAATTTAAGCGATTACGATTTGATTATTAATGATTTTGAACCCATATCAGCTTGGGCAAGTTATTTAAGAGGAGATTTAAATTGTATTTCGTTAAGTCATCAAGGAGCCTTTCTGTCTAAAAAAGTACCGAAACCCAAATGGAAAAGTTGGATAGGAAAACTGGTTTTAAAATACTTTGCGCCTAGCGCTACAACCTATAGTTTTCATTTTAAAAGCTATGATAAAAATATATTTACGCCTATTATTAGAAACGATATAAGACGACAAAGCGTCAAAGAGAAAAATTACTTTGTGGTGTATTTGCCTTTTTATAGTGATGAAAAAATAATTAAAGTATTATCAAAGGTTAAGGGTGTTAAATGGAAAGTGTTTTCAAAACATTCAAAAGAGGCTTATAAAATTAAAAATGTAAGTATAAAACCTATTTTTGATAGTGATTTTGAACGTGCCATGGCATGGAGTAAAGGCGTTATATGCGGTGCTGGTTTTGAAACACCAGCAGAGGCTATGTATTTGAAAAAGAAGCTATTGGTTGTACCCATGAAAGGTCAGTACGAACAAGCTTGTAATGCTGAAAGTTTGAAGCAAATGGGTGTTTTAGTCTTACCTTCTTTTAATAAAAAAATGGTGATGCCAATTTTACAATGGATTAAAAATGATACTATAATAGATGTTGACTTTCCTGATAGAACACAGTTTATTGTTGATGAGATTATCACCAATCATATAGTAGCTACAGAATTATCAGAACGATTATTGCAGAATATTTAAATCTGACGGATTATTGTAATCCAAAGGCTTTTTTAACCTTATCTACGTAATCTAATTTTTCCCAAGTAAATAGTTCCACATCAAGTGTTACAGTGTTGCCGTTAGGTTGTTCAAAAGTCTTAGTAACCGTTTCATTGTTACGTCCCATATGTCCATAAGCGGCAGTTTCACTATAAATAGGTGCGCGTAATTTTAAACGCTCCTCGATAGCAGATGGGCGCATATCAAACAGTTTTCTTACTTCTTTGGCAATTTCTCCATCGGTCATATTAAAAGGACATGTTCCATAGGTGTCTACAAAAATAGATGTTGGTTCAACGACACCAATAGCATAAGATACCTGAACTAAAATTTCATCGGCAACACCAGCAGCCACTAAATTTTTAGCAATATGGCGTGCAGCATACGCAGCACTTCGATCAACCTTGCTAGGGTCTTTACCCGAAAAAGCGCCACCACCATGAGCTCCTTTTCCTCCATAGGTATCTACAATAATTTTACGTCCTGTTAACCCAGTATCACCATGAGGTCCTCCAATAACAAATTTTCCAGTTGGGTTTATGTGATAGGTAATATCATCATTAAATAAAATTTGAATATGCTCAGGGAGTTTAGCAACAACTCTAGGGATTAAAATATGTATAATGTCCTGTCTGATTTTGGCTAACATAGCGTCATCCTCATCAAACTCATCATGTTGTGTTGATACGACGATCGCATCAATACGTTGCGGACTATTATCATCACTATATTCAATAGTAACCTGACTTTTAGAATCGGGTCTTAAATAAGTAATTTCTTTATTTTCTCTGCGTAATTCAGCCAATTCAATTAAAATACGGTGAGATAAATCTAACGCCAAAGGCATATAGTTTTCGGTTTCATTGGTGGCGTATCCAAACATCATACCTTGATCTCCTGCGCCTTGCTCTTCTTTACTGGCTCTGTCAACACCACGATTTATATCATCAGATTGTTCATGGATAGCCGAAAAAATACCACAAGAACTACCGTCAAACATGTAGGCACTTTTAGTATAGCCAATTTTATTAATCGTGTCTCTAGCAATTTTTTGAACATCTAAATACGTAGTAGATTTTACTTCGCCAGCAAGTACTACTTGTCCCGTAGTAACAAGCGTTTCACAGGCTACTTTTGAATTAATGTCGAAGGCTAAAAAGTTATCAATTAAAGCATCACTAATTTGATCGGCAACTTTATCTGGGTGTCCTTCAGATACACTTTCTGAAGTAAATAAATATGGCATAATATAAAATTTATGTAGAAGATTTGACGATAACGTCGAAGGAAGTTTACACTGCCTTTAGCATTTTTATTTACACTAAAAAAACCTTTAGTATAAGAGGTTGCAATCAGTCAAATCTTTCCTCTATTGTTTGTTCATGCAAAAGTAAAAAAATAAAAAGAATACAAAGTGAATTTTGACTTTTTTCACAAATAATTAGGATGTTAATTTTAAAATATAAATATTTGCTTTGTAAATATGAAAACACACTTTTTTAATATCGTTTCTATTATTGTCCTTGTCATTGTATTGCATTGATAGGGGGCGGTATTTTAAAAAATAAATAAGTTTTAAAGAACCTTCCCGAAACGGAAGGTTTTTTTATTGATTTTTTTTACAATTTGAACATCATAAAAATAACAGATTAAAATACTGTAAATCAATTTTTTAAATCATTTTAATGTATGGTGAATTTAACCTCGAAAACGATTGTATGAGATAATTAAAAACCTAATAAATTAATTTCGACCTTAATTTTAAAAACGGCTTGTTTTAAAAATAAAGGAATCTTAAAAAATAGAACTAGACTAATACATGAAAGAACTTAATAAACACAGTAAAAGACTAACACAAGATCAATCTCAACCAGCCTCTCAAGCCATGTTATATGCAGTAGGTTTGAGCGATGAAGATATGAAAAAGGCACAAGTAGGGATTGCAAGTACAGGGTATGATGGAAACCCATGTAATATGCATTTAAATGGCTTAAAAGATCAGGTTAAAATTGAATGTAATATTGCTGGTTTAGTTGGTTTAGGTTTTAATACCATTGGAGTTTCAGATGGGATTTCTATGGGTACTTCAGGGATGAATTATTCACTAGTTTCAAGAGATATTATAGCAGATTCTATTGAAACGGTTATGAATGCCCAAAGTTACGATGGACTAATTAGTATTGTAGGTTGCGATAAAAACATGCCTGGAGCTGTAATGGCTATGTTGCGTTTAAATCGTCCTTCTATTATGATGTATGGAGGTACTATTGCCTCTGGAAACTATAAAGGCAGAAAATTAAATATCGTATCAGCTTTTGAAGCCTTAGGGCAAAAAGTTGCAGGAGAGATTGGTGAAGACGAGTATAAAGAAATTATAAAAAGAGCGATTCCAGGAGCGGGAGCTTGTGGTGGTATGTATACTGCAAATACAATGGCCTCGGCTATAGAATGTATGGGCTTTTCATTGCCTTATAATTCTTCAATTCCTGCAGAAAACCCGAATAAATTATCAGAAAGCGAGCGAACAGCTATAGCCATAAAAAATCTTCTAGAATTAGATTTAAAACCTTTAGATATTATTTCTAAAAAATCAATCGAAAATGCTATTGCACTTGTTAACGCCCTAGGAGGCTCTACAAATGCTGTGTTGCATTTCTTGGCTATTGCGCATGCTGCCGATATAGATTTTACTTTAGAAGATTTTCAGCGCGTGAGCGATAGAACGCCTTTAATAGCAGATTTGAAACCTAGCGGAAAATACCTAATGGAAGATGTTCACGGAATTGGTGGTACGCCAGCTGTTATGAAATATTTATTAGATAATGGCTTTTTGCATGGTGATTGTATGACCGTAACAGGAAAAACATTGGCAGAAAATTTAGCAGATGTAGAACCTCTTAAGTTTGAAAACGACCAAGATGTAATATATCCAAAAGATAAAGCATTAAAGTCTTCGGGTAACTTACAAATTATTTACGGAAACCTAGCTACTGAAGGTGCTGTTGCAAAAATTTCAGGTAATGAAGGCTTGGTGTTTGAAGGCAAAGCAGTTGTATATGATGGTGAGCAAGCTGCAAACACAGGTATTTCAAATGGCGAAGTAGAAAAAGGGGATGTGGTTGTTATTCGTTATGTGGGACCAAAAGGAGGTCCTGGAATGCCAGAAATGTTAAAACCAACATCTTTAATTATGGGTGCAGGCTTAGGTAAATCTGTTGCTTTAATAACCGATGGGCGTTTCTCTGGAGGTACACACGGTTTTGTAGTTGGGCACATTACTCCAGAAGCACAATCAGGTGGAGCCATTGGGTTGCTAAAAACAGGTGATAAAATTAAAATTAGCGCAGAAGATAATTCTATTAACGTATTAATTTCAGACGAGGAACTCGCCGAGAGAAAAGCCAAGTGGGTTGCTCCAGAATTAAAACATAAAAAAGGAGTTTTATATAAATATGCAAAAACCGTTTCATCAGCATCTAGGGGATGCGTTACCGATGAATTTTAAGTGAGACGTATGAATACAGATACAAAGATTAAATCAGAAAAAATGGCTACAAAAACGGAACGTATTACAGGAAGTGAAGCTATTATAAGATGCTTGTTAGAAGAAGGTGTTAATGTTCTTTATGGTTATCCTGGAGGTGCAATTATGCCTGTTTATGATGAACTATATAAGTATAAAGATAAAATTCATCATGTGTTAACAAGACATGAGCAAGGAGCTATTCATGCAGCACAAGGGTATGCAAGAATTTCTGGTAAGGTGGCTGTAGCTATGGCAACATCAGGTCCAGGAGCTACCAACTTAATCACTGGTATTGCAGATGCTCAAATAGACTCTACGCCTATTGTTTGTATCACTGGTCAAGTAGCATCTCATTTATTAGGTAGTGATGCGTTTCAAGAAACAGATATTGTTGGAATATCGACTCCTGTTACGAAATGGAATCATCAAGTAACTAAAGCATCTGAGATTCCTGAAGTAATAGCCAAAGCATTTTATATTGCTAAAAGCGGCAGACCAGGACCAGTTTTAATCGATATTACAAAAGATGCCCAGTTTGAAGAATTCGATTTTTCATATAAAAAATGTATCGGAATACGTAGTTATAATCCAGTACCAAAAACAAGTCAAGAATCGTTAGAAGCTGCTGCTGCACTAATCAATCATGCCAAAAAACCAATGATTGTTTGGGGACAAGGTGTTATTTTAGGAAAAGCAGAAGAAGAATTAAAAGCAGTGATTGAAAAAACTGGTATTCCTGCGGCTTGGACTATTTTAGGGGCTTCAGCTTTGCCAACCTCACATCCGTTAAATATAGGTATGGTAGGTATGCATGGTAATTATGCGCCAAACAAATTAACTAACGAATGTGATGTGCTCATTGCTATAGGAATGCGTTTTGATGATCGTGTTACGGGAGATTTAAATACTTACGCAAAACAGGCAAAGGTTATTCATTTTGAAATTGATCCATCTGAAATTGATAAAAACGTTAAAACAGATGTGGCCGTTTTAGGAGATTCTAAAGTTAGTCTAGCGGGTCTTTTACCATTGTTAAATGCAAATTCACATTCTGAGTGGCTTCAAGAGTTTAAAGATTTATATGCAATTGAATTTGAAAAAGTTATAAAACACGATATACATCCTACAAAAGAAGGATTAACCATGGGTGAAGTTTTGAATCAAATTAATGTTCAAACCAAAGGTAATGCAGCTATTGTTTCTGATGTAGGTCAACACCAAATGATAGCTTGTAGGTATGCGGATTTTAACGTTACTAAAAGTAATATTACGTCAGGAGGTTTAGGAACCATGGGATTTGGTCTTCCAGCTGCTATTGGAGCAAAAATGGCAGCACCAGATAGAGAAGTTATTTCTATTTCGGGAGATGGCGGTTACCAAATGACCATTCAAGAATTAGGAACTATTTTTCAAACAAAGGTGCCTGTTAAAATAGTTGTTTTAAATAATGAGTTTTTAGGAATGGTACGCCAATGGCAACAATTGTTTTTCGATAAACGCTACGCATCAACAGAGATGATAAATCCAGATTTTGTAACCATTGCTAAAGGATATCATATAGCAGCCAAACGCGTTGAAAAACGTGAAGATTTAGCCGATGCCATAAAAGAGATGATTGAATCAAAAGATGCGTACTTCTTAGAGGTTTGTGTAGAGAAAGAGGACAATGTGTTCCCAATGGTGCCGTCAGGAGCATCGGTTTCAGATATCAGATTAAGTTAATTTTTTAGATAGAAAAAATGAACGAAGAAATAAAAACATTTACCATATCGATTTATACCGAAAATAATATTGGTTTATTAAATCGAATTTCAGCAATTTTTCAACGTAGACACATGAATATTGAGAGTTTAACAACCTCTCAGTCTGAAATTGAAGGTGTAAACAGATTTGTTATTGTGGTTAATATGACAGAAGTCCAAGCCATAAAAATTGTAAAACAAATTGAAAAACAAGTAGAAACTATTCGGGCTTATTATCATACAGATGATGAAACAATTTTTACGGAGTCTTGTATGTTCAAAATTAAGTCCGCTTTATTGTTTGAAGAGCCTCAAATTCAAAACATTATAAAAGAGAGTGATACGCGTATAGTAACCGTGAACAAAGAGTTTTTTGTGTTGGAGAAATCGGGCAGACGACATGAAATTGAAGCACTTAGAAGAGATTTAAATGTATTTGGTATTATGCAGTTTGTGCGTTCAGGAAGAATAGCGGTCACTAAAGACGAAATGAAAATAACAGAAATGCTTATAGCATTCAATAATCAATAAAAACAAGAAATGGGAAATTACTTTAATACACTATCATTAAGAGATAAATTAAGTCAATTATCGAAGTGTAGATTTATGGAATCTTCAGAATTTGAAGATGGCGTTAACGCTTTAAAAGGAAAAAAGATTGTCATTGTAGGATGTGGTGCACAAGGATTAAACCAAGGGTTGAATATGAGAGATTCTGGCTTGGATATTTCTTATACTTTACGTGCCGAAGCCATTGCAGAAAAACGTAAATCTTTTATAAATGCGACAGAAAATGGTTTTAAAGTAGGAACGTATGAAGAGTTAATTCCAACAGCCGATTTAGTATTAAACCTAACACCTGATAAGCAACATACAAGTGTAATTAAGGCAGTAATGCCTTTAATGAAACAAGGGGCAACTTTATCGTATTCTCATGGATTCAATATCGTTGAAGAAGGGACTCAAATTCGTAAAGATCTTACCGTAATCATGGTGGCACCTAAATGTCCAGGTACAGAAGTGCGAGAAGAATATAAAAGAGGTTTTGGTGTTCCTACATTAATTGCTGTTCACGAAGAAAATGATCCAGAAGGAAAAGGTTGGGCACAAGCAAAAGCTTATGCGGCTGCTACTGGAGGTGATAGAGCTGGTGTGTTAGCATCTTCTTTTGTTGCCGAGGTGAAGTCAGATTTAATGGGAGAACAAACCATTCTTTGTGGCTTGTTGCAAACAGGGTCCATCCTTTGTTTTGATAAGATGATTGAAAAAGGTATTGAGCCAGGATATGCTTCAAAATTAATTCAATATGGTTGGGAAACTGTTACTGAAGGTTTAAAATATGGTGGAATCACCAATATGATGGACAGACTTTCTAATCCTGCAAAAATTAAAGCATTTGAATTATCTGAAGAGTTAAAAGACATCATGCGTCCGTTGTTCCAAAAGCACATGGACGATATTATGGAAGGAAACTTCTCAAGCGGAATGATGGCAGATTGGGCCGATAATGATAAAAAACTTTTAACATGGAGAGCAGAGACAGCTGAAACAGCATTTGAAAAAACACCTGCTGGAGATGTTGAAATTTCGGAACAAGAGTATTATGACAATGGTGTGTTAATGGTAGCTATGGTAAGAGCTGGTGTTGAATTGGCATTTGAAGCCATGACAGATTCTGGAATTATTGATGAGTCTGCTTACTACGAATCATTACACGAAACTCCTCTTATAGCAAATACTATTGCAAGACGTAAGTTATATGAAATGAATAGTGTTATTTCTGATACTGCGGAATATGGCTGTTATTTATTTGACCATGCATGTAAACCATTATTAGCAGATTTTATGAAGAAAATAGATACCGATGTTATAGGAAAAGCATACGCAAAAGACAACGGTAAAGGTGTTGATAATGCCAAACTAATTCAAGTAAATAAAGCATTAAGAGAGCATCCTGTTGAAAAAATAGGAGCATTCTTAAGAGCTTCTATGACGGCTATGAAACCCATAGTTTAAAAGAGAACCACTAAATAAACTAGATAGCACATTTGTGTATAAACCTGTCTTGCCGTTTTGCAGGACAGGTTTTGTTTTTAATAATATGCTTAAAAAAAGTAAGGCAATGAGTAGAAAAGAGAACACTTATTTTCCGAGTATTGAAAATGTTCAAGCAGCTGCAAATATTATAAAAGAGGTTTCAGAAGTTACGCCATTAAGTGTAAGCCTTAGATACTCGAAGTATTTTAATGCAACTGTTCTTTTAAAGAGAGAAGATTTGCAACAAGTGCGTTCATATAAAATTAGGGGTGCCTATAACAAAATAAGCTCTTTAACCAAAGAACAAGCAAAAAGTGGAGTGGTCTGTGCAAGTGCTGGAAATCATGCACAAGGGGTTGCTTTATCTTGTAAATTATTAAAAATTAAAGGCTCTATTTTTATGCCGGTACCTACACCCAATCAAAAATTGGAACAGGTTAAAATGTTTGGTGAAGACTATATTGATATTATTCTTCATGGCGATACGTATGATGATGCGTACCATGCAGCCATGAAAGAATGTGACCAATTAAAGAAAACATTTATTCATCCGTTTAATGATGAAAAAGTTATTGAAGGACAGGCGACTATTGGTTTAGAATTATTAGAACAATCTAAAAAGCCTATCGATTATATTTTTATTCCTGTTGGCGGCGGCGGTCTAGCTGCTGGTTTATCTGCTGTATTTAGTCAGTTATCTCCTAGTACAAAAATTATTGGAGTAGAACCAGAAGGAGCGCCTTCTATGTCGGTTTCCATAAAGAACAATAAAAATACCGAACTAGACCATATTGAAAAATTTGTTGACGGTGCGGCTGTAAAACGTGTTGGTGATTTAACATTTAATGTTTGTAAAGAATATTTACATGACATGATTACCGTTCCAGAAGGAAAAGTATGCGAAACCATTTTAGAACTTTATAACAAAGATGCTATTGTGGTAGAACCAGCAGGTGCTTTAAGTATGTCGGCATTAGATTTTTATGCAGAGGAAATAAAAAACAAGCATGTAGTTTGTGTAGTTAGTGGCAGTAATAATGACATAATTAGAACACCTGAAATTAAAGAACGAGCCCTTTTATATGCTAATTTAAAACATTATTTTATTGTCAAGTTCCCGCAAAGAGCTGGCGCACTAAAAGAATTTGTGGTAGAAATTTTAGGCGAAAATGACGATATAACCTATTTTCAATATGCAAAAAAAACGAATAGGGAAAATGGTTCGGCCGTCGTTGGAATCGTATTAAAATCTTCTGAAGATTTAGAGCCTTTAATAAGTCGAATGAAACGCCATAATTTCTATGGTGACTACCTTAATAATAAACCAGATTTGTTTCAGTTTTTGGTATAATTATCTAATTTTCATCTTTTCTATTTCGAATTATTAGTCGAAAACGTTTTCGTTGTAAGTAATTTGTTTTCAAGTAATTAATACGTTAAAAATACGTTATTTTTTAAATATTAAACCTCTTAAAGCAAAAATCGGATAAGAAATATGAGTATATTAGCATTAACATTAAAATATATAATTTAATTTATGAATACATCATTTTCAGAAATCCCAGAAGCCTATAAAATTGATTCTCTTTTACACCAAAATACGTATTTAGTGTCTGGAGAATTAAAAAAATGGCAGGGTGAAACTTCAAATATTTACTCAACAATTTCTTCAACAAAGGATTATAAACCAACCTTATTAGGGAGCATTCCAAACCAAGGAAAGCAAGAAGCTTTGGAGGTTTTAGATTCCGCCATGACAGCTTATGATAGAGGTCAAGGTTTATGGCCAACAATGAAAGTTTCAGACCGAATTAAGTGTATGGAAACTTTTGTTGAAATGATGAAAACTAAGCGGGAAGAGGTTGTTAAATTACTAATGTGGGAAATAGGTAAAAATTTACCTGATTCGGAAAAGGAATTTGATAGAACGGTTGATTACATCTACGATACGATTGAAGATTACAAGCAGATGGATCGTGATAGTGCTAAGTTTAATAAAAGCGACGGTATTTATGCGCATATAAGACGAGGCCCACTTGGTGTTGTGTTGTGTTTAGGCCCCTATAACTATCCGCTTAACGAAACGTTTTGTTTGCTTATTCCGGCTTTAATCATGGGAAATACAGCCATATTTAAACCAGCCAAACATGGAGTTTTACTTATTGCGCCATTAATGGAAGCTTTTCAAAAAAGCTTTCCAAAAGGAGTTGTGAACATCATATTTGGTAGAGGTCGGGCAGTAGCATCACCAATTATGGAAACAGGAAAGGTAGATGTGTTGGCGCTAATAGGAAACAGTACGTCTGCGAATGCTTTACAAACAATTCATCCGAAGAAAAATAGGTTACGATTGGTGTTAGGTTTAGAAGCTAAAAACCCAGCGATTGTATTGCCAGATGCTGATTTAGATTTAGCTATTGACGAATGTATCGCAGGAACTTTATCATTTAATGGTCAGCGTTGTACAGCTTTAAAAGTATTGTATGTTCATAAAGATATTGTTGACGAATTTAATAAGCGATTTGCACAACGGGTAGATGCTCTTAAGTTTGGAAATCCATGGGAACAAGGAGTAAAATTAACACCACTTCCAGAAAAAGGAAAACCAGCTTACATTAAAGAATTAATAGATGATGCTAAAGAATTAGGTGCAAAAATTATAAATGAAAAAGGTGGTGTAATGACTGAAAATTATATTTACCCTGCTGTTTTATACCCTGTAACTAAAGAGATGCGTGTGTTTAAAGAAGAGCAATTTGGACCAGTAATTCCAGTATTGCCTTTTACGCATATTGAAGAACCTTTAGATGATATGGCAGAATCTAACTATGGTCAGCAAGTAAGTGTTTTTGGAAAAAACGTAAATACATTAGCGCCGTTAATTGATACATTGGTTAACTTAGTTTGTCGTGTTAATTTAAATAGTTCTTGTCAACGTGGGCCAGATGTGTATCCATTTACAGGAAGAAAAGATTCTGCATTTAGCACATTGAGTGTTCACGATGCCTTAAGGTCTTTTTCTATAAGAACTTTTGTGGCATCAAAAGATAATGAATACAACAATGCTATTTTGGAGGAATTATTAGATAAAAAGACGTCTAATTTTATTAGCACAGATTATATCTTGTAGTTGCCAAAAATCATATAAAAAGGGAATTTAATTTGGATTCCCTTTTTATATATTATTAGCTTGTTTTCCAAATAAATGCATTATTCATAACAAATTTTTATTTTTGAATATGTATTGATAATTTTTTAAAAAAAATGATGTCTTTTTATAAGTCCTATTAAATAAAATTATAGTTTTACAATATGAAAACATTAAAAAATAAAATTCGTTGTTCTGCACAAGGTTTGCCCACGCGCAATCGCCGCTGTTTCTAATCCAATATTTAGAAGTAAAACCAAAACGTAATTTTAATTTTCATATAGTGTACAAATATTCATTCATAGCATTTCAAAATATAATTAGTCGGTCAATAAACCACTACTTTATGTGTCAAGTTTTTCCCCGCCGCCCGTAAGGGTGACTTCTATTTTTTTAGAACTAGGTGAGTCCGGTTCTGTATTCTAAACGAAAAACATTAATTTTTAATAAAAATCAATACAATACATGAACATTGTAATTGCTGATAAATCACATAGCAAATATGCTGAAATTATTTGCGAGACCATTGCTGAGTCTGCAGCAGTGAGAGGAACAGGTATAGCAAGGCGTACACCAGAATATATTACCACTAAAATGGAAAATGGTAATGCCGTTATAGCTCTAGATGGTGAAAGGTTTGCTGGTTTTTGCTATATAGAAAAATGGGGTCATGGTAAATTTGTGGCTAATTCAGGTTTAATTGTGCATCCAGATTACAGAAATGCTGGTTTAGCAAAGAAAATAAAACACAAAGTATTTCAGCATTCCCGAAATAAATTTCCTGATGCTAAAGTATTTAGTATCACTACAGGATTTGCGGTTATGAAAATGAATACCGATTTAGGATATCGCCCAGTACCATTTTCAGAACTAACTGATGACCCAACGTTTTGGGACGGTTGCCAAACATGTAAGAATTACGATGTGTTAACACGAACCAATAGAAAAATGTGTTTGTGTACAGGGATGCTTTATGATCCTAATGTGAAAAAGAATAATAAAAATAAACCAATACAAACAAAAGTGTTTCAAAGATTAAAGCATATCAAAGAAACCATGTTTTTAAAAAAAGATAAAAAATGAGTTCAACAAAAAAATTAGTAATAGCTTATAGTGGTGGGTTAGATACATCATATTGTGCCGTAAGTTTATCTAAAGAGTATGATGTTCATGCAGTAAGTGTTAATACAGGTGGGTTTACTCAAACAGAGATAGATAACATTGAGGCCAATGCTTATAAGATGGGCGTTTCAACCTATAAAAACATCAATGCGGTACCTTCTTTTTATCAAAAAGTAATTAAGTTTTTGGTGTTTGGTAATGTATTAAAAAACAATACCTATCCATTATCTGTAAGTGCAGAACGTATTATTCAAGCTATTGAAATAGTGGAATATGCTAAAAGTATAGGAGCCAAATATATTGCTCATGGAAGCACAGGTGCAGGAAACGATCAGGTACGATTTGATATGATTTTTCAAACGCTTGCTCCAGAAATTCAAATCATCACACCCATCCGAGATGAAAAGTTAACAAGACAACAGGAAATAGATTATTTAAAGGCAAATGGAATTGATATGTCTTGGGAGAAAGCTAAATATTCTATCAATAAAGGACTTTGGGGGACGAGTGTTGGCGGACAAGAAACATTAACTTCTGAAAAGCCATTGCCTAATGAAGCGTATCCATCTCAATTAAAACATACAGAAGAAGAGAAAGTTAAACTAACTTTTGAAAAAGGTGAGTTGGTAGCCATAAACGGTGTTAAAAATGATCCTGAAATGAATATTGAGGTTCTGAATAATTTAGCATCGGCTTATGCTATTGGTAGAGATATTCATGTAGGCGATACCATTGTTGGTATCAAAGGGCGTGTAGGTTTTGAAGCTGCAGCAGCTTTAATTATTATAAAAGCACATCATTTATTAGAAAAGCATACACTTACTAAATGGCAGTTACAACATAAAGACTATATAGCAAGTTTCTACGGTATGCATTTACACGAGGGGCAATATTTAGATCCGGTAATGAGAGATATGGAAGCCTTCTTGCAAAGTAGTCAAGATAAAGTGAGCGGAGATGTAATGGTAAGCTTAAAACCATACCATTTCTCGTTAGACGGTATTGTTTCTAAGCATGATTTAATGAGTTCTAAGTTTGCTAGTTATGGTGAAGAAAGCAAAGGTTGGACACCTGAAGACGCTAAAGGGTTTATCAAAATTTTAGGTAATCAAAATAAAATTTATCAACAAGTAAATAATTCTTAAAACATGATACAAGTTGGCATTATAGGAGGCGCAGGTTACACGGCTGGAGAACTAATTAGACTGTTAATGTTTCATCCTGAAGCAGATATTAATTTTGTTTACAGTACATCAAATGCAGGTAACAATATTAGTAAAGTGCATCAAGATTTAGAGGGTAGTTTAAGTTTGAAATTTACTGATACTATTAACCCTGATGTTGACGTATTATTTTTGTGTTTAGGTCATGGTAATTCTGTTAAGTTTTTATCAAACAATACGTTTTCTAAGCACACTAAGATTATTGATTTAGGAAATGATTTCAGATTAGAAAAGGACAAGGTTTTTGAAGGTAAACCCTTTGTTTATGGTCTGCCAGAATTACAAAGAGACGTTATTAAAAGTGCGAGTTATATTGCCAATCCAGGTTGTTTTGCAACTGCGATTCAATTAGCTTTACTGCCGTTGGCAGATCATCATTTAGTAAATAATGATGTACACGTAAACGCAGTTACGGGAGCCACGGGAGCAGGTACGTCTTTATCAGAAACTACTCATTTTACTTGGAGAGACAATAATTTTTCGTATTATAAGCCTTTTACGCATCAGCATTTAGGAGAAATCAATCAATCGGTTAAGCAGTTGCAAGACAGTTTTTCTTCAGAAATTATTTTTATGCCTAATAGAGGAGATTTTTCTAGAGGAATTTTCGCAACAGCATATACAGATTTTGAAGGAACTCTTGAAGAAGCAAAAAATATGTATAAATCGTTTTATCAAGACGCTAAATTTACGTTTGTTTCAGACGAAGTTTTACATTTAAAGCAAGTGGTAAACACTAATAAATGTTTGATTCATTTGTATAAGCATGATAATAAATTATTAATAACAAGTATTATAGATAATTTATTAAAAGGAGCATCAGGTCAAGCGGTTCAAAACATGAATTTGATGTTTGGATTTGAAGAGACTCAAGGATTACAATTAAAAGCAACCTATTTTTAAAAACAAGAATATGAAAATAGCCATTATAGGAACAGGTAATTTAGGAAGTTCAATTGCAAAAGGACTGATTAAAAATAATACGTTTGCATCGTTGTTTTTAAGTGATAAAAACACATCGGCAGTTAAGAGTTTTGAGGAGCATTCTAACGTTACGGTTACCAATGATAACCTTTTAGCCGTTGAAAAATCAGACATGGTTATTTTTGCTTTACAACCCAAACATATTAATGGGGTTTTAGAAAGTGTTGCGCCTAAAATAACTAATGAACATGTAATTATTTCTGTGGCCGCAGGAGTTGATATTGCACGAATTGAAGGCATTATTGGAAACGATAAAAATATTATTAGAGTGATGCCTAATACAGCTATTTCTATTGGAAAATCCATGACGTGTATTGCAGCTAATAAACAAGCACAGGATAAGGTAGATATGGCTCAAACTATATTTAACCAATTAGGAACAACCATGGTAATTCCTGAAGATTTAGTGCAAGCCGCAACCGTAATTTGTGCTAGCGGTATTGCTTTCTGGATGCGTTTGGTTCGTGCTACGACGCAAGGTGCTATACAATTAGGTTTTGAAGCAGAACAAGCACATGAGTTGGCAACACAAACCTGTTTTGGAGCTGCCAGTTTGTTAATTGAATCTGGAAGACACCCAGAACAAGAAATAGATCGTGTAACAACACCAAGTGGTTGTACTATTGAAGGTTTAAATGCTATGGAACACCAAGGACTAAGCTCAGCCTTAATACAAGGTATCGTGGCTTCATTTGAAAAAATTAATCAAATTAAAAAGAATTAACATGCCATTATTTGACGTTTATCCATTATACAATGTCACTCCAGTATCTGGAAAAGATATGCACGTTTACGACGATGCAGGAGTTGAATATTTAGACCTTTATGGAGGACATGCCGTAATTTCTATTGGGCATTCACACCCCAATTATGTTAAGGCTGTTACCAATCAGGTTTCTTCGCTTGGATTTTATTCCAATGCAATTCAAAATCCGTTGCAAGTCGAACTTGCTAATAAAATTGAAACTTTGTCTGACTGTAAAGGCTATCAACTATTTTTGTGTAATTCTGGTGCAGAAGCCAATGAAAATGCTTTAAAATTAGCTTCGTTTAAAACAGGAAAATCACGCGTTATTGCTTTTAACAACGGATTTCACGGTCGTACATCGGCGGCTGTAGCGGCAACCGATAATAAAAATATTGTAGCTCCAATTAATGCGCAACAACAGGTTACTTTTTTAGCATTGAATGATATTGATGGTGTCAAAAAAGAATTAGAAAAAGGAGATGTTTGTGCCGTTATCGTTGAGTTTATTCAAGGTGTTGGAGGATTGGACCAAGGAACTGCTGAGTTTTTCGAGCAAGTTGATAAACTTTGTAAAGCAAACAACACCTATTTTATTGCTGATGAAGTGCAAGCAGGTTATGGGCGTTCAGGTAAGTTCTTTGCTTTTCAATATTATAAGGTAACGCCTGATGTGATTTCTATAGCAAAGGGTATGGGCAACGGATTTCCAATTGGAGGCATTTTAATTCATCCAAGCATTGAAGCTAAATATGGTATGTTAGGAACCACATTTGGAGGCAATCATTTGGCTTGTGCTGCTGGCTTGGTGGTTTTAAATACCTTAGAAGAAGAGCATTTAATTAAAAACGTGAATGAGGTTTCAGAATATTTCATTTCAAAAGCGTCAACAATTCCAGAAATAAAAAACATTAAGGGTAAAGGCTTAATGCTTGGTTTGGAATTTGATTTTGAAATAGCTGAACTTAGAAAAAAACTAATTTACGAGCATCACATATTCACGGGTGGTGCATCAAACAAAAAATTAATAAGAATATTGCCACCACTTAGTATTCAAAAAAAGCATGTTGACCAGTTTTTTGAAGCATTAAGAAAGGCATTATAAAAATTTAAAAAATGAATACATTACTATCAATTGAATGGAGAAATAAAGTGTTGCTTAAAATGGCAACACTATTAGAACAAGAAAGGGATGCGATAATAAGTATCAATAAAACAGATTTAGAAAATTATAAAGGAGAAGACATTTCTATGTACGATCGTTTAAAAGTAGACGATTCTAAAGTAGATGAAATGATAAAATCCGTAACTCACTTGGCATCGCAAGATGACCCAGTGGGCGTAGAACGGTTTAGTTTTAAACACGAAAATGGGATGCAAGTCTATAATAAAACAGCATCGTTTGGAACTGTTTTGATTATTTACGAATCTCGCCCAGATGTAACTGTTGAAGCGGCTGGTATTGCGTTTAAATCTGGAAACAAAATATTGCTTAAAGGCGGAAAAGAATCAACAAAATCCAATTTAAAAATTGTTGACCTGTGGCATCAAGCATTAAAGGACAATGACATTTCAACAGATTGGGTAGAATATTTGCAATTCGACAGAACAGAAACACAAGCGTTTTTAGAAAACCCAACTCAAAAAGTAGATTTAATTGTGCCAAGAGGCGGAGAACGTTTAATTGCTTTTGTAAAACAACATGCTACGTGTCCAGTAATCATTAGTGGACGTGGAAACAATTTTGTGTTTGTTGAAAAGGAAGCAGATACTAAAATAGCCTTAGATGTTATTGTCAATGCAAAAACAGCAAAAATTTCAGCTTGTAATGCTTTGGATAAAGTGTTGATTGATAAAAATCTTCCAAATAAAGAGGCATTCATCAAAACATTAATTTCTAAACTTAAAGAATTTGATGTAGAGATTTTAGGAGATGAAGCTATTTCAAAATATGAAGGTGTTGCACCAATTGAATCTGATGATATTTGGTATCAAGAGTTTTTAGACTTTAAAATAGTTATAGCAGAAATTAGTTCTAACGAAGATGCTATAGCTATGATTAATAAATATTCTGGAGGCCATTCATCATCAATCATTACTAAAAATGAGGCTGTAGCTAAAGTGTTTATGGAAAATGTAGATAACGCTGCAGTTTATCATAATGCCTCAACGCGATTTACAGATGGAAGCCAGTTAGGTTTGGGAGGCGAGTTGGCCATTAGCACCGATAAATTACATCAAAGAGGCCCTATTGGATTACAGCATTTGGTAACCAATAAATGGTACATTTATGGAAACGGACAAATACGATAATTAGGTGAACAAAAAAAAGCGCATTTTACTTAAGATTGGCTCAAACACGCTTACCAAAGAAACTGATAATATTTCAAGAGGTAAGATTGAGGATATTGCTAATCAAATAGCATCTTTACAAGATACTTGTGAGTTTATTATTGTGAGTTCTGGCGCGATTGCCGTAGCCAAGCAGTTTGTAAAGCTAGAAAGCAAGCGAAAAGAATTGTTTGTAAAACAAGCGTTGGCATCTATTGGGCAGCCACATTTAATTCGTATTTATCAAGAGATTTTTAGAGAGGCGGGTTTGTTGACATCACAATGCTTGTTGTCGTATTCAGATTTTGAAAGAGAGCAAAGCAGAACAAATATTATGAACACCATTAATGTTTTGGTTAACAATAATTATATTCCAATCATCAATGAAAATGATACGGTAGCTACCGATGAAATTAAGTTTGGCGATAATGATAAATTAGGAGCCTTAACGGCATCACTTTTAAAAGCCGATCTGTTCATCATTGCAACAAACACCAACGGGATTTATACCAAAGAGTCCATTGAAAGTAACGCACCAAAAACCATTGAAGTAGTTGAAGATTTTGAAGAACTTTTAAAAGAGGTTGTCAGTTCAAAATCAAAACATGGAAGTGGTGGCATGCAGTCTAAAATTGAAGCGGCGTCGGTTACCAAAAAAGCAAATATAGAAACGTGGATTGTAAACGGACTGGAAGATAATTTTATGGTCAATGCCATGAAAGGTAAAGTGCCATTTACCAAAATAAAATAAATATTAATACATGAAACATTACACCTCCATACACGATATAGATAACATCCATTCATGGATTGAGGAAGCTAAAGCATTAAAAGCAAATCCGTTAAAATATATAACCCTTGGTCTGCATAAAACCATTGGGTTATTGTTTTTTAATTCCAGTTTGCGTACACGGTTAAGCACGCAAAAGGCAGCGTTAAATTTAGGAATGGATCCTATTGTAATGAATGTTTCTGGCGATGCTTGGGGCATTGAGTTTGGAGATGGTACTGTTATGAACGGTAATACGGCAGAGCATATTAAGGAAGCCGCTGCAGTTGTTTCTCAATATTGCGATATTATTGCCGTAAGAGCGTTTCCAACGTTGACTGATAAGAAATTGGATGAGAGCGAGCAAGTTATCAATGCATTTAAAAAATACGCCTCTGTGCCAATCGTTAATATGGAAAGTGCCATAGGACACCCATTACAAGGGCTGACCGATGCGATTACCATTTCAGAATATTCTAAAAAAACAAAACCAAAGGTGGTTTTAAGTTGGGCACCTCATGTAAAAGCGTTGCCACATGCCGTAGCCAACAGTTTTGTACAAGCCATGCAAAAAATGGAGGTTGAGTTTGTGATTGCTAATCCTGAAGGTTATAATTTAAATCCTGAAATTACAGGAAACACACCTATAATCCATAATCAAGATGAAGCTTTTAAAGATGCTGATTTTGTTTATGTGAAAAATTGGAGTAGTTACAATGATTACGGAAAAGTGTTAAGTACAGACCCGAATTGGATGATAACCAAAGAAAAATTAGGTGATGCTAAATTCATGCATTGCTTACCTGTAAGACGAAACGTGATTGTGGAAGATGCCGTTTTAGATAGTGATAGCTCGATTGTTATACAACAAGCTAATAATAGAACGTATGCAGCACAATTAGTGCTTAAAAAAATATTGGAAACTAAAGTAATTAGATAACGTCATTGAGAAAGAGGAACGATTGAAGCAATCTCTCAATAGGAATAGATTACTTCGTTGGAAACTCCTCGTAATGACAAATTAAATTATAAATGGAAAAACTATCCATAGTCAAAATAGGAGGCAACATCATTGAAGATGAGCTGTCTTTAAAAGCCTTTTTAAAACTGTTCGCCAACTTAGAAGGAAAGAAAATTTTGGTACATGGTGGTGGAAAACGTGCTACTAGTATGTCTTCAAAATTAGGAATAGAGTCTAAAATGGTCAATGGTAGACGCATTACCGATGCTGAAACTTTAGAAGTGATTACAATGGTGTATGGCGGCTTGGTCAACAAAAACATCGTAGCACAACTTCAAGCGTTGCAAGTAGATGCCATTGGCTTAACAGGAGCTGATGCTAATTCAATAGCTTCAGATAAAAGACCTGTAAAAGACATTGATTTTGGTTTTGTAGGCGATGTTAAAAATGTAGCCCACAATTCCATAGATAAATTGATTAAAGCCGATTTTACACCTGTTTTTTGCGCCATTACACATGACGGAAATGGTCAGTTATTAAACACCAATGCCGATACTATCGCATCGCAAGTTGCTGTAGGAATGAGCAATCTGTACGAAACATCAATATATTATTGTTTTGAATTAAAAGGTGTTTTAAAAGATATTAACGATAAAAATTCGGTCATAAAACATATCGATTCAAAATTATACAAGCAGCTTTTGGAAGACAAAATTATTGCTGATGGCATGCTTCCTAAGTTAGAAAACTGTTTTGATGCTTTAAAACACGGTGTTAAAACCATAAATATGGGAAATACAGCGATGCTCACGCAAGAAAATGATAATTTTACAAGAATAACCTTATAAAATGACGATACAGGAATTAACAAACGACGCCATTTCGCTTTTAAAGCAATTAATAGAAACGCAATCTTTTTCAACAGAAGAAGACCAAACCGCATTGCATATTGAAACTTGGCTAAAACGCTATAATGTAGATTACAAACGCACAAAAAATAACGTTTGGGCTATTAATAAATATTTCGATAAAAGTAAACCAACCTTATTGTTGAATTCGCATCATGATACGGTAAAACCAAATTCGGCATACACCAAAGATCCTTTTAAAGCCATTGTGGAAGACGGTAAGTTATTTGGGTTAGGTAGTAATGATGCAGGAGGTTGTTTAGTATCATTAATAGCAACATTTACTTATTTTTACAATCAAGAAAATTTAAAGTATAATTTGATTTTGGTTGCTTCTGCAGAAGAAGAAAATAGCGGTCCAGATGGGCTAAACAGTATGCTTAAAATCATTCCCAAAGTTGATGTAGCCATTGTTGGAGAACCAACATTAATGAATCTTGCAGTGGCTGAAAAAGGCTTAGTGGTTTTTGATGCTAAAGTAATGGGAACACCAAGTCATGCAGCACATCCAAACGATAACAACTGTATTTATAACTCGATAAAAGTGTTGCAGTGGTTTAAAGATTTTAAGTTTGAAAAAGGCTCTGAAGCCTTAGGAGATGTAAAATTAACAGTTACCCAGATTAAAGCAGGAACGCAACACAATGCGGTGCCGGCCGATGTAGATTTAGTGATAGATGTACGTGTAAACGATGCCTATACCAATGCAGAAATCGCGGAAATTCTTCAAGAAAAATCACCGTGTGATAGTATAATACCACGCAGTTTGCGATTAAACTCATCATCAATTCCTATGGATCATCCGTTAGTAGTTGCTGGAATAGAAATAGGTAGAACAACCTATGGCTCGCCAACTTTATCAGACCAAGCGGTGTTGTCTTGCCCTAGCTTAAAATTAGGGCCAGGAGATAGCACACGCTCACATTCAGCAGATGAATTTATTTATATAAATGAAATTGAAGAAGGTATCAAGATTTATGTTGAATTGTTAAATCGAGTAATAATTCCTGCGTAGGCAGGAATCTTATTAATAGAAAATACCTATTAAGGATTTATAATCTGATGATAGGTTTAAAAATAAAGATTAATTAAAAATGGAGGTGGAGATTTCTACCTTCGCAGAAATTTAAAATGAAACTCTGGGACAAAGGCATATCAATAGACAAAAAAATAGAGCAATTTACTGTTGGGAACGATAGGGAAATTGATATTCACATTGCGAAGTATGATGTAATTGCTTCAAAAGCGCATGCTAAAATGCTCCATAAAATTGGTATTCTTACCACTATAGAGCTAGAACAATTGTTAGGAGGTTTACAAGTTTTAGAAAATGAAATTGAAGATGGAGAGTTTGTAATCGACCCACAGTTTGAAGATGTGCATTCAAAAATCGAATATGAGTTAACAACGACCTTAGGTGATGTTGGGAAAAAAATTCATACCGCACGTTCCAGAAATGATCAAGTTTTAGTAGCACTTCATTTATATTACAAAGAAAACTTAGGGGTTGTTAAAGAAAAAACAAAAGTATTTTTTGATACGCTTTTAGATTTAGCCGAAACATACAAAGGCAAAGTTTTACCTGGCTATACGCATTTACAAGTTGCCATGCCATCTTCGTTTGGTTTGTGGTTTTCTGCTTATGCCGAATTGATAATAGACGATGTTTATTTGTTAAATGCAGCTATTAAAACGGTAGATCAAAACCCATTAGGTTCTGCCGCTGGTTATGGAAGCTCTTTTCCAATAGACAGAGAGTTAACAACTAAAGAAATGGATTTTGCAACTCTAAAATATAATGTTGTTGCAGCACAAATGGCACGAGGTAAAAATGAGCGTACTATTGCTGCGGCCTTAGGAGGTTTGTGTAACACGATGTCAAGATTTGCGATGGATACCTGTTTGTACATGAGCCAGAATTTTGGCTTTGTATCTTTTCCAGATGAATTAACAACCGGAAGCAGCATTATGCCTCATAAAAAGAATCCAGATGTTTTTGAATTAATTAGAGGAAAATGTAATAAGATACAAGCCCTCCAGAGCGAAATGATTTTAATAACCAACAATTTACCAAGTGGTTATCATAGGGATTTTCAATTGCTAAAAGAAAATGTAATTGCAGCCTTTGAAGAGGTTAAAGATATTCTTGATATTTTTAATTATTCCATTCAGCAAATCATCGTTAAAGATATTGATATCCATAGCGATTTGTATAAATACCTGTTTACGGTTGATAATATTAATACCTTGGTGGTTGAAGGACAGACATTTCGAGAAGCCTATCAAAAAATTGGCGGGCAAGTTCAAGATGGTACGTATGTGCCAGATACATCTAAAAAGCATACGCATGTAGGAAGTATTCATAATTTGTGCTTAGATAAAATTAGAGATAAGTTTCCTTCGTAGATTGTTTTACGATTGCGAATTAATTTGTTTCTTTAGTCCAAATTTTTATTAAAAAAATATGAATGCATTTTCAAAATCCATTTCAAACCAGAATACTGTAGGTGCAGTATTGCTTATTGCTCGATTGGCTGTTGCCTTATTAATGCTTAATCACGGGTATCCTAAATTAACCGAATTATTAGCAGGAGGCGAGATACAATTTGCAGACCCTTTAGGTATTGGAGTGACACTCTCTTTAATTCTTACGGTTTTTGCTGAATTTTTATGTTCAATTTTAATCGGCTTAGGACTGTTTACAAGATTGGCCTCAATACCGTTGATGATTACTATGTTTGTGGCAGTATTTATTGTTCATGGAGCAGATCCCATTGACAGAAAAGAATTGGCCATTTTGTACTTAGTATTATATATAATACTTTTTGCTTTTGGAGGAGGGAAATTTTCTTTAGACTATTTTGTTAGAGGAAAAAAAGCTTAATACTCCTATTAAATAGGTTGAGTTTGTAACTTTTTTATTTGATAAGAGTTCTTTTTAATTAAAAAAAATAAGGAATGTCATTAAAAAAAAGAGTTTTAAGTTTTTTCTTAACTTTCACTATGCTAAACTGTTTAGCGCAATATGATATTATTCCGTTGTGGGGTGAAGGAGTTCCCAATAGTCAAAATTCAGATGAGAAAGAAATTGTAAAAAATACAGATAGTAAGAGAATTTCGTTAGTGCAAAAACCTACTTTAGAAGTTTTTTTACCAACCAAAAGAAATGCTACTGGAAAAGCCGTTATTATTTGTCCGGGCGGCGGTTATCAATATGTTGTATACGATTGGGAAGGAACAGATATTGCAAAATGGTTTAATTCTAAAGGCATTACAGCTTTTGTTTTAAAATACAGATTGCCAAATTCTAAATCGGTAAAAGTGTCTTATGAGGCACCTTTGCAAGATGCTCAACGTGCTATACGGATTGTGCGTTCGCAAGCAGAAAAGTGGAACATAAACCCCAATAAAATTGGAGTTATTGGTTTTTCAGCAGGAGGTCATTTGGCATCAACTTTAGGGACTCAATTTGATTCGCCAAATCATTTTAAGGAGGCAGCTATCGATACCATTTCTGCACGGCCTGATTTTATGGCTTTAATCTATCCTGTGGTTACTATGAAGCTAGATTACACTCATAAGGGTTCGCGTACTAATTTGTTGGGAGAAAATCCAAGTAAGGATTTAGTAAACCAATTTTCCAATGAATTACGGGTAACCAAAAATACACCACCAACGTTTATTGTGCATGCTGAAGACGATCATGGAGTACCTATTGAAAACAGTTTGCAATTATATCAGGAGTTGAAGAATAAAGGTATAGAAGCTGAACTGCATGTATATCCTCACGGTGGACATGGATTTGGTTTGGCCTTAGGCCGAGGTCGTTTAGAACATTGGACTGATAGACTATACGAATGGTTACAAAGTCTATAGTAAGCTGTTCAAAGACCTGTTTTCCAGACTTCAAGTGTTATATAACATCATACATATTTTCAATTTATGATTGTATTAGATGAAAGTTTCAAAATTGTATTATTTTGATTTTCATATAAAATAGTTTAGTTTCATAATGTATAACTGCAAATTAATTTAGAGTTAGTATGACTTTACACCTTAACTATTGAAAGAAACTAAGATTAAGTCACCTGTATTTTTAGGCTACCTACATAGTTTTAGAGCTTTAGCAATTTTAAAAATTGTTTTGGGACATGCGGTAGCTGCTGCATTTATAGCAGCCTATGGCACTTTTGATGAAAGTGCACCTATTATTATAATAAGTGAAATCTTTTATCATGATAGTACGATTTACTTTGCCATTATTTCTGGTTTGCTGTTTTCAAGAGTTTTGAAACCAAAAGGATATTATAAGTTTTATATAAGTAAGCTTAAAAATATTGTATTGCCTTATGTTTTTGTGACGTTAGTACTAACGCTTATTAAAATTAAATTTGATTACGTATCAAATTTTCAAGACGGAATTGGTTACTACGCTTCAAAAGTTTTTAAAAATCTCATATTTGGAAAAGCTAATTTTGCGCTTTGGTATATTCCGGTTTTGATAGTTCTTTATATAGTAACTCCTCTTTTAGAATTTCTTCAAAGAATGAATGCTTTAACTACGGCGTTTTTCTTTTTTATAATGATAATGCCACTTTTTGTATCTCGTATTCAAGTACTAACAGAATATACTTTAAAAATTGAAACGATGCTTTATTTTATAGGTGCTTATGCTGTTGGTATGTATTTGGGTTCAGATTTGGAGAGCAAATTACAACTGATTAAAAGATACAAGTATGCTATTATTACAGCTGTAGTTATTTGTACAATAATCTTATGTTATTTCTATGCTAATAAGATAGATATGATGGGTAAAGTATCGTTAAGAGAATCGGTTTTTTATATTCAAAAAATAGGTTTAGCCTTAGTGTTTATAATGTTGTTTAAAAGACTAGGTGATGAGCAACCCCAGTGGTTAATTCCTATAGCAAGAGATTCATTTTCTATTTATTTCATTCATGGTACCGTTCTCTATGCTATATCCCATTTTTTCATGTTTATTATAGGAGCAAAAGCCATTGCACCTTTAAATATTGTTTTAGGTGCTTTTATACTTCTGGTGGTTTCTATATCTATTAGTATGATAATCGTTTCTCTTTTTAAAAAAATATTTGGAAAAAATTCACGGATGATTATTGGTGCTTGAGTTTGATTTTTTTTAATATTAAAACCATGAAACAACAATTTAAAAATTCGCAGAAAAATGCTAAAACAAAAGAGCATCTTTAAGATGCTCTTTTTAAATCCCAATAAGTTTAATTTGTTGCTTGGTGACTAACTCAAAGTAATTAAATAATTGTGGACTGTCCTAAATGTATGTTCGTAAAGTTTAAGTTTGTTTCGTCTGGATTATTAATAAAATCTTCAATAAAATCGCCCACTTTACTAGTAGAAATATTATCATATTTCATATTCAAATCTGGTGTCGTTATATGAAGTTTTATTGATTTTTCTATGGCTTTTCTTATTAAGGCAGCTTCATCAAATAAATCAAAATGATCCAATAACATAGCGGCTGATAAAATAGAAGCTATTGGGTTGGCAATACCTTTATCTGTTGCTTTTGAATAGGCTCCGTGAATAGGCTCAAACATAGCGTATTCTGAGCCAATTGAAGCCGATGCTAATAACCCTACAGAGCCAACAATAACGCTGGCTTCTTCTGAAAGGATGTCTCCAAACATATTTTCGGTTAAAATAACATCAAACTGTTTTGGGTTTACAATAAGTTGTTTAGCCGCATTATCAATGTATAAAAAATCTAAAGTAACATCAGGATACTGAGGTGCAAGTTCAATTAATACTTTACGCCAAAGTCTTGAACTTTCCAATACATTAGCTTTATCGACTAAAGTTATTTTGCGATTTCTTGATTGTGCGGCTTTAAATGCTAAATGAGCAATACGTTCTATTTCAAAACGGTTATATCCACAAACATCCGAAGCATATTTTTCGTCTTCACTTAATATTTTGTCCCCAAAATAAATGCCACCAGTCAGTTCACGATAGATTACAAAATCTACATCCTTAATAATTTTTTTCTTTAATGACGAATTATTCAACAAATCCTCATAAGCAATTACTGGTCTAATATTGGTGTATAAATTAAGAGATTTACGTAACCTTAAAAGCCCTTGTTCTGGTCTTATTTTAGATGAAGGGTCAAAATTATATTTGCTTTCTCCTATAGATCCAAATAAAATAACATCTGCCTTTTTACAAAGATCAAGTGTTTTGTCTGGCAATGGGTCTCCAACTGCTTCAATGGCAGCTCCACCTATTAAACCGTATTCAAAAGTAAAAACATGATCAAACTCCATAGCAATAGCTTTCAAAGCTTTAACAGCCTGTGCTATGACTTCTGGACCTATACCATCTCCTGGTAAAACAGCAATATGTAGTTTCATACACCTATGTATTAAATGTAATTGCTAAATTAAGAAGAAATAATTTCTTTATATACTTTACTAGTCTCTATTATTTGATGAATATCAGAATCGTCTACCTCTTTCTTTTTGTCTGCAAAATCTAAAAAGTTAGCATAAATTTCATCTAACTGTAGTTTTGTTAATTCGTAACCAACCTTTTTAGCTCTGTAGGCTAATGCCGCACGGCCGCTTCTTGCTGTTAGGACTATTGATGATTCTGTAACCCCAACATCGGCAGGGTCAATAATTTCATAAGTTTCACGATTTTTAATCACACCATCTTGGTGAATCCCTGAACTGTGTGCAAAAGCATTAGCGCCAACTATAGCCTTGTTTGGCTGCGTGTAAATACCCATACTATCAGAAACTAATTGACTAATACCGTATAACATTGATGTGTTAATATTGGTATCTAAATTCAAGTACGGATGTTGTTTTAAAATCATGACAACTTCTTCGAGAGCCGTATTTCCTGCACGTTCACCTATACCGTTAATGGTACATTCAATTTGTCTGGCACCGTTAATAACACCTTCAATAGAATTGGCTGTTGCCAAGCCTAAATCATTATGGCAGTGACAGGATAAAACCGCATTATCAATACCTTTTACGTTTTCCCTTAAATATTTAATTTTCGCACCATATTCATGAGGCAAACAATATCCTGTGGTATCTGGTATGTTTAAAACTGTTGCACCTGCTTTGATAACCGTTTCGCAAACTCTTGCCAAAAATTCATTATCAGTTCTTCCGGCATCTTCAGCATAAAACTCAACATCTTCAACAAAAGATTTTGCATAACTTACGGCAGCAAAAGCTCGTTTTAAAATATCTTCTTGATTGGATTTAAATTTAAATTTTATATGAGATTCAGAGGTTCCTATTCCTGTATGAATTCTTGGTTTTTTAGCGTATTTTAGAGCTTCAGCAGCAACCTTTATATCGTTTTCAACAGATCGTGTAAGGCCACAAACAGTCGCATTTTTTATTAATTTAGATATTAATTCAACCGATTTAAAATCTCCAGGACTAGATACTGGGAAGCCTGCTTCAATAATATCAACACCTAAATAATCAAGTTGTTCTGCTATAATTAATTTCTGCTCTGTATTTAACTTACAACCAGGGACTTGTTCCCCATCTCTAAGGGTTGTGTCAAAAATTTGTACGTTCTTATCTAACATTTATTCAAATAAATTTTTCTATTGTATTACGAATGTATATTTTGGTTTCCAGAATAGAGAATTCATCATATTTATTTTACGATGTTTAACCTAACTGCGCTAGGCTTAAATAGTTGTTTTTCAGATATTTAATGTTATTTTTATAACTATGACAAAGGAGCAAAAAGATAATTTGTTTGTATTGATAAAGTCATTATCAAAATCAGAGAAGAGACAATTTAAATTATATGTGGGGAGATTGGGTGTTAATGAGGATTCTAAATTTTTACTTCTTTTTAATATTCTTGACAAACTTTCTAGTTATGATGAGTCTGCTATTTTAAAAAAAGGTATTGTAAAAAAGCAACAACTTTCTAACTTAAAAGCTCATTTGTACAAGCAAATACTTATTAGTTTGCGGTTGAATCCATCACATCAAACCATTAGGATTCAAATACGTGAACAATTAGATTTTGCAACCATTTTATATCATAAAGGATTGTATAGGCAAAGTCTTAAAATACTTGATAAAGCTAAAAATTTAGCAATTGGCAATGAGGAAAAAAATGTAGCTTATGAGATTATTGAGTTTGAAAAAGTTATTGAATCGCAATATATAACTAGGAGTATAAGCAACAGAGCAGATGAATTAACTATTCAAGCTAAAGAGCTTAGTCAACAAAATGTATTAGCTAGTAAACTGTCAAATCTATCGCTTCAATTGTATGGATTGTTCCTTAAAACCGGTTATGTAAAAAATGACAAGGAAACGAAACGGATTACTAAATATTTTAATGACAGATTGCCTAAGTACAATATCAACAATCTTGGATTTAGAGAAAAATTGTGGTTGTATAAAGCACATTTATGGTATAGCTTTTTAACTCAAGATTTTTTATCCTGTTATAAATATTCTTCAAAATGGGTTACATTATTTTACGATAATAAAGATCAAATCGTTTTAAACCCAGTTTTTTTTCTAAAAGGAAATCATTATTTACTGGAATCTTTATTTTATTTAAGGCATTACAATAAGTTTAAAAAATCTTTGAAACGTTTGGAATCAATAACTAAAGAAAATTGGTTTCCCATTGATGATAATATTGAAGGATTAGCATTTCTTTATGTATACAACAATAAATTCAATTTACATTTCATCGAAGGTAGCTTTCATGAAGGGTTGCCAATAGTAGAAGAGGTTTTAGATAGATTAAAAAAATATCAGGACAGGATTGATGAGCATCACGTTATGGTATTTTATTATAAAATAGCAAGTTTGTATTTTGGTGCAGGAGAAAACAAAAAATGTATCTTCTTTTTAGAGAAAATAATAGGCAATAAGTCTCTTGAAATGAGAGAAGATTTATTATGTTTTGCCAGAGTTTTAAATTTGGTAGCCCATTATGAGGCAGGAATGGATTACAATTTAGAAGCTCTTATTAAGAGTACTTATAAATTTTTAATTAAAATGGAAGATTTGTATGAAGTTCAGAAAGAGATGATTAAATTTTTAAGAAATTTGGGAGATATTTATCCTCATGAAGTTAAAGGAGAGTTTATCAAACTTCATAAGAAATTAAAAGAGTTTGAAGACGATCCGTATCAAAGCAGAGCCTTTTTATATTTAGATATTATTTCATGGTTAGAGTCAAAGATTGAGAGTAAGCCAATAGGTTTAGTAATAAAAGATAAGTTTGAAGCTAATTTGTTGAGGAAATAATAATTTTAAAAATTTTTTCGATAAAAATTAGGATTTTAAATTTTTCTAACTGAATATTTGCACTCACAAAGTTCAAACACTTATTGAAATGTTATCAAGAAAGGCGGAGGGATTAGACCCTGTGAAGCCTTAGCAACCCTTTACATGTAAAGAAGGTGCTAAATTCTACTTAAATCAAGTTTTAGATTTTAGATAGATAACCAAACGAAATTACTTTTTAGTAATTTAAATTTCTTTTTAACATTTTTCTAGTAAGTACATCAAATTTTGATGCATTTGGCTTTTGGTTTAATTATTTATTAATTCAAAAAATTAGAAAAATGAGCACACAAAAAATTGCAACACAAGCATTACATGCAGGACATGATGTCGCTGCTAACGGAGGAACCAGAGCTGTTCCTATTTATCAAACATCGTCGTATGTTTTTAACGATTCAGATCATGCGGCTAATCTATTTTCTTTAAAGGAACTAGGTTTTATTTACACCAGACTTAACAATCCAACAAATCAGATTTTACAAGACCGTCTAGCAGCTGTCGAAGGTGGTGTTGGAGCCGTGGTATTTGCTTCTGGAACGGCGGCTATTTCAACAGGATTGTTAACCTTATTAAAAGCGGGCGACCATATTGTAGCCTCTAGTAGTTTATACGGAGGAACCTTTAATTTACTAAAAGTTACCTTACCAAGATTAGGAATTACAACTACATTTGTAGATGCTGATAACCCAGATAATTTTGCTGCCGCAGTTCAAGAGAACACAAGAGCGTTCTTTGTGGAGTCTTTGGGGAATCCAAAATTAGATGTGTTAGATTTAAAATCAATTTCTGTACACGCCAAAGCTGCTGGAGTGCCTTTTATTGTTGATAATACGGTAGCAACTCCATCACTTTTAAACCCTATTGAACACGGAGCTAACATTGTAATTCACTCATTAACAAAATATATTGGAGGTCAAGGAACATCCTTAGGAGGAGCTATTATCGATGCAGGAACCTTTGATTGGTCTAACGGAAAATTCCCTGAATTCACAGAGCCTTCCGAAGGGTATCATGGCTTAATTTATCATGAAGCTTTGGGTGCAGCAGCTTATACCTTCAAATTAATTTTAGAAGGCTTAAGAGATTTCGGAGGTGCTTTAAGTCCGTTTAATGCCTTTCAAATTATTCAAGGTTTAGAAACTTTGCCCGTTAGAATAAAACAACATTCTGCCAATGCATTAGAATTGGCCAAGTGGCTTGAAGAACAAGATGAGGTGGCTTGGGTAAATTATCCTGGCTTAGAATCTAGCAAATACAAATCGTTAGCCGATACATATTTGCCTAAAGGACAAAGCGGAATTGTTACCTTTGGTGCCAAAGGAGGTTTCGATGCGGCTAAAGCGATCGCCGATAATTCTAAATTATTTTCATTATTAGCAAATATTGGCGATACAAAATCATTAATCATCCATCCAGCAAGCACAACGCATCAACAATTAACTGATGACGAACAAGTATCTGCGGGTGCACCAAAGGATTTAATTCGTTTGTCTGTTGGTATTGAGGATATCGAAGATTTAAAAGCCGATTTAAAAGAGGCATTCAGTAAAATTTAAAAAAAGATTAATCTTGAAAGAGCCATTACATCATATCATCGTTAAAGATTTTGTTACCGAAAACAAGGTTGTAAATTCTGAAATAAAACTAAGCTATCAGCTTTTTGGCGAGGCATTAGGAACTGCGCCTATAGTATTGGTAAATCATGCCCTAACCGGAAATAGTAATGTGGCAGGAGACAATGGTTGGTGGAAAGATTTAATAGGAGATGATAAGGTTATCGATACAAAATTGTATACCGTACTAGCCTTTAATATTCCAGGTAATGGCTTTGATGGTTTTGTTATTGAAAACTATAAAGATTTTGTTGCCAGAGACATTGCAAATTTGTTTTTAATAGGTTTAAGTGAATTAAAAATCAATAAGGTTTTTGCTTTAATTGGAGGGTCTCTTGGTGGTGGAATTGCTTGGGAAATGGCTGTTTTAAACCCAGATATTACCGAGCATTTAATACCTGTTGCAACCGATTGGAAATCGACCGATTGGCTGATTGCAAATTGCCAGATTCAAGAACAATTTTTGTTGAATTCTAAAAATCCGGTGCATGATGCCAGAATGCATGCCATGTTATGTTACCGAACTCCAGAGTCTTTTAAAGAACGTTTTCAGCGCTCTAAAAATGCAGATTCAGAAATTTTTAATGTAGAAAGTTGGTTGCTGCATCACGGTAAAAAATTGCAAGAACGGTTTCAATTATCGGCTTATAAATTAATGAATCAGCTCTTAAAAAGCATCGATGTTACAAAAAACAGACCTTCAGATTTTAATGTGTTAGAAAACATTCAAGCAAACATTCATATTGTGGGAGTCGATTCCGATTTGTTTTTTACAGCCGAAGAAAATAGGCAAACACATAAGCAGTTGGCGGTTTCAAACCCCAATGTTACGTATAATGAAATTCATTCCGTTCATGGTCATGATGCATTTTTAATGGAATACGAGCAACTAGAAAAAATTATTGAGGGCATTTTTGTGCCAAAACATAAAAAAAAGAAAATGAAAGTATTAAAGTTTGGAGGCAAATCTTTAGCAAACGGTAATGGGTTGCAAACCGTAATTTCTATTATCGAAAGCAAGGTGAATGCGGGAGAAAAAATAACTATTGTAGTGTCGGCGAGAGGTTCTGCCACCGATGACTTAGAAGATATTTTAGAGCGTGCTTCTAAGGGAAAGTCTTATAAAAACGATTTACAGGCTTTTAAAGATTATCAAACAGAACCTTTAAAAACAGTCGATTTTTCAAAAGAATTTTCAATTTTAGACAAACTGTTTGAAGGAATAAGTTTGTTAGGTGATTACAGCCAAAAAACAAAAGATGAAATTTTGGCGCAAGGCGAATTACTTTCAGTAAAATTGATTTCAAGTTTGTTGATTGAAAAAGGTATTAAAGCAGCACCGGTTGATACGCGAGACCTATTAAAAACAGATGCTAATTTTGGAAATGCTCAGCCTATCGACCAGCTTTCCAAAGACAATGTTAAAGCATATTATAAAAACACAGAAAACGGTGTTGTAAACATTGTTGCAGGCTTTATCGCGTCTAATTTAAAAAATGAAACAACTACGCTAGGCAGAAACGGAAGTAACTATACGGCCGCATTATTAGCCAATTTTTTAGATGCTGAAGAGTTGCAAAACTATACACATGTTAATGGTATTTATACAGCGAATCCAGATTTGGTAGAGGATGCTCAAAAAATAAGAGAATTGTCTTTTAGTGAAGCTAATGAGTTAGCCAATTTTGGAGCTACGGTATTACATGCAAAAACCATTATTCCGTTAGTTGAAAAAAACATCAATTTACGAATTTTAAACACCTTTAATTCTGATGACGAAGGTACCTTAATTACAGCAAAACCAAACTCTAAAGAAGTAACTTCGTTGTCGGTACTAGATAATGTTGCTTTATTAAATTTAGAAGGAAGAGGCTTATTGGGTAAAAGTGGTGTCGATGCGAGGATTTTTGGAGCTTTGGCAGATAAAGATATTAGTGTGAGTATTATTTCACAAGGCTCTTCAGAGCGAGGTATTGGTTTAATTGTTAAGGCAGAACAGGCAACGCAAGCTGTTATTGCTTTAGAACGCGAGTTCGAAAAAGACTTCTATTCGCAAGATGTTAATAAAATTGGTGTAGTTGATGATGTGTCGGTTCTTTCAATTATTGGTATTGAGTTAAGTTCGTTTCATAAGCCATTCAATGCGCTAATAAAAAATCAAATTACACCGTTACTTTTTAATAATACGGTTACTGGTAGAAATGTGAGTTTGGTGGTTAAGAAAAACCAATTACACAAGGCGCTGAATGTAATTCATGGAGAGATTTTCGGAATTTCTAAAAAAATAAACATTGCCATTTTTGGACACGGATTGGTTGGTGGTGCGCTTATAAATCAAATTTTAAAATCGAAAACAGAGATTGAAAAAAGAAAAGGTATTAATCTTAATGTGTTTGCTATTGCTAATTCCAAAAAACTTCTTTTAAGCAAAAATGGGGTTGATGCAAATTGGAGCGAAGCGATTCAATCATCGTCATTAGAAAGTTCTATTAAAACAATGGTAGATTTCGCAAAAACACATCACTTAGAAAATTTAATTGCGGTTGATAATACAGCAAGTTCAAATTTTTATAAAAATTATGTACCGTTAGTTGAAGCTGGTTTCGATTTGGTGTCCTCTAACAAAATCGCTAATACCATTTCTCATCAATTCTATACAGAGTTACGTGAGCAATTAGAAGAACACAATAAGCAATATTTATACGAAACGACAGTTGGTGCAGGATTACCGTTGATTGATACGATTAAACTATTGCACGAATCTGGTGAAAATATTACCCGAATTAGAGGGGTTTTCTCGGGGACGTTAAGCTATTTATTTAATAATTTTTCAGTTGAAGATAAGCCGTTTAGCGCCATTGTGCAAGAAACGATTGATAAAGGATTTACAGAACCAGATCCAAGAGAAGATTTTTCAGGAAATGATGTCGCTAGAAAATTGTTAATTTTGGCGAGAGAGTTAGATTTGCAAAATGAGTTTGAAGATGTTTCAGTTCAAAATTTAATACCAGAGCAGTATCAAAATATTTCGGTAGCTGAATTTTTAGGACAATTAAATGTTTTAGATGACGAATTTCAAAAAATAAAGGACAGTCAGGAAGAAGGGTTTGTGTTGAGATATGTAGGCGATTTATCAGGTGATTTATCACAAGATAAAGGAAATTTAGAGGTAAAATTAGTATCTATTCCAGAAGACAGCACATTAGGACATGTAAAAGGAAGTGATGCGATTTTTGAAATATTTACAGAATCTTACGGTGAGCAACCTATTGTTATTCAAGGCGCCGGCGCCGGCGCAGAAGTGACTGCTAGAGGCGTTTTTGGAGATATTTTCAGGTTGTCTCAACATATTCATTAGAATTATGAGCGAGAAGAAAAAGCAGTTTGAAACAGAAGCGATTCGTACACAATTAGAGCGAAGTGAATTTTTAGAGCATTCTGTACCATTATATCTTACCTCCAGTTTTCTTTTTGAAGATGCCGAAGATATGCGTGCCTCATTTTCTGAAGAAAAAGAACGAAATATTTACAGCCGTTTTACAAATCCAAATACATCTGAGTTTGTTGAAAAAATTTGTAACATGGAAGGTGCAGAAGCAGGTTATGCTTTTGCTACAGGAATGGCGGCTGTATTTTCAACCTTTGCAGCATTATTAAATAGTGGAGATCATATCGTATCATCACGTTCGGTATTTGGTTCAACGCATACGCTATTTACAAAATATTTACCTAAGTGGAATATAACAACGAGCTACTTTAAAGTAGATGAGGTCGATACTATTGAAAGTTTAATCACACCACAGACAAAAATACTATATGCAGAATCACCTACAAATCCAGCCGTTGATATTATAGATTTAGAGTTATTGGGAAATATTGCGAAAAAGCATAATTTAATTTTAATAATAGATAACTGTTTCGCAACACCATATTTACAACAGCCCATAAAGTTTGGTGCACATTTAGTGATTCATTCTGCCACTAAATTAATTGATGGGCAAGGACGAGTTTTGGGTGGCGTAACCGTTGGTAGAGCCAATTTAATGAGAGAGATTTATCTGTTTTCAAGAAATACGGGACCTGCACTGTCTCCATTTAATGCGTGGGTATTGTCAAAAAGTTTGGAAACACTTTCTGTAAGAGTCGATAAACATTGTGAAAATGCACTAAAAGTTGCCGAGTTTTTAGAAGAACATCCAAAAGTAAATTGGGTAAAATATCCGTTTTTAAAATCGCATCCGCAATACGAAGTTGCTAAAAAACAAATGAAATTAGGTGGTAACATTGTAGCTTTTGAATTAAAAGGAGGTATCGAAGCTGGGCGAAAATTTTTAAATACTATTAAAATGTGTTCGTTGTCTGCAAACTTAGGTGATACTAGAAGTATAGTAACGCATCCGGCATCAACAACACACAGTAAATTATCTGAAGAAGATCGATTGCAGGTGAGTATTACAGATGGTTTGGTTAGAATTTCGGTTGGTTTAGAGCATGTAGATGATATTATTCAAGATTTGAAGCAAGCGTTAAATTAACTATCTTTACGCCATGCTTTCTAAAAGAACCAAATACGGATTAAAAGCGCTTACTTATATCGCTAGAAGTGGTGGGGATAAGCCTGTTCAAGTTGGTGAGATTGCCAAAAGCGAACAAATTCCTCAAAAATTTTTAGAAAGTATCTTATTAACTTTAAGAAAGTCGGGTTGCTTAGGTTCAAAAAAAGGAAAACACGGAGGCTATTATTTAATTAAAAAGCCTTCTGAGATTATTATGGCCGATGTTATGCGTGCTCTAGAAGGCCCGATTGCCATGGTGCCATGCGTAAGTTTAAATTTTTACGAGAAGTGCGATGACTGCCCGAATGAAGACCAATGTACCGTAAATAAATTGATGATTCAAGTTAGAGATAGTACACTTAAAGTCCTTAGAAGTACGACATTAGAAGACCTATCTGCTAAATAATAGTTGTTAATTTCTTAAAATAAATAGTTTTTTTGTTTTTAATTCTTCGGTTTAATCCAAAATAATTTCATTATTCAGAAAAGTTGGTAATATTCTTTTTTTTGTAACAAAAAGTTTTACTTTTGTATTTCCTAGTAAATCGATAGGATTAATGTAATACAATATAAAATGATAGGACACGTGCTAACAAATTCTATAGAAAAAGAAAAATCTTCTTATAAAACAGATGTTGCAAAAGAGAAACCTGTAAGGAGTGTTGCAAAGTCAGTTAGTTGGAGAATCGTAGGAACCATAGATACAATTTTAATTTCTTGGCTTATTACAGGGAAACTAGATTTGGCATTTTCAATAGGGTCTATTGAATTAGTAACGAAAATGGTGCTATATTTTTTCCATGAACGCATATGGAATTCAATTAAATGGGGAAGATAAAAACTGATAAGATGATAACACAAGAGCAATTAAAGGAGTTAAATCTTCTATTTAAAGAAGCAAAACCATCTGAAATTATAAAAAAAGCTTTAGAGTTAAGTAATGAAGCTGTGGTTACCACAAATTTCAGACCTTACGAAGCTGTTATTTTACATGCTGTAAATTCAGTAAAACCAAATATATCTGTAGTTTGGTGTGATACGGGTTATAATACGCCACAAACATATAGGCATGCAGAAAAAGTAATAAAAGATTTAAATTTGAATATCTTTTTATACGTGCCGAAACAAACATCTGCTCACAGAGATGTGGTTATGGGAATTCCAAGCATTGATGACGAAAAGCATGCCTTGTTTACAGAGCAAGTTAAGTTAGAGCCTTTTAAACGAGCTATGGAAGAGCATCAGCCAAAAGTTTGGTTTACTAACTTACGTCAAGGCCAAACAGCATTTAGAGATAGTATTGGTATTTTTAGTTTAAGTAAAGATGGGATTTTAAAAGTGAGTCCGTTTTACTATTGGTCAGATTCAGATTTAGATTCGTATTTAGAAGATAATAAGTTGCCAAATGAATTTAAATATTTCGATCCAACAAAAGCTTTAGAAAACAGAGAGTGTGGATTACATGCGTAGTTGGCAGTAAGTTATAAGAATAAGAATAGATTACTAATAATAAAAACTCTTAACACGCCCGAGTAAGAGTTCCTCTTTTGGGGTTAGGGGGCAAAAGATTATGAATAAAGATACATCACATATAAATTCACTCGAAAACGAAGCTATTTATATTATGAGAGAAGTAGCGGCACAATTTGAAAAACCTGTGTTGTTGTTTTCTGGAGGAAAGGATTCAATTACGTTAGTTAGATTAGCTGTTAAGGCATTCTATCCAGCTAAAATTCCTTTTCCGTTAATGCATATTGATACGGGGCATAACTTTCCAGAAACCATTGAATTTAGAGATAGATTAGTTAAAGAATTAGGACTTGAATTAATTGTTAGAAACGTTCAAGATTCTATTGATGAAGGAAAAGTTAAGGAAGAATCAGGGAAATATTCTAGTAGAAATTCACTGCAAACCACAACGTTGTTGGATGCTATTGAAGAATTTAAGTTCGATGCCTGCATTGGTGGAGCAAGACGTGATGAAGAAAAAGCAAGAGCTAAAGAACGTATTTTTTCTGTGCGTGATGATTTTGGTCAATGGGATGAGAAAAATCAACGTCCAGAATTATTCGATATGTTGAATGGTCAAATAGAGCATGGGCAAAATGTACGTGTATTTCCTATTTCAAACTGGACAGAATTAGATGTTTGGTCTTATATAGAAAAAGAACAAATCGAAATTCCATCAATTTATTTCGCACATAAAAGAAAAGTCTTTTTACGTGATGGATTGATTTGGTCGCATTCAGAGTTTGTATATCAAGAAGAAGACGAAGAAGTATTGGAGCGCATGGTGCGTTTTAGAACTGTTGGTGATATGAGTTGTACTGCAGCCGTATTTTCAGAAGCAACAGACATTTCAAGTGTTGTACAAGAAATTAGAGATTCCACGATTTCAGAACGTGGTGCCCGTATAGATGATAAACGCTCTGAAGCCGCAATGGAAAAACGTAAACAACAAGGGTATTTTTAATTCCCCTAGCCCCAAAGGGGGACTAGCAAGTTTGCGTAACAAATAAATTAAATATTCTACAAAGTTTCAAAATCTTGTAGATGTGAAAAGATAAAAGAATAAAAATAAATTTTAAAATATAACCCGTACAAAATCCCTCTCCTTTGGAGAGGGTTGGGGAGAGGCCATGGAAGTATTAAAAATTGCAACCGCAGGAAGTGTAGATGATGGAAAAAGTACCTTAATAGGTAGAATACTTTACGATACAAAATCATTAACCACAGATAAGTTAGAAGCCATCGAAAAAACAAGTAAACAAAAAGGATACGATTACTTAGATTTTTCGTTAGCAACCGATGGTTTAGTTGCCGAAAGAGAGCAAGGAATTACAATAGATGTAGCTCATATTTATTTTTCAACAGCTAAAAAAAGTTATATTATTGCCGATACGCCAGGGCATGTGGAATATACCAGAAACATGGTAACAGGAGCGTCGACATCTCAAGCATCCGTTATTTTAATTGATGCCAGAAAAGGAGTTATCGAGCAAACCAATCGTCATTTTTTTATCAATAATCTATTACGAATTAAAGATGTAGTAGTAACTATCAATAAAATGGATTTGGTAGATTATTCAGAAGACGTTTATAACAAAATTAAAGCAGATTTCACTGAATTGATGAGTAAGCGAGATTACCAAGATCAGAAAATAACTTTTATTCCTGTAAGTGCGTTGAAGGGTGATAATGTGGTGAACAGGTCAGATAATATGCCTTGGTACACAGGTCAGAGTTTGCTTGAACATTTAGAAGATTTAGATAAAAAAGATATTTTTAATGTAGGAACACCACGTTTTCCGGTACAATATGTTATTCGCCCGAAAACAGAAGAATTTCACGATTTTAGAGGTTATGCAGGTAAGGTTTATGGCGGTAATTTAAGTGTAGGAGACGACGTTGTTGTGCTACCGTCTCAAACAAAATCTAAAATAAAAGCTATTTATTTCTTTGATGAAAAGTATGAAACCGCTTCAAGACGTTCATCGGTAACTATTACTTTAGAAGACGATATTAATGTAAGTCGCGGTGATATGATTGTTAAGGCAGATGATTTACCAGTGATAGACAAGCAGTTTACTGCTAATGTTTGCTGGATGGATGCAACGCAGTTAACTTCAGGAGGGAAATATGTTGTACAGCATGGTGTAAATAAAGTATTGGCGAAAGTCGATAAAATTCACCATAAAATTAATCCGGATTATTCTGGTATTGAGGAGGATGTAACTGGTTTAAATGTGAACGATATTGCGCAGGTAACCTTTAAGTTAAACAAACCAATTTTTTACGATCAATTTAAAAATCATAGAACGAACGGATCATTTATATTAATAGATACGCAATCAAATAACACTGTTGGAGCAGGGTTTATTCAATAAATAACAACAAAAAAATTCTTTCCTAATTAAGAAGAGGAAAGGTCAGGTACGTAATGCAAAGTTTTAGAACGGAAATAGAGAATCCTATTGTCGAACAGGATATTATTGAATTAGCCAATAAAATTGAGCTATTCAAAAACGGCAAAATAGATGAAGAAAAATTTAGGAGTCTTCGTTTAGCACGTGGTGTTTACGGTCAGCGTCAACAAGGCGTTCAAATGATTCGTATCAAACTACCTTTCGGAAAAGTGTTAAGTAATCAATTACGCCGAATTTCTGATGTGTCCGACGAATATTCTCGTGGGCGACTTCATATTACAACGCGTCAAGATATCCAAATTCATCATGTCGATTTAAACAGAACGCCACAACTTTGGGCTGATTTAGAAAAAGATGATGTCACGCTTAGAGAAGCTTGCGGAAATACCGTTAGAAACGTAACAGCTTCAGAAACAGCAGGTATTGATATTAATGAGCCATTTGATGTATCGCCGTATGCCAATGCTATTTTTAAATTCTTCTTAAGAAATCCTATATGTCAGGAAATGGGACGAAAGTTTAAAGTATCGTTTTCATCGTCTGATGAAGATACGGGGCTTTCGTATATGCACGATTTAGGGTTTATCGCTAAAATTCAAGATGGTGTTCGCGGATTTAAAGTGATGCTTGGAGGCGGATTGGGTTCTCAACCCCGTCATGCCGATGTGTTATATGTTTTTATTGAAACTGATAAAATTATTCCATTAATGGAAGGGGTTTTAAGAATCTTTGATCGTCATGGAGAACGTAAAAGCAGAGCCAAAGCACGTATGAAATTCTTAATTAAAGATATTGGTTTAGATGCTTTTAAGACTTTAGTTGATGAAGAGCAAAATGCTATTGAGTTTAAATCGATTGCTATCGATGCCGATGAGTATGTTCCTTCAAAACCTGTTTCGGTGGAAGCTCCAAACGTAGAGATTAACGATATAAAAGCTTTTGAAACTTGGAAGGTAACAAACGTAATTCCGCAAAAACAAGAAGGTTTTGTTGCTATTGGCATTAAAGTGCTTTTAGGAGATTTTTACACAGATAAAGCAAGATTGCTAGCTGACTTGGTTGAAAATTATGCCGCAGGTGAAATACGTTTATCCTTACGTCAAAATATTTTAATTCCTTTTGTTAAAGAAGATTTGTTGCCATTTTTCTATAATGAATTAGAAAAATTGGGTTTTGCAGAAGCTGGCTATAATAAAGCGGTTGATATTACAGCTTGTCCAGGAACCGATACTTGTAATTTAGGAATTGCAAGTAGCACTGGCATTGCAGCCGAGTTAGAGCGTGTTATAAAAACCGAATATCCGCAATATTTAGAAAACAAAGATTTAGTTATAAAAATAAGTGGTTGTATGAATGCTTGCGGCCAACATACTATGGCTAATATTGGTTTTCAAGGCATGTCAGTTCGTACGCCAGAGAGATTAGTGGCTCCAGCATTACAAGTATTGTTAGGTGGTGGTAATTTAGGGGATGGCAAAGGGCTTTTTGCAGATAAGGTAGTGAAGATACCTAGTAGAAGAGGCCCAGAAGCCTTACGCAGAATATTAAATGATTTTGAAGCTAACTCAAACGGACAGGTATTTGTAGATTATTATAAAGAAACAGGAGAACGTTATTTTTACGAGTTGTTAAACGACCTTCAAGATGTTACCAATTTAACCCAAGACGATTTTATAGATTGGGGAACCAATGAAAAGTACCAAAAAGCGATTGGTGTGGGTGAATGTGCTGGCGTGGTAATCGATTTGATTTCAACCTTGTTTTTAGAAAGTGAAGAAAAAATTGATAATGCAAAAGTTTGTTTTAATGATAAGGTATATTCAAGCGCCATTTATCACGCATATAGCTCTATGGTAAATTCTGCGAAAGCCTTGTTGTTGTCCGAAAATATTAGCACAAACACACAGGCAGGTATTATTAGTCAGTTTGATGAAACATTCGGTACTAACGAAAAATTAAACTTAGGAACCACGTTTTCAGAATTAATATATCAAATAAAAGAGTACGCTCCTACTCAAGAATTTGCTTCAAAATATATCGAAAACTCAACTCAGTTTTTGGCTAAAGTAAGAGCCTTTAGAGCGATTAATCAAGAATAATAGACTTAAAGACAAAGCTATTTAACGTCCTAATTAGTATGGAATCCACAAAAAACACACCCACATTAACCGTTGTAGGCGCAGGACCAGGAGACCCAGAATTAATAACACTAAAAGCGATTAAAGCCATCGAAAATGCTGATGTTATTTTGTATGATGCGCTTGTAAACGACGAGTTGTTAGCGTATGCATCAAACAAGGCAGAGCTTATTTTTGTAGGTAAACGTAAAGGGTGTTATGCGTATCAGCAAGAGCAAATCAACGACCTTATTGTTAGTAGGGCAAAAACTCATGGCCATGTTGTGAGATTAAAAGGAGGAGATCCGTTTATTTTTGGTCGTGGTGCCGAAGAGATTGATTATGCAAGACAATTTGGTGTAGAAACATATGTGGTTCCAGGGATTTCATCATCATTTGCAGTGCCCGCCTATCAAGGAATTCCATTAACAAAAAGAAACGCTTCAGAAAGTTTTTGGGTCATTACTGGAACTACCAAATTACATCAATTATCAAGCGATGTTAAGCTGGCAGCGAAATCTACAGCAACGGTTGTTATTCTAATGGGCATGGGGAAACTATCAGAAATTGTTCAGGTTTTTAAAGCGCAAAATAAACATGAGGTTTCGGTAGCTGTTATTCAAAATGGAACCACTATAAAAGAAAAAGTTGGTTTTGGAACTATTGATACCATCGAGAGAGTAGTTGAAGAAAACCAATTATCTTCGCCAGCAATCATAGTTATAGGAGATGTTGTAAAGAAGCGAGTTGCCTTGTCATCTGTTTTAAATGAGGTAAATGCAGAAATAAGTCATTAATTTATTTTGAATGGAACGCAATAATTTATATCCTGTTTTTTTGAAGCTCAACAATTTAAAAGTGCTTATTGTTGGTGGCGGATTTGTTGCAGAAGAAAAATTAACGTTTTTACTAAAATCTAGTCCAGATGCCCATGTAAGCATGGTATCTCCAATGTTTAGAGAGGGTACTAGAGAGTTAGCTAAAAAAGGAAATGTAAGTTTAATTGAAGATTATTATCATAAAAAATATTTAAAAGGAAATCATATTATCATTGCTGCAACTGATGTTCCAGAGGTAAACCTTAAAGTATATAGGCATTGCAGAAAAAAAGGAATATTAGTGAATGTAGCCGATAATCCACCGTATTGCGATTTTTATATGGGTGGCATTGTAACAAAAGGTAATGTTAAGGTCGCTATTTCGACCAATGGAAAGTCACCAACAACGGCGAAACGTTTACGCCAGTTTTTTGAGGAAGTTATTCCCGATAATGTTGATGATTTAGTTAAAAATTTAAATGAATATAGAAAAACAATAAAAGGTGATTTTGAAGAAAAAGTGGAAGCTTTAAACGAATTCACAAAAGGATTAATTGCAAAAAAAGAAGCTTAAAATGATAAAGACAGATATTCTAATAATTGGAGCAGGACCAACGGGGTTATTTACCGTTTTTGAAGCTGGATTATTAAAACTTAAATGCCATTTAATTGATGCATTACCACAACCTGGTGGACAATGTTCAGAAATATATCCTAAAAAACCTATTTACGATATTCCTGGTTTTCCAGAGGTTTTGGCAGGCGATTTAACTAAAAATTTATTAGAGCAAGGGAAACAATTTGAACCTGGATTTACATTAGGAGAACGTGCAGAAACTATTGAAAAATTAGAAGATGGTTCGTTTATTGTTACGACCAATAAAGGCACAAAACACCAAGCTCCTGTTGTGGCGATTGCTGGAGGTTTAGGCTCTTTTGAACCAAGAAAACCTTTAATTGAAAACATAGAAAATTTTGAAGATAAAGGAGTTGATTACTTTATAAAAGATCCAGAAGTGTATCGCAATAAAAAAGTAGTTATTTCTGGTGGAGGTGATTCTGCATTAGATTGGAGTATCTTTTTAGCCGATGTAGCTTCAGAGGTTACCCTTATTCATAGAAGAAATGAGTTTCGCGGCGCTTTAGATTCCGTAGAAAAAGTTAGAGAACTAACAAAAGAAGGTAAGATTAATTTAATAACGCCGGCAGAAGTGACTGCTTTATATGGGACTGACGGTTTAGAAAGTGTAACCGTTATCAAGGAAGATGAAACTTTGGTATTGGAAGCTGACCATTTTATTCCTTTATTTGGATTGTCACCAAAGTTAGGACCTATTGGCAATTGGGGGTTGGAAATTGAAAAGAATGCTATAAAAGTTGATAATTCCAGAAATTATGAAACTAACATTCCAGGCATTTTTGCTATTGGAGACGTCAATACATATCCAGAAAAATTAAAATTAATTCTATGTGGTTTTCACGAGGCAACGCTTATGTGTCAAGCGGCTTACAGAATTATAAACCCTGGTAAAAAGTATGTTTTAAAGTATACAACAGTAAGTGGTATTGATGGTTTTGATGGAACTCGTAAAGAAGCACCAAAAGCTGTTGTGCAATCCATACAATAAATAGTTTTTATTGCTTAATTTTATGTCCCAATAGCATATTTAAGAATGAAGAATTACAACATACGTTTAAAAGAAGTTATAAAATCGTTTACAAAACGATTATTCTATAATTTATTTGACGAACTGGAAGAAGAATCTGTCTTTTTAAAAAATACATTTTTAGAAATTGCCTCTAAACTTGATATTGCTGGTGCAGAAACTATTTGGACTAATTTTCAAAATGAGTTTTTAATCATTAGAAAAAAATTAGATTTAGATGCTGAGTCTTTTTTAAAGTACGATCCGGCGTCAACCTGTATACAAGAAGTATATTTGGCTTACCCAGGTTTTTATGCAATTTCAATTTATAGATTAAGTCATCAGTTACATCTTTTAAAAGTGCCTATTCTTCCAAGAATGATGAGTGAATATGTCCATGGTATTACGGGTATCGACATTCATCCAGGTGCAACTATTGGAGAATCTTTTTTCGTAGATCACGGAACGGGAATTGTTATTGGGGAAACAGCGATTATAAAGAGCAACGTTAAAATATTTCAAGGTGTAACTTTGGGTGGGCTTCAGGTAAAAAAAGATATGCAGTCTACTAAAAGGCATCCAACTATTGAAGATAACGTGACTATCTATGCCAATGCTACAATTTTAGGAGGTGATATTACCATTGGAGCAAACAGCACGATTGGAGCAAACGTTTGGATAACCGAATCGGTACCCGAAAATTCATTAGTCACCTATCAAACAGAAATAAAAATAAGACCAAAGAAAAATGGAATCCATTAAAGGCATACTTGATCAAATTGGAAATACACCACTTGTAGAAGCTTCACATTTAATTTCTAAAAAAGGTGTTAAACTTTTTTTGAAGTTAGAAGGTAATAATCCTGGCGGAAGTGTAAAAGATCGTGCAGCCTTTAATATGATTAACGAAGCCTTAAAGCGTGGCGATATTAAAAAAGGAGATTTTTTAGTGGAAGCTACTAGCGGAAATACGGGTATCGCCCTAGCCTTTATTGCACAATTATTGGGCGTAAATATGGTATTAACAATGCCTGAAAACTCTACCGAAGAGCGCGTTAAAACAATGCGTGCTTATGGAGCTGAGGTTATTTTAACATCAGCTGATGAAGGTATTGAAGGTTCTAGAGATTTGGCGTTTCAATTAAGAGATGAAAAAGGGTATACCTTATTGAATCAATTTGAAAACCATGACAACTGGAAGGCACATTACAAAACAACAGGTCCGGAAATTTGGCGAGATACACAAGGTAAAGTAACTCATTTTGTATCTGCTATGGGAACTACTGGAACGATAATGGGAGTTTCAACCTATTTAAAAGAACAAAATAAAAATATTACCATTGTGGGTGCACAACCCGAAGATGGTGCTAAAATACCAGGTATTCGAAAATGGTCACCAGAATATGTGCCTAAATTTTTTGATAGATCGAAAGTTGATATTGTTGTCGAACTAAATGAGAAAGATGCCAAAACTACTACGCAACGCTTAGCAAAAGAAGAAGGTGTATTTGCTGGGATGAGTAGTGGAGGCTCTGTGTTTAGTGCTTTGCAAATTGCAGAAACGATTGATGAAGGTGTTATTGTGGCTATTATTTGCGACCGAGGAGATCGCTATTTGTCTTCAACATTGTTCGAGTAATCAAAGACAATTTTTAGCAAATTAGTGTGAATAAAAGAATATTGTTAGTACTTTTGCCGACTAGTTCATAAACATATTAATTGTTATCAAGAAAGGTAGAGGGACTAGACCCGTTGAAGCCTTGGCAACCCTTTATCTTGTAAAGAAGGTGCTACGTTCTACTAATATTAAAAATGAATATTAGACAGATAACGGAGAGTGTTTTTTACTTTTCTTGATGAC
>JBNKYB010000063.1:0-25246 GCA_050300615.1 Flavobacteriaceae bacterium | reverse complement strand
TAAAAAAGTACTTTTAATAGGAGAAACTACTAATATAGAATCTATTATTAATGCTTTTAAAGATTCTGACCCTAATTACAAAATTGAAGGGTTTATAAATTGTGAAGAAGACTACTCTGAAAGCGTTAAATTTCTAGGGGTTAAGGAATACAGACCGAAAGATATTCATACCATTATAAATGAAAAAGGGATTTCTGAAATTGTTGTGGCTAGTTATAATTCAGAAACCATTACTTCAAGTATTTATCATGATTTAATCACGCTGTTAGAATCGGGATTTCCCATTAAGGAATATACACAAGTGTATGAAGATATGACCCAACGTGTCCCTGTTCAATTTGTAGGAAAAGATTTTTATAAATACTTCCCCTTTAGTAGAAGTAGTCAAAATAAGTTATATCTATTTTTTCATAGCTTTTTTGATATTATTATATCACTGTTAGGTATTGTAATTGGCTTGTTATTACTTCCTTTTATCTTATTAGGGAATTTAATAGCAAACCGTGGTCCTCTTTTATATATTCAAGATCGTGTTGGTAAAAATGGCCAGACTTTCAGAATGATAAAATACAGAACCATGATTAAGAATGCTGAGAAGAATGGTGCAGTTTGGTCTAAAAAAAACGATATACGCATAACTCCTTTTGGTAAATTTTTACGAAATACACGCTTAGATGAAATTCCTCAATTTATTAATATTTTAAAAGGAGAGATGAGTCTTATAGGTCCAAGACCAGAGCGTCCGTTTTTTGTTAAAGAATTATCACAGGTCTTACCTTTTTATGAAACACGGCATATTATTAAACCAGGTTTAACTGGCTGGGCTCAAGTTAAAACACCCTATGGATCGTCTGTTAATGACAGTCTACTAAAACTGCAGTACGACTTGTATTATATTAAACACCGTGGATTTTTCTTAGATATTAACGTTCTTATAAAAACGCTAACAACTATGTTCTTTTTTAGAGGTCAGTAGCTTTATTTATATTAAAGTACGTAATCAAATACACATATCTAATAAATAATGCAATTAAAAAGGGTATTAAGCCAATAGCAAAGACTTGTATACCAATAATCCAATGAAGTAGCATAAGGCATAATAGAATAACTAAAAACTTCAGGTATCTAATAAACCATGATGGTATGTTCTTTTTAAAAAATTGAAAAACAACTAAAATATTTAGGGCACATGCCCATAATAAATTATAATTTTGATGGGTTCCTTTATGGTCGGTTGCAAACCAAAGTAACAGAATGAGAATGCCTATAATTCCTGTTATGCAAAACAAAATAACATCCAGCCAATTACTTCGTTTTTTGTTTTTATAATCTTTGAAGGTTATAAAAAGAATTAATAATCCTATTATTCCAAAAACCATTAAAGGGCTTGTCAGGAAGTTATTGGTCTTTGGTGTATTTGTTTTTTTGTAAAGGATATGTGTTTGTTTAACTAATTTCTTTCCAGAATTTGAAAAGGTGGCATTTTCGAAGAATTTAAAGATATATTTAGGTAAAAACATTTGCTCATAAGGTGTTGCTTTTTTATCAATAACAGAGCCTAATGCTAAATCGATACCGAAACTACCCCAAGAGTTTTTATTTAAATTACTGTAGATTAATTGTCTGAATGTTTGTTGCTTAAATCCGTCTGGCGTATTAAATTGAATTTTGTTGTTAGTTGTTGTTTCAAGAACATCACGAATTTTTGTGGCGCAATTATCATAAAAGAAATCATATAAATAACGCCTGTTTTCGGGTTTGATATTGTTCAATAAAAAGTTTAAAAGCCGTTGTTTTTCGTCTTGTGATAGATTTAAAACTTGTTCTTTTATCGTACGATTCTCCTCTTTATAATTGCGATAAAAATCTTTGTAATAATTCATCCCAATTAAATAATTTAATCGTCCCTGGGCAAATTTTATGTAAAAATTAGGTGTGCTAAAGTCGTAAATACCGTAATTAAACACTACATCAATATGATTGAGTGAATCTTTTATCCTGAAGGCATTATGACCAAAAGCATCATTTAAAGAGGAACCAGGACCTATAGTAAGCACGCTAATTTCAGCTTTACGCGATAAGGTATGGGTTTGAGCTTTTAAAGTAAAAACAGACAAAAGGCACAAAACAACAAGGAGATATTTTTTCATAGAGATTTATAATTATCTAAAAATACTAAAATCAAGTTTTAAAGAAAATATATTGGAATATAAAGCTACACTTTGGTCACCAATGTCTGTAAAGGCATAATCTATTTGGATACCATTGTATTTAAAACCAACACCAAAACTAGGCTGAAAACTCACTTGTTCTGTATTATCAATTTGTAGTTCGTTTTGAAAATTGCCAATGCCTGTTCGTAAATAAATCATATCAATATAACCAAACTCAAAACCTAAAGCAGGGTTTACACTTGCAAAAGAGGATGAAATAATATCATTGTTCTCCTCAAAACGCACGTTTAAGTTAATGGCAGTTAAAAGAGTATAATCATAATTAAAAGTCATTTTTTTTGAGATTCCTATTTGTAATTTAGGAATGGTAATTTCTGTAGTTTCAGGTAATTCTTGATTTTGTCCTTCAATAGCATCTTGAACCTTGGCAAATTCATCCTTATTAATACTCCATGCATTAAAGGTTGTTGTAATATCTCTGGCCATTACCCCAAATTTCCAATTATTAGCGCTTTCAAATTGAATGCCAAGATCAAAACCAAACCCCCAAGACGAGGCGAAATCTCCAATTATCCGTCTGATGACTTTAGCATTCACACCATAATTAAGTCCTTGAACGGGTAGTTTCCTAGCATAAGAAAATGTCAATCCATAATCGGCGGTAGAGAACAAACTTATTCTGTCATAATTAATTTGACCTTGGGCATCTATAAGTTGTGTGGTGTTTAAAATATCATCGACTGCAAACCGAATTAGGGAAATACCCACAACACTTCTATCATCCAAAGGTTTAGCAAAAGCAACGTAATCATAATTAGCTATATTGGCAAAGTAACTGGAATGCATGAGTGCTAGTTGATTATCTTCAAGATTGAGTAATCCAGCTGGGTTCCAATAACCCGAATTAACATCCGCAGTCTGTGCAGTTACTGCGCTACTCATACCTAAAGCAGCCGCATCTACACCAATATTCATAAACTCATTGGAATATTTACGTGCGGTTTGCGAAAAAACCGTTGTAGTAATAATACAAATTATAGTGGTTGTGTACTTTTTCAAGCGTAATTTTTTTACAAATATGCACATAATTTATAACCTATAAACTTGAAATAATAATAGATATTGTTTGATACTTGTTTTACAACAAAATTGTTTACTATTTTTACAAAAAACAAATCTCAATATATGAAGAAATATATTCCTAATGCACTAACGCTTTTAAATTTATTTTGCGGAAGTATTGCTGTAATTTTTGTGGTAAATAATAATTTCGTTGCGGCGGCTGTTTTTGTGTTTTTTGGAATATTCTTTGACTTTTTTGATGGCTTTTTTGCGAGAAAATTTAATGTTCAAGGAGAGTTGGGTGTTCAACTTGATTCGTTGGCAGATATGGTAACCAGTGGTGTTGTACCTGGAATAGTTATGTTTAAATTATTGACACTGGTCATAGATAAACCTGAGGTAACATTAGTAGGTGAGTGGAATGCTGTTTTACATTTTGGAGGTGGTAGCCATTCAATCATTCCGTTTTTTGGGTTATGTATTACGTTGGCATCTGCATTTAGACTAGCGAAATTTAATATAGATGAGGATCAGCAAAGTTATTTTAAAGGGCTACCAACACCAGCCAATACCTTGTTGATTATATCTCTGCCAATGATTATGGAATTTCAGAATAGTGATATTATGAACGCAATCATTTTGAATACTTATGTTTTATTAGCTTTGACCGCTTTAAGTTGCTATCTGCTAAATTCTAACATTAAATTATTTGCATTAAAGTTTAAAGAGTGGGGGTTTAAGGCCAATGCTTCCAGATATATTTTTATCATGCTGTGCATTATCTTTTTAATTATTCTTCAATTTGCAGCGATTCCCTTGATTATTTTATTATACGTTATGATGTCGCTTTTAGATAATCTTACTTCAAAACGATAAAAATGGCTTCAGGATTTTTTGCATTGCTTGATGATATTGCTGCTTTAATGGATGATGTTGTAGTTATGAGCAAGATAACCACCCAAAAAACAGCGGGGATTTTAGGTGATGATTTAGCGGTGAATGCTGAAAAAGCTACTGGGTTTCTTCCGTCAAGGGAGTTACCTGTTTTATGGGCAATTACAAAGGGATCATTGGTTAATAAATTAATTATTTTACCAATAGCTTTTGTGTTGAGTTCGTTTTTACCATGGGCCGTTACCTTAATTTTAATCTTGGGTGGGGTGTATCTAGCTTTTGAAGGTGTAGAAAAAATCATTGAATTTTTTATGCCACACAAACATGAAGTGGTTGAAATTATTAAAGAGACCGTTACTGAAAACGACGTACTTTTAGTTGAGAAAAAGAAAATAAAATCAGCTATTGTTACCGACTTTATTTTATCTATAGAAATTGTTATTATAGCCTTAGGAACAGTTTTAGGTAAGCCTATTCTATTTCAAATAATAGTAGTTACCATGGTGTCGTTGCTAGCAACCATAGGTGTTTATGGTATTGTGGCACTTATTGTTAGAATGGATGATTTAGGTTATAAACTAATAAAATTGGGAGGTGACAAAAACAATTTATCAACCAAAACAGGTAATTTTTTAATTAGAGCACTTCCTTTGGTTATTAAAGGTTTATCTGTAGTAGGTACGATAGCCCTTATTTTAGTAGCAGGAGGTATATTTACGCACAATATTGAGTTCTTGCATCATGTTTTAGAGAATATACCGTCAGTTGTTAAAGATTTTATTTTTGGTATTCTAGTAGGGTTTGTAGCTTTTTTAATAGTAAAACTCTTTAAAAAAGTTTATCGGGCAATAACAAAATCAAATTAGTTTTAATCTCTAATCTTCTTTTTGCGTAATTCAAAATTCTGACCTAAATAAACTTTTCTTACCATTTCATCATTTGCAAGTTCTTCAGGAATACCAGCTTTTAAAATGCTGCCTTCAAACATTAAATAGGTTCTGTCTGTAATGGCTAAAGTTTCTTGAACATTATGGTCAGTAATTAAAATACCAATATTTTTTTTGGTTAACTGTGCTACAATGCGTTGAATATCTTCTACTGCTACAGGATCTACACCTGCAAAAGGTTCATCTAATAAAATAAAACTAGGATCTGTTGCCAAAGCACGAGCAATTTCAGTCCGACGGCGTTCACCACCTGATAATAAATCTCCACGATTTTTACGAATGTGTCCTAAGCCAAATTCCTCAATGAGAGATTCCATTTTATCTTGCTGTTGTTTCTTGCTCAATTTTGTCATTTGAAGAACGCTTAAAATATTGTCTTCAATGCTCAGTTTTCTGAATACAGACGCTTCTTGAGCCAAATAACCAATACCGTTTTGAGCACGTTTATACATGGGGTATTTTGTTATTTCGGTATTATCAAGATATATATTGCCACCATTAGGTTTTATCAACCCTACAATCATATAAAAGCTAGTTGTTTTTCCTGCACCGTTAGGACCTAATAACCCAACAATTTCTCCTTGATTTACTTCAAGGGAAACATTTTTTACAACTTTTCGTCCGTTGTAGGACTTCATTAAATTTTCGGCTCTTAAAATCATATTTTATATAATGAACGCTAAAAATAGTAAAATCATATAGACTATTATCTAGCAATGATAGTTATCTTGTTTTAACTTTGCTGTTCTAGTGCATCCCAAAACTCGTAGGCTCTACGTAAATGTGGAATAACAATAGTGCCTCCAACTAGAGTAGCTATACTTAAGGCTTCCACCACTTGTTCTTTTGTTAAGCCTAACTTATAACTTGTTTCTAGGTGATATTTTATACAATCATCACATCGTAAAACAGCTGAAGCTACCAGCCCCAAAAGTTCTTTGGTTTTTACATCAAGTGCACCATCTGTATATGCATTGGTGTCTAAGTTAAAGATTCGTTTGATGATTTTGTTATTATCAGCTAAAATTTTATCGTTCATTTTAGCACGATACTCATTAAATTCGGAGACTATATCAGGCATGTTTTTTTTCGTTTCTTTTTTGATTTCTAATCACTATTTTAGAAATAAAAATACTTACTTCATATAAAATAAGAATAGGAATAGCTACAATAACTTGACTGGCAATATCTGGTGGGGTTATAATTGCTGAGATAACAAGTACTAAGATAAGCGCATATTTTCTGTATGTTCTTAAAAATTGTGGCGTTACCAATCCAATTTTTGTTAAGAAATAGATGACTATTGGTAGTTCAAACACTAAACCAGAAGCTAAAGTTGAGGCTCTAATAAGGCTGATATAACTGCTTAAATCAAAATCGTTATGAACTTCTTTACTAACTTGATAGGTTCCTAAAAAGTTAATGGACAATGGACAGATAACATAATATCCAAATAACACTCCAATAAAGAATAGTAATGAAGATATTATGATAAATCCTCTGGAATGTTTTCTTTCGGTTTCGTGTAATCCTGGACTAATAAATTTCCATAATTGATATAAAACATAAGGAAAAGCAATAACAAAACCAGCTGTAATAGCAGTCCATATATGCGCGGAAAATTGCCCAGACATGGTTCTACTTTGAATTTGAAAAGGGAGTTCAGTAAAACAAAAACTTTCTACTCCTATGAATTTTGAAGCTTTACATAATAATTGGTAAGTAATAAAGCTAGCTTTTGAAGGTCCAAAAATTAACACATCAAAAATAAAACCTTTAGCTAAAAAGGCTATAGTTGCAGCAATAGCTACAGCAGAAACAGATTTTATTAAATGCCATCTTAACTCTTCTAGATGGTCTAAAAAAGACATCTCATTTATATTTTTTTTAGCCATTATAAAATACCTTCTTTAATTAAGTCATGTAAATGTACTACACCAGCATATTTTCCGTCTTCTTCAACTAAAAGCTGAGAAATACCGTAAGTTTCCATAACATCCATAGCATCAATAGCCATAGCGTTAGCATTGATACGTTTTGGGTTAGCACTCATGATATCTTTAGCGGTTACATCAGAAATATTATCTACTTTACTAAGCATTCTACGTAAATCTCCATCGGTAATAATACCAATAATCTTATCATTCTCAACAACAGCAGCCACACCAAGCATTTTTTCTGTAATTTCTATTATTACATTTTTAATAGATGTATTGAGAGTTACTTGAGGTTTTTCATTAACAGACGATAAATCGTTAACACGCAGATAAAGTTTTTTACCTAATGCACCACCAGGATGATATTTAGCAAAATCATTACTAGAAAATCCGCGCAATTCTAATAAACAAATAGCAAGAGCATCTCCTAAAACCAATTGAGCTGTCGTACTTGTGGTAGGAGCCAGATTATTAGGACAGGCCTCTTTTTCAACAAACGCATTTAACACATAATCTACTTGTTGTCCTAAAAAAGATTCTTTATTTCCCGTAATGGCTATCATTTTATTTTTAGCACTTTTTATAAAAGGAACAAGTACTTTTATTTCTGGGGTATTTCCACTTTTAGATATAAATATAACCACATCATCTTCAAGAATAAGACCCAAATCACCATGAATTGCATCGGCAGCATGCATAAAAATTGCAGGAGTTCCAGTAGAATTTAGTGTAGCTACAATTTTAGTGGCGATAATAGCACTTTTACCAATACCTGTAATAATAACACGTCCTTTAGAGTTAAATATCAGATTTACAGCGTTTGCAAAATCATCATCTACCAATTCAGACAAATTTAAGATAGCTTGACTTTCTGTTTTAATTGCTTGTTTGGCTATATTAATGATAGAATGGTTGCTCATCAAAATTTAATTTTTTTTTAGTTGATGCTTTTAAAGATTTTACTATCTTTAATGTTAATCAAATTATTTTTTTTAAATTTAATTTTTTGGTTACAAAACTAACGAAAAAAAAGAGGGTTCTCTCAATTCACAACTAAATTAATTGATAGTAATATAGTAATAGAATGTTTGGTTTGTTTTTTATTTGTGTAATTTAATTTTTTAATACAATTCATGTTGACAGCGAATAGTGACTTACATATAGCACTTAAAAAATATTTTGGATTTAATAAATTCATGGGGCTACAAGAAGGAGTTGTAGACAGTATCTTATCAAAAAAACATACATTTGTAATTATGCCAACAGGAGGCGGAAAGTCTCTCTGTTATCAGTTGCCAGCACTCATGCAAGAGGGTACGGCTATTGTTGTATCTCCTTTAATTGCCTTAATGAAAAACCAAGTGGATGCCATACGTGGTATTTCAAATGAAGAAGGTGTTGCCCATGTATTAAATTCTTCATTAAATAAAACGGAAGTAAAACGTGTTAAGGAGGATATTGTTTCTGGAGTAACGAAGCTATTATATGTGGCGCCAGAATCGTTAACTAAAGAGGAAAATGTTGAGTTTTTACGATCTGTAAAAATATCGTTTATGGCTATAGATGAAGCTCATTGTATTAGCGAATGGGGACATGATTTTAGACCAGAATATAGAAATTTAAGACATATTATTTCTCGTATTGGAGACGATATCCCTATCATAGCCTTAACGGCAACCGCAACTCCCAAAGTTCAGGAAGACGTTATAAAAAACTTAGGTATTTCGGGTGCTAATACATTTAAAGCTTCCTTTAATAGACCTAATTTGTATTACGAGGTAAGACCAAAAACGAAATCGGTTGATGCCGATATTATTAGGTTTATTAAGCAAAATCAAGGAAAATCGGGAATCGTTTATTGTTTAAGCAGAAAACGTGTTGAAGAATTGGCTCAAGTACTACAAGTAAATGGTATAAAAGCGGTGCCTTATCATGCTGGACTCGATGCTAAAACGCGATCAAGTCATCAGGATAAATTTTTAATGGAAGATGTAGATGTGGTTGTTGCCACAATAGCATTTGGAATGGGTATTGATAAACCAGATGTACGGTTTGTAATTCATCATGATATTCCTAAAAGTATTGAAAGCTATTACCAAGAAACTGGTAGAGCAGGGCGTGATGGAGGAGAAGGACATTGTTTAGCCTTTTATGCTTACAAGGATATAGAAAAATTAGAAAAATTCATGTCTGGTAAACCAGTAGCCGAACAAGAAATTGGTCAGGCATTATTACAAGAAGTAGTTGCATTTGCAGAAACCTCTATATCGAGACGTAAATTTATTTTGCATTATTTTGGTGAAGAATTTGATAACGAAACTGGTGAAGGTGGGGATATGGATGATAATGTCCGTTTTCCCAAAAAGCAACATGAAGCTAAGGACGATGCCAAACTTTTAATAGAAACAATACAAAACACGAACGAAAAATATAAGTCTAAAGATTTGGTAAATGTTATTATTGGGAAAGAAAATGCCTTAATCAAATCTCATAAAACAGATGAACAGCCATTTTTCGGAAAGGGAAGTCATAAAGATAGTAAGTACTGGATGGCTTTGCTCAGACAGCTTTTGGTTGCAGAATATCTTAAAAAAGATATAGAAACCTATGGTGTTATAAAATTAAATGATTCTGGTAAGGCTTTCATTAAAAAGCCCACGTCGTTTATGATGACCGAGGACCATATTTTTGATGAAGGCAAAGAAGATCCAAATATCATAACCTCGACTAAAGGAGGAGGTGTCTCCGCAGATGAAGTCCTTATGGGAATGCTTAAGGATTTGCGTAAAGTTAATGCAAAGAAGCTTGGAGTGCCACCATTTGTTATTTTTCAAGATCCTTCACTTGAAGACATGGCTCTAAAATACCCAATGACTATGTCTGAATTAGCTAATGTTCACGGTGTTGGTGATGGTAAAGCTAAAAAATACGGTAAAGATTTTATCAGACTCATATCTAAATACGTTGAAGAAAACGATATCATCCGTCCAGATGATTTAGTTGTAAAATCTACAGGTAGCAACTCAGCTATCAAGTTGTATATTATTCAAAATATCGACAGAAAATTACCTCTTGATGACATAGCATCTTCTAAAGGTATGTCTATGGCTGATTTTATTAAAGAAATGGAAGCCATTGTTTATTCTGGTACAAAGCTAAACATAAGCTATTGGATTGATGATATTTTTGATGAAGATCAACAAGAAGAAATTTATGATTATTTTATGGATTCTAAAACAGATAACATAAATGCTGCTATTGATGAATTTGATGGTGAATACGATGAAGAAGAACTTAGATTGTATCGAATAAAATTTATTAGTGAGGTCGCAAATTAAAAATACCAACTTCTAATCTTAAGCTTCTTACTTCCAACATAGTTTTCTATCTTTGCATCTTTAATAAAAAATTAAAACAATGCAAGACGGATTATACGCAAAATTTAATACAAGCAAAGGTGAAATATTAGTAGCTTTAGAATACAAAAAAACTCCGGGAACGGTAGGTAATTTTGTGTCTTTAGCGGAAGGAAATTTAGAAAATTCTGTAAAACCTCAAGGCACGCCTTATTATGATGGTTTAAAATTTCATAGAGTTATTCCAGATTTTATGATTCAAGGAGGATGCCCTCAAGGAACTGGTACAGGAAACCCAGGATATCAATTTGATGATGAATTTCATGTAGATTTAAAACATGATGGTCCAGGAGTTTTATCTATGGCAAATGCAGGGCCAGGCACTAATGGTAGCCAATTTTTTATTACGCATACAGCAACACCTTGGTTAGATAATAAACATACTGTTTTTGGAAAAGTAGTTGAAGGACAAGATGTTGTAGATGCTATTGCTCAAGGAGACAAAATTGAGAGTTTAGAGATTATTAGAGTAGGAGAAGAAGCAAAAGCATACAACTCTGTAGAAGCATTTAGAATCTTTGAAGGGGCAAGAGAACAAAAAATTGCTGAAACTAAAAAAGCTGCGAAAGCAGAGTTAGATAAGTTAGCTAAAGGTTTTAATGAAACCAAAAGCGGATTGCGTTATCAAATTATTCAAAAAGGAGATGGTAAAAAAGCTGAAAAAGGTAATATGGTTTCAGTACATTACAAAGGACAATTAGCCGATGGAACTGTTTTTGATTCTTCTTATAAGCGAAATCAACCTATAGATTTTCAAGTGGGTGTAGGCCAAGTAATTTCTGGATGGGATGAAGGTATTTTGCTATTAAGCGTTGGTGATAAAGCACGTTTTGTAATTCCAAGCGATTTAGGTTACGGAAGCAATGGAGCTGGTGGTGTTATTCCACCGAATGCCACTTTGGTTTTTGATGTAGAACTTATGGATGTGAAATAAATCAAGTAAATTCACCTATTTTAGGTAACTTATATAGAAAAAAATCGTCTCATTTTTAATGAGACTTTTTTTTGCTCATATTTTAATGACTAATTAACCAAAAAGAAATAAAATGAGAGTGCTATTTTTTCTATTTATAATAACAGTTGTATATGGTTGTTCTAAACATATCGATTATTCTCAAGAATATATGGATAAAACCTCTGGACGTTATTTATACAATGATGATGTGGTAATTGATGTTTATTATAAGAATAAAAAAATGTATTTAAAATGGAAAGGAGTAAAACAAATTGAGCCTGTTATTTTAGATGAAAACACTTTTTTTGTTGCAGATATGTTTAGTAAACTTCGGTTTGTTGAGCATCCAGAAACGAAACAACGCTATTTGTCTGTAGTGTCTGATGAAAATGAAAATAGTATTTCTTACGATTATTTAAAAGTAGCCGATTCCTTTAAAACTCCAACTATGTTATTAAAAAACAAGGAATATGATAAGGCTCTTTTAGGATATTTAGAGATTCAAAAAAAAGATTCTACAAGCGTATTTATAAATGAGAGAGATTTTAATAAAAAGGGCTATTCGCTATTAAGAGAAGAAAAATATAATGAAGCCATACAGATATTTAAAATTAATGTGGCTTTATACCCAGAAAGTGATAATGTTTACGATAGCTTAGCCGAAGCTTATTTAAAGAGCGGAGATAGTTTAAAGGCGTTTAATAATTATAAGAAAGCACTTGAATTAAATAGTGGCAATAAACGAGCAGAAGACTATGTAAATAGTTATAAAGATGAATGATTAATTTTAATTTTTACCCTTTTTTGTTCTTGTATAAGCTTGTTATAGCCTAAAATAAACCATTAGTCTTGAATTCTTGTAATGTTTTGAAGTTACTTATACATTTCAAGTTTAAAACCAATCCAATGAATTTAAAAATTACACTTTTCCTTTTATTATCTATTTGTTCATTTAGTATGTCGGCGCAAGTCTGGAAAACCTATCCTTATACACCAGCAACAACGCCTGCAAGTCAAATTTCATTTTCTACTGATGAAGGTAGGCATACCACAGAGCCCGTAGAGTGGTGGTATACTTCTGGTCATTTTACAGGAACGACCTCAGGAAAAGAGTATAGTTATATGCTCACTTATTTTTATTATCCTGTTTCTGTTTTAACTTTAAATTTTGATGGCTTTAGAATTTTAAATGTAACAGATGAAGCTACTGGAGAATTTTATCAAGATACACAACCATTAACTTATTCAACTTTGTCAACAACAGGATTAGATATTGGAGCAAACGTATCTCTTAGTGGTTCGGAATATTGGCGTAATAAATTAGATGGTAGTAGTAATCCAATACCATTTCAATACGAATTATCAGCATCCAGTTCGTCAGTTAGTCTTAATTTTGAATTAAATACGACTAAAAGACCTCTCATTTTAGGTGATGATGGTTATTTTGAACAAGGGTTGTCAAATTATACCTATTATTATTCGCAAACAGCAAATACTTTAACGGGTACTTTTTCTTTAAACGGGTCGACACCAGAAACTGTTTCAGGAACTGCTTGGATAGATAGACAATATGGCAATTTCAATCCATTTACTGGCGAAAAGTATGAATGGTTTAGCTTACAGTTGGATAATGGAACCGATTTAAATCTTTGGAATATTTTTACAGCAGATAGAACCATACCCAATGATGCTAAATATAAAATCATGTCTGCTTATGTTGATGATTCTAATCAGTATACAATTAGTGATTTTGAAATAGAACGTTTGGGGTATTTTGTTACTCCAGATAGTCAAAAGAGGTATTCAAAAAAGTGGAGACTAACTTCAACTTCAAAAAATATTGATTTAACTATTACGGCAAATCATACAGATTCAGAAGTAAATATTACGCAATTATCGTTTCGTTTTTTTGAAGGTTCGGTGTCTGTTTCAGGGACTATTAATGGTGTTTCTGTGTCTGGAGTTGGTTTTGCTGAACTACTGCATGATTATGAAAACCCAGACGTGAGCATTACAAGCCCAAGCGGAGGTGTTTATAACACTTCAAATCCTATAACTTGGACTCTAAATAATCCAGATGACGGCAGACCATTGCTATATGATTTAGAATATAGCACAGATAATTCCAACTTTACGTCCATAGCTACAGGATTAACAAAGCCTTTTTATACATGGGATGGTTCAGGAATTACTAACGGAGAACCTGTTTGGTTTAAAGTAAAATCTTATTCGGTTGATAATACCTTAAAGAGTGAGGTCGTTAGTTCTTCGTCTTCTGCTGCAACATTATCTGTAGCAAACTTTGATAAAAACAACCTTATTGTGTATCCTAACCCTGTTAAGAATGACATCACATTAAATTTTCAAAGTATATTAACTGGTTGTACTATTAAAATCATGGATATAAATGGTAGGGTTTTATCAACTAAAAAGACAGATAATTCATTGCTCCAAAAGATAAATACCCAATTTTTATCTCAAGGACTTTATTTTTTACATGTAAATTCTGATGATTTTCAGCAGATTATAAAGTTTATGAAAAAATAATAAACCAGTATTTTTTCAATAGGCATAATCTTATCTTTGTTGTATGACAGATTTAGAATTAGAGAAGCTTAAATATCCCATTTGTAAATTTGATTGTCCTAAAAATATTTCACAATCAAATATTAAAGATTGGATTTTTATACTGGAACAATTTCCAAAACGATTAGAAAATTTAGTCAAAAATTTATCGAATGAACAATTAGATACTGTTTATCGGCCTAACGGATGGACTGTTAGACAGGTTATTCATCATCTTTCCGATAGTCATCACCATAGTTACACGCGGTTTAAATGGGCGTTAACAGAAGACAAACCTGTTATTAAAGCGTATTATGAAGATCGATGGGCTGACTTAGAAGACTCAAAAACTGCTCCAATTGATATGTCTATTCAGCATCTTAAAGCTATTCATTTTAAATTAGTTTATTTATTGAAGCGATTATCCGAACATGATTTAAACAAATCATTCATTCATCCAGAAACCAAAAAGCAGGTTTTGTTAAAAGAAAATATAGGGATATATGCGTGGCATAGTAACCATCATTATACACATATTGAGAATTTGTTAAAACGTAATAGTTGGATTTAATATAGAAAGATGATTAGACCTGTAAAAATTTCTGATGCCGAAAAAATTCTAGATATTTATAATTACTATGTAGAACATACGGTCGCGACTTTTGATTTGGAACTACTTTCATTAGATACGTTTACCGATAAAATTAAAAGTATTATTTTAAACTATCCTTTTATTGTTTACGAAGAAGATAATGAAATTTTGGGCTATGCCTACGGAAGTAAATTTAGACCTAAACCTGCCTATAGTCAAACGGTTGAATCTACGGTGTATGTAAAACATGGAGCACATGGGAAACAAATAGGAACCCAACTGTATGCTGATTTATTGGCATTATTAAAACGAAATAATTTACATATAGTTTTAGGGGTATTAACACTGCCAAATGAGGCTAGCGTTAAACTTCATGAGAAATTTGGCTTTAAACAAGTGGCTCATTTAAAAGAAGCTGGTTTTAAATTTGATAAGTGGCACGATGTTGGTTTTTGGCAATTAACCTTGTAATTACTGTTTCCATTTAATATTACAACCAATACTTGGCTTTTGCGGCAAGGTATTTTCTTTGTCTTCAATTAAACAATTTATAGCATGTCTTAGGTCATGGCCTGTAACAGGGATGCTATTTCCTGGACGAGAATCATCCAATTGTCCTCTGTAAATTAATTTTAAGTCAGTGTCAAAAAGATATAAGTCTGGTGTACAAGCAGCATCGTAAGCTTTAGCAACTTCCTGAGTTTTATCATATAAATAAGGAAACGGATAGTTTTCGGTTTCTGCATGAACTTTCATTTTATCGGGGCCATCTTGAGGATAATTAATTACATCATTACTCGATATAGCAATAAATTGAATGCCCTTTTCAATATATGAATTAGCCATTTTTACTAATTCTGCATTAATGTGAATTACAAATGGGCAATGATTACAGATAAACATAATAACGGTTCCTTTAGAGCCTTTAAGTTCATTAAGATTTAAAATGTTCCCAGAAATGGTATCGAGAAGTGAAAAACCAGGCGCTTTTGTGCCTAAGGGAATCATATTGGAAGGTGTATTTGCCATATAAAAAGTTTTATGCTAAGTTCGTGATTATTTGTATTTTTAAAAAATGAGCCCAACAATAACTTTTGAAGATTTTACCAAAGTAGATTTACGCATAGGAACTATTATTAAAGTGAATGATTTTCCTGAGGCTAGAAACCCTGCCTATCAGCTTATTATTGATTTTGGTGATTTAGGTATTAAAAAATCATCAGCACAAATCACAACATTATATACTAAAGCTGAACTATTAAACAGACAAATTGTAGCTGTTATCAATTTCCCAAAAAAGCAAATAGCGACCTTTATGAGTGAATGTCTGGTTCTTGGAGCCGTTAATGGAAAAGACGTGATACTTTTAAATCCGGAGAAAAAAGTTAAAAACGGCTCAACTGTAGCTTAGTTTATATGAATGAATTAGGTTGTGTTCAAATCCACTATATTTATTAATTATAATATGGTATTAACTTTAGCCTTTATTGTTGTTGAAATTTGGGCATAAAAAAACCGCTACTTAAAAATAGCGGCCAGTTTTGTTTTATAATTTAACGATTATATATCGTCAAAATCTACATCTGTAAAACTTTCGGCAGATTTTAAAGTATCATCTTCACTTTTTGCTTCAGTTTCGTACTCTTTTTTAAAATCTTTTTGGTGACGATCACTAATCACTTCATCACCTTTTTCTTTGATAATAAAATCGGTCATTTCAGCTAAAATCTCTTTAAATTCAGAAAAGTCTTCTTTATAAATGTAAATTTTATGTTTTTTGTAGTGAAAAGAACCATCGTCATTAGTGAATTTTTTACTTTCTGTGATTGTAAGGTAGTAATCTTCAGCTTTTGTAGATCTTACGTCAAAGAAATATGTTCGTCTTCCGGCTCTTAATACTTTAGAAAAAATTTCCTCTTTCTCCATCATGTCATGTGTGTTCATTAGTTATATATTAAGCATTAAAAATATCTTACTCAAAAATCTAAAAAAAACCGTTACTAACCAACAAATTATTAGTTTTCTTTTGTATTCTCGTTATTTTAATTCATTCTTAAAAAGAAATGAGTTAATTATTACTTGATGTTTCGCTAGACTGCTTTAAATACAGGTGTTTATAATAGCCATCTACTTTAAGCAATGTTTCATGAGTTCCTTCTTCAACAATCACTCCGTCATCAAGAACAATAATTTTATCGGCATTTTTTGCTGAAGACACTCTATGACCAACTATAATTGTTGTTTTTCCTTTAGATACTTTATTTAAATTGCTTAATATTTTTTCTTCGGTTTCGGTATCAACGGCAGAAAGACAGTCGTCAAACAATAATATTTCTGGGTTTTTTATAAGGGCTCTGGCAATAGATATTCTCTGCTTTTGTCCACCAGATAGTGTAATGCCACGTTCTCCTAAAATAGTGTCATACCCTTTGTTAAACTTACTAATGTTTTTATGAACTTGTGCATATTTGGCAGCCGAAACAACTTCGTAATCAGTAGCATCTTCTTTACCAAATTTAATATTATTTCTTATGGTGTCTGAAAATAAGAAGGCATCTTGAGGCACGTAGCCAATACTGTTTCTTAAATCTGTTAAATTATGCTTATTTATTTCAATATTATTGATTAGAATTGAGCCATTATCAATATCATAAAGACGCCCAATTAAATCTAATATGGTTGATTTTCCTGATCCCGTTTTCCCCAGAATAGCAAGAGTTTCTCCATCTTTTATACTAAAACTTATTCCTTTTAATGCGTTTATATTTGTGTCATCATAAGTAAATGATACATTATCAAAAGTAATATCACCAGTAATTTCTGTATGCTCTATAACCGTATTTTGTATTTCTGGTTCTGTTTTTAAAAATTCATTAATTCGTTTTTGAGACGCTTCCGCTTGTTGTACTATTGAGGTTACCCAACCAACAGTGGCAACTGGCCAAGTAAGCATGTTAACGTAAATAATAAATTCTGCTATAGTTCCTAAGCTATCAATTTGTCCGCTTACATATTGCATACCCCCAATATAAATAACCACTAAATTGCTAACACCAATAAGTAAAATCATCATTGGAAAAAATAGGGCTTGTACTCTAACCAAATCTATTTGCTTTTCTTTACTTGTTGTTGAAAGTTTATCAAAATTTGTAGATGTTTGGGATTCTATGCCATACGCTTTAATTACAGAAATACCACTAAAGGATTCTTGTGTAAATTCCGATAGTTTGGATAAATATTGCTGAACAACTGTACTACGTTTATGAATTTCTTTGCTTAACTTATAAATTGCAACCGATAGAATGGGTAGCGGTATTATTGTATATAATGTTAAAGAAGGTGCTTCGTTAAACATATAAATTAAGGCAATTACAAATAATGTAACGGTATTGATACTGTACATAATAGCTGGACCGGCATACATACGAACTCTGCTAATGTCCTCACTAATACGATTCATTAAATCTCCTGTGCGGTTTTTTTTGTAAAAGTTTAATGCCAGTTTTTGATAATGTGCATAAACTTCATTTTTTAAATCGTATTCAATATAACGAGATACATTGATAATGGTTTGCCTCATTAAAAACGTAAAAAGGCCGGCAATAATGGCAGCACCAATAATGTAAAAAATAATTTCAGCAAGCTCTGCTTGCAATGTGCTCTCACCAGATTCCAATCCTTTTTTGTAAGTATCTACAATAGAAAATATTTTTTTAACATATCTAGGTGTGAACAATAAAAAAATTCTGGCCACAATAGTGATAAGGATACCAACTATCAGGTGAATTTTATATTTTAAAAAGTATTTATTTAGATGCTTTAATTCTTTCATTTACAGAAGAGACTTTTTATATTTTTAGTAAATGTTTAGATCTGCGGGCAAAGATACAGTAATAAAAACAATAAAAGAGTAGTATGCTTTATGCTAGTTGTTAAAAATTAGCTAATTTATTTTTAAGAAATAAAATATGATTTAAAACACATTCTTTTTAAAATAGTATTATTTTTGCCGAGCAAAAGAAAAATATTTCATAGCCTTTAAATTAAAAAAAGTTCTTTCTACATATGCTAAACAGAAGACATATTCGTGTAAAAGTCATGCAAACCATTTATGCTTTCAAAGGAAGTGAAAGTGATGATTTTAGTAAAGATCAAAAATTTTTACTGTTTAGTATAGATAACATGTACAATCTGTATTTGTTGTTAATATCACTACTAATTGAGGTTCAAAAAAGAGCTGAAGAGCATTTAGAAAAAAAGCAAAAAGCACATTTAGCAACCAAGGATGATAAAGATCCAAACAGAAAGTTTGTAAACAACCAGTTGCTACAAATTCTTAAAGAAAACGTGCTACTTAAAAATCAGTTTGAAACCTATAAAATTACTAATTGGGAATTAGACAGTGAGTATGTTGATGTTATTTTTAGAGAAATCATGACTAGTGATTTGTATAAAGATTACATGACAACAAGAACTTCTGATTTTAAGGAAGACAAAGATTTTATTGTTGATGTTTATAAAAATATTATAGCACCTAACGAGAAGCTTTACGATTATATTGAAGATAAAAATTTAACATGGTTAGACGATCTTCCTACTGTAAACACAACTATTTTGAAGCTGTTAAGAAAATCAAAAGCAAGTTCACCAGACAATCAATTTACCCCCAAATTATATAAAGATCAAGACGATAAACAATTTGCAATTGATTTGTTTAAAAAAACTCTTCTCAATAAGAGTGTTTTAAATGCCGAGATTGAAAAAAGAACACAAAATTGGGATTCAGACAGAATTGCTAACGTAGATTTTGTTTTGTTACAAATGGCTATTTGTGAATTACTAAACTTTTCATCAATTCCTGTAAAGGTTACAATGAACGAATATTTAGAAATCGCTAAAGAATATTCAACCCCTAAAAGTAGTATATTCATCAATGGAATTTTAGATAAGTTGGTTAAAGAGTATGAAGCCGACGGAAAATTAACTAAACTAGGTCGTGGACTCATGTAATTTCTGTTAAGAAGGTAATAAAAATTTTTAATAGATTAAATAATTGCTATTTTTACATTCCAAAAATTAAAACATTTATTATGAAAAAAATTATAGTAGGATTAGGAGCCTTATGCTTGATAGCTTTTACATCATGTAAAGATAATGCAACTAAAAAAATTGATGAAAAAAATGTAGCTGTAGCAGCTGAAAGAGATGCTAATTCATCAAAATTTCCAGTTATGACTTTTGAAGAAATGGAACATGATTTTGGTGAAATTGAAGCAAGAAAACCGGTAGAAACTATTTTTAAGTACAAGAACACCGGAGATGCACCTTTGGTTATTACTAACATCAAAACATCATGTGGTTGTACCGTGCCAAAAGATTGGAGTAGAGAACCATTACCAGCAGGTGAATCAGGACAGTTTACAGTAAAATTTAATGGTAGCGGAGCTAATAAAATAACCAAAACCATTACGGTTACTGCCAATACAGAAAAAGGATCGGAAGTTTTAAAAATTATGGCGTTTATAAAACCAGCGCCAAATACAACTAATAATACAGCACACTAAAAAAAGAATATGGGAGATTTACAAAGTTTTTTACCGTTTATATTAATGTTTGTTGTTATCTATTTTTTTATGATAGCACCACAAATGAAACGCGCAAAAAAAGAAAAGAAATTTGCAGCCGAGTTAAAACGCGGTGATAAAGTTATAACCAAAAGTGGTTTACATGGCAAAATTTTAGAATTAGGTGATAAAGATAATACGTGTATTATTGAAACCATGTCGGGAAAAGTAAAGTTTGAGCGTTCTGCAATTTCTATGGAAATGAGTACTGCGTTAAATGCTCCTGCAAAAACAAAGTAAAAAAACTAATTGTTATTAGTTAAAAAGCTTCCTAAATGGAAGCTTTTTTTATTTATTTATTAGAGAAGTTTTTAGTGATAGTCTTTAATTACTTTTTCAATCTCATCCATTTTGATACCATATTCTTTTCTTAAAGAACTTAATCTTTCTTTGTTATTGAAAGATGTTGGAATCCTTAAACGCGATTTTATGAACTCTGCTGATACTTTGTATTTTTTTGATATCTCATCAAGAGTCATGTAGCCTCTAATCTCAATTGTAGCATCAGATTCTTCGGTATTGTCAACAGTAATAGTTGCCTGTCTTCTATCATTATGTTCTGTATTAGTTATTGTGGGATTTGTAAAAAATGGAACAACAATAAACATTGTGCATATGGTAATGAATGATACTGTAATTAACTTGCTCACTAGTTTTTGTTTTGCTATTCTTTTGTATACAGAAATAATTGTTTTCCAATGTAAAAAGAGATGAATTACTAATAATCCAAGTAAAACAAAAGCGATAACAAGGTGAATATAACCCCATTCGTGTCTATCCATTCCAAACAAAGAAAGTTCAACATTCTTACCATAAATTGCATTTCTTTCTTGACCAGAAATCAACGTGTATTTAATTAAAAAACCTATGCCTACAACTGCAGACATGCATATAAACATTAAGGCATTTATTGTAAAATTCAGTGTTGATTTTTTCATGATATGTTGTTTTTCTTGGGTTAACGATCGAATATAAAGTGTTTTTATTGGTTGGGATTTATATGAGATTAAATTTAATGGATTTTTCTTATAAAATAATCTGAAAAAATGATTTTTTTTAAGAAAGTTTATAATGTGTTATTTTGAATTATAAATGCAGATATTTTAATAGTTTTTTTACTTTAAATAAAGGTATTCAAATTAGTTATTCTAATAAGACTATTGCTTAATTAACAAAGTTGTAAGTCATTACCATACCAGCCATAATAAGCGCAACTCCTATCATTATCTCCAGAGTTTTATCTTTCGTTTTTAAAGTTAACTTATGTCCAAATATGGCACCACCCGCAAAGCCAAGCATAATAGGCCAAGCATATTCTAAATGAATGTGTCCTTGAATGGCATAGCTAATAGAGCCTGTAATACTTGTAATAATTATCATGAAAAGAGCTGTGGCAGCAGCTGTTTTAGGAGGTATTTTAAAGGCTTTAATCATAATTGGTGTTTTAAGAAAGCCTCCTCCAACACCAAATAATCCTGCTAAACTTCCTGAAGTTAAACCAAAAAACACTAATAATAAAAGATTGATATGGTACTTAATTTTATTGTTTTCATCTTTTATGGTAATTTCAGGTTTCATTTGATTTATTCTGCTTACCAAGCTTTCTTTGTTATTTTTTGATTGTTTTTTTGGCTTGAATTTAACTAAGAAAGACAGTCCTAAAATAATGACAATAAACGCAAAGATAACCTCAATACTTTTGGCTGTGATATAAGCCATAAAAAGACTGCCAAGAATAACACCAACAATAGTTGGTAATTCTAATAGGATACCTACTTTAAAATCGACCGAATTTTTTCCGCTATTTAAATAAGTTGAAATTGCTGAAGATGGAATTAGTGAAATCATTACAGCTCCAACAGCATCTCCTAGGTTAAAATGGAATAATGTTACAAGCAGAGGCACAATAAAAAGCCCGCCACCAAAACCAACAATTGATCCAAAAAGGCTTATTAAAAAGCTAATTGCAATTAAAGAACAAATAGTAAGAATGCTAAATGTCATAATTATTTAGCTATCTTTTGTTTGTGCTGTTAATTCTGCAATTTTACAAATAACTTCTGTTGCCTTAATCATACTTTCTACAGGTACATATTCATAACGACCATGAAAATTATGTCCGCCAGCAAAAATATTCGGGCAAGGTAATCCCATGTAGCTTAGTTGAGAACCATCTGTGCCACCACGAATGGCTTTAATTAGAGGCTTTATATTAAGCTCTTTCATGGCTTTTTCAGCAATATCAACAATATGCTTAACAGGTTCAACTTTTTCTTTCATATTGTAATATTGGTCTTTTATCTCAGTAATGATAACTTCCCTTCCATATTGTGAGTTTAGTTCTTTAGTAAGCTTTCTCATCACTTCTTTACGTGCTTCAAAATGGTCTCTGCTATGATCTCTAATAATATATTCTAATATTGTTTCTTCAACTTCCCCTTTTATAGAGTGCAAATGAAAAAAACCTTCATAACCCTCTGTATGCTCAGGGGTTTCTAAACGTGGCAAGGAGTTGATAAATTCTTGTGCAATGTACATTGAATTTATCATTTTGCCTTTGGCATAACCTGGGTGTACTATTTTTCCTTTTACTTTTACAACTGCTCCAGCAGCATTAAAATTTTCATACTCTAATTCGCCTATTTGACTTCCATCCATTGTGTAAGCCCATTCAGAGTCAAATTTTTTCACATCAAACTTATGGGCACCACGACCAATTTCCTCATCAGGAGTAAAACCAACACGTATGTTGCCATGCTTTATTTCTGGGTGCTGTATTAAATATTCCATAGCAGAAACTATTTCACAAATACCTGCTTTGTCATCGGCTCCTAAAAGTGTTGTGCCATCTGTTGTAATAAGTGTTTGGCCTTTATAAAGTAATAAATCTTCAAAATAATCAGGAGATAAAACAATATCTTGCTCTTTATTTAAAACGATATCTTTTCCGTTATAGTTTTCAATAATTTGCGGATTTACATTGGTTCCAGAAAAATCTGGAGACGTATCAAAATGAGATATAAAGCCTATGGTAGGAACATCATAATCTACATTACTGGGTAGTGTTGCCATGATGTAAGCATTCTCATCAATTGTAACATCTTCTAAGCCAATTTCTTTAAGTTCTTTAACTAGTGCATTGGCTAAATCCCATTGTTTTTTTGTGCTTGGTGTTTCTTGAGAATTGGGATCTGATTGTGTGTCAACAGTAACGTAGCTAATAAATCGTTTTATAATGTGTTCTTTTGAAATCATTTTAAATGAATTTTAGATGTTTTTAAGTATAAAAAATATTCGTTTGAGAGTTTTAAATGAATAACTCTTAAGAATATCAAAAGTACGATTATTAATTTTTTTGTGATTTGAATTGGCTGATTTTTTATTTAAAACTATTTTTGCACAAATAATACTTGATGTACAAACAACTCCTTCGCCCATTATTTTTTTGTTTTGATCCTGAAAAAATTCATCATTTCACGTTTTCAATGATAAAAGGGCTTTCTAAAGTGCCAGGAGTACAATCAATTTTTAGAAGCTTATTTGTTATCGAAGATGTTAGGCTAGAACGAAAATTGTTAGGGCTTACATTTGAAAACCCTGTTGGTTTAGCAGCTGGTTTTGATAAAAATGCTGTTTTGTTTAATGAATTGTCAAACTTTGGTTTCGGTTTTATAGAAATAGGAACGGTGACACCAAAAGGACAAGCTGGTAATCCTAAAAAACGTTTGTTTAGACTGAAGGAAGATCAAGGTATTATTAACAGAATGGGATTCAATAATGCAGGTATTGAAAAGGTAATCAGTAATCTAAAAAAGAACAAAGGAGCCCTTATTATTGGTGGCAATATTGGTAAAAATACAACCACAAAGCCAGAAGATTATACACAAGACTACATAGAATGTTTTAATGCACTACATCCTTATGTTGATTATTTTGTACTGAATGTTAGCTGTCCTAACGTAGGTAGTCATGCTAAACTAAATGATAAAGATTATTTAGAAGAGCTTATTAGAGCGGTACAATTAGCCAATGACGCCTTTAGTAAACAAAAGCCTATTCTTTTAAAAATAGCTCCAGATTTAAATAATCAACAGTTAGATGAAATTGTAGAATTGGTGGTCGATACCAAATTAGATGGGGTTATTGCTAGTAATACTTCTGTTGACAGAACTGGTTTAAAAATGCCTAAAGATCAATTAGAAAGCATTGGTAATGGAGGTTTAAGTGGTCAGCCAATAAAAGATAAAAGCACTCAAGTTATTAAATACCTTTCAGAAAAAAGTAAAAAAGCATTTCCTATAATTGGAGTTGGAGGTATTCATTCCGCAGATGACGCTCTGGAAAAATTAAATGCTGGTGCCGATTTAATTCAGATATATACAGGCTTTATCTACGAAGGCCCCAAACTTGTTAAAACCATTAATAAGGCTATACTTGAAGAAGGGTAAAACCTATTTGATAAATTTCTTTACAACTTTAGAATCTTTATTCTGTATCGTCATGATATAGGTTCCAGCATCTAATCGACTTAGATTAATTGGTTGGTTGGTATTAGTAAGAGAGCCTAAACTATAGGTCTGTCCCATCATATTAGTAATTTTATAATTTATGGGTTCGGAGCTATTAAATTTAATATACAATAAATCACGGGTAACAGGATTTGGATAGAGTCTAATATCTTTTAATGAATCTGAATTTGGATTGCTTGCTATTGAGGTGTCTATTTCTTCACCAAAATAATCAGCTTTGATCGATTCGTAAAAATTATACATTCTAGCAAGTTGTTGTTTTGAAAAATGTGAACGACAACCTTTCATAGAATACGACATGATATTACCAGTATCTGGATTAAATTTATCGCCATTTGCATCCGTTTGGCAACCTACATAGTGGCAGAAATTGTTAACGTTTTTTGACGTTAGCATAGGATCTGCAGGCGTATCCGAAATTAAATCACCTGTAGTTGCTGAGTTTGAACCGTCTACCAATTCTTCAGTTAGTTTATTATTATCTAAACCATGAGTATGAATTAATGAGAAAAAATGCCCTAACTCATGAGTTAGCGAAGAACCGTTTGTGG
>JBNKYB010000062.1:0-6240 GCA_050300615.1 Flavobacteriaceae bacterium | reverse complement strand
TCAAGTTCATCCATTCGCTTTAGGGTTGATAGTTTCATCACCCCTTTTTTACGTTTGGTATCTACCATAATTTCCAATGGCATGATACCGTTAAATTCTTTTTCAAAAAACTTGATGTCTTTGTAAAAATCGGTATTCTTGGGCATGTCTTCAATAAGGCTACCAGAAATTTTAATTTGATAAATACCTATAAAGCTTATTATAAGCAAGACTACTGCTGTTGCATAAATAGTAATACGCCTTTGTTTTACCATACGTTCTATCCAACTAACAAAATAGGTAACCCAACGTCTGTTTAAGTGTTCTAAGTGACGATCTTTTGGGTAGGGTAGAAACGAATATAAAATAGGAATTATTAGTATGCACAGAATAAAAATAGACAAAATACTTAATGAAGCAACGATACCAAACTGCCTTAAAAGTTGGCTTTGAGTAAAAATAAAAGTAGCAAAACCAGAAGCCGTTGTAACATTGGTCATTAAAGTGGCATTTCCAATTTTTGTAATAACGCGCTGTAGAGATTTTACTTTATTACCATGAAGCTTTACTTCGTTTTGATATTTGTTAATTAAAAAGATGCAGTTTGGAATTCCAATAACAATAATTAATGGAGGAATTAGAGCTGTTAAAACCGTGATTTCATAATTTAACAGGCCTAATATTCCAAATGTCCACATAACTCCAGTACACACAACAATAAGAGAAATGAAGGTAGCTCTAAACGATCTAAAAAAGAAAAAGAAAATAAGTGATGTAACAAGCAGAGCGGCTCCAATAAACAAGCCTATTTCATCAACAATATTTTGAGCATTTAAGGTGCGTATATAGGGCATGCCAGAAACCCTGACATTTAAATTGGTTGCTTTTTCAAAAGCATCAATTTTTGGTTGTAAAACATCAAGAACAAAATCCTTTCTAGCCGCTGTGTTAACAATGTCTTTTTTAAGATAAATAGCTGTACGAATTGTTTTGGTATCCTTATTAAATAAAAAATTATCATAAAACGGATACTTATTAAAAAGATCATCTTCAAGTTTATCAATTTGTTTTAACGAGGTAATAGAATCTTTTATAAAAGGCTCTAAATCAAATCTTTGAAGAGTTGTATTTTTTACAAGTTTTTGTAAGTCTTTAATAGATAATACAGTTTCTACTTCTTTGTATTTTTTAAAACTATCTGATAGATCATTCCAGGCATTTAACTTATCAACGGTAAAAAGAGTAGAGTCTTTTATACCTAAAACAATCAAATTGCCTTCTTCACCAAATCTTTTTAAAAAGTTATTGTAAACAATATTTGCTTCATGATCATCAGGCAAAAGGTTGGCTTCCGTATAGGTAAATCGCATGTTTTTCCATTGAAAACTCAAGATTACAGTTGTAATAATAATGGCTAAAAGGATGCCAATTTTATTGCGTAAAATAAGCCTTGCAATAATGTCCCAAAAATCTTTTGTAAAAAGTTTAAACATGTTTTTCTTAAAAGTTGGGCAAAGGTAGAAAAAACAATGAATTAGATATGTTTATAAGATTATAATGTTACGTTAAATGTAAATTTAACAGCAACATTATCACCAATATCTGGGAGGTGATACGCACCATATCTGTATGTAAAACTCAACCCAAAACCAAACAACAATTTATTAATTTCAAATCCAGACTCTGTATATCCATGTTTTAAAGATTTAAAATTTATATTTTGATGTCTTTCAATATGTGCTATATCACCAATGGCATATCTAGAAATTAAAACAAATTGTGGCTTAAAACGTGTTGAAAAATGAAATGGTTTAAAATAATGTTTAAACTGAAAGGTTGTAAACTTGTCTGAAAAAAATTCATTAAAGTACATCGTTTCAAAACTATTAAGGCCAGCAACCGAAAACCGTTGCATAATGGTTTCTTTATTTATGTTATTTGGATATGCATGATATAAGTGCGTAAGTGGGGTTTCTCCGTTGGTGATTCCAGAAACGATAGTGATTTCAGTTCTAGCGTCATTATGATAATTTATTTTATGAATAATTCTAAAATCAAGTTTTGAAAAGTTAAAATCACTTTTTGCAAAATCTTTAAAACTTTTGGTGTATTGTAATGTGAATTTTGGATAGCCACTTTTAGTTTCTACATATTTATTATCTGTTAACTCATAATGGCTAAAGGGACTCCATTGGAACGAAGTTTTGAACGTACTTATATGAAAGGTAGTATAACTATTACCATTTAATAAAAAGACATAATCATAGGTTGGAGCTATATAACTACATGCAAGTTGAGTTTCAGTTTGTAATTCCGGACTTAGTTGATGTTCTATAGAAATTGCTCTTGTTGTATGTTTATGAAATAAACTAATATTTAATAAACGAGGTTCAAAAAATTGAAAAAAGCGTTTGTCTGTTAAAAAAGTTGAACTGCCAGATTCTTGTAAATCATCAGTGTACGATGCATTTAACCACGTATTTGTTTTTTCGTTTAGTCTTAAACCAGTGCCAAAACTATATTTAAATCTATGATCCCTAAAACCATAAACCACATACGTGTTAAATCGTATTTTTTCTGAAAAGTTGTCATTGGTAATACCTCCAAGCCCTGTTCTTAATGCTTCATACTGATTGTATTTGATAAGGTATCTTAAATCGAAATTAAAATATTTGGTAGGGAAATACCCATTACCTAATTGTTTTAATAAAGGACTCTTAATTGGGTCCTGCTGAGTATTATGTGGGTTTTCTGAATTAGATTGAGCCTTTAGCACACAAGTAAATAACACAATAATAAAGAAGGTGCTTAGTTTAGACATCAATACAAGAAAGTTAAAATTAAAAAAAAGCGACATTTAAGTCGCTTCTCAAATTATACGGTCATGATTTCTTTTTCTTTAACTTCAAGAATCTCATCAATTTTTTTAACATACTTATCTGTCATATTCTGTATGTCAATTTCTGCATTTTTTTTAAGATCTTCAGAAATATCTTCAGATTTTTTAATCTCGTTGTTAGCATCCTTACGAGCATTTCTAACACCAATTTTTGCGTCTTCAGCTTCTGCTTTAGCTTGTTTAGCTAAAGTTTTACGACGTTCTTCTGTTAATGGTGGTACATTAATTATAATGGTGTCACCATTGTTCATTGGGTTAAAACCAATATTTGCATAGGCAATTCCACGTTCAATTTCTTGAAGCATGTTTTTTTCCCATGGTTGTACTGTAATTGTTCTACCATCAGGAGTATTAACGTTGGCAACTTGACTTAAAGGTGTTTGAGAGCCATAATAGTCTACCATAACACTACCAAGCATTGCAGGACTGGCTTTGCCGGCTCTAATGTTAACAAATTGTTTTTCTAAATGCTTAAGAGCATTATCCATGGCCTCTTTGGCTGTGTCTAATATAAATTGCACGTCTTCATTCATGATTATAAAACTTTTATTTTAATTAATTCAAAAATAAGGGTTTTAGAAATTCACCTCCGTACCAATATTTTCTCCTGAAACTACTTTTAATAAATTGCCTTTTTTATTCATGTCAAATACAATGATTGGTAAATCATTTTCTTGACTTAAGGTAAAGGCTGTTGTGTCCATTACTTTTAACCCTTTTCTTATCACGTCATCAAAAGAGATATTATCAAATTTAACGGCTTTGGAGTCTTTCTCTGGATCAGCATTGTAAATACCATCAACTCGAGTTCCTTTTAAAATAACATCTGCTTCAATTTCTATAGCTCTTAAAACGGCTGCAGAATCTGTTGTAAAATAAGGATTTCCTGTTCCTCCACCAAAAATAACAACACGACCTTTTTCTAAATGGCGCATGGCTCGTCTTCTAATAAATGGTTCGGCAACTTCGTTAATTTTAATAGCAGATTGCAAACGTGTTGGAATATCAGCATTTTCTAAAGCACTTTGTAAGGCTAAGCCATTTATAACTGTGGCCAACATTCCCATGTGATCACCTTGTACTCGATCCATACCATTAGTTGCACCTGCTACGCCTCTAAAAATGTTTCCGCCACCTATTACAATAGCAACTTGAACACCTTTGTCTGTTATTGTTTTAATATCATGTGCGTATTCGGCTAAACGTTCTGGATCTATACCGTATTGGCGATTTCCCATTAAGGCTTCACCAGATAATTTAAGTAGGACTCTTTTGTACTTCATAATGTGCTTAAAAGTTTAGCAAAACTACATTTTTTTTTGGTTTTTTGAATGTATATAAAACACCTAATTTTTAAAAGAACTCATTTTTTTAGTTTCTTTAATATTTAAAAAGTGTGCCTTCTTTTTTTATATTTAATTCTTAGACTAACCTTGATATCAATAAATGGTTTTAAAGTAGTATAGATGTTAATCAAGTTCTAGAGAAAATAAAACTAAAAATATTATTTAAGGTTAGGTTCTCTACTTTGCATAAAAGCAGCCATTATATTCTAGAATATAATGGCTGCTTTTTTAATGTAAGTTAAAAATAAATTAACCTACAGTAGCTCTTTTAAAACCTGTAACTTCAACGTCTCCGTATGATGCTACGTATTTAGCAACATTTATTTTCTCATCTTTAATAAATTTTTGATCTAATAAACATTGTTCTTGGTCAAGCGTTGTATTATCAGAAATAAAACGTTCCATTTTTCCTGGTAAAATTCTATCCCAAATTTGTTCTGGTTTTCCTTCAGCTTTTAATTCTGCTTTAGCATCTTCTTCAGCTTGCGCCAAAACTTCAGGAGTTAATTGTGCCATAGAAATATATTTAGGTACATTTTTAAGTGTTTTACCTAAACGTCCTAGTTCAATATTGTCTTTTTCGATTACCGCAATTCTAGCTTCGGTTTCTGAAGCAACAAATGCAGGGTCAAAATCTTTATAAGATAATGTAGTAGCGCCCATAGAAGCTACTTGCATTGCAACATCTTTAACTAAGGTTTCTGCTTTGTCTACTTTAGCAGATAAACCTACTAATGCAGCAATTTTGTTAATATGAACATATTGTCCAACGTAAGGAGCTTCTAACTTTTCAAATGCTGTAATATCTAATTTTTCACCGATAACACCAGTTTGTTCAGTTAATTTTTCGGCAACAGTCATGCCGCCAAAATCTGCTGCTAAAAATTCTTCTTTAGTAGCACAGTTTAAAGCAACTTCGGCTAGTTGATTAGCTAAGGTAACAAAGTTTTCGTTTTTACCAACAAAATCAGTTTCGCAACCTAAAACTATAGCAACACCTGCTGTTTCGTCTGCATTGATTTTAGCAATAGCTGCTCCTTCAGAAGAGTCTCTGTCAGCTCTTTTTTCAGCTACTTTTTGTCCTTTTTTACGTAAAACGGCAATAGCTTTATCAAAATCTCCACCAGCTTCTACTAAAGCTTTTTTACAATCCATCATTCCCGCACCAGTTGCCTGTCTTAGTTTGTTTACTTCTGCTGCTGTAACTTTTACTGTAGATTCCATATATTTTAAATTTAAAAAGTCGTTCAATTGATTTCTGTGAAGAAAATAATTAAACGACTTATGTATGCTTTATTAGTTTTTAATTATTCTTCTTCGTCAGCTGCAACTTTTTTAGCTTTAGCTTTTGGAGTTGCTTTTTCAACTGGTTCATCAGCTACTTTTTCAGTAGTTTCTTTTTTAGCAGTTTTTTTAGTTGCAACTTCTTCATTTTCATCTGAACCTTCTGCAGAAGCATCTTTTTCTGCTTTGCGTTCTAACAAGCCTTCGCTAATAGATGTTGTAACGTAAGATAAAATTTTATCAATAGATTTAGAAGCGTCATCATTTGCAGGGATTACATAATCAACTTGACGTGGGTCTGAGTTGGTATCAACCATTGCAAAAATTGGAATGTTTAATTTTTGAGCTTCCTTAATCGCGATATGCTCACGTTTAATATCTACAACAAATAAAGCGCCTGGTAAACGAGGCATGTCACTAATAGAACCTAAGTTTTTCTCTAACTTAGCTCTTAAACGATCAACTTGTAAACGCTCTTTTTTAGATAAGGTATTGAAGGTCCCGTCTTTTTTCATTCTATCAATAGAAGCCATTTTTTTAACAGCTTTTCTAATAGTAACAAAATTGGTTAACATACCACCTGGCCATCTTTCAGTGATATAAGGCATGTTGATAGCACCTGCTTTTTCAGCTACAATATCTTTTGCTTGTTTTTTTGTTGCAACAAATAAAATTTTACGTCCGGAAGCTGCAATTTTTGCTAATGCATTTCCAGCTTCATCAATTTTAGCT
>JBNKYB010000061.1:0-50546 GCA_050300615.1 Flavobacteriaceae bacterium | reverse complement strand
TCAATTAAGGAAAACCTTTTGGTATAAAATGGCACTATGCCCAAAAGGGCATCAATAGAATGTATAGAGGTCCCAACTTTAAAAAAGTTGGGACCTTTTTTTTAATCGTCAAAGAACGGTTTAAAATATTCGTGAAGTGTATGGTTTTGATGTACTTACCTTTATATTATCTCGTATTATTGATAAAGTAACAAACGATATTATGACCTGGCAAAATAGACCTTTAGAACCTGTTTATTTAATAACATGGTGGTATATTCTCTATAGGGGTATTGAGTTTTCCATTTTTAACTATTGTTCCTAAAACATCTGCATCGGTTTTTTTAATACTTCCGGTAGATGTTTTCAATATTACCCTTCTGACCTTTTACGACTATTTCATTTCATGAGCAAAAATAGAATTAATTATGATGTGCAACTACTTACCATTTTTTTAGAAAAGGCTACAACATGGAAAAGCCAGAGAATTTTGAAAATATTATAAACAACATGACAAAAGAGGACATTTGAAAATATCTAAAGACATAATAGCAGACACCAAAAATTACGAAATTGTTTTTAAACTTTTAAAATAATGAAAATGAGTGCTAAAGAATGGAATGCAAGTTATTTTGATCTTGAAAATAAATAGATTGTTTGATTTAGTTAAGACTGGCCATTCCTAAATTGTTTTACCAATAATCAAAATACTCTATAAAATAACAATACTTTCTTTGTTTTTTGATTACCCGTAAAGTTATTTATTTTATAGGTTTATAACTATCGCAACTTAACGTCTAGCTAAATATACCAAATCTACTTTTAATACTTGCTATATTTGGCTTCTTTAGTTGTAAATCTACAAAAGGAAATAAAAAAGCAATTTGTCTATGCTTTTGATTAAAGTATCCATTTCAAAACTAACAAATGGCTATAATTTTATCATGAGCTAAAAAATTAATTAAGATGGTCTAATTATCCATTTTAAGATCATTAAAAGCAGAGTTTTTATTTTTTATGAAACGTATTAAATAAGTTTAAAATTAAATAAAATACTTTTAATATAAATACTGGTTTTTAGTTTGATAAATTTAGTTGGGAGATAATTTATTCTTCCTATTTTTTACAATTTTTTTAAGCATAGTTTTCATAATCTTTTTAAAATAACTTTAGGTAAATTTTTTTCAAAATGAGAAAGCGTTCTTTTAATAGAAAAACTTATAATTCATTTAAACACCCTTTTCAATTTTTTTTATTAGTGTGTTTTTTGTTCTTCAATATCTCATGTAAAAATACTGAAGAAACAAAAAATTCATTAGCCGTCATAGAAAAGCTTATCGGGAATAGAGTCAATGATTTTGAGTTGAGTATTGTTGAAAACGATAGTAATGAAGGAGATTGGTTTGAAGTAGAAGCAAGTGCAAATAAAGTAAAGATTAAAGGAACCTCAAATGTTGTTATATGTTATGCTGCCTATAGCTTTTTAAAAGATATAGGAGCCGTTTTGGTGAGTTGGGAAGGCAATAGAATTGACTTACCAAGTACATGGCCAAAATATTATAAAAAAGAATCCACACCTTTTAAATACAGAAACTATCTTAATGTTTGTGCCTATGGCTATACAACCCCTTGGTGGGATTGGCAACGATGGAATCGAGAAATAGATTGGATGGCACTTCACGGTATTAACATGCCTACGGCTATGGAAGGACAAGAAATTGTTTGGCAGCAATTATGGAAGGAATATGGGGTTACAGACAATCAATTAAAAGAACATTTTACAGGGCCAGCTTTCTTGCCATGGCAAAGAATGGGGAATATAAACAGCCATGAAGGTCCGCTTCCTCAAGAATGGATTAATAAAAAATCAATCCTTCAGAAAAAAATATTACAAAAAATGAAAGCGTTGGGTATGCATCCTGTTGTACCAGCTTTTAGTGGTTATGTGCCAAAAGCATTTGCTGAAATGCATACTAATTCAAAAATTAGCGAACTAAGTGGTTGGTCAGGTGGAGGTTTTAAAAGTACTTTTTTGTTAGACCCTAAAGACCCTCTTTTTACAGAAATAGGAAAGCGCTTTATAGAAATCTACGCGGAGTTATATGGACAAGCAGATTTTTATTTAGCCGATTCATTTAATGAAATAACACCACCTGTTTCAGTAGAAAACAAGAATGAAGAACTCTCAGACTATGGCAATGCCATATTTGAAACTATCAATAAAGCAGCCCCAGGGGCAACATGGGTTTTACAGGGGTGGCTTTTTGGAAATGATAAGGAATTTTGGACAAAGGAAGCCACAAAAGCATTTTTAAGCAAAGTGCCAAACAATAAAATGATTGTTCAAGATTTTGCTAACGATAGGTATAAGGTTTGGGAAAACCAAGAGGCTTTTTATGGAAAACAGTGGACTTATGGCTATGTTCATAATTATGGCGGATCCAACCCAGTTTATGGCGATTTACATTTTTACAATACTGAACTTAAAGGCTTATTGCATAATGCTAAAAAAGGAAATGTAGTGGGCTATGGAGTGATGCCAGAAGGGTTGAACAATAACTCTGTTGTTTACGAATATATTTATGATTTACCTTGGAAACAAGGTAATCAACCTGTAAATGATTGGTTGCATACCTATTTAAAAGCAAGGTATGGGAAAAACACTAACGACAACGTTTTTAAAGCATGGCAATTGCTTAAGGAGTCGGTTTTTATTACTAAATACTGGGACACACGCTGGTGGGATAGTCGTGCTGGAGCCTATTTGTTTTTTAAAAGACCAACAGAAAAAATAACTGAGTTTGAGGGGAATCCAGGTGATAAGGAAAAATTGAGACAAGCAATTGATTTTTTAAATGAAGAAGCTGATAAATTTGATAAAAGTAACCTCTACACTTACGATTTGGTGAATTTTTCAAGGCATTATTATTCATTGGAGTTGGACGATTTGCTCATTCAATGTGTGAAGGCTTACCAAAAAAAAGAACTTGATAAAGGGGACGCATTGTATAACGACATTGAAACACTTGCATTAAAAATTGATGCTATGTTAGCTGGACAAAAATTAAATAACTTGAATTCTTGGTTGAGTGATGCTTGGAGTTATGGCGATTCTAACGAAACATCAAAAAACTACTTAAAAAATGCCAAAATGCTAATAACATTTTGGGGTGGCGAGGGCCATTTGAGCGACTATGCTTCACGGGCTTGGCACGGCATGTATAAAGAATTCTATTGGCAAAGATGGAAACAGTTTTTGCAAGTGCTAAGAGAGTCAGTCATAGCAAATCAACCATTTAATGAGGATAAAGAAAGACAGGATATTCAGAAATGGGAGATACAATGGTGTGAAAGTGATAAAAGGAAATATTAAAACCATTAAATCAAAATATAATACAATTTTATATAATAATATAAACAAAGCAACAAGTTTTGAAAAGCATTTTGAAACGTATGATTCTTGTTTATGAAAACTAATCTGAAGCTTTTAAATAAATTGTTCAATCACGTAGATATTTTACCAGAAAATTATCATACCCCAGATGGCACATTGCCCAAAGACTCTATGGGTGATTGTTGAAGCAATTAAGAAGTTGATATACAGTATTTTATAGGTGTTTGCTTGCGAATTTTAGGTGTTGATGTCAATGGTCATATTAGATTTAATGAATCGTGATCTTTACAGAATTCATAACGAGATTGGTGGCTTTAAATCACACAACGAGCATAGCGACCAGCAATGGAATCTTTAAATATCAATCAAAAAAAGATAGTGTAGTGTTTCAAAGGGCAGATAATAGAGAATTTTGGCAAAGATTAGAAGATAAAACAAAGGAACTGTTAATATTTATAATCAGTTTGTCTTTTTTCATTCTTCTATGATGGAAACCCTTACTATACGAATGTATTAAGTTGAAAAAGTTGTAAGTAAATGTCTTATTTATTAATAAAAAACTCAATAAATAGTGGTTTTAATCAAAAAATCCATATTAATGAATAAGATGTCCATTACTTAACAATGTCTTAACAATAAATTAGCGTAACTAAAATTTAAATAATTTAACATGGAAAAAATTAAACTTTTATTGATAGCCTTGATGCTATGTTTTTCATCGACGATGTGGGCGCAAAATAATGTGTCTGGAGTTGTGACGGACGATAATAATGTCCCAATACCAGGGGTAAATGTTATTATTAAAGGCACTACGACAGGTGCTGCTACAGATTTTGATGGTAACTATTCCATTAAAGCCAATACAGGAGATGTGCTGGTATTCTCTTTTCTTGGTTACCAAACTTTAGAGGTTGCCTATAGTGGACAATCTTCTTTAGATGTGAAATTAATAGAAGATGCTGCAAAGCTGGATGAAGTTGTAGTTATTGGTTATGGAACGGTTAAGAAAAATGATTTAACAGGATCTGTTACATCAGTTGGTTCTAAAGAGATTCAGAAAGCGAACAAGGTTGATGCGATTTCCGCATTACAAGGACAAGCAGCAGGGGTAGTGATTCAACGTACAGACAACAAACCTGGTTCAGGAGGTTTTAATATCCGTATTCGTGGAGCAAGTACAATTAATACTAATCAAACTGCAGAGCAAGGTGGTTATAATCCAGGACAAAACCCACTTTTTATAGTGGATGGTATCTTTGTGGATGATATTTCATTTTTAAACCCAGCAGATATTGAAAGAATGGATGTTCTAAAAGATGCTTCTGCTACTGCTATTTATGGTTCAAGAGGTAGTAATGGTGTTGTTATTGTTGAAACAAAACGAGGTAAAACAGGAGCGCTTAAAGTTAATTATAGCAATTACGTAGGTTTTAAACAAGCTTATCATCTTCCACCTATGCAAGATGGTCCAGGGTATGTAGAATACCTTAAGGATGTTGTAGTTGGTAATGAGTTTGCATCGGGAAATTTAAGTTATACCAGAGATCAGGTTGTTCTTTCGAATTATTTAGATGCTGAAGAATTACAAAACGTTGCAGATGGTGTTAGTACAGATTGGGTAGATTTGACACTTCAAAATGGTTTTCAAACCAACCATACTATTAACGTAAGTGGAGGAACAGAGAAAACCAAATATGCAGGAGGATTGGCTTACACTAAAGACGAAGGTACTCTTGGAGGAGAAGTTTTTGATCGTTATAACATTAGAGGAAGTTTAAGTAGTGACCTTACTAAATGGTTGAATTTAAGTATAAGTAACTATATTACAAATGCCCTTCAAAATACTGCAAGTTGGGAAGGATTTAGAAGTGCTTACAGGTTAAAACCAATTGGAAGACCTTATAATGATGATGGGTCTTTAAGATTTTTCCCTACAGAGAAGGAAACTCAAATTACAAATCCTTTATTTGAACCCGATAATATTACAAAAGAAACAAAATTTTTACAGTACATAGGGGATATTGCATTGCAAATTAAACCTTTGAATGGTTTAACATTTACTACCAAGTTCTCTCCAAATGTAAAATATACAAGATATGGAGAGTATCGGGGACTATATTCAAAGAGTGTAACAGGCAATCCTGCAAATAGAAGAGCCCAAGTAAATAATTTTAATTATTTTTCATATACTTGGGATAATATACTTAACTATAAATTTACTAAGGGTATACATGCCATAGATTTTACAGGTGTAATTTCTAGATTTAGTGAACGCTCTGAAGGGTATAAAAATCAAGTTAGAAATTTTACAACAGATAGTTATTCATTCTACAACTTAGACGCTGGACTTGATATTAGAGAAGTTTCAAGTGATTTTTATAAGCAAACCTTAGAGTCTTATACAGGAAGATTAAATTATACTTTAATGGATAAGTATTTATTTACTTTCACAGGAAGATATGATGGAGCCTCTATATTGGCTGAAGGTCACAAATGGGCATTTTTTCCATCTGCAGCTTTTGCATGGAAATTAATTGATGAAGATTTCATGCAATCTCAAAGTATATTCTCTAATGCAAAAGTGAGATTAAGTTATGGTCAGACAGGTAATAATGGTCAAGGTGGCGGATTAGGTCCTTTAAGATCTCAATCTTTACTTGGTAGTAGTGCTACTAACTTAGGAGATAGTGCTATTCCAAGTTTATACGTAACCGATATTGCAAATAAAGATCTTACTTGGGAAAAAACTAGTGAGATAAACTTTGGTCTTGATTTTGGATTTTTAAACAATAAGATCAATGGTTCTATTGATATATATAATAGAAAAAATACAGATATCATATTTTTTAAAGCTATTCCTGGTGTTACCGGTTTCACAGGTATTTATGATAACATAGGAGAGTCTACCAATAAAGGTATCGAGATTGCATTAAATACTGTGAATATTGATAATGGCGATTTTAAATGGACCACTAATTTTACTTTTGCATCAAACAAGAATACTATTGATAAATTAAACGGAAGTGATATTTTCTTTAACCAAGGAGGTACAAATTTTATTAATAGAGTAGGTGAGCCTATAGGAGCAATTTATGATTATGTGTTTGATGGAATTTGGCAACTTGATGAAGCTACTGAGGCTGCTACATATGGGCAAACGCCTGGTCAAGTTAGAGTAAAAGACATAGATGGAGATGGGGCTATAACTCCTGATAAGGATAGGCAAGTTATTGGCCAATCAACACCAAAATGGACTGGGGGTCTTACAAGTACCATGAATTATAAAAACTTTGATTTTACATTTTTTATAAGCACAAGTCAAGGGAATAAGTTAATGAGTAATTTTCATACAAATAACTCATTCCCTTACGATAATGATCCATCAAGACTTTTTAATGGGTATGATGTAAACTACTGGACACCAACTAATCCAATTAACAGCTGGTACCAACCAGGTAATGGAGGACAATATCAACATGTTATTAAATATAAAGATATTTCCAATACTAGGGTTGGTTTCATAACCCTAGGTTATAAACTTCCTTCTAATATTTTGGATAAACTTAAAATTGAAGGTTTAAGAATTTATACAACCGTACAAAATCCATTCATTTTTACAAATTATGACGGATGGGATCCAGATAGTGCAGGTAGAAACTCATGGGGTGCCTCTTATTTGTCTCGTACGTATATGGTAGGCCATAATTTAAATTTTTAATTAGTTGTTAAATAAAATTCAAAAAGATGAAATATATAAATCATAAAATAATTGTGATACTGCTTACAGCAGGTGTGTTTAGCACTAGTTGCGACAGTTATTTGCAAGAAGAAAATAAGTCTTCTATAACAATAGAAACGGGAAGCTCTGATCCTGAAACTTTTAATCAATTGGTCGCTTCTGTATATGAAAGAGCTAGAGAAACAACAACACATTATGCCCCTGATATGTATTATACTTTAGAAGATCTAGGGACTGATATTGTAACTAGAAAATCAACAATTACGGGTACGGATGAGATTAATGATTACGTGAATATGAATTCCTTCACATGGCCTGTGGGTGTATATTGGAACAATCAGTATAGTATTATTGCCGCAGCAAATACAGCGATAGATAATGCAGATAATATTGTAGACCTTACAGATAGCGAAAAAGCTATTGGTATAGGAGAATCTAAATTTTTTAGAGCTTGGAGTTACTTTAATTTAGTAGAGAATTACGGAGGAGTACCTTTGGTTCTAAATCAGGTTACATCTGGTCAAACTAGCTATCCTCGTGATACTGAAGAAGCTGTTTATACACAAATAGTGCAGGATCTTCAAGATGCTTTATCTGGGGTTCCTCCAACTGTTAGTGAGTATGGTAGAGTTACTAAAGATGCTGTAAGACACTTATTATCTAAAGTATTACTAACAAGAGGTTATAAATCTTTTGGTTCTGCATCAGATTTTACAGAAGCAGCGTCTCTAGCAGAGACAGTTATATCGAGCCATCCTTTAGTGTCTTCATTTGCATCATTGGTAGATATAGATAATCAAAGAAATACTGAAGTGATTTTCTCTTATTTATTTGGAAGTAATTCAGTAAGTAGGGGTTGGGGTAATTCTAAACATATGTTGTACAAGTTTAGATTTTATGACTATCCAGGTTTAGAAAAAACTGTACAAGGTTTAGGTGCAATGCCAACACCGTTTTACTATTCTCTTTTTGAAGATAGTGATGAAAGAGCAACTGCTACTTTCACAAGAGTTAATTATGCAACAGAAGACTATATGGGTGACGAAAATGGCACACCTGTAAATGTTGTTGCTGGTGATACAGCAATATATTTCCCAAAAACTGTATGGTCTCAAGCAGAGATTGATGCAAAACGTTATAAAGTAATCAATCCAGGCACTTATTTTACAAATGACGGTGTAACAAATACGCATTTCCCAATGTTTACTAAATTTGATGATCCTAGTGTTCCTTTTACTCAACCAGATCAATCTTCACAAGGAGAAAGAGATATGGTTATGATGAGATCTGGTGAAGCATATTTAATTGCAGCTGAAGCATACTTACAAGCTTCAAATACAATTGATGCAGCAGCTAGGCTTACAACGTTACGTTCCAGAGCAGGGTTAGTTACACCTGTAGTACCAGGAGATGTAGATTTGGACTTCATTCTTGATGAAAGAGCTAGAGAATTAACAGGTGAAGTCAATAGATGGATGGATTTAAAAAGAACAGGAAAGTTAATAGAACGTGTTTTAGCACATAACCCGCATGCTGCTTTAAATAATGCACTTAAAGAAAAACATCTGTTAAGACCTATACCTCAAACTGAAATTGATGCTTCAGAGCAGAGCATTGCACAAAATCCAGGTTATTAATTGCAGTTTATATAATTTGAGTTAGTTTAAATTAAGTTGTTAGTTTTTTTGATATAGGCAGGCGAGTTTTTTTGACTGCCTATATTCTTTTAATTTATCCAGTAACTAAATGTACAGTTTTAAAACTGCATCAAAATTTATTAAAAAAAGACAGAGGTAAATAATAATTGCAATAAGAAAGCGATGTTGTTAAAAGAATATCTATAGATAGAGAATAGATGCAATTAAATAGAATTCAAAAAAAAGGACTTATTGGTATAAGTTTGTTTTTTCTTTTTATTACATTATGTAAAAAAGAGCCCAAAGAACAAGTTAATAAAGAGCAATTGGTAGACAAAGTATATCCGTTGCTTGATACTGATAATTCAAGATGGTTTTTCTTTTCCACAGCCAATCGCCCGTTTGGAATGGTAAACCTAAGCCCAGATACACAAATTGGAGGAGCTTGGGGAAGTGGTTACAGATATCAAACAGATACTATAAAAGGCTTTAGCCATATTCATGCATGGCAAATGTCTGGGCTTTCCATCATGCCTGTTATTGTAACTAAAACACAAAAAGAAACTATTTTTACTGACTTTTATTCCAAGTTCAGTCATAAAACAGAAAAAGTAAGTCCAGGATATCATTCAGTAATTCTTGATAGATACCAAATAAATGTAGAATTAACCAGTACCAAAAGAGTTGGGTTTCATAGATATACATTTCCTAAAAACTCTAATAAATCCATCCTTTTCAATCTCAATACCATTTTAGGACCTTGTGAAAATAATGAAGGGATATTAAAAAAGAATAACGATAGCGAACTTTCTGGAAAGTTTGTAATGACTCCAACATCACGACGCCCAAAACCATTAACAGTATATTTTAAAATTAAAATCAATGCACCTATTTCGTCAATAGAACAAGATAGTGTTACAAAAAATTATTTGGTAGACTTAAGCGGTTTAAATGAAAAAGTATTGATAAAAGTCGGTATTTCATATACATCTATTGAAAATGCAGAGAACAATATTCAAGAAGAATTACCACATTGGGATTTTGACAAAATAGTGGCAGAATCAAAAACAGAATGGAATAACTTATTGTCGAGAATTAAAATAGAAGGAGGTACAGAAACAGATCAAAGAAGATTTTATACAGATCTTTGGCACGCTTTACAAGGACGCAGAATTATTAACGATGTTAATGGTGCTTATCCCGATAATACAGAAGAAACGTTTAGAGTTGGCCAGTTACCACTTGGTGGTGATGGAAAACCAAAATTTAATCATTATAACTCTGATTCGTTTTGGGGTGCTCAATGGACCATTAATACACTTTGGGGATTGGTATATCCAGAAATCATGGAAGAATTCACCCATTCCTTAATGCAATATTATAAAGATGGTGGATTGATTCCTCGAGGACCGTCAGGAGGTAATTATACGTATGTTATGACGGGTGCTTCATCTACACCTTTTATAGTAAGTGCTATTCAAAAAGGAATCATAAAAGATAATCTTGATTTTATTTATACTGCGCTTAAAAAAAATCATATGCCTGAAGGTATCATGGGAAAAGCGGGTTATGAGCATACTACAAATAAAGGCGGTGGTTTAAAATACTATTTAGAAAAAGGTTATGTGCCTTACCCTTTACCAGAAGGCGTTTTCGGGTTGCATCAAGATGGTTCAAGTCAAACTATGGAGTATGCTTACCAAGATTGGACTTTAGCTCAACTAGCCAAAAAATTGCATCATGAAGAGGATTATAACTATTTTTTAAATAGATCTAAAAACTATCAGAATGTTTTTAATAAAGAGCTAGGCTGGATGTGCCCTAAAAACGAAAAGGGTGAGTGGGGTAAAGACTTTGATCCCTATCAATATGAAAACGGATTTATAGAATCAAATGCAGCACAATCCACTTGGTTTGTGCCTCACGATATTAATGGATTAGCTGAACTTATGGGAGGAAAAATAAAAGCTGTAGAAAAATTAAGCAGTCAATTTGAAACGGCACAAAAATTAAAATTTACATCGGGGAATTCACATGATGCTGAATTGCATCCAGAATATAGCCGTATTCCCATAAATTTCGGTAATCAACCATCAATACAAACTTCTTTTATTTTTAATCAGTTAGGAAGGCCTGATTTAACACAATATTGGACACGTAAAGTGATAAAAGAAACTTTTAGCGGATTATCTCCTAGCACAGGTTATAATGGTGATGAAGATCAAGGTTTAATGGGAAGTTTAAATGTTTTATTAAAGATTGGTTTGTTTCAAATGAATGGAGGCACAGAAGAAAATACAGAATACCAAATAGGAAGTCCAATTTTTAATAAAGTGACTATAAAATTAAACCCAAAGTATTATTCGGGCAAACAATTTGTTATAAAAGCACCAAAAAATAATGATGAAAATATTTATGTGAAAAAGCTTAAATTTAATGGTGTTTCATTGCCCACTTATAGTATTTCACATAAAGATATTATTAGTGGAGGCGAGTTGATTTTAGAAATGTCCAATGCGTTACATGAATGAATAGTCAATACAAGACAAATAAATATAAACAGATGAAAAAAGCATCAAAAACAATCATATTTTTAGGGGTTTTATTATGCTTTAATATAAGGATTGATGCTCAAAACAAGCTTTGTGATTATGTAGATCCAATGATTGGTTCAGAAGGCGTAGGAAGAGTCTTTGTTGGCCCTTCTTGTCCTTTCGGAATGGTAAAACCAAGTCCAGACTGTACCTCAAGCCCTAATAGTGGTTGGTTGCCAATGCCTAAAGAGGTTACAGGGTTTAGCCAAGTGCATGTGAGCGGTACAGGTGGAGGCCCTAAATATGGAAATATTCAAATCATGCCATTTTCGGGTGATTTAAATACGATGGATCAAACCTCATTTAGAGAAGAGGAACATGTAAAACTAGGATATTATGAAACTGTTTTTAAAGCGAATAATATAAAAACAGAAATAACCACAGGTGAAAAAGTGTCTTTTTATCGTATAACTTACCCCAAAGGTGCATCCAAAGACTTAAAAATAGACCCAGGTTTTTTCTTAGGGGAACCTAAAGATCCAGATCCAGATGCCAGAGAAGCTCAACAATTTGTGGGCTCCCAGATAGAAATCGTTTCAGATACCGAAGTAAGAGGCTATAGTAGGATAAGAGGTGGTTGGAATAATGGTCGTGCCTATACCGTTTATTTTTGGGCGGTTTTTGATCAATCCATTGCAAACTATGTAACATATAAAGATGGTAAGTTTTTCGCAAATCAACCTTCCCAATTTGATTCTGGTAAAAAAACAGCAGCGTTACTTTCCTTTGGTAATAAAGGAAATCAAGAACTTAATGTAAAAATTGGTATCTCATTTTTAAGTTCGTTAAAAGCAAAAAATAATATCGAAGTTGAAATTCCTCACTGGGATTTTAATACTGTTTTGTCAACATTACAAAGTAAATGGGAACAATTATTAAGTAGAATTACACTATCATCAGATACTTCAGAAGATTATAAAAAAATGTTTTACACTGGGTTATATCATACCATGATAATGCCAGTTGATAGAACTGGAGAAAATCCGTTATGGACCAATGATGAACCATATTACGATGATTTTTATTGTATTTGGGACACGTTTAGAACGTCTAGTCCATTAATTACACTAATAGATCCAGAGCGAGAAGTTGAGATTGTTAACGCCATGTTGAATATTTATAAGCGTGAAGGCTATTTGCCAGAGGGCAGAAGCGGAAACGACAACGGACGTACACAAGGTGGCTCAAATGCCGAAACAGTCATTGCCGATGCCTTTGTGAAACATTTAAAAGGAATTGATTATGAATTGGCTTTAAAAGCCATGTTAAAAGATGCAGAAGTACCCCCTGGAGGAAATGAGGAGAAAGAAGGTAGAGGCGGATTAGTAGAATATTTACGATTAGGCTACATTCCTTATGGTATTGATCGTGCAGGTAACAGAACTGTAGATTATGCCTATAACGATTACAATATTGCAGTAGTTGCTAAAGGTTTGAACCATGAAGATATTTATGAGAGATATATAAAGCAAGCCGATAATTGGCAAAACTTATGGCGACCAGATTATGAAAATAATGGTTCTACAGGATTTATTATGCCAAAAGATGCTGAAGGCAATTGGTTGGATGACGTTGTTTTTGGTGAATCAAAAATCCAAAAACCAACATTTAGGTATACACCAACAATAAATGAATCTCCATGGTATGATTGCTGGTGGTGTGTGTTTTTTTATGAAGGTAATTCTTGGGAATATTCCTTAAGTATTCCCCATGATATACCAGAGGTCATCAAGAAATCAGGTGGTGCTTTGGCTTTTGAAAACAGGCTGGATACTTTTTTTGATAAGGGTTTGTACAATGTGGCCAACGAGCCATCATTTTTAACACCTACTATGTATCATTGGATTGGAAAGCCCTATTTAAGTAGTGATAGAATTGGGGAAATCATTAAAAATAATTTCAATACGTCTAGAAAAGGATTACCAGGAAACGACGATTCTGGGGCCATGTCTTCTTGGTTGGCTTTTCATATGATGGGATTGTATCCTAATGCAGGAAAGCCTTATTATTTGATAAGCACACCTTTAATTAAAGAAACGACGTTGCTGTTGGAAAGAGGTAAGACGTTTAAAATTTCTACTAAAAAGTTGAGTGATAAAAACAGATATATTAAATCAGCTTTTTTAAATGGAAAGGCATACAATAAAGCATGGATTTTACATCAAGATATAGTTAATGGTGGTGAATTGATTTTAGAAATGGGGTCTAAACCATCTTCTTGGGGAACCACTGTATTACCACCTAAAAAAATAAAATAATTAGCAAATGAAAAACTTGATTTTAATAATCGTTTTTTGCACTATATATCAATTTGGTACAGCTCAAAACCATGTTCCATTAGTAAAGAACAATATGGAATTTAATTATGTATGTAAGATGCATGGTCAAACACGTTCTATCAAGTTAACCACAAAAATGGTTTCAGACACTTTAGTGTTAGATTGTGAATTAAGAAAGGCAAAAGGTAGCTATACCATATTACCCGAAGCATTAAAAAGTGGGACAGAATTAAGTTTTAGGCGCATAGATCCATCAGAAGTTTTAACATTAAAGCCTACGGAAACCTTCTTTTTGATATCTCAAGACGCCTATCAAGATTTGTTAAATAAGGATAGGTTTATCTATAATAATACCACTTATGTTTTAGATGGAAACTCTAAAAAAAATGACATTGTGATAGATGGGGAATTAGTTGATACCTTGCATGTTATTGCGCAGATTGATGAAACTGAAATGTGGATATTAAAAAATCCTGAGTTTCCTTTTATTGTTAAAATAGATAAAAACCCATTGGGAATAGATTGTACATTAACAGAAATAGTTTATAAATAAAAACATGTTAAGGACAAACATAAAAGCAATTTTGGTGGTTGTCATTTCAGCCTTCTTTTTGGTTGGTTTTAAAGTTAAGAATTCAGTTGAAGAAAACAATCAAAAAGATTTTTTAGTCACTGAATATGGTGCCATTCCAGACGGAAAAACGTTAAGCACACAAGCCATTCAAAAAGCCATAGATGCTGCTTTTAAAAACAATGGAGGCCGTGTTGTTTTTCCAAAAGGAAAGTTTTTGTCCGGTAGTATTGAACTTAAAAGTCATGTGGAATTGTTTTTTGATGAGGGAGCCGTTTTATTGGGAAGCATAAATCCGAAGGATTATTATAAAATGAATTTTGAAGGAAGACCAACATCTCCCAAAAAAGATGATAATTCCCAGATGGCTTTGATTCTAGCACGAAAGGCCAATAATATAAAACTGAGCGGAAAAGGCACTATTGATGGTCAAGGACTAAAGTTGGCTTTAGCAATAGATAGTTTGCATCATGCAGGTATTGCTGTAGATCCAAATTATAATAAGCGAAGACATAGACCGAGTGAGACTATGCGTCCAAAATTGTTTCGTTTTTCGGAATGCCATGCTATTTTAGTAAAAGATTTAAAAGTGGGAGGAGCGTCTTCTTGGGGACTGTCTTTTGAGTTGTGTTCTAATCTTATAATTGATGGCCTTACTATTGTAAATAGGTCTTACTGGAATAATGATGGTATGGATATTACGGATTGTAAAAATGTTAAGGTTGTAAATTGTGATGTAAATTCTGCTGATGATGGTATTTGTTTAAAGTCTTATTATCCAGAGTCTTTTAACGATTCTATTTATATAGCCAATTGTACCATTCGTTCAAGTGCCAGTGCCATAAAATTTGGAACAGCATCCTATGGAGGCTTTAAAAATGTAACTATAAATGATATTCATGTTTATGATACGTTCCGGTCTGCTATAGCTATAGAGTCGGTAGATGGAGCAACTATAGAAAACATCAATGTATCTAACATTACCGCTGTTAATACCGGCAATGCTTTTTTTATTCGTTTAGGGCATAGAGATGGAGAAACTCCAGGAACTGTAAAAAACATTAATATAAGCAATATGAAAGTTCAAGTGCCTTTTGGGCGTCCAGATATTGATTATGATTTGCGGGGACCAGAGGTTGATTTTTTCCACAATCCATTTCCATCATCCATTGTTGGGATTGAAGGGTATAGTATTGAAAACATTACTTTAGAAAATATTGAAATAAATTATCCAGGAAGAGCATCTAAAGCAATGGCATATGTCTCATTAAGCCGATTAAATCAAGTTCCTGAAAAGATTAAAGATTACCCAGAGTTCTCTATGTTTGGTGAATTGCCAGCTTATGGAATTTATGTGAGACATGTTAATGGAATCACCCTGAAAAATATTAAATTCACACTTAATAATTCAGATTTTAGACCAGCTTTTGTTTTTGATGACGTTCGAGGTTTAATAATGGAGCAGGTTGATTTATCTATAGAAAAAAAAGAAGAAGTTATTTTAAAAGAAGTAACTCATGTTAATTTAAATTTAAAACAAGGCATCGTAAAACAATAAATTAAATAATAAATTAAAAATGAAGGTTTTAAGTAATTTGGTATTGGTCTTTATTAGTGTTTGCACATATTCTCAAAGTATAAAAGAAAAAATGCAAACTGGTAAGTTTGAATCTAATTGGGAATCACTTAAGCAATACGAAACCCCTGAGTGGTTTCGTGATGCAAAATTTGGTATTTGGGCACATTGGGGCCCACAATGTGAACCAGAACAAGGCGATTGGTATGCACGCTCTATGTATATTGAAGGAGACTGGCAATATAATTCCCATATTAAAAATTACGGTCATCCCTCAGAATTTGGTTTTAAAGATGTAATTAACGAATGGAAAGCAGACGCTTGGAATCCTGAAAAATTGGTAGCCTTATACAAACGTGCGGGTGCAAAGTATTTTTTTGCAATGGGTAACCATCACGATAATCTCGATATGTGGGATAGTAAATATCAGGAATGGAATTCGGTTAATGTAGGTCCTCATAAAAATATTTTAGAAGGTTGGTCTAAAGCTGCAAAAAAAAATGGATTACCATTTGGTGTAAGTATTCACTCTGCTCATGCTTGGTTGTGGTATGAAGTCTCACAAGGCGCAGATAAAGAGGGTAAATACGCTGGGGTACCATATGATGGCAAGCTAACTAAAGAAGATGGCAAGGGTACTTGGTGGGAAGGGCTCGATCCGCAAAATCTATATGCACAAAATCATCCATTAAGCGAAGGTAGCGATGATAAAGGCAGAATACACAGTCAGTGGGGTTGGGAAAATGGTGTGTCAATACCCACAGAAGCATATTGTCTTAATTTTTATAATCGTACCGTAGATATGATTAATAAATACTCTCCAGATTTAGTATATTTTGATGATACTGCATTACCGTTATGGCCTGTAAGTAATGTTGGTTTGGATGTAGTAGCTCACTACTATAACTCAAATATGGCTTTAAACAAAGGAAAGCTTGAAGCGGTAGTTTTTGGTAAAATTTTAACTGACGAACAAAAGGAATGTTTGGTTTGGGATGTAGAACGTGGTGCTCCAGATGGCATACAAGAAAAGCCTTGGCAGTCGTGTACATGTATTGGTAATTGGCATTATGATAGAGGTATTTATAATAATAACGGTTATAAATCGGCTAAAACTGTTATGCAAATATTAGTTGATATTGTTAGTAAAAACGGAAACCTTCTTTTAAATATTCCAGTAAGAGGAAATGGTACAATTGATGAAAAAGAATTAAAAATTGTGCAAGATATTACAGATTGGATGGATGTTAATAGTGAATGTATATACGAAACTCGACCTTGGTATATTTATGGTGAAGGACCAAAAGTAGACAAAGCAAACCCAATTAAAGCACAAGGTTTTAATGAAGGAAATGGCGAAGCTTATACATCTAAAGATATTCGCTTTACAAAAAAAGGAGATGTATTATATGCAGTAATTATGGAATGGCCAGAAGATAATGAGGTATTAATAAAATCTTTATCAACTAAAAGCCCTTATTACAATAAAAAATATAAAAAAGTAAAAATGTTAGGAGGTAAAATTAGTTCTTATGATTTTAATGATGAAGGACTAAATGTTAAGTTTAAACAAGGAAAAAGTAAAGTAGCTCCTGTTGTTCTTAAAATTTATTAAATAAGCTTGTTATTAAAGATATGTTTATAGTATTGACTGATATAGGCATGATGAAACAAAAACTTGAGATTAAGAAAAATTAATAGCATCTAGAAATGAATAGATTAAAAATTATACTAATTCTATTTTTATTACAGTTTTCGATTGTAATAGCACAGAGCAATAATGATTTTGTAATTGTTAAAGGAGATGAATCATGTAGTATAGTTATTGATAAAAATGATGCAAAAGTTGTCGAAATAGCATCAAAAATGCTGTCGGGTGATATAAAAAATATAACAGATAAGACCATTGGTGTTTCAAATAAATTATCCCGTAATGTGATTATTGCTGGTACTATTGGTAAAAATAAATGGATAGACAAGCTGGTTGCAGCTAACAAAATAGACGTTTCAGCTTTAAAAAACAAATGGGAAGCTTATAGCATCCAAACTGTTGAAAAACCTTTTAAGGGTGTAGACAACGCTTTGGTTATCGTTGGTTCCGATAGAAGAGGAACGGCTTATGGTATTTTAGAAATATCAAGAATGATGGGTGTATCCCCTTGGGAATGGTGGGCAGATGTGACACCTGAAAAGCGAGAAAACGTAATCCTTTCTATTGAAAACAAAGTGTCCCATGAGCCTTCGGTAAAATACAGAGGTGTTTTTTTAAACGATGAAGATTGGGGATTACAACGTTGGGCTGCTTTAAATTATGAACCCGAAACAGGGGATATAGGCCCAAAAACCTATGCAAAAATTTTTGAATTATTATTACGATTACGGGCAAATACCATTTGGCCCGCCATGCATAAAAGTACCAAGCCATTTTATTCGTACCCTAAAAACCAACAAGTAGCCGATGATTATGCGATTGTTATTGGAACGTCTCATGCAGAACCAATGTTGTGTAATATTAATACCGAATGGAATCATGAAACTATGGGTGAGTATCGTTACGATACCAATTCAGAAGTTATAAAAAGCTTATTTAAAAAACGCGTAGAAGAAACTGCAAAGTTTGAAAGTATTTATACTACAGGAATGCGTGGTGAGCACGACTCGCCAATGATTGTAGGCGAAGATGATACCGATCAACAAGTTGAATTATTAGAGAACATCATTACAGACCAAAGAGCTATTTTAAAACAGGAAATAAAGAAAAATCCAAATACCATTCCACAGGCCTTTGTACCCTATAAAGAAGTGCTTACTTATTATCAAGAGGGATTAAAATTACCAGAAGATATTACTTTGGTTTGGACAGATGATAACTATGGTTACATTCGGCAATTAAGCAATCCTGAAGAACAAAAAAGATTTGGGGGAGCTGGGGTCTATTACCACACATCATATTGGGGACGTCCACACGATTATTTATGGTTGAATTCTACAAATCCGGTGTTAATGTGGGAAGAAATGTCTAAAGCTTTTGAATTTCAATCTCACAATTTATGGATTTTAAATTGTGGGGATATAAAGCCACACGAATATAATATTGAATTGTTTTTAGACATGGCTTGGAACATGGAAGCTTTTTATAAAAGTAATTCTGTAAAAAAGCACATGACCTCTTGGTCAGCTAGAGAGTTTGGTAGTGCTTTGGCACCAAAAATCACTAATTTGATGTTTGAAAACAACCGACTGTCTTATATGCGTCGTCCTGAGTTTATGGCTTGGAGCCAGGTAGAGCCTGTTACTAAAGCTAAACCAACGAAATTGACACAATTTCACTATGGTGGTGAGGTTGATGCTCGAATTAATGCCTATTTAAAGTTAGAAGATACAGTTGAAAATTTATATAAAAAAGTTCAAGAAAATCGTAAAGACGCTTTTTATCAATTGGTATATTATCCAGTAATAGGTGCTTCAAAATTAAACCAAAAATGGTTGTATTGGTATAAAAATGAATTTGCAGCCCAACAGGGAAAACAAAGTGCCAATGATTATGGTGAGCAATCAGCTGATGCTTATGAGCGTATTGTGGAAGAAACCAATTATTACAATAAAGTGCTAGAGCAAGGAAAATGGAATCATATCATGTCTATGGAACCTAGGTTTTTGCCTGTATTTTCAAAGCCTGCGTATGTACATGTTAATCCAAAAGAAAAGACGTCTTTAGGGTTGTCATTGGAAGGATATGAAATGGAAGTAAATCATGATATCGTAAATAGTTTTGCAGATGTTTTGCCTGTTTTCAACAGTTATACAGATAACCATTATTTTATTGATGTCTTTTTAAAAGGGAAAGGCAATGTAAAGTGGAACGCAATTCCCAAAGACGACTGGATTAATATTTCAGAAACAGAGGGGCAATTAACCAATGATTCTGGCAAACAAGAAAAGCGTTTGTGGGTTAGCATCGATTGGAATAAAGTGCCAAAAGGCGAAAACAAAAAAGAAGCACCGCTAGGGCATGATTTTCAATTAATCCCTCCAAGTTATAAAATAAATAGTGCTATTGATTTTGTGGCTAACGATAGTACAATAACTATTGGTGTGTCTGTTTTTAATCCTAAGTTTAAAGCATTAGAAGATTATAAAGGGTTTGTAGAGGATAAAGGTTTTGTGTCTATAAATGCTGAAAATTTCACTCGGAATAATGCAGGAAAAGAGGCAAAATGGGAAGAGTTGGATGGTATTGGTTATACAGGAAAAGTCATGACCGCTTTGCCTAGAAGTGAGGCTTCTGAAACTGATTTGGAATTGATTCAAAAAAATAGCCCTTCATTGGAATATGATTTTTATACCTTTAACTTTGGAGAAGCTGATGTGAATTTGCAAGCAGTTCCAACACATGCCATTCATAAAGGGAGAGGAGTTCGTTGTGCTGTAGCAATTGATGGTGCAGAGCCTGTAATGGTTGATTTTCAAACGTTCGGCAGGAGCGATGCATGGAAACAAAATGTGCTTAAAAATGCCAGTGTACAATCTGTTAAACAAATTGTTAATAAAGCTGGAAAGCATACCTTAAAAATTTGGATGGTAGATTCCGGAGTTATGTTAGACCAAATTTTGATTGATTTAGGAGGTTGGAAATCCAGTTATGCATTTCCGAAGGAAACCATAAAAAAATAATTTAGAGTCTCTTTATGAAGCTTCAAAAATATCTTATATATATATTATTAATTCTGCTATTAGCTTGTAAAACTGAGCCGGAATTAGATATAAGAAATGTTCAGATAGCTTTTATAGCAGATGCCCATTTAAGCGATATTTTTGGCGAATTTGAAGACACTGATTATCGAGGTATTAAAAACCCCGAAACAGGTGAATATGCAAATATTAGAACCATGGCTTCACAATTGCGTTCCACAAGAATTTTTAACGAAAATTACTTTGCTTTTTTAACAGCTTTAGATGATATTCATAAAAGAGGAATTAAATACGTTGTGCTTCCTGGTGATTTTAGTGATGATGGACAACCCTTGCATGTAAGAGGGCTAAGAAGAATACTTAACGAGTATTCAAAAAAGTATGACATGTCATTTTTTGTTACCACAGGAAATCACGATGTGGTAAGGCCTTTTTCTCAAGACGCTACCAAAACAGATTTTTTGGGTAAAGGAGGAAAAGAGCAAATTATTACTAGTTCAAAAACAAGTTTGGTTATTAATGAAAATCAATTAGAGCCTATTGTTACATCTGATATTAAAAACTGGGGTTATAAAGAAACTTTGGATGAAATGTCTGATTTTGGTTTTTATCCAAAACAAGCTTATTTGTATTGGGAAACCCCATTTTCAAAATATAGTTATGATAATTACAATTATGATGAAGCCTTAAAAGAATCGGTATTAGAAAAACGGACTTATGCTATTAATAACACCAATCTGTTACTTCCAGATGCGAGTTATTTGGTAGAACCTGTTGAAGGTGTTTGGCTTTTAGCCATTGATGCTAATGCATATGTTCCTAATGAAAAATTATCAGGCTTGTTGAACAACCCTAAAGATTTTTCAGGAGCCAGTATTGGTTATAATAACGTGCTTTTGTATAAAAGCCATTTGATTGAGTGGGTTAAAAAAGTATCTGCAGAAGCAAAGCAGCGAGGTAAAATGTTGATTGTTTTTAGCCATTATCCTATGGTTGATTTTAACGATGATGCTTCTCCTGAAATGATACATTTTTTTGGTTCAGATAAAATGCAGTTACAACGAGTTCCAAACGAAGAAGTTGCTAAAGAATTTGCAGATGCAGGTATTCAAATTCATTTTGGTGGACACATGCATATTAATGACACAGGCGTTAGGACAACAGCAAAGGGCAATACCTTGTTTAATATTCAAACGCCATCATTAGCAGCTTATATGCCAGCCTATAAAATACTTACCATTCATTCACCGGTTGAGGTTGAAGTAGAAACCGTGGTTGTGGATTCTGTTTCTAAGTTTAATAGCTTGTTTCCTTTTTACGGCGAAGAGTATGCCTATTTACAAAGCTCTAAAAATTCAACTATTTGGGATAAAAACATTCTTAATTCAAAAACATATAAGAATTTTACAGAATGGCATTTAAAAGAATTGGTACGACTTCGGTTTTTACCAAAGGATTTTCCTGTTGAGTTTTTAGACTCTTTTTTAAAACGTTCAGGGAAAGATTTATTGGAAATAAATAAAAATAGTTCCGAAATAAATACATTAGTGTTGCAAAATGATTTGTCTCTTGCAGATTTTGAAACTTGGACAGGGTTTGACATGGTATTCGATTTTTACAGGTTAAGAAATGCCGATGAATTGGCAATTACAGATATAGGCATCAAAAGATTAAAAGAATATAAAATGGTATGTGAACAATTGCTGGATACCGGCGATGAACGTTTTGTTTTATGGGCAAAAATCTTTCAAAAAACATTAAAAGGTCAGCCTTCAAATCATTTTATTATAAATTTTATTTCAAATAAGATAGAACGTATATATCCCTAAATAGGATTAAGATTAACTTTATAATTAAAAAAATTACATTGCATATATTATAATTTTATGAGACAAAATTCATTGATACTATTCTTTTGTATAATTACTTTTTATCATTCTTTTTCTCAGAATATAAAATTTGAGCACTATAGTGATAATAGTGGTTTGTCCCATAATTCGGTAAGACATATTGTACAGGATAAGCAAGGTTTTTTGTGGTTAGGCACTTTTTCTGGACTTAATCGTTTTGATGGATATCATTTTACAAATTATTTAAGTTCTACTCAAGAAGGAAATAGTATATATAATAATGATATAACGGCTTTGGAGCTGGACGAAGCGTCCAATGATCTTTGGATTGGAACAAGGGAGGGATTAACACTGTTAAAACTTGATACTCAAGAATTCACCACTTTTTTACCTGAAAAAAATAATCAAAATAGTTTGCCTGACGAAGAAATTCGTTCTGTTCATGTAGATAAATTTAATAGAATTTGGGTGGGCACTAAAAGTGCTGGTCTGTATTTGTTTTATAAAGAAGAAAATAAATTTGAAAAGGTTGATCTTTCAGGATTCAATTATGTCAAGGAAATATTTGAAGACAGCAAAGGAAATATTTGGATTGGTAGTTATGATACAGGTTCTGTTGCGAAGATTTCTTTAGACAATTCAGGAAATATTGTAGAATTAAAAACCTTTACATTATCAATTCCAAACTCAAATAATGTAAATCCTTATTTAAATTTTATATATGAAGATTTCAAGTCAGATATTTTTGTAGGCACTAGAGAAGGGCTTTATAAGCTTGATAAAGCTTCTAATGTTTTTATAAACATTTATATTAAAGATGATTTACTTAGAGAAAAAATAGGACCTTATTTCGTATCAATAGCACATGCTCCAGATGGTAAGATTTGGATTGGAACTTTAGGAGGACTTTTAGTATGTGATCAATTAGAAGATATTGAAAAGGGTAAATTTCAGTGGTACTATTCCATATTAACAGATAATACCTCTTTAGTAGACAACTTGATTTCCGCTCTTTATTTTGATGCTTCAGGCGTTTTATGGATTGGAACTGAAGACGGATTGGACAAGTATGATCCTTATGAAAACCAATTTATTGTAAATAATGATATTGCTTTATATACTGGTGATCAAATCCCTAGAATTAGAGGGTTTGCTAAAACCTATGATGAAAAAGTAATTGTAGCCACTTGGCATAATGGGCTTTTTATTTCCAAAGGAAAGAGTTTTGTGCCATTGCATAATGATAATATGGATATTTCGTGTATTTATTCTGATGATGGAAAACTATTTTATTGTGGTCTATGGAATGGTAAAATATTGGTTTACGATTACATAAAAAATAAATCGAGAGTGGTTAATCCAGGTTTTGTAAATGCATCTGTTTCTAGCTTTTTAAAATTTGATGATAATACTCTGCTTGTAGGATCCTTTGGCGAGGGTCTTATTGTTTTAGATTCTAAAACATTACAACCAAAACTTTCTAATGGTAGATTGTTGCCTAATTTTGAAATTAATACAATAAAGAAAGTTGATAATGATATATGGCTTGCAACCGAGGGTGGTTTGGTGAGATATAATTTTGCTACAAAAGACACCAAATTATTTAAGTATAATCCAGAAAAAAAGAATGGATTGCCACAAGACAATTTAAGCGATGTTTTAATTGATTCAAATAAAAAAGTTTGGGCAGCAACACGAAATGGGATGGCGATTTATGTGCCAGAAAAGGATGATTTTGAGCTTGTTGCAGAACCAGAGGAATTACGTGGTAAATGGATCACAGATATGACTTTAGATGCCAATGATAATTTATGGCTTAACATTAATAATAATAGTATAGCTAAATATAATACAACTCTAAAAACAGCAAATGTTTACCATGTGAAGAGTGGTAATCGGTTAGATGTATTTAGTTCGAAGGGTTTCTATAATTTTAATAATTCAGTAATTTATGTAGGTGGTAAATATGGTATCATTTATTTTTCTCCAGAAAAAATAAATGATAATAAATATTCGCCAAAACCTATGATTACGGAATTTAAAATACAGAATAAAGAAATATTTCCAGGTATGGATATTAATGGGCAAGTTCCGCTACTAAACAATTTAAATTATGCAAAAAAAGTAGAGCTAAACTATGCAAATCGTAATTTTTCATTTCAGTTTTCTGCACCATCATTTACAAACGAAAGACTTAATAAATTTCAATACATGCTAGAAGGGTTTGATGAGAATTGGATAACCACCAGCAGTAATTCTAGAACTGTTCAATACACAAACCTGTTTCCTGGAAATTATGTGTTTAAAGTAAAGGCAAGTAATAGTTATGGTTATTGGAGTAATGTTACTTCTTATCAAATAAAAATCAAACCTCCTTTTTGGTTAACGCCTCAAGCATTTATCTTATTTGTAGTTGTTTTATTCTCTCTCTTCTATTTTATAAGGAGAGAGGCTAAAAATAGGATAAGATTAAAACAAGAATTGCTTACTGAAAAAGTAAATAGAGAGCGCGATGTAAAATTAAACAATGAAAAACTTCGGTTTTTTACCAATATATCGCATGAGTTACGAACCCCGTTAACACTTATTATAGGCCCCGTTAAACAATTAATGGAAGAAGGAAAAGAAAGCGCTACCGATTATCAAAAAAGCAGATTTAATCTTATTCATCAAAATGCGAGTAGGCTATTAACGTTAGTGAATCAAGTGCTTGATTTTAGAAAAGCGCAGACGGGAAAACTAAAACTGAAAGTCTCAAAAACCGATATTATTGCTTATTCTAGAAATATTTTTGAGTCGTTTAACGAACTGGCTCACAATAAGAAAATTCAACTAAATTTTATTTCAGAAAACGATGATATAGTTGGTTGGGTAGATAATGATAAATATGATAAAATACTTTACAACCTATTATCCAATGCTTTAAAGTTTACAAATAAATATGGTAATGTAGATTTGTTTATTAGGTTAAAAGATGGTCATCAGGATTTTTTAGTTATCGAAGTAAGTGATGATGGAATAGGTATTCCATTGAAGAGTCAAGAAAAGATTTTCACACGATTTTACCAAGCCAGTAACAGTAAGGAAAACAATACAGGTTCTGGTATTGGTTTATCGTTAGTAAAATCACTAGTAGAGCTCCATAAAGGAACCATAAAAGTAGATAGTGAGCCTAATAAAGGAAGTGTATTTGCAGTGGAGATTCCCATTGGACGTAATTTTTATAAAGACAAAGAAGTTTTTGAATATGATCTAAAGGATAAAAATGAACCCATAATTCCAGTTTTACCAGCTAAGAAAATAATTCAAAATACTGAGTTAAAACAAAAAATATTGGTTGTAGAAGACAATAATGAACTTAGAAAATATTTGGTTGATTATTTATCTGATTATTACAAAGTTTACAATGCAGAAAATGGCGAGGAAGGTTTACGAATTTGCAGACAAATTAAACCTATTATTTGTGTTGCAGATATTATGATGCCAGTAATGAACGGGCTTGATTTTTGCAAAGAACTAAAAAGTGATGAATTTATTAGTCATATACCTGTTGTTTTATTAACGGCACTTTCTGAAAACGAAGATAAAGTTAAAGGTTATGGAATAGGAGCCGATGCCTATTTAGTAAAGCCTTTTGACCCTTCATTATTAAAAACAGTTATAGAAAATATTATTAAGACAAGATTAGAATTAAAAGCTAAATTTTCAGGAGAAGTAGAAAGTGAAATAGGTTTGCTTACCCATTCGCCAATTGATGAAGAATTTATGGAAAAAGTAACCACTTTAATTAACGATAATTTAAGTGAAGTAGACTTATCAACCGCATATTTATGCAATGAATTGGGTGTGAGTTCTTCAAAATTATATCGAAAAATTAAAGAACTAACAGATTTGGCTCCTAATGAATTTATTAGAACCATTCGTTTAAAAAAATCTGCACAGCTTTTAAAAACTAAGCAGTATAATGTTTCAGAAGTAACTAATTTAGTGGGATTTAATGATCCCTTATATTTTAGCCGATGTTTTAAAAAACAATTTGGGTTTCCTCCAAGTAAATTAATTAAAACATAACTATATTTTAATTTATCCATGTTTTTGAAATATTAATCCATCCTTATCTCTGGTGGAAATTTTAGTTTCGTTAAACTAATTTTAATATTTAAAATCATGAAAAAACCTCTAGACTCTAATAGTCCATTAAAAAACTTAGACGAGTGGGAAAATGATTTGTTAGATAGATATCCAGATCCAGACAAAATTACAACCGATAAAGAAAAAGAAGCTTTTAGAAATTATGTGGATTCTGATAGACAGGAAACGGTTAAAGAATTTTACAGATTAAATCACATTTATCAAACTTACGATTTTGTGTGTAGTAAAGAAGAAGAGTTTCTAAAGTTCAATAGAAAAGAAATGTCTGTTTGGGAAGCTGTTGATTTTTTGAATACGCTTGTTGATGATAGTGATCCAGATATAGATTTAGACCAAACCCAACACCTCTTACAGACCTCAGAAGCTATTAGAGCCGATGGACATCCAGATTGGTTTGTGCTTACAGGTTTTTTACATGATTTAGGAAAAGTTTTATGTTTATTTGGAGAACCACAATGGGCTGTAGTTGGAGATACTTTTCCAGTGGGTTGCGCCTATTCAGAGAAAATAGTCTATCCAGAATTTTTCAAGGATAATCCAGATTATAATGATGACCGCTACAATACTAAACTTGGAGTTTATTCTGAAAATTGTGGACTTGATAATGTAAAAATGAGTTGGGGACATGACGAGTATCTGTATCAGATAATGAAAGATTACTTACCAGAGCCAGCTTTATACATGATAAGATATCATTCATTTTACTCTCAACACAGAGACAATGCATACAGACATTTAATGAATGATAGAGATGTTGAAATGTTTGGATGGGTGAAAAAATTTAATCCCTACGATTTATACACCAAAGCTCCTGTGAAACCAGACGCCAAAGCATTGCTTCCTTATTATAAAGAATTGGTAGCGAAATACTTGCCAGAGAGGCTGAAATTTTAAAAGCTTCTATGTTACTTACATAGAGTCTATAGAATGTAAATGTTGTTCCTGTAAATTCAGGAATCTAAATCAACTAAACAACAAACTGAATAACTAACTAAAAAGCATGTTTACTGTAATAACTTTTGTAGCCTTTACGGCATTTGTTGCCTTTTTTTCTTGGTATAAACTAAGAAAAGAAAAACTAAACTCACAGGATGGTTATTTTCTTGGAGGCAGAAGTTTAACAGGCGTTGTTATAGCAGGATCTATGTTACTGACTAATATTTCAACAGAACATCTCATAGGAATGAATGGATCATCCTATAAAAATGGATTTATTATTATTGCTTGGGAAGTAACATCGGCGTTAGCATTAGTTGCTGCTGCTATTTATTTTGTTCCAAGATACCTAAAAATGGGGCTTACTACAATTCCCCAGTATTTAGAAAAAAGATTTGATAACGCTACAAGAACTTTGGTGGCGTTGTTTTTAATGATTTCGTTTATAGTAACCTTAATACCAATAGTACTTTACACGGGTGCCATAAATATTGAAAGTATTTTTAATGTTTCAGGCGTTTTAGAAGTGTCCAAAGAAGAAGGGTTATGGATTACGGTTGTATTTATTGGCGTATTAGGTTCTGTTTATGCCATTTTTGGAGGGTTAAAAGCAGTTGCCATATCAGATACAATTAATGGATATGGACTTTTAATTGGGGGAATATCCATCCCTTTATTTGCTCTTATAAGTATTGGAGACGGAAATCCCTTAGATGGGTTATTGAAAGTATATGAAAATAGCCCAGAGAAATTTAATGTTATTGGAGCAAAAGATTCTGTGCTCCCGTTTAGTGTACTTTTTACGGGTTTGATTATTAATCAACTCTATTTTTGGAGTATGAATCAAACCATTATTCAACGTGCCTTTGGGGCTAAAAATTTGGTTGAGGCACAAAAAGGATTACTCTTTACTGGGGTTTTAAAAATATTGGTTCCAATCATTATTATTTTACCAGGCGTTATTGGGTTTTATTATTTTGGTAATTCTCTGTATGATAATCAGGATATGATTTATCCAGAATTAATCAAGAAAGTATTACCTGCTGGCTTGGTGGGTATTTTTGCAGCTATTGTATTAGGAGCTGTATTAAGTACTTTTAATAGTGTATTAAATAGTGCGGCGACTATTTTTAGTATCGATATTTATAAAAGACATTTAAATAAAAAATGCAGTGATAGAAGATTAGTAAGAATAGGTAAACTAATCTCTACTATTTTGGCTGTTTTTGCAATATTGGCAGCTCCTATGGTTGCTAATGCCCCTGATGGATTATATCAATTATTACAACAACTAAACGGAATCTTTTTTATACCAATAGCATCAATAATGCTAGCTGGGCTTTTTCTTAAATATATTTCAGCTACTGGTGCTAAGGTCTCACTATTTGTAGGACTATTATTTTATGTACTAACAACATTTGTTTTTAAGGTGAATATTCACTTTGTACATATATGGGGAATAGAGTTTTTGTTGAATTTAGCAGTCATGTTTGGGGTCTCTTATTTTTATCCTTCTGATAAAGATTTTGTTCAAGAAGATTTACACATTGTTGAAATGAAGTCATGGAAATATACCAAACCCATGTCTATTTCACTTTGTTTTATTACGGTCCTTATTTATGTTTTATTAGGTAGAAATTAAATTATTAAAATTAAAAAATGAAAGAAATACAAACAAAAGAGTCCAATAGATTTTTATCACTTGATGTTTTTAGAGGTTTAACAATTTGTTTAATGATTTTAGTGAATACACCAGGTACAGGAGCCCATTTATATCCTTATTTGGTGCATTCCCAATGGTTTGGATTTACCCTTGCAGACTTAGTGTTTCCTTCTTTTCTTTTTGCCATGGGTAATGCCATGAGTTTTTCAATGGGAAAACTAAAATCTGCTCCCCCAAACTTTGTTTGGAAAAAAATATTAAAGCGTACATTTCTTATTTTTTTAATTGGGTATTTAATGTATTGGTTTCCTTTTTTTCAACAAACAAATGGCGCATGGGAATTAAAGCCAATTAGCGAGACTCGTATTATGGGAGTATTGCAACGTATTGCTTTATGTTACTTTTTTGCATCGATTATTTTTTACTATCTATCGCAGAAAGTAGCTTTAATTTTGTCAGTGATTATTTTATTGGCTTATTGGGCAATTTTATACTTATTTGGAGATGCAGGAGGTGTTTTACAGATGTCTACTAATGCAATCACAAAGTTCGATTTGAGTATATTAGGAGAAGGTCATATTTATAAAAAAGATGCTATTCCCTTTGATCCAGAAGGTCTTTTAAGCACGTTACCATCCATTGTAAATGTATTGGCTGGATACATAGCTGGTGTTTTTGTTCAAAAAAAGGGCAAGACTTATGAGGGTATTTCTAAATTGTTAATTGTTGGATTTCTTTTGGCTTCATTGGGACTATGGTGGGACTTGGTATTTCCAATTTCAAAAAAACTTTGGACTAGTTCATTTGTTCTTTACACAATTGGGTTAGATTTATCTATAATGGCGATTTTAATTTATGCTATCGAAATACAAAAAGTAAAGTTTGGTATTAAGTTTTTTGATGTTTTTGGAAAAAATCCTTTATTTATTTATTTGTTTTCTGAGCTATTTTATGTCGTTTTACGACAAATTAAGACAAACTCAGGAATGGATATTTTTGAATGGGTAAGTGAAAGAATTTTTCAAAATGTATTTCCAGGACCATTTGGGTCTTTGGTTACAGCATTAGCTTTTATGTTATTATGTTGGTCTTTGGGATGGTGGCTTAATAAGAAACGTATCTATATTAAAATATAGCATTTCTCTTAATATTGGCTTTAATTAGAAAGGGGAGTAGCTCAAATTAGTGGGTGGCACTTGTATTTTTTTTAATTATTAGATATATTCAAATTCGATTGAAAAATAAGGCTTTCCTAAAGATAGTACTTGAAATGTAAAGAGGATGGCTTAATACCAATATTTTAAATTGTATCTGAAAAAGGAAATTCTTTTAGTAATTTAAATTTAAGAATATGTCTAATTTTTGGTGTAAAGCAAGGTCTATAAGAGTTATAACAATAAAACAAACTATTTTTTGTTATTTGGAGTAGTTTATAGTAAAATTGTAGATAACAATAAATATAAATGTTTGATTTAAATAAATTTTCAATTGCTAGGGTATCACTACCTTTAGCAACTTTATTAGCGTTATTTACGTCTCTTGTTTTTTATTTTATTATGGGAAGACACCCTGTTCTTCTTCAGGGTTTTCTTGTTATATACATTGTATTTGGTTCAATAAGAACTTTTTTTGCTTATAAAAATGACGGCGGTGTGTCTAGACTTTTTAAAGACTTGATAATTGCTCTTTTAACAATATTGGGGTTGTTTTTTATAGGGATATGTATTGGTTGGTTAGTTTGTTAAAATAATTCAGATGTGTTTCTTATATGAATTAAGTTAATAGCTGATTAATATCATACTTTACTATTAAACTATTTCGTTATATTTGTTTTGACATAACGAAAATTAAAATGATAAGTATTGAAGATGCTATAAAAGCTGTAATTGAAACAAGTCATAATATTTCAATATCAACAATATTACCTATAGAAAGGGGCAGTAATTTAGTGCTCTTTTCAGATGTATATTCTCCAATTAATATGCCTCCATTCAGGCAGTCCGCTATGGATGGTTATGCCCTTAATTTGCATGATAATTTAAGTTATGTGTTAGTTGGAGAAATTAAGGCAGGAGATTCTCACCAACCCATTTTAAAAAAAGGAGAAGCTATTCGCATATTTACAGGTGCTGCAGTTCCAGATTCAGCGAATGCAGTTATCATGCAAGAAAAGGTCCTTTCAAAAGGAAACACTATTGTTGTTGAAAGCAATCCGGTTGAAGAACAGAATATCCGACCTTTGGGAGAACAGGTTAAAAACGGAGAAATAGCTTTAAAAAAAGGAACTAAGTTAACACCCGCAGCTATTGGTTATTTGAGTTCGTTAGGAATTACCGAAGTGTCTGTATATAAAAAACCATCCATCGCATTAATAACTACAGGTAATGAACTTATAGAAGCTGGAGAACCGCTAACCTATGGAAAAATATATGAGAGCAATTCGATAATGCTTAAAACAGCCTTGTTGAATCTTGGTTTAGAGGATGTTTCAATTCATAAAATTGAAGATAATTTTGATGACACCTATAACAAACTCAAAAAAGCAATCGTAAAAAATGACATGGTTATAATTACAGGAGGTATTTCAGTTGGTGATTATGATTTTGTTGGTAAAGCACTTAAAAAGTTACAGATTGAAGAGATTTTCTATAAAGTCAATCAAAAACCAGGAAAACCTTTATTCTTCGGAAAAAATGATAGTACCTTATTGTTTGCACTTCCCGGAAATCCAGCGGCAGCATTATCTTGTTTCTATATGTATGTTTATACGGCCTTACAAAAAATGACAGGCTTAAAAAACACCTTAACTAAGGTGATGGCAATTTCTGCTTCAAATTTTGAAAAGAAAGGAGATAGGCCTCAATTTTTAAAGGCTATTTATAACGATGGGAAAGTCATTATTTTAGAAGGACAAAGTTCTGCCATGCTGCAAACGTTTGCTCTTTCAAATGCCTTGGTAAAGATGTCTGGAGATATAGATCAGATTAAGGTTAATGATATGGTTGAAGTGTTATTGCTTCCTATTTAAAATTTTTCAGATGAATTATAAAATAAAAAGTAGAATCTGGATTGAACTCGATGGCAAAGAATTTTTGGGTGAAGGAAAAGTACAATTATTAAAAGCTATTGACGAAACAGGCTCTTTATCTAAAGCTGCTAAATCTCTTAATATTTCATACAAAAAAGCTTGGCATCTTATGGATGCTGTTAATAAAACAACCAAAAAACCCATAACTATTAATAGCATAGGAGGTAAAGGTGGCGGAGGAACAGAATTAACATCCTACGGAAAATCATTAATCCTTGTTTTTGACGAGATGAATAAAAAATGCTGGGATTTTTTAGATGTTCAACTTGAAAAGATTAAAAGTTTATAACCATGTTACAGTTGGAAAATATCTATCTTTTTCTGTTGATATTACCTATTATATCCTTTCTATATTCCAGTGTCGGTCATGGCGGCGCAAGTGGTTATTTAGCCTTAATGGCACTATTCTCCTTTGCTCCAGAAACTATGAAACCTACAGCCTTGTTGCTTAATTTATTTGTGGCTGGTATCTCGTTTTATTATTATTTTAAAGAAGGGTATTTTAATAAAAAATTGTTTTTGTCATTTGCAATAAGCTCAATTCCATTCGCTTTTCTTGGAGGAACTATCGAGATAGACGCTTCGATTTATAAAAAAATATTAGCAATTTTATTAGTGTTTGCCATATTAAAGATGTTGAATGTTTTCGGAAAAGAGAACAATTCGATTAAGCAAGTCAAACTGTGGCAAGGTCTTATAGTTGGTGGAGTTATTGGGTTTTTATCTGGGTTAATTGGTATTGGAGGAGGCATTATATTAACACCTGTTATTCTATTATTGCATTGGGGAAAAATGAAAGAAGCTGCGGCTGTCTCAGCCTTATTTATTTGGGTTAATTCAGCATCTGGTTTAATAGGACAACTAAGTACAGGAACAGTAATACAAACAGAATCATTTATTCTAGTTGCTATTGCCCTTATTGGAGGTGTTTTAGGAGGTTATATAGGAAGTAAAAAATTAAACAATCAAAAGCTCAGATACATGCTAGCAATAGTTCTTGTTATGGCTTGTTTTAAGTTGTTTTTTACGTGATTATGATAGATAAAAAATATATAACAGGCATTGTTTTGGCAGGAGGAAAAAGCTCCAGAATGGGGACGGATAAAGGTTTTTTGAAATTAAACGGGAAACTTTTTGTAGAGTATAGCATTGCTGCCATAAGACCTTTGGTATCTAGAATAATGATTGTGTCTAATAATCTTGCGTACGATAGCTTTAAGCTAGAAAGGGTGAATGATATCATACAAGATTCGGGCCCTTTAGCGGGTATTTATTCTGGGCTAAACCATTCGAAAACCGATTATAACTTAGTGCTAAGTTGCGATATTCCGCTCATTAAGACAAGTATTTTAGAAATGCTAATTAACGCACAAGATGGCGATTACGATATTGTTCAAATAGTAAGTCAAGGTAAGCCAATGCCTTTAATAGCCTTATATAAAAAGCATTGTGAACCAGGTTTTTTTAAGCTTTTGCAGAATGATGAGCGACGTTTACATATTGCTCTTAATCAATGTAAAGTAAAAAATATAGAATTGAATTCTGAATATGATGTATTTACTAAAAACATCAATACACCCGAAGAATTAAATGAAATAGAATATGCAGATAAAAATTAAATATTTCGGAATGTTAACTGAAGTCACTAATTGTCAAGAAGAGATAATTGATTTTTCAGGAATTTATATTTCAGAATTATTAGAGACGTTATATGTAAAGTACCCTAGCTTAAAAAATAAAGAGTTTCAAGTGGCACAAAATCAGGAGTTAGTACCTGATGAAACAAAATTAAACAGTAACGAAATTGTATTGCTACCACCATTTTCTGGTGGGTAAAAATGGATAGATATAACCGACATATTATACTTTCAGAAATTGGTCAAACTGGTCAAGACAAACTTTCTAAAGCTAAGGTTTTAGTTGTAGGTGCTGGCGGATTGGGTTGTCCTATTTTACAATACCTGACAGCTGCTGGCGTTGGCACGATTGGTATTATTGATTTTGACGTGGTTGAAATGTCTAATCTTCAACGTCAAGTCTTATTTGGTTCCTCATCATTAGGACAAAATAAAGCTAATGCAGCAAAAAACAGATTATCAGACTTGAATGATAGCATTACAATAATTTCGTATCCAGAAAAATTAACCTTTCAAAATGCTATTGAATTATTTAATCAATATGATATTATTGTGGATGGAACCGATAATTTTGAGACACGCTATTTAATTAATGATGCCTGTGTCATCACCAATAAACCATCCGTATTTGGGGCGATTTTTAAATTTCATGGTCAAGTAGCAGTTTTTAATTATAATAACGGACCAACTTACAGATGTGCATTTCCAAATGTTCCTAAACAAGGAGAGATTCCAAACTGTTCAGAAGTAGGCGTTTTAGGTGTGCTACCAGGAATTATTGGAACCATGCAAGCTAATGAAGTGCTTAAAATAATTTTAGGAATTGGGGAGGTGCTTTCAGGAAAGTTGCTGTGTTATGATGCATTGACCAATAAATCTTTTACAGTAAAAGTAAATAGATTAGATAAGGAAATTAAAAACATTCTAAAAAACAGGGACGATTTCAATAAACGAAAAATGGATTCTGTTTGTAAGGTTGAAAATTTTAAAAATTCTATCAAGGAATTTTTGAATAAAGAAAACGTTCAATTTATTGATGTTAGAGAGATTAATGAACAGCCTAGAGTAGAAGGTATTCCTGTTACAAGTATTCCTTTAAGTTCATTTTTGGAGAATTTAGATTTAATAGATAGTGATAAGAAAAAAGCTATATTTTGTCAGTCAGGAATACGAAGTAAAATGGCAGTTTTCATCTTAAATAAGCATAACATTCACGATTGTTACAGTATTAATGAAGGTGCTTCAGAAATAATCGAAATTTTAAATAACCGTCATTGCGAAGGAGGAACAACTGAAGCAATCCATTCAAATTCAATGACTAATAAAAAGAAGACAAATGAGTGATAAAAAAACCAAAAATGTTTTTATTCAAGGAGCTATTTCATCTCAATTTATAGGCGACTCAATAGCCAAACATCAAACCAAAACAAGTATTGGTGCCCATAATATCTTTTTAGGTCAGGTTAGAGCGGATGAGGTAAACAATAAAAGGGTCTCAGCTATAGAATACACAGCTTATGAAGACATGGCAAATGCAAAATTTCATGAGATTCGTGAAGCGGCATTTGCAAAATTTAAACTTAGCTGTATGCATATTTATCACAGTTTAGGTACAGTAAATGCAGGAGAAATTTGTTTGTTTGTTTTTGTATCGTCTCCACACAGAAAAGCAGTTTTTGAAGCCTTAGAATTTATTGTCGAAGAAATTAAAGCACATGTGCCGGTCTTTGGAAAAGAGGTTTTTAAAGATAATTCACACCAATGGAAAGTTAATAATTAAGTTATGGTCGATATCACACATAAGAGTACCACATTACGAACAGCAATAGCACAAGCTATTGTAAAAGTTAGCAAGCCCGAAACAATTGAGGCCATTAAAAGCGATACCGTTCCCAAAGGAAATGTGTTTGCCATGAGTAAAGCGGCAGGTTTGTTAGGCGTTAAAAGAACACCAGATATTTTGCCCGATTGTCATCCGTTACCAATTGAGTATACTAATGTTGAGTATGAAATAAACGGATTGGAAATCACCGTTTTATTTACTGTAAAAACTATTTATAAAACAGGCGTAGAGGTAGAAGCAATGCATGGTGCCAGTGTAGTTGCATTAAACATGTATGATATGTTAAAGCCAATTGATAAAGGTATCGAAATTCATCAAATTAAACTGCTTAATAAAAAAGGTGGTAAATCAGATTTTACAGATAAATTTAGAAAGGATTTAACTGCGGCTGTGATAGTTTGTTCCGATACTATTTCGGCAGGAGAAAAAGAAGACAAAGCTGGTAAAGCCATTATTAAAAAATTAGAGGAATGTGATGTTAAAGTATCTCACTATATCATCATCCCAGATGAAAAAAATAGTATTCAAGAAAAGGCAAAGCAATTTCAAGAACAGGGAATAGATTTAATCATCTATACAGGCGGAACAGGATTATCGAGTAGAGATGTCACACCAGAAGCTTTATCTCCTATTTTGGACAGAAGAATTCCTGGTATTGAAGAAGCTATTCGTAATTACGGACAAGATAGAACCCCATTCTCTATGTTGTCAAGAAGTATTGCGGGCACTTTAAAGAGTACGTTGATTTTAGGGTTGCCAGGATCAACTAACGGAGCTAAAGAATCTATGGATGCTATTTTTCCATCAGTTTTGCATATTTTCAGAATATTAAAAGGAGCAAGACACGATTAAATCCCCTTCCGGATTTGTATAAAAGCAAATCCGACCTCCCCAAAGGGAGATATGATTAGAAATTATTAGATTGAGAAATGACTCTAAACAAAAACATATTACAAGATTCACACGGCAGAGATCATGCGTATTTACGGATTTCTTTAGTAGAGCGTTGTAATTTACGCTGTTTCTATTGTATGCCGGCAGAGGGTGTCCAATTAACGCCCAAGAGTCATATCATGACGTATGAAGAGGTTTATAGCATAGCTAAAACCTTTGTTAAACATGGTGTTACTAAAATCCGTTTAACTGGAGGGGAACCTTTAATCAGAAAAGACATCCCTTTTGTATTAGAAAAATTAGCGTCCTTACCTGCTGAATTATCAATAACCACTAATGCTGTTATCATTCATAAATTTATTAACATTTTAAAAAAATATGGAGTCAATAATATTAATGTGAGTTTGGATTCTTTAATAAAAGAGAAGTTTAAAAAGATAACTCTCAGAGATCAATTTGATGTGGTTTATAACAATATCTTACTCTTGGTAAAAGAAGGTTTTAATGTAAAGATTAATGCCGTATTGATGAGAGGAGTTAATGATGATGAAATTATTGATTTTATCAATCTAACCAAAGAGTTGCCAGTTTCTGTAAGGTTTATTGAATTTATGCCTTTTGATGGTAATAAATGGGATTTAAGCAACATGGTGTCTTATGCTGAAGTCATGACACATGTTAACGCATCTTTTCCGGAAGAAACAATTGAACGCTTACAAGATGCTTCAAGTGATACAGCTAAAAATTATAAAATTAAAGATTATAAGGGCAGTTTTGCTATTATTAGTTCAGTAACCAATCCGTTTTGTGATTCTTGCAACAGACTTCGTTTAACCGCTAACGGATACTTGAAAAACTGTTTGTTTTCTTCTTCAGAATCTGATTTATTAACCGCACTTCGAAAAGGGAAATCTATTGAACCTATTATTCAAAAAGCCGTTCAAAATAAATTGAAAGTTAGAGGCGGTATGGATACTTTAAAAAAATTGCAAGAACCAAAACGGCATAGTAATAATCGAAGTATGATTACAATTGGTGGATAATTTTAGTTGTTAGTTTATAAATCGATATTCATAATATTTAAAAAACTAGTATCTTTACTATGGTATAATATAAAACGTACTGGAAAATATGTTAAAAATATTATGGATTTAATCACTATTAAAAGTTCTCATCTTGAGTCAGATTTATTAGTCCTAAAAAGTAGATTAGAATTTGAAGGAATACAATGTTTCTTGAAAAATCAGTTTACAACTCAGGTAATGAATTATATGCCAACATTTGAGGTTGAATTGCAAGTTTCAAGTTTAGATTTAGAAAAAGTAAAAGAAATAATGGAAAAACTAGAAAGCTATTAAAAATTACTTTTCTGGTAAAATACATGTATTCGTAATCTTTTTCAAAATAGGTTTTAATCCGTACGCTAAAGTTTGTTTCATCACTTTAGAATCATCTTTGTGACATTGCAAACATGCACCAACCAAAAGCATTTGTTTTTGTTCTTTAACATTAAAAGGTCTAAAATTGGTTCTGGTTGAATTAACAACATCATTGTTGACGTCTTTTAAAAAAGGAACCCACGCATCTTCAGGTAAATCATCATTAGGGTTTAGCGCATATTCAGGAGTAAAAATCCAAGTTCCTTTTCCTTCTTTAATATCATAAACCAAAGAGCCCATACCTAAACCTAAAGTAGCGGAATTGGCGTGACATGATTTACAATCTCTAACTTCTTTGGTAGTGGTATGAGGTGAATTAGGAGCATATAATCTGTGAAAAGAAACATTAGTATCTGGTTTGCCAACAAAACTTCCTTTGTCAATGGTTAAAATCATCCCGGGAATTGCCGGTTCAATACTATTTTTACCATCGTGTTCTCTAACTCCTAATGCAGGTTGGGAAGATGAAAATTCGGCTACATATTCTTTCCATTGTCCTTTTACATATTTTTTATCTAATAAGTCAAAAGCTCTGGGTTCGTCTTTATCAAATTGATTATGGCAACCAATACAACGCGATGTCCATGACGAATGGCATGCACTACAACTGACATTTTGATGAGCCATATCTCTTGAACAAACCTCTGGTTGTGGCTTTAAAGGATGTAGACTACCATCATTTTTGCTAATTAAAAAGGCATTTCCAGTAGAGTCTACATAGGTATTCACTATGGGGTGGTCATCTTTTTTAGCAATTATAATCTCTTTGTCAGAATGGGTATAGTCCCGATGCAAAAACACTAAAAGACTTTTAGTATCTAAGGAGTCGTACGGAATAGTATTTGGCTGTTCTTTAAAATGACAATCGCTACATTGTAGAGTTACGGCATCCTCTTCATGAGTATAATTTTTACCAGTGCCCATAACTTCGTGTGATGAATGACAATCAATACATAACATACCTTTTGCATGATGAACATCGTCTTCCATATGTTTATAAACTCGCTTGTCTTCTAAAACAGTATAGTCTTTATTATTGATAACCTCTTCTTCGTTTAGCAAGGTTTCTTGTAAACCTTCATAATTTGTTGAAATCCTACTAGATCTGCTGTGACAACCAAAACAATGGGTGTTATTAACAAAAATATTAGTTGAAGGATGAAACTTAGGGACCTCCTTTTTGTTTGAAGTTAAATAAGTTTCAAGGTCATTTTTAGCTTCAACAGAATAATTTAAGTGACAAGCATTACAGCCACCACCGCGACTAAATTGAGTTATTTCACCATATTTTATTTTTTCGGCACCTAAATGACAATTAGCGCATAAATCTCTTAAATGCTTATCTGCTGCTGAATTTTTTAGATTTTTTATATGAAATTGATGATTGGGATCATCTGCTTCACCAAAAATAAATTTATCTACTGCTACAATACCACTATTGGAAGTCATTAACGAAGAGTTAATTTTATTTAACTCTTCTACATGACATTTTCCACAAGTTTGTTTAGCATCAGAAAGATTGCCAGGAATCAAAACCATGCCTTTATGAGCGTCTTCTTTATCCATCGACGCAATATTACCTAAATGACAACTAGAGCAACCAATAAGCTCTGGATTATGATAATTTGAATAGCCTGTTGTGTTTTGATGACATTGCAAACAAGATTCATTTTTACCAATTTCGATATTTGTGTAATTAGTTTCAGATTTAAAAACGCCCTTATTCCATAAAAGTAACATGATGAAAACGAATAAAATAAGTACTGTAAAAAGACCAAATATGAAGTGTTTTTTTTTCATTAAATGAGTTGTTATTCAAAGTTACAATATTTTAAAATGCTAATTATTTAAAACCTTCTAATACATTATTATTTTTATTCTTATGTAACAAATGTTACATATAAAACATTGATTTTATGACATTTATCATACTATTAAAGAGCGTTTACAAATATCTTTACAGGTGTAAAAACATTTAAAGTTATGACCACTTCAAGACGAAAATTTATTAAAATTTCTGCCTTAGGTTTAGGAGGATTAGCAACAACTTCCAGTGCATTTAAAATGTTTGGTGTTAACTCATATTTAGATGCTGCTGTAAAAGAAAATATTGCTAAAAAATTTATTAGATCTGCTACCTATTGCGAAGTATGCTTTTGGAAATGTGCTGCTTGGGCTTATACAGATGAAGAAGGCGATATTAAAAAAATTATAGGAAATGAAGATGATACACATTGTAATGGACGCCTTTGTCCAAGGGGAACCGGTGGTGTAGGCATGTATAGTGATGAAGATAGACTTAAAACTCCATTAATTAGAACTACAATTAACGGAGAAGAAACCTATAGAGAAGCAAGTTGGGAAGAAGCTCTTGATTTAATAGCTTCAAAATTTAAAGATATTAAAGAAAAATACGGTCCAGAGTCGTTTGCATTACTTAAACACGGTTCACCCGGAAGTCATTTAGAACATTTGTTTAAAGCCTATGGTTCTGATACCATAGCTGAACCTGCTTACGCACAATGTAGAGGCCCAAGAGAGACTGGGTTTGGATTAACTTTTGGGTCCTGGGTAGGATCTCCAGAGCCTACAGATATTAGAGATACTAAATGTTTAGTGCTTATAGGTTCTCATATTGGCGAGAATATGCATAACTCTCAAGTTCAAGAAATGTCAGATGCTATTGATAATGGTGCTACAATAATTACGGTTGATCCAAGATTATCAACAGCAGCAAGTAAATCAAAACACTGGTTAGCAATTAAACCAGCAACAGATATTGCTTTATTATTATCATGGATGCATGTCTTAATAGAAGAAGGGTTATATAATAAAAAATATGTTGAACAATATACTTTAGGATTTGACCAACTAAAACAACATGTAAAACCATTTACTCCAGAATGGGCGTATGGTATTACAACTATAAAACCCGACGAAATTAGAAAAACGGCACGTATTATGGCGGCGGCTGCACCTTCGGTAATAGTACATCCTGGTAGACATGTGGTTTGGTATGGAGATGATTCACAAAGAGAACGTGCCATAGCAATTTTAAACGGTTTGTTAGGCTCATGGGGAAACAGAGGCGGTTTTTATTTTAAAGAAAAATTAAGCGTACCTAAATATCCTCATCCAGAATATCCAGAGCCCAAATGGGGTTGGGAAGAAATTGGAGAGAAATATCCGTTTGCTCAAATGGGTATCACGTCTGAACTAGTGAAAGCAACCCTTAAAAGTGGAGAAAGTGATGAAAGCGACTATCCAATAAAAGCGTGGATGGTTGCAGGAACTAATTTGATAAATACCTTGCCAGAACGTGAAAAAACGATACAGGCTATTAATGAAGTTGAGTTTTTGGTGGTTATTGATACGATGCCAATGGAAATTACGGGTTATGCAGATGTAGTCCTTCCGGAGTGTACGTATTTAGAGCGATACGATGGTATACGGTCTGCAACTAACAGAACGCCTTCAATCGCTGTTAGAGTCCCTGCTGTTAAGCCTAAATACGATTCTAAACCAGCTTGGTGGATTAGTAAACAAATAGGAGAGCGCTTAGGCTTAGGAGATTATTTTAATTACAATGATTTTGAAGAAGTGATTGAATGGCAACTTAATAAGCTGGGAACTTCTTTAGATGAAATGAAAAAGATAGGTGTTAAAAACTTTGAAAGAACATCTGGTCCATTATTTTTAGAAGAAGGACAGGAGTATGAATTTTACACACCAAGTGGAAAAATAGAATTCTATTCACAGCAGTTGGCAAATAAAGGGTTCGACCCTATGCCGGTTTATACTAGACATCCAGAACCACCACAAGGTTTTTATAGGTTAAACTATGGAAGATCTCCTATGCATACCTTTAGTAGAACGATAAATAATCCAAATTTAAATGATTTAAAAAGTGAAAACACGCTTTGGGTAAATCCTAAAGTGGCTAGAATACTTGGATTGAAAAAATATCAAGAAGTCTGGTTAAAAAACCAAGATGGTATTGTATCTACATTTTCAATAAAAGTTAGAATAACAGAACGAATAAGATGGGATTCTGTTTATATGTATCATGGATTTGGTCATAACGACAAAAAACTATCAAGAGCCTTTGGTAAAGGAGTAAGTGATACCGAATTAATTTCACAAACAGTTATTGATCCAATTATGGGAGGTACTGGACTTCGAGGTAATTTCGTTTCAATATTAACTGAAAACCCACATAAAACTTCAGAGATATGAGATATGCAATGGTAATAGACACTTTAAAGTGTGTAGGATGTAGTGATTGCGTTGTGGCTTGTCAAACAGAAAATAACGTGCCGCATGGGTATTGTAGAGACTGGATTACAGAAACTGTAAATGGGTCATATCCAAGTGTAGAATTAGAATTAAAATCAGAACGTTGTAATCATTGTGATAATGCACCATGTGTAAGGTGCTGTCCAACTGGAGCAAGCCATATTGTTGAAGGTGGTGTTGTTTTAGTAACGGCAAATGAATGTATTGGTTGCGGTGCTTGTATAGAATCTTGTCCTTACGATGCCCGTTATCAGCACCCAGATGGCTATGTAGATAAATGTACATTCTGTCATCATAGGTTAGAAAAAGGTCAGCTTCCAGCTTGTGTATCTGTTTGTCCTACAAAGTGTATGTATTTTGGAGATTTAGACAATCCTAACAGCGAAGTTTCACAATTATTAAAAAATAGAAAATACAAAACATTAGCACCTGAAGCAGGAACTAATCCACACGTATTTTATTTAATTTAAAGTATCAATATCATGCAAGAAGAATTATTTACAAGCGGGAGACATATTCCACATATAGATCCTTCATTAGAAATATGGCATTGGCCAATTGCTCTCTATTTATTTTTAGGTGGATTAGCAGCAGGAATTTTGTTTTTTGCAGCGTTATTTTATGTTTTAGGTAAAGACAAAGACTATCCTGCGGCAGTTAAAATATCCTCAATTGTTCCTCCTATTGCTTTGTCAATTGGTTTGCTGGCTTTGGTTTATGATTTAACACATCCATTATTTACTTGGCAGTTATATACAACTTTTAGAATTGAATCTCCAATGTCTTGGGGAGCTTGGGTTTTAATGATTACTACACCATTATCGTTTCTTTGGGCATTTAGTTACTATCGAGAATCTTTTGGTAATATAGAAACGAAATTAAAACTTTTTAGACGATTTAAATTCTTGAATACTTTTGAAGCATTTGTTATTAAAAACAGAATAAACATAGCCTATGCATTGATCCCTTTATCATTAATTTTAGGGGTATACACAGGTATTTTACTATCGGCTTTTAATGCTAGACCACTTTGGAATAATGCAATTCTTGGTCCGCTGTTTTTAACCTCTGGACTTTCAACAGGAGCAGCAGCCATCATCTTGTTATCAAAGAGTGTCAAAGAAAGACATTTGTTTGGTAAGATAGACTTAGGGTTGATTATTGTAGAATTAGCTTTAATCGTTCATATGATTATGGGCTATTATGCAGGTTCTCAAGTACAATTAGAAGCAATGGAACTACTTGTAGGAGGAGATTTTACCTTAATGTTCTTTGGTTTTGTAGTATTGTTAGGATTATTAGTGCCCGCAATTTTAGAGCTAATAGAGCTTATAGGTTTTAAAGTGCCCGTTGTAGTACCTGCGCTACTTGTAATTATTGGTGGACTCATTTTTAGATTTGTTATGATAGAAGCAGGTCAGTTAACTCGATATCTTTATTAAAATTATAAATTATGAAGACAGACAACAAAACAAATAGTCATGTATATTGGAATCCATATTTTGGTGGATTTTTGTTGGGGATTACAATCATTTTCACCTTTTATTTAACAGGGCGTGGATTGGGAGCAAGTGGTGCCATGAAAAGTAGTGTGGTTGCCATCGTTGATGAAGTAGCTCCAACACATGCAGAAAACAATGCTTATTACAGTAAGTTTATAAGTGAAGATGATACACCTATGAACACGTGGTTGGTTTTTGAAGCATTAGGTGTTTTAATAGGCGCATTTATTTCTGGTGGTTTAGCTGGTAGAATTAGATGGCGTGTACAACATTCACCAAAAATATCAAGTAAACGCAGACTCATTTTTGCTCTTGTTGGCGGTATTTTATTTGGCTTAGGGGCACAAATAGCTCGCGGATGTACTAGTGGAGCAGCTTTAAGTGGTATGGCTGTGTTATCATCGGGCGGTTTTATAACGATGTTGGCTATTTTTGGCTCAGCCTATGCAGTCGCTTATTTCTTTAGAAAAAATTGGATTTAATTAAATAAAAAATAAACATATGGGACCTTTAATTCCTAACGGCATAATCCCAATGGAATGGGATAGTATAATAGCCATTTTTATCGGTATTGTTTTTGGATTTGTTTTAGAATCATCTGGATTTTCTTCATCAAGAAAATTGGCAGGTGTATTTTACGGCTACGATTTTGCAGTATTAAAAGTATTTTTCACAGCAGCTGCGGTTTCAGTAATAGGTATTTATTACATGGATTATCTAGGTTATTTAGATGTAAGCGAACTCTACGTGCACCCAACATATTTATGGGGAGCCATTGTTGGAGGTGTTATTATGGGGGTTGGTTTTGTTGCAGGAGGCTTTTGTCCTGGAACTAGTTTGTGTGCCGTTGCCATTGGTAAACTGGATGCTTGGGTATATGTATTGGGAATCATGATTGGAGTATTCTTATTTTCAGAGTTATACACATTTTTCGAACCCATTTATACAGGGTATTTCTTGGGTAATATAACCTTAATGGATTCATTTGGATGGAATCCGTATTGGATCATATTTATTTTTTCAATTATTGCTGTTGTTGCATTTGCAGTATCAGATATAGTTAGAAAAAGGGTTAAAAAAATATTTTATTAATTAAACAATAAATTAGGATGATTAAAAAAAAGATAGCAAAGGTTTTATCTTTCAGATATAAACTTCTGGCTTTAATTCTTGTTGTTCTTGCAGGCGGGTTATTGGTATTACCAAAATACCAGAAACAGGAAGGAATTAAGTCTGAGGAGTTGTTGAGTAACGCTATTAGTCCTGAAAGATATATTTCAACAGATCAATTAGCTAATAAAATAATAAATCAGGATCCTTCATTTATATTAATTGATGTAAGAGACTCTATAAGTTTTAATAAGTACTCGCTACCAAACGCTATTAATATCCCATTAAAAAAATTATTAGATAAGGATTTTGAAGCGTACTTATATCAAAATCAATTTGATGTTGTGTTTTTTTCAAACGATAATTTTTATGCAGATCAGGCTTGGATGTTGTGTAATCGTTTAGGTTATAAAAACCTTAGAGTATTAAAAGGTGGTTTAAATAGATGGTTTACAACTATTATTAATCCAACCGTGCCAACAGAGACAATGTCTACAGAAGAACATGAATTATATTCTACAAGAAAAGCGGCTAGTATGTTTTTTGGAGTTATGTATCCAGACCAAATGATGGCAGAAGACTCTAATTTAAATGTTCCTGTTCCAAAAAAAGTAATTACAGTTAAAAAGAAAAAGAAAAGAGCAGCTGAAGGTGGTTGTTGATTTTAAATACGCTATAAGTTATGAAAATGTCCACGATAGATTAGGTATAGACAATTTAAAAAGGACATTCTTATAAAACAATAAATTAAAACAGATGAAAGAATTAGAAAAAGTAAAACGGATATCGATTGCTTCAACACTTTTTATACTAGCAGTACTTATAGGTGTTCTTACTTTTGAAAGGCCTAAAAATACGTACGCTATCAATACAAAGGACACATTGAAAAAGTTGACAAATAATAATGATTACATCGTATCATTAAATGATATAAATAATCCAGATGTTGTACTAATTGATGTTAGGAGTGCCTATGAATATGATAAAGGACATTTAACGAATGCAATTAATATCTCTACACCTGAAATTTTAAGTGACGAAAATCAATCAATTTTTAGCGAATTAAAAAATACTAATAAAACGACTGTTTTATATGGTAATAGCCCAGAAGAAGCTAATATTCCTTTTTTGTTATTGTATCAAATGGGGTATGATACTATTAAACTATTGGCAGTTACGAACAAATACTCACAGAATAAGTTGATTACTAATGAAGTTAATATAGAAAAATATAATACAGATATTAAATCTTTTATAGAAGAGTCAATTAAAAATGTAGATGGGAATCTTGATATCAAAGAGACTAAAATTATTCCTAAAAAAATTATAACAATTAAAAAGAAAAAGAAAAGAGCAGCAGAAGGAGGTTGTTGATTTTTTATATAAACATCAAAAACTAAATATTAAAATAACATTTAAGTATAAAAGAATACTCAAAATAATCATTGATTATTTTGAGGTCTTTTTTATTGTTTTAGCAAATAAAATTTAAAAGTATATACAGGTGAAAAATGACAACACACTTCGCAAAAAGTTTATAAAATATTATTCTAATATTTTTGAAGAAAAGCTCATCAAAGAAATTCTTAAGGTAGGTAATTTTGAAGTAATTAAAGAAGGAGAACTTTTGGTAGATATTGGTGATGATTTAAATTACATTCCTTTAATTTTTAAAGGTACTGTAAAAATTATTAGACAAGCAAAAGAAGGTGAAGAATTGGCATTGTATTATTTAAAGCCTGGTGACACTTGTGCTATTTCATTTATAAACTGTATTGAAACTAAAAAAAGTGTATTTGAAGCTATAATAGAGAGCGATTTAGAGGCAGTCTTTATTCCTGTGGATTTAATTGATGAATGGTTGGTAACCTATAAATCTTGGAGGCGTTATATTATTGATAGCTATCATTTTAGGTTGATGGAGATGTTAGGTTCAATCGATAGTCTAGCCTTTACGAGCATGCACGAACGTTTAATGAAATACTTAGTAGATAAAGCTAAACGGTCTCATACATTAGAATTAGAAGTTACGCATCAAGAAATAGCGAATGATATGAATACTTCTAGGGTTGTAATTTCTAGGTTAATGAAACAATTACAAAATGAAGGTAAAATAGCTTCATCTAGAAATAAAATAAAAGTTTTAACTACTCATAAAAAATAGTTTGAAATGTTTGTTTTCTTAATTCTTTAAAAGGAGTTCGTAAAAATATAGTTGTTTAGAAAGCATAAAAAAGACTGTCAATTTTGACAGTCTTTTTTATGTAAATAATTTAGAGTTTTAGTTTATTGTTTCTTTATTTCTTAAAAGTATAACTAAAACCTAACATAATCATATCGGTTGTCATATCATAAGAAACTTCACTACCAGGAATAGCACCGTAAGGAGGATACGCTTGAGCAAACATAGGATTTAATAATTGTCCAGATGTTTTACCGTCACTAGCACCATGATGATAAACAGCATCTAGTGTTAATTTGTCACTAAATTCATAACTAAAACCAAACTGAAAAGCATCTTTTATAATGGCTGTTGCAGGTATATTAAAGAACGTTACATCGTTATTAATTGGGTTAGAGCTATAGGTGTAGCCTACACGTAATGGTAATTTATTAATTCCTTTATATTGAAGACCAGCAGAAATTATACTAATGTTTTTCCAACCAAAGCCAGCAACAGAAGCTGTTTGTGTCCATCCAGTTTTTGAGAACCCATCAGTATTTTCGTAATCAACTCTTCTAAAGTCAAACGCTAAATCAATATCTCCTGTCGAGTAACCAAAACCAAGAGAAAGAATAGCTGGATAATCCATTTGGAAACTATTTTTACTAGTTGAATTATCAAGGTAAGTATTGTCAAATTTAAATTCACTAAATTTTTGTGCTGTTTTGTAAGAAGCTCCAAGTTTTAATCCAAAACCAGAATCAAAGAACAATCCAAATTGTGCGCCAAAACCTAAAGCAGTCGCTTTATCTGTAGAAGGGTAACCGGCAGCCGATGGATTAGCTGTTGGGTTTGGTGCTAATTCTAGTGATGCATAGTTTATGGTTGGTTCTACACCAAAAGACAGTTTATCAGTTAGCTCATAAGCCCAAGTTAGTCCAACTTGTAACAACATATAGTCAGATTCAATATGTCCAAAACCACCCATACTTTGTGGCATATTAATCGGGTTTGTCATACTTTCCGGAAATGTAACACCAAATCCACTAATACCAAATGCAGAAACACCAAAAGTGTGTTTGCTTCCTTCTTTACCCCAAACCATTCCTAAAGCTGGCATTGGAGAAACTCCTCTATCATCTTTTGTTGTCCCACTATAAAAATTTCCAGTGGGTTGTCCAGAAGAATTGAATTCTGGTACTGTAGAGTAGAGTTGTGGGGATGAGTAAAAGGCACCAATATCAAATTTTAAGATTTTTTCATCAAAAACAGATAATGCGGCAGGGTTCCATTGCATGGCTCCAGAAATATCTAATGGCTGAGCTGTAGCAGCACCTCCCATAGACATGTTAACGGCACCGACACCTTGCATAATGTGTCCAGCTTGTGAAAACATCATAGCAGAAAAGCTTAGAAAAATTACTTGTAAATAAAATGATTTCATGTTTAGATAGTTTATATAAAAATGTATTAAAATGAGTATTTCTTTTTTTTTGAAAAAGAGTATTTTAACACAATTTATGTTAATGAATTTTAAACAAATTTACGCTTTGATATTGTGGAATATTATGACTTTTGTCATCATTTGAAAGCGAATAAAGATTACTTTTTAACAATTGAAAAAGATTAGCCTTTAAAGTATGTTTTAAGGAGTTTTTAAGGAAAATTTAATCACTATTTTACGGAAAAGGTAAGAGTTTGTTTTAGAGTTTTACTAATAAAATCTAAAAACTATTTTATTTTTTTTCTACTAAAAACTTCTTGAATTTTAATGCGATATATAATAGGGATAGTTTCAGAATTTACTTTGTTAGAAAACGAGTTAATTACCTCTAGGTTTTTCGATTCTTTTTGGGCTAAAATCATTTTTACATTTTTGGCAAAACTGTGCAAATACATTTTTGCCTCGCTACCTTTTAATTCTTCAAATTCGCCAATAAGCAGTAATGTTTTCCAATTATCTAACGATTCTATTTCATCAATCTGAATTGAAACAGAATTATTTAAACGCATGGCATTTATTTTATGGCCTTCATTTGAATAGCTAATGATAATATTCTCTTTTTCATTGTAATAATATGTTATTGGTACAATATATGGGGTGTTATTAGCTATATAAGCTAAGCGTGCTATACAGTTGTTGTTAAGTATTTTTAAATAATCTTCTTTAGCTATTTTTTCAGACATGACACTTTATTTAAATTAAAAACACGCAGAATCCACATGATAAACTATTACCCTTGGAAAATTAGATAAAAATTCAAATAAATTTCATGACATTAGTCATGTTAGTTTTTTATTATAAATGAGATTTAACTATGGAAGTGATACCATTTTTATCGACCACACCAGATTGTCTCCATAGTTGTTTACCATTTTTAAAGAGAATCATCGTTGGGACACCTCTTACTTGGTATTTTGAGGATAATATTTGATTTTTATCAACATCAATTTTTATAATTTTTAAGTCGTCACCAAGTTCTTTTTTTACATCTTTTAAAATAGGAGCAAGCGTTTTACAAGGGCCACACCATTCTGCAAAAAAATCGACAAGAACTAGATTTTTAGAGTTAATAATAGTGTTAAATGATTGTTTCATGATCTTAATTTTTAAATTAAAAATTTATAAAAAAGTTACTAATCAATTGGTTAGAGTATTCTATTTTTTTTAATACTTAAAATTATAATTTAAATACGAACAGAACTAGTCATTTTATAGAAACTTTGTATATTTTTTGTATTTTTAATCAATAAATTTTCAATAACAAAATTAAATGTTTCAGAAGGAAGAAAATGTTTTTAATATACTTTTTGAAGCAGTATCAGAGGGTGTCATTGTAGTAAATAATTCACAAAATATTGTAGCTACAAATGTATCGGTAGAAAAAATGTTTGGTTACGGCAATAAAGAACTCATTGATATGCATATTAATGAGTTAATTCCTAAAGAATACCACGAAAAGCATACTGGTTATTTTAAAGGATTTGTTAAGCATAATGTAAGTAGAAAAATGGGCTTAGGAATGAATCTTTATGGTTTAAGAAAAGATAACACTGTTTTCCCTTTAGAAATAGGATTAAACCCTTTTGAGTTTCAAGAAAAAAAGTTTGTCATGGCCCTTGTAATAGATATTTCTGCAAGGAAACAACAAGAACAACAAATTTTAGAGTTAAATACACAATTAGAAGAAAAAGTTTTAAACCGGACAAAAGAATTAAGTAAAGCTGTTAACGATTTAAAAAATTTAAATACAGAATTAGAAGTTGAAAACCAAAAACGTATTGAAGCTGAAAAAAATGCCAAAATAGCTCTGCAAAGAGAGATTGAGCTCAATGAGTTGAAAACAAAATTTTTATCATTAGTCTCTCATGAGTTTAAAACACCTTTAAGCGGTATTTTAACTTCAACGATGCTTTTAGGGAAATATAAATTAACAGAACAGCAAGAAAATCGTGATAAACATTTAAAGACAATTACAGATAGAGTCCATTATTTAAATAATATTTTAAA
>JBNKYB010000060.1:0-74122 GCA_050300615.1 Flavobacteriaceae bacterium | reverse complement strand
AAAGAAAACCAAGACATTGCTTTAGAAGCTGGACATAAATCTATTGTTCTGCTAAAAAACGAAAACCATATGTTGCCATTAAGCAAGGATATAAAAACCGTTGCGGTAATAGGTCCTAATGCCAATGCATCAAGGTTAGGTGGCTATTCGGTAAAAAATAAAGTGGCAACTACGGTTTTAGAGGGAGTAAAACAAGTTGTTGGAGATAACACAAAGGTTCTTTACGAAGAAGGTGTGTCCTTAATTGTTAAAGGACAAATCATTCCATCTAAAGATTTATTCACTCCAGACGAATCTCAAAATGGATTAAAAGGTGAGTATTTTAACAACAGAAATTTAGAAGGTAAACCGGCCTTAACTCGTATAGATAGTAAATTACAATTTGACTGGCCTTGGAACCCAGGAGAAGGCGTGAATGATGATGACTTTTCAATTCGTTGGACAGGTTTCATTAAATCAGATACGTCGTTTGATGGATGGATTGGTTTAAGTTCAGATGATGGCATTCGCATGTGGATTGATGATGTATTGGTTATTGATAATTGGAAAAAAGGTGCTACCAATATGGTAACAACTCCTAAAAAAATTGAAGCAGGTAAAAAATATAAAGTTCGCATAGAAATGTGGGAAGGCGGCTGGGGCGCCAGAGCTCATTTGCGTTGGAATTTAAAGAAAGTAAATTTTCAACCAGCCATTAACATTGCCAAAAAAGCAGATGTTGCTATTGTTGTTTTGGGTGAATCAAGGGAATTAGTAGAGGAAAATAGAGATGTAGCTACGCTCGATTTATACGGCATGCAAAAACAGCTTATTGAAGCTATTCAGCAAACAGGAACACCTGTGGTTTGTGTGTTGTTAAATGGTCGTCCGCTTTCTATCAATTGGATAAATGATAATATTCCTGCTATTGTAGAAGCATGGTTTCCTGGTGAAGCGGGTGGAAAAGCTGTAGCCGATGTCTTGTTTGGAGATTATAACCCTGCAGGAAGACTTCCTATTACGTTTCCTAAATCGGTTGGGCAATTGCCTATTTATTACAATCAAAAACCTTCGGCCATTCATAGATATGTGAACGAAAGTGAAAACCCACTTTATACGTTTGGTTATGGATTGAGTTATACCACATTCGAGTATTCAAACCTTGCATTAAATAGCAAAGAAATAAAAGCTGATGGCAGCATTAAAGTTAGCGTTGATGTTAAAAATACTGGTAATTATGATGGAGACGAAGTGGTTCAATTATATATCAATGATGTTTACAGTAGTGTAACAACACCTTTAAAAACATTAAAAGGGTTTAAAAGAGTATTTATAAAAAAAGGAGAAACAAAACATGTAGAGTTTCTCTTGACCCCAGAAGAGCTTGCTATTTGGAATCGTGATATGCAAAGAGTTGTTGAACCTGGTGAGTTTGAAGTGATGGTAGGAGGGAATTTAACAGATTTAAAGACAACGAAGTTTAAGGTTACCGATTAATTTTTAATATTATGAAGTCCAATTTTAATAAACAACGAGTATTAGTTTATCTAGTGTGCATTTTGGTATTTTTTGCGATTTCATGTGCTCCAAAAAACACATTAGAACTTGTTAGTGATGGGACTTCAAATTATGAAATAGTAATCAAAGATCAAGTTTCAAGCGATATAAATTCTGTTACTGAAGAATTGCAGCATTATATTGAGAAAATCTCATCAGTAAAAATCCCAATCGTTGTTCAAGATCATAAAAATAATAAGAAACATGGGGTTTTTGTTTATATCGAAGATGAACTAGACCAAAATCAAATTAAAATTCAGGTTAAAGGAGAGGATATTGCAATAAGTGGCGGTTCAAATACAGCTGTTAAAAATGCGGTTTATGAGTTTTTAGAAACGTATTTGAATTGTAAATGGTATGCTCCTGATGTAGAGCATATTCCTAATACAAAAACCATCACAATTGCAAATAACATAGACTATACCTATACACCAGAAATCACTACAAGAACAGTGCATTCAAGATTGTTTTATGAGCATCCCGATTTTGCAGAAAAACTAAAAGTTACTACTAAAGCATTTCCTTATTACGTTCCAACAGCTAGGGTTCACACCTTTAACAAGTTTGTGCCAGAAGAAGTCTATTACAAGCAACATCCGGAATATTTTGCTTTACGAAGCGGTAAACGACTTCCAACTCAATTGTGTTTAACCAATGAAGATGTATATAACATAGTAAGAGATTCGGTAGCCTCATTATTTAAACAGTTTCCAGAGGCTACTGTCATTTCTGTGAGCCAAAATGATAATCAGCAACATTGCACTTGTCAGTATTGTAAAGCTATAGATGAAGCAGAAGGTAGTCCATCAGGAACAATGATTCGATTTGTAAATAGAATTGCAGCAGATTTTCCTGATAAAACCATTTCTACTTTAGCCTATCAATATACAAGAAAGCCTCCTAAAACAAAGGCTTTGGACAATGTGTTAATCACTCTGTGTTCAATAGAATGCGATAGGAGCGCACCCATTGAAGACAAGTGTACCGATTTCGCAGATGATTTAAGAGGATGGAAAGAAATTGCTCAGAATATAAGAATTTGGGATTATACCACTCAGTTCACTAATTTTTTGGCACCATTCCCTAACATATATACGCTACAGCCAAATATTAAATTCTTTAGGGATAATCATGCCAAATGGATATTTGAGCAACATAGTAATAACCCTAGTGAACTGTTTGAATTTCGCTCTTATGTCACTGCGAAGTTATTGTGGAATCCAGACATTGATTTTGATAAATTAATCACAGAATTTACAACAGGTTATTATGAAGACGCCGGTGTTTATATAAAGCAATATATAGATTTGATTCATAAGAAAATTAAAGAAGACAACGATTTCTTTCTCTTTCTATATGGCGATCCATCCCAAGCATTTTCATCGTTTTTAAATCCAGAATTACTAGCCACATATGATTCTTATTTTAATGAAGCTGAAAAGGCAGTGGCAAATAAGCCATTAGTTTTAAAACGAGTTAAAGAAGCCAAAATAGGTGTAGATTATGCCATTTTAGAGGCTTGCAAAAAGAATGTATCACAGGAGTTTTGTATGGTGGATATAGACAGTACAGGCAACAAGACTGTGAATCCAGATACTAAAAAGCGATTAGATAATTTTTATAACGTTTGCAATAATGCTAATATAACCTTAATGAACGAAATGGGTTTTACTGTAAAGGAATACTATAATAACTATCAAAAGGCTTTGGAAGTTGCAACACAACCTAATAAGGCTTATGGTAAAAAGGTAACTCTGCTTACAAAACCAAAAAAATACGCCAATGAAGACCCACAGACTTTGACCGATGGTGCTTTAGGAGGTAATAGTTTTTATGCCAATTGGTTGGGTTTTGAAGGCAATCATCTAGAAGCGGTTATAGACTTAGAGACCAAACAAGAAGTCAGTTCAATTTCTACGGCTTTTTTGCAAGTGACCAATCATGTGGTGTTTTTTCCTAAAAGTGTTACCTATTACTATTCCAATGATGGTAAAAATTTTACGAAATTAGGAACTATAAAAAATGACGAGCCTCTGACCAAAACAAGTAAGATAAATGACATTAAATATTTTAATCTCAACTTTTCAAAAGTGAAGGCGAGATACATTAAAGTATTTGCCGAAAACATGAATGAACCACCGTATTGGCATCATGCAGCAGGAACATCTGCTTGGATTTTTGCTGATGAGGTAATTATAAATTAAAATATCAATGAAAACTAAAAGTAAAATTTGTTTAATTATTTGTTTGGTGTTTATATGTGCTTGCACCCAAAAAAATGTTTTAAAAGTAGCATCTCCAAACAATCAAATTGAAGTGTTTGTTGATGTGAAAAATGAGTTTCTTCACTATTCAATTAACTATAAAGACTCACTCTTTATAAAGCCTTCAAGATTGGGATTTGAACTTAAAGGAGGTAAATCTTTAGATAAGAACTTTAAAGTTATAGGGTTTCAAAAAAGCCATTCAAATACAGTTTGGTCACAGGTTTGGGGGCAAAATAAAGACATCGTTGATAACTTTAACCAATTGACGGTGAACTTGCAAGAAAGAAATGGTTTGGAAAGAAAAATGAATCTCATCTTTAAAGTTTATGATGATGGTGTGGGGTTTCGGTATGAAATACCAGAACAAAAAAACATAGATAGTATTTATATATCTAAAGAATTAACCGAATTTAATTTTTCAAAAAATCATACGGGATGGTATACCCCAGCAAATTTTGACTCTTATGAAATGCTTTATAAGAAAGCACCTTTATCTGAAATTCCTTCTTCAAATACACCAATAACTATTGAAACAACTGATGGGTTTTTTGCAAGCATTCATGAAGCAAATTTGACTGATTATGCTGGAATGACTTTACTAAAATCAAAAGATGATAATTTTTCGTTTCAATGTAATTTAGTGCCTTGGCCAGATGGTGTTAAAGTGAAAAGAAAAACCCCAATGTTGTCTCCTTGGAGAACGATACAAATTACCGATAGTGCTAAAAAATTAGTGGAATCTAATTTGATTTTAAATTTAAATGAACCTAATAAAATAGAAGATACCACATGGATTGAACCTATGAAATATATTGGTATTTGGTGGGGAATGCATTTGGGAACAAATACATGGACTTTAGGTGAAAGGCATGGTGCCAATACCGCTGCTACAGAGAAATATATTGATTTTGCCCATAACCATAATATACAGGGTGTTTTGGTAGAAGGTTGGAACACAGGTTGGGAGAATTGGGGTAAAAAAGATGCTTTTGATTTTGTGACTCCTTATGAGGATTTTGATTTAAAAGAAATTACTGCTTATGCAGCTTCAAAAGACATACAATTTATTGGGCATATTGAAACAGGCGGAGATGCACAATCTTTCCAAGACAAACTTGATACCATTTTTTCAATGTTTCACGGCTTAGGCGTTAAAACCATTAAGACCGGGTATGCTGGAGGGATACAAACAAAAGGGCAGTACCACCATGGGCAGTATATGGTAAATCATTACAGAGAAGTGGTTAAAAGAGCAGCGAAATATCAAATTATGATTGATGCTCATGAGCCCATAAAACCTACAGGTATTAGAAGAACTTATCCAAATATGATGACAAGGGAAGGTACTCGAGGCATGGAATGGAACGCATGGAGTTCGGGAAACCCACCAGAACATCATACAATATTGCCATTTACTAGAGGATTGGCAGGTCCCATTGATTACACACCTGGCACTTTTGATATATTATACAAAAATGCTAAAAATAGAATTGATTGGAATAACTCAGATGTTGACACGACTAGGGTTCATACCACTTTAGCAAAACAATTGGCGTTGTTTGTGGTTTTATACAGTCCGTTACAAATGGCTTCAGATTTGATAGAGAATTACGAAGACCAACCAGCTTTTAAATTTATTGAAAGTTTAGGTACTGATTGGGAAACTTCTAAAGTTCTAAATGGTGAAATAGGCGATTATATTACTGTGGTAAGAAAAGATAAGTACAGTGATGATTGGTTTTTAGGTAGTATATCTGATGAAAATGCGAGAGATTTAAAAATCTCATTGTCATTTTTAAAGAAAGGGGAAGTATATCGTGCTGAAATATATGCAGATGGCTCTAATGCTGATTGGAAGACAAACCCTCAAGAAATCTCAATTTTTCAAAAAGAAGTAAATTCAAAAAGCATATTAGATCTCAAATTGGCTCCAGGAGGTGGACAAGCCATTCGATTTGTACCAATTACTAAAGATTAAGATATGAAAATACTAGTTGCTTCATTTTAGCTTTTGTATATTTTTCATTAGTAATGCGAGAGTGTACGTACAAATTCATAGCCTACTAAATATTCAATATGGTAATTTTGGTGATAGAGCCAAAATGAGAATAGTATAAACGTTCTTTTACTTCTATATTGTTGCTGTTAAAGCTTGTTTAAATAAGAGTTTAGTGCTTTATATGTAATAAATTAACAGATTTTTATATAACTAATATTATAATTACAAATTATATAGATTAAAAGAAATTCAACCAACACCTTTTCAAATTTGTTATTGGTCGAAATAATGCGAACTATAACGTTCTAGATTTTTAGATTTAACATACTATTAACTTAAAGTTAACTCAAATAAATCAAAAGTATTAACTCAAAAATTAAATTTATGATTCAAAAAGTACTAAAACTACTGTTTGTATTTTGTCTGTTCTCGTTTCAGAATGCCAAAGCACAAACGACAGTAACAGGAACAATCACAGATGCTGCAACTGGAATTCCATTACCAGGTGCAAGCATTGTTGTTAAAGGAACAACAAATGGTGTTTCTTCTGATTTTGATGGAAACTATAGCATTGATGTATCAAAATCAACAGCTACGTTTGTAGTTTCTTATGTTGGATATGCGACTAAAGAAGTTGCATTTACAGGTTCAACACCTTTAAATATTTCGTTATCGGAAGATGCTGAGCAATTAAACGAAGTTGTTGTTACAGCCTTGGGTATTAAGAGAGAACAAAGAGCTGTTGGCTATGCAACTTCTACAATTAAATCACAGGAGCTTGTTAAAACAGGTACTCCTAATGTTGCTACAGCTCTTTACGGTAAGGCTCCTGGTGTTCGTATTGAAGCTACAACTGGAGGATCTACTAGTGCTGTTAATATTCAAATTCGTGGACTGGGATCTCTTTATGGGAAAACACAACCGCTTATTGTCGTAGATGGTATCCCAATTCGTAACGAGGAAGTTGCTAACAATAACTATTGGGGAGATCAGCGTCTTAGAGGTAATGGCCTTTTGGATATTAATCCAGAAGATATTGAAGATATTTCTATTCTTAAAGGAGCCTCGGCAGGTGCGTTGTATGGTAATGAAGCTTTAAATGGTGTTGTTCTTATCACGACTAAAAGTGGTAAAGGGATTAAAAAAGGTTTAGGAGTAAGTGTTAATACAACTTACACTTTTGATAAAGCGGCTTATTTTCCTAGATACCAAAATGTAAGAGGCCCTGGTTATCCTGTTTATTTGAGTGATGCTGGACAAGATGCTGATATGTGGTTGTACACCGATGGTGTACGCACACCAATTGGCACCTCTGTGAACTTTGGTCCAAAATTTGACGGTCAACCTGCTTTAGCATGGACAGGAGATGTTATTCCTTACAATGCTCAAAACGGACCAAAAGGATTGTTTAGAGAAGCGCATAATTATCAATATAATATATCTGTTGTAAATGCTACTGATAAATCAAATGTGCGTTTTTCTTATACACGTCAGGATAACGAAGCTCTAAGTGCTAATTCTCAAAATGACAAAAACACATTTAACTTAAATACAACTTATAATTGGAATGGTGATTTAAGTACTAATATTCTTGTAAATTATATTAATGGTAAAGTAGAGAACAGGCCTTACTCAATAGACCGTTTGACCAATAATTTTGGGGGAATGATGACTCGTTTTGATAGTGGTAATTGGTATTTTGATAAATACCAAACTAGTTTGGGATACCGTTATGTTACTGGTGATGGTGATAGTTTAACCCCTGATGAAAATCTAAGAATTTCTGGTTATCGTGGAGATGTGCTGGATTATGCTTGGAGGATTAATAGATACGATTATATTGAAACTACAGACCGTATTATTGCCAGTATTACCCAAAATTGGGATATTACCGATAAATTAATGTTAAGAGGTAGGATAGCAACAGACTATACTTCTTATAAATCTGAAGACAAACGATCAACTGAAAAACCATTAATTTATGGGCCTTCTGGTTCTTATGGTATGTCCAACTACCTAAATAAAGTGGTTTATGGCGACTTATTATTAACCTATAAACAAGAGCTTACTCCAGATTTGAATGTGAGTGTCATGGCAGGTTATACTGCTAAGAAACAAACCTATTTTGCAACTGATAGAAGTACAAATGGAGGCTTAAGTGTGGAAAATTGGTTTTCATTATCAGCTTCAACAAATACGGCTAATTCAGGTAGCGACCGATGGACACAAGTGTCAGACGCTTTCTTGGGAACAGTAAATTTGGATTATAAAAATTATTTGTTTTTGGAAGGGACTTTGCGTCGTGACCGTACTTCAACTATGAACCCGAATGATAATTCATTCTATTATCCTTCTGTAAACTCTGGGTTTGTATTTTCAGATGCTTTCGAATTGCCAGATTTTATTAACTATGGTAAATTGAGAGCTTCTTGGGGTAAAGTGGGAAATTTTCCAGAATTATATAAAGCTAATGTAGCTTATACACAAGATAATTTAGGTTCGCAAGGCGGAGGATCGGTAATCTATACCACATTACCTTCTGAAGCAGGTAATGATGGCTTAAAATCGGAAACGCAACGTGATATTGAATTTGGTTTGGAACTTAAAATGTTTCAAAGTAGGGTAAATGTAGATTTATCTTACTATGATTCAAGACTAGAAAACCAAATTATTCCATTGACTCTTCCCAATTCTTCAGGAGCTAAATCTATATGGACAAATATTGGGACTATGCGTAACAAAGGAGTTGAATTGGGCATTAATGTAACTCCAATAGTAACTAACAACTTTACTTGGGATCTTGGTTTTAATTATGCTTATAATAAAAATAAAGTGGAGTCACTAGCCCCTGGTTTGGATGAGTTGATTTTTGCGAACTACGATGGAAGTGCAGCGGTACTTAAAGCTGAGCCTGGTGATGCTGTAGGTAATTTATATACACATCCTTTAGCTATGCTTAATGGGAAACCTATAGTAGATCCTAATGGATTGTATAAAGTAGATCCTGATAACTGGCAAAAATCTGGTAATGTTCAGCCTAAAGCTGTTGGTGGTATTTTTACAACGTTTACATATAAAAACGTTAGCTTAAGTGCAATGGTTGATTATCGTATTGGTGGTGTTGTGATGCCAACAGCTATAAATTGGATGACTAGTCGTGGTTTAACAGAAGAAAGTTTAAAATATATGGATGCAGAACACGGTGGATTATCATGGTATGAAGATAGTAATGGAGATAGATTTCAGGTAGCTTCAGGAACTGCACAAGGTCCTAATGGTGAAGTGGTTTATGATGATGGTATTATACTAGATGGAGTTAAAGCAGACGGTACACCTAATGACTACATTACTAACAATCCAGAGTATTATTTAACTGTTTATAATTGGGGAGGACCTCAGTATAGTCCAAATACCCGTTATGATCTTTACGTTAAAAAGAATACGTACTTTAAAATGCGTGAAATAGCATTAACGTATCAATTTCCACAAAGTTTGGTTAAGAAATTTGGATTCCAAGATTTACGTTTATCAGCCTTTGGAAGAAACTTATTCTATGTTTATAGAAATATTAAAGATATGGATGCAGAACAGCTTACTGCGGGATCAAGATGGTTTCAAAACGTTAATAATGCAGGTACAAATCCTGCAAGTAGAACATTTGGATTAAGCTTAAGAGCTAATTTCTAAATTGCTGAAAAAAACAATTTAAAAAATATATAACATGAAGAAATTTATTTTCACAATATTAATGGCGTTCATGGTAGTAATTACCGGATGTCAAAAGTCGGATTTTAGTGATAATTATACTGATCCGAATACAATTGCTGAGACTACTGTTCCTAAACAGTTTGCTGGAGAGTTGGTAGCTAACAAAGATTATGTTTTGCCAGACTATTGGAACTATTTTGTAGTTTTAAGAACTACCTTGTTACGTTGGACACAAGCTGCTGGTTGGATAAATGATCTTAGCCAATACCAGGTAGGTGCAGCTAGTGTTGATGGTCAATGGAATGCTTACTATGATATGTTGGCCCAATACCGAGAAATGGAGAAAGTTTATAATGCCTCATCAGAAGAAGAGCAACAAGCCAATCGTATTTTTATGATTGCAGGAACTATTTATTTATATGACCATACTCAAAAAATGGTGGATTTATTTGGTAGTATTCCTTTTTCAGATGCAGCAAAGTTAAGTCAAAATAATGGTGACTATTTAGGGTCATTACCTACGTACGACACTCCTGAAAGTATTTATACCAAAATGTTGGATGACTTAAAAGGATTTTCGGGCGAACTTAATTCTATTTCACTCAATGATGCTACTACAGCACAATTTAAAACAGAGGATTTTATTAATGGAGGAGATAAGATGCTTTGGGCAAAGTATTGCAACTCTTTACGTTTACGTATTTTAAACCGTGTATCTGCCACTTCTGAATTTTCTTCAAGGGCAGATAGTGAAATAGCCGATATTTTGGCTAATTCCCCTGTTGTAGATAATAATTCAGAGAATATTCAAATAGAGGTAATTAGTTTAGACACTCCTATCAATTCTTCAGGGTTTAAGGAGGGACTTGGTTCTGACGGATGGTATTCTAACTTTGCAGGAAAGAAAATGATTGATTATATGAACACTAATAATGATCCAAGGCTTCGTGCTATTTTTGAACCAGGATCTAATGCAGGTGGAGTATATCAAGGGATTGACCCATTAGATGATGGATCTAATCAAACGACTCTTGCAGATAGTGGGGTTATCAGTCTATTTAACAGGTCAACACTTAACCAAAATAAATATTTCCCAGGAGTACTTATAAATGCTGCTGAGGTGAATTTTATTAAAGCCGAATATTATTTACGTAGTGGTAGTGATGAAATGGCTAAGTCAGCATATGAAACTGGTATTGAGCAATCTGTCGAATGGTACTATTGGGTAAGAACCATTAGTGATGATGAAATTTCTGGTCCATTGACACCACTTGGTGCAACAGAAGTTAGCGATTATCTTGCTAGTGTTGGTGTAGCATGGGGAGGAACCAATGCTGAAAAATTGGCGTTGATTGCTACTCAAAAATGGATTCACTATAGTGTGGTGCAACTACATGAGAGTTGGGCAGAACAACGACGTTTAAGTTTACCTTCATTGGAGTTTTTGCCTGACAATTCAAATACTCAAACCTTGCCACCTGTAAGATGGTTGTATCCAGATAGTGAGAGATCTCTTAATACAGATAATTATAGTGCAGTAGCAGGAGAAGACAATTTAACTTCCAAAATATTTTGGGATAATTAATTTGAATTGGATTAATAGTGAATTTATTAAAAATAGAGGTAGGATTTATTCTTGCCTCTATTTTTATTTACATTAAATATTATAATTTGAACTGAACAAGTAGAAATTTGCCTCACCTCTTAATAACTTGAAAATCAATAGAGCATTTATGTCATTATGCTCTTAAATGTTTTGTGGTGCTCATTTATATAAGATGATGAATTTTGAATAGAGGCTTAATTATTAGCATAATAAAATAAGTAATCATGAAATTGTTAATTATATCTATATTAGTGTGCTTTCCAACAACTTTTTTTGCCCAAAATAAATCAAATGCATTTAAAATAAGGTATGACCATTATGAAAATGGTAAAAAGGGAAATACAGGCATGGCAATATTCAGCCAAGACCAAATGGTTTATCTGTCAAATGTAGATGATAAAATCAAAAATTATATAGATTTAAAAAATAGGCAGAATATAAGTACCATAACATACGAGAATGAATTATTTAAAAAAGTAACTTCCTTTGATAGCTTGCCTGTTCCAAAACTTGATACAGAAACTCAGGTTGTTCTTGGGTATAAATGTCAACACGCAGTTTTTTCATATTTTTCTAATAGAATTGATATATGGTATACAGAAAAAACCATTGCTAAGGGCTCTCCTTATGGCACATACCTCCCTAATAGCAATGCACTTGTACTAAAACTGGTTTTTAATGGAAACCATACTGTTTTAGCTAATGCCATAACTAAGGTTACAGATTTTTCCCTCTCAAACAATTTTACCAAAAATGACATACAAGTAAGTAAATCTGAATTTGAAGAAATAACAATAAACTCTAGGTATACAAGACTTAAAGTTTTTGAAAATGAAAAGATAAACTTCGATCCAAGTCTAATTATTACTAAGGAAAGTGAATTACAAACCAACCATGTGTACCATTTTTCTAAAGGAAGTGTCGTAATGAAAAAAATTAAATTGACTCCAGAACTAAAAAACAGTGGATCTATATTTGCAAAATTAAGCTGTCAATCAAACGGAGATGCATACGACAGAACAGGTTCCGTTTTTATTGTTCCTGCAAAAAGAAAAGAGGGTATGGTTTCTGTGTTGGATGCTTACCTATACGGGATAGACAAATTACCTGTTTTTACAGACAACCTGGGCAATACATATCAAGGTATTACTAAAGAAGAGAATTATACACCTCCAATTGAAATACTCCGTTTTTTTACTTCATTTGGAGTTGGCTATTTTAATAAAAAACGAGAAATCAACAATTATGATTGGAAGAGAAGTATAGTGTATAAAGAAGATGTTTCCTCTTTAATCCCTATTGATGAAGACGAAATCTGGATAGGTGTTTTTATTGGAAATTATGACGAAGGAGGTCATGTAATAAGCCTAGAACTTGATTTTTACCCTTCAACGGATAAAGTAGAAAAAGATAAGAAGGCAAAGTTTATAGAACCTCTGTTTTCAACGGTTAATACTTTGGAAATGTCTGGTCAAAACTATGGACGTTTTTTTGCTAGTGATACACTAAGAGTTAACTTTGATATTAAAGAGAATATAAAAAACTTACAACTATTATATACCACTACAGGTCATGGTGGTTGGGATGGCGGAGATGAGTTCAACCCAAAATTGAATAGTATATTTATTGATGGTAAGGAAGTGTTTAAGGTTATACCTTGGCGAACTGATTGTGCATCCTATCGATTATCAAACCCAGCATCTGGTAATTTTTCAAACGGACTTTCGTCGAGCGATTTAAGTCGATCAAATTGGTGTCCTGCAACGCTAACGCCTCCATACATTATTCCTCTTACGATGCTAAAAAAGGGTAAGCATGTTTTAGAAGTAGTCATAGACCAAGGAGCTAATGAAGGGTCTAGTATTAATCACTGGAGTGTATCGGGAATACTTGTTGGTGAATCTTTAAACGTTGATCAAACGGTTGAAAACAATTAATGTTTTTGATTCCTCTTTAGTCTTTATTCAATGGTTATCTGTCGAAATAATTTAGATACTCATTTAGGTTTATATAGATTAGTTATAACCTAAAAGAGTTTAGTTTTTTAGGTGTTATTTGAAGTTAGTTTTTTAAATGAAGAGTTGATGATTCAGCTCTTCATTTAAATATTTTATAAATGAATTTAACAGAAAATGAGTTTTAATTAAATATGGGTTTTACAAGAGAGATAGTCTATTTAGAGCCTTACTATAATTAGTTCAAACAAAACCTATAGGAAGGATCGGAACGCCCGATTCATATTATAAGTTTATCAATTGATAGCGGGAGAATTTGATTTATACTTTCAACTCTGCAGGGTTAAAAGTGTACTTCTAATGAATGGATTAATATTGAAACTATTGATAGACATTGATATTCAAATTACAATAATGAATAAATTTGAAGCAGCTGTGTAAAAATAAATAATTAATCGGGTTCAATATATAATCAAATAACCCAAAAATGTAGAATACGATCAACAACTATTTAATATGTCTAAAACAAACCAATCAGTAGGAAAAAAGAATAATACATTAATCCCCATTTTAATTATAGCTGGTCTATTTTTTATTTTTGGCTTTGTAACCTGGATTAATGGTGCATTAATTCCTTTTATGAAAACCATTAGCGAATTAACTTCAGCACAATCATTCTTGGTCGCTTCAGCATCTTATATTTCTTTTGTAGTCATGGCACTACCAGCATCATATATTTTATCAAAAATAGGCTATAGAAAAGGAATGTCTTTAGGGTTGTTTATAATGGCTATAGGAGCATTAGTATTTATTCCAGCAGCTGAAGCACGAACCTATTGGATGTTTTTATCAGGAATTTTTATTCAAGGAGCAGGAATGACTTTATTACAGACTGCTTCAAATCCTTATATTACCATATTAGGTCCTATTGAAAGTGCCGCAAAGCGTATTGCTATTATGGGAATAGCCAATAAAGTAGCAGGCGCATTAGGGTCTTTAATTTTTGGTACAATTCTATTATCTGGTATAGATGAAATTAAAGAGAAATTAAGTGCAGTTTCTGCTTCTGAAAAAGGACAATTATTAGATACTATGGCAGATAGCGTTGTTACGCCTTATATAGTCATGACCATTGTTTTGGTTGTATTAAGCCTGTTGATTTTAAAAGCGCCTTTACCACATGTTGAAGCTGAACCCATTGAAGAATCAAAAGATGGAGCAAGTTCAAAGACGAGTATTTTTCAATTCCCACATTTGTGGTTAGGGGTTTTAACCTTATTTATGTATGTTGGGGTTGAAGTTATTGCTGGAGATACTATTATAGCTTATGGAATTTCTTTAGGAATTCCCGCTGCTGACGCTCGATTTTTTACAACTTTTACATTAATGGCCATGGTAGCAACCTATGCTTTAGGAGCTGTTTTAATTCCAAAATTTATTAGTCAGACCACAGCCTTAAAAGCTAGTGCTTTAATTGGAATTGTCTTTTCTTTTTGCATTGTATTTACAACAGGATATACATCTGTTTTATTTGTAGCTGCTTTAGGAGTAGCAAATGCACTAGTTTGGCCAGCAGTATGGCCTTTAACATTAAAAGGTCTAGGTAAGTTTACTAAAACTGCTTCAGCATTGTTGGTAATGGCTATTTCTGGTGGGGCCATAATTCCGCCATTATATGGAAGATTAGTTGATGGTAATAGAGCTGATTTAATAGCTCAAGGCATGAATGAGATTTCAGCTACTGCAGAAGCTGCAACAAGAGGTTATTGGATTTTATTACCGTGTTACTTCATTATTTTATACTATGCTATTTGGGGACATAAGCTTGGATTAAAAATAAAAAAGTAGTCTATTTGAAAGTTTGATACATAAAAAAACGAGAAGCTTAGCTTCTCGTTTTTTATATTTAAAGTATTTTATTATTAGTCTGCTAAGACAATAACTTTGTTGTCTTTCATCTCTATTGTGCCAGAATTAACCTTAACCGTTAGTACTTTTTTATCATCAAAATGAGGAATTACTTGACCATGAAGTTGATCAAAGTCTAAGTGGCTTTGAGAGTGCGTTTTAATTTTAATAGTTCCCTGTTTTAAAAGCGATACAATAGGAGCATGATCTTTTAACATTTCAAACTCACCATTAATTCCAGGAACAGATACAGAATCTACTTCTGAACTAAATATGGTTGCTTCTGGTGATACAATTTCTAAATACATATTTCTTATTAGTTGCTAGTTGTTGGTTGCTGCTTGCTGGTTGTTAGTTATTGGTTTTAACTAAAAACTAGCAACGAATAACCACTAACCAAATTAAGCATCTGCTAACATTTTTTCTCCAGCTTCAATAGCTTCTTCAATGGTTCCTTTAAGATTAAAAGCAGCTTCTGGTAGGTGATCTAATTCACCATCCATAATCATATTAAACCCTTTAATTGTTTCTTTAATATCAACCAATACACCTGGAATACCAGTAAACTGTTCAGCTACGTGGAATGGTTGTGATAAGAAACGTTGTACACGTCTTGCTCTAGATACAGCTAATTTATCTTCTTCAGAAAGCTCTTCCATACCAAGAATAGCAATAATATCTTGCAATTCTTTGTAGCGTTGTAATAGCTCTTTTACACGTTGTGCACAAGCATAATGTTCTTGTCCTAAAATGTCAGCTGTTAAAATTCTAGATGTAGAATCTAACGGATCTACCGCAGGATAAATACCTAGCTCAGCAATTTTACGAGACAATACAGTTGTTGCATCTAAGTGAGCAAATGTTGTAGCAGGAGCAGGGTCAGTTAAATCATCTGCAGGCACGTAAACCGCTTGAACCGATGTAATAGAACCTCTTTTTGTTGAAGTAATACGCTCTTGCATAGCACCCATTTCTGTTGCTAATGTAGGTTGGTAACCTACCGCAGATGGCATACGACCTAATAATGCCGATACCTCAGAACCAGCTTGTGTAAAACGGAAGATATTATCTACGAAGAAAAGAACATCTTTTCCTTGTCCTTCTCCAGCTCCATCACGGAAATATTCAGCAATAGTTAAACCAGATAATGCTACACGAGCACGAGCTCCTGGAGGCTCATTCATTTGTCCAAACACGAAAGTTGCTTTAGATTCTTTCATACCAGCTTTATCAACTTTTGCTAAATCCCATCCACCATCTTCCATAGAGTGCATAAAATCTTCACCATATTTAATAATACCAGACTCAAGCATCTCTCTTAAAAGGTCATTTCCTTCACGAGTTCTTTCTCCTACACCAGCAAAAACTGATAAACCACCGTGACCTTTTGCAATATTGTTAATCAACTCTTGAATTAATACAGTTTTACCTACACCGGCACCACCAAATAATCCAATTTTACCACCTTTTGCGTAAGGCTCAATTAAATCGATAACTTTAATACCTGTAAATAACACTTCTGTAGATGTTGATAATTCGTCAAACGCAGGGGCTTGACGGTGAATTGGTAATCCAGAGTTACCTGCTTTTGGCAAGTTTCCAAGACCATCAATAGCATCTCCAATAACATTAAATAAACGACCATAAACATCTTCACCTATTGGCATTTGAATAGGAGCTCCTGTTGCAGTAACTTCAGCACCTCTACTTAAACCATCTGAGGAATCCATAGCAATTGTACGAACGGTATCTTCACCAATGTGAGATTGTACTTCTAATACTAAAAGTGACCCATCTGGTCTTTTAATTTCTAATGAATCATAAATTTTTGGAAGTTCTGAATCAGATCCGAATTCAACATCGATAACTGGACCTACTATTTGAGCAACCTTTCCTGTGACTTTAGCCATTGCTTATATGTTTAATATTATGCGTTTTAATTGAAAAAATTCGCGTTATGTTTTCGCGTGCAAAGATAGATTTTTTAATTTAAAATAAAAGCTGTTTTTTTTCTTTTTTGAGATAAAAAACGCCTTCAACTAGAAGGCGTTATGTATTATTATTTTGTGCTTATTGAAGTAATGGAGAATAGTTTGTTGGGTAGTCGCCAATATTAGCCACATTTCCAGATGCAACAAAATTAGAACCAAAAGCAACATCTATAGCTTCTAAAAATTTGTCAGCCATATACGCATAACCTCTTGCAGTAAGATGAATACCGTCTAAACTAACGGCACCGCCCACTACTAAGCTAGTAGTTAGTGTAAAATTATCAGAAACAAGTCCGGTAGTTGCAGCTTCGTCAAGAATACTGTTCAAATCAACTAATGCTACATTGGAGTTAGAATCAGCTACACTTTCAATGGTAGCGTTATAAGCATCTGTTGCTGTTTTAATTTCTGCTTGTTCGCTAGGTATTAATACCCATTTATCTTCAAGAGGAAGTGTAACACCTTCTGTAGAAAACTGTGCTGCTAATTGTTGGGGTAAACCATAACCCATTAAGGCTTGCATTGCTGTAGTATTCACCGTTCCAATAACACTGCTACTAGGTAAAACAAGCAAATCATTAGCTGTTGCTTGTCTTGATTGACCATAACTAGCACCAAACAAAGTCGCTACTGTACCTACTGTAACTGGGTCTGTTGGTAAACCAAAACTTTGTAATAGTCCAGCAAATTCTGGACTTGCGCTTAACACTCCTGCTATTTGAGCAGATATATCTTTTAAAGACTCATCTTTTATTACAACGGCACTTGCAGCTGTAGTGGAAAAAACGATTGAACGTTCTTCGGCATTAGTAATTGTTCCTACTGATTGTAAATAAGCAAACACGTTATTTAACTGACTAAAAATTCCATTAAGTGTTGGTATTAAAGGTCCAAAACTTGAATTAGATGGATCTAATGGATTATAGGGAACGGTTGTAAAATGTGGCAAATCTGTAATATATGGCACATTTGCAACAACTCCTTTGGCACCACCAGAGGTGAGCGTAGTAACTAAAGCATTAAAAGCGGCATCAAAAGTGGCTGTATCTGTAATTGGATTAGTGCCATCTCCACCAGTTGTTGCGTAGCCCAAAACGTCATTACCACCAATTTCTGATAAGGTAAAAAATGTTGGGTTTTGAGCCATTGCTAATTCTAAAATAGAGGCATCTGGAGAACTTCCTGTCAAGCGAACAGCATATGGGTTGGCTGCTGATGGAAAGTTAGCTATGTTTCCGTAGCCATTTGCTAGCAGATGAAAACTTTTTGCACCAGGAACACCTAAGTTATTGAAAGGCCCCGTTGGATTGTTAAGTACAATGTCAGTACCAACAGTTACTGGACCAATTACCGATTCTAATGGTACAGGACCAGCACCTCCAAATACTAATCTTGGATCTGTAATTCGAGTGCCTCCAGCGGCCAAACCACCATAATTATCACTCATTAAAGGCTGGGTAAATGTTCCACCACCTGCTTTTGCAAATTCTTTAGCTATGATATTTGGAAATGAGTTTTCTTGACCCGCAATAAATAAAGCATTGTCTGTATAGCCTGCGGTAAAAGAAGCCCCAAGTGCTACATAGTTTGAAAAGTCTGCCGTTCCAGTAGTTAATTCTGGTAATGGTTCTACTACTGGAGTTCTAGAAAGATCTTCTTCTGTGTTACAAGCTGTAAATCCTAATAGGATTATTAACAGCCATATATATTTTGTATTCATAATAATGTTTTTATAAGTTGTTAATAGTCCATGAAACATAGTACATAGAGCCTATGTAACCTGTTCCAAAAGCAGTAGTATATTCTTTTCCAGTAAGATTAGTTGCACCTACTTTAAACATAGATTTCATACTAGGTATGGTTAAGTTAATTTGTGCATCAACCACATGATATTCTGGAACTACACCATCACCAAAGGTCGCTTCCCAATAGTAATCATCACTAAACCTATAAGACACATTAAAGCCAAAGTTTTTAAATAATTCTGTATTTCCAAAAGAGGCTTTAAATTTATGCTCAGGGGTATTAAAGTTTGTTACGAAGTCTGGATATTTTGTCTGGTCAAAGTCTAATTTTGCAAACGTATAACTTCCACTTAAATCAAAATTACCAAATACTTTAGTAGATAATCCAATAGAAGCTCCATACGATTTAACATCTGCTTCTGCGTTAGTATAAGTGCCATATACTTGATAATCTTCATTTTTAATTGCGTCAAACGCATTATCTGTAACGTTTCCATAATATGGAGCAATAACGTTGCCTTGTGAAATAAAATCTTTATATTTATTATAGTAGGCACTAAAATCAACAATTAAGTTTTTAAATTTTCCTCTATAGCCAACTTCGGTGGTTGTAATTTGTTCTGGTTTTACTAAATCTGGATTTGCCACTTCTAAAAGATCTGAGTTTCCAGTTGCGCGAGCAGCTAATGCTGAACTTTCAGTATATGAATTTGTATAAGCAGCCTCACCTGTTTGTGTAATCGTACTTGGTTGACCAAGGGCTTGACCAGCACCACTTACGTTATATGATCGTGAATAACGATCTAAATTATCTGGTGCGGAACCCATTAACACGTATGCACCAACATCTAGGCCAATAAATAAATCTTGGGTTGTTGGATTTCTAAATCCTGTTTGTACAGAGGCTCTAATATTATGGTTTTTATTGATGGTTAAACCTGCAGATAATCTTGGAGAAAAGAAACCATCAAAGAATTTTGATTTGTCATAACGAACAGAACCAGTTAGTTTTAAATCTAATGCTTCATTCAACTCAATTCCTTTTTGAATTTGAGTATACATTCCATATTCTGAATAATCTATAGGGCCATTCTCTGGAGTATCAGTATAAATAGTACCCGATGAATTTAACTTATATTTTCTATAAGCCCCCCCAACTTGTATTTCAGCCCAATCAATTAAATGGCTAAAATTATAGTTTGCATCGGCATGATAGTATTTAGATGCATCCTGAAATTTCGAGCCTGTTATTAAATTGGGATCATTGATACTTTTATTATAAGCAGCGTTAAATTCGGGGGTTCCTGGTAAAAATCTACCAGATTCAGCTTGTGCTCTTGCTGCCGCATGTGCTTGTGCATCTGTTGCACCTGCAAGTGTTGCTTGAACATAGGTTCCAGTATATTCTCCAAACCAAGTACTGTCATCTTTCCAAGCTCTGTTAATTTGGATAGCTGTTGCTACCATGTCATAAGATTTTCCAGCTTTATCTCCAACCATATAGCCTCTTAGAAAGAAATTATTGTTTCTTATTTCTAATTTGTGCTGTTCTTGAAAGAAACCATCGATATGATACCTATTACTACCTTGATAAATAGTGGATCCAGTTCCCACCTTACCAACATAAGATATTTCAAAGTCATTTTCAAAAGGTCTGTAATATAAGCCCCAATCTGCTTTTACGCTTTCTGCATTGTAATCTGTTAAATCTGCTTCGTTATAGCCTGTTCTACTAACTGCCACAGATGGTACTAATGCATTGGCTCCTGAAGGCAAAATTCCTAACCCTTCTAGTGTAATAGCTACAGATTTTATATTTGTAGATACAACATCGCCATAAACATTGACTCCGTTGTAGTTTAAATCATTAGCTCTTGTGCCACCAACCATGTTTTTATCTACTTCGCTATTTGCCGCCCAATCAGTTCCTTTTAAATAACCAAAATTTATCTTAGCCGCAAATTTATTGCTGAATTTTTGAGCCGCACGGATCCCAAAATCTGTATACATATTATCGCCTGCAGCTTTTTGCGACGTTAATCCTTGTTTATAATAGGCACTTATTCCATGGTGGTCAAAAGGATTTTTACTACGCATAAACAATATTCCGTTAAAGGCATTTGCACCGTAAAGGGCAGAGGAGGCTCCAGGAAGCAATTCAACACTTTGCACATCGGTTTCTATCATACCCACTAAATTTCCAATAGGAAAATTTAATGCAGGTGTAGAGTTGTCCATACCATCAACCAATTGCATAAACCGGTTATTAGCAAAAGTTGCAAAACCTCTGGTATTAACAGATTTAAAGGTTAAACTGTTTGTATTTACATCGACGCCTTTAAGATTTTCAAGGCTATCATAAAAATCAACTGAAGCGGTGTGTTTTATTTCTTTAAGACCCAGTCGCTCTACTGTAACAGGAGATTCAAAAATACGTTCAGGTGTTCTTGAAGCAGAAATAACAACTTCATCCAATGATGTCCCTTCAGTTAAAATAAAATTAACTGTTTGATTATCTTTAGTAATCTGTTCTGTTACTGTTTCAAAACCAATAATACTTGCTTGTAGGGCAAATGGAGGGTTTAAATTAGTTTTAAGGGTAAAGTTACCATCAAAATCAGTAACAGTTCCGGTAGAAGTGCCAACAACTATGATGTTGGCTCCGGGAAGTGGTTGACTACTATCATCAACAACAGTTCCAGTAATTGTTGTTTGCGCATTAGATAATCCACAAAAAAACAACAGTAAAATCAGGAGAATTGTTTTCATTTATTATTGAAGTTTAGTTTAATTAAGTGTGGCAATATAAAAAATATATTGAGGTATAATCGTATAAATATAAAAAAATTATGCGCGCATAATAGTTTTATGTTAAAAAATGCTAAAAAAACTTGCGTTATCGTCAAAAAAAACGCGTTTTGTTGTGATATTAGCATATTGAATTTCTCAACGAAACTCAATAAGAAGATAAAAAAATCTGTTACAGTTTATTCTACTGTAACAGACTTTGCTAAATTTCGTGGTTGATCTACATTTTTACCTAGTAAAACAGCAATATGGTAAGAAAGCAATTGTAAAGGTATTGTAGTTAATAAAGGAGATAAGGATTCTAATGTTTCTGGAACTTCGATTACATGATCAGCTAATTCCCTCACATCTATATCACCTTCGGTTACAATGGCGATAATTTTTCCTTTCCTTGATTTAATTTCTTGAATATTACTCACTACTTTTTCATAGTGTCCTTTTTTTGTTGCAATAACAACAATAGGCATGTTCTCGTCAATTAAAGCAATAGGACCGTGTTTCATCTCGGCTGCAGGATAGCCTTCAGCATGGATATATGATATTTCTTTTAACTTTAAAGCACCTTCAAGGGCCACAGGAAAATTATAGCCTCTTCCTAGGTAAAGGCAATTACGTGAATCCTTATAAATATCAGCAATCATTTTAATATGAGCATCAGACTCTAAAGCTTTTTCTACTTTTTTTGGAATCATTTCAAACTCCAATAAATGATGACGGAAATCTGAACTAGTAATAGTGCCTTTAGCTCTTGCCAGACGTAAGGCAATAAGAGATAAGACCGTAATTTGAGTGGTAAAAGCTTTTGTTGAAGCAACCCCAATTTCAGGGCCGGCATGTGTGTAAGCTCCTGCATGTGTTTCTCTGGCAATAGAAGAACCTACAACATTACATACACCAAAAACAAAAGCACCTTTAGATTTTGCTAACTTAATAGCAGCAAGTGTATCGGCTGTTTCTCCAGATTGTGAGATGGCTATAACAACATCTCTTTCTGTAATAATAGGATTTCTATATCTAAATTCTGAAGCATATTCTACTTCAACAGGTATTCTGGCTAAATCTTCAAATATATATTCTGCTACGAGACCCGCATGCCATGATGTACCGCAAGCAATAATAATAATTCGGTCTGCAGCGAGAAATTTTTTCATGTTATCCTCTACACTGGACATTTTTATAATGGCTTCATTTCTGTTAAGTCGCCCTCTGTAAGTGTCTGTAATGGCTTTAGGTTGTTCATAAATTTCCTTTAACATAAAATGCTCAAAACCGCCTTTTTCAATTTGATCTAGGTTCATTTGAAGAGCTTGCATGTAAGGATCAACTAAAGAATCATCTTTTATTTTTCTAACCTTAATATCTTTATTCAACCTAATAATAGCCATTTCTTCATCTTCTAAATAAATAGCATTTTTGGTATATTCTATAAATGGAGAAGCATCGCTAGCTATAAAATATTCGCCTTTACCAACACCAATAGCTAAAGGGCTTCCTAAACGAGCAATAACAATTTCGTTTGGTTGGGTTTTATCAAATACAGCAATGGCATAAGCACCTATTACCTGATTTAATGCAATTTGAACAGCTTTTCCTAATTTAACGTTTTCCTGTTTTTTTACTTCTTCAATCAAGTTCACTAATACTTCGGTATCAGTATCAGATTTGAATGTATATCCTCTAGAAATTAATTCTTTACGAAGTGATTCGTAGTTTTCGATGATACCGTTATGAATAATAACTAAATTTTGAGAGTTTGAATAGTGAGGATGTGAATTAACATCATTAGGAACACCGTGGGTCGCCCATCTAGTATGTCCAATTCCTATTTTTCCTTTTATGGAAATTTCATCTGCTAACTTATTTTCTAAGTCTGCAACTTTCCCTTTGGTTTTGCATACTTTTAATTCTGAGTTATCAGATAAAGCAATACCTGCACTATCGTAACCTCTATATTCTAATCGTTTAAGTCCTTCAATAACAATTGGGTAGGCTTCTCTGTATCCAATATATCCAACAATTCCACACATAATTAATTTGGGTTTTTATTTTGAACAAATATGTATAAAAAATCTTAACGAACTCTAAATATTATGCAAACTTATAGTTTTATACGATGAAATTCACTTCTATATGCATTTTAGAAGTGAATTTCATCGTATCGTATAATGTTGTTAATCTATTTAGGATCTGTAAAGAAGACCTCTAATTTCATTCTTCTATTGTCTGGCACATTTTGGTTACTACCATATAATATAGTGCCTCTTGGGGTTAAAATTGATGCAGAGGGAACACCAGTTACACTGTCATGGCTATCTAAAATGGCTGAGCTAGAAGTTTCATTTACATTAATTGACAATACCAAACCTATTTTAGTGTTTGTGGAGTCTTTAAGTAAAATATTATTTAAATGCTCGGTAATACGTATTTTATATTTAGAAATTCCTTTGTCATCCGTTTGGCGTTGTCCTAAATGAACGTATTTAGAGTTGAGAGGATCTGTTGAATTGCCAGTTTGGTCGTAATTATAATCAATTAAAGGGGTGTTATTTTTAATATCATAAGCGTATAGTCTATCGTATTTATGATAATCATCTGGAACTGTCATGTTTTCATCTTCATAAACCACTAATTGGGCTTCGTTAATGAGTTTTTTTAATGCAAAGCTACCATTCTTTATTATATATTCTCCTTTGTCGTCTACTTTCCTGTAGGTTTTTTTAAATGCATCTAATGCGCTAATTTGTTCGCCATTATAATCAACGGTACCTGTAAACAAATCTATTTCAGCCATAGAGCCTTCGGCACCTTTTAAGTAAAGTTTGTCATCTCCATTAGTTTTGTCTCCATTAGCTAAAGGAACTGAGCTATAATCGTTAATAAAAGTGTTTAATATGTTGTCCGTAAAGTTAAGTGTGTAAGTGCCTTGAAGCCTTTCTCCAGTTGTTGTAGTAGAATCGTAAGAATAGTAAATAGTTATTTTTGATGCGGTAGACCTTAAGTTGAGCAAAATCATGTTACCGTCATTTCCAATGGCTTCACTTTTAATATATAAGCCCCTAAAGTAGTTTTTAAAGCTATTAGGGTTGCTTAATTCTGTACTTCCTTCTTTATCTATAATAGCAGTTTTCCAAAAAGTAGTATCTAACAAAACTCTAAGAGCAGGAATTGATCTTTCAAGGGTTTCTGTTTCTCCACTTACTATTTTTTCTACAATAGCGTCACTACTAGGTGTGAAGTCATTATTTTTATAGATAAGATCTCCTTTAAAATCGTCAAAATTTATAGAACCATTTTCTGTTAGTGCAAAATTATCTGTGGTATTAATGTCTCCATTTGCATGTGAATAAAATTTTTGAGCCTCATTGGTTTGAGAACTAGGATCAAAATCCCTTAGAAAATAGTTGTTTTGATAAATACTAAATTTTATTGGTGCGCTTCCATATAAAGAATCGCTTATGGAGTATACGGTATTTCCCTTTGCGTCAGGTGAGTCTGCAGCAGTTTTACTATAATATGGAATACTTAAAACAACTGAATCAATAGCTGGCTTATCACCAAAACTAGGGCTAAATGAGGTTGAGGTTGGCACTACTTGCGCAATAATACTTGCTTTTGTTTGTCCGTAAATGGGGTCGTTAAACACGCCAAACTCAGTAGTTGGTAGATTGTTTATTTGAAGAGAATCAAGTTTTTTGTTAAATGATGTGATAGGCACTAAGGCATGGTCTGTCTCAAAATTTTTCACACCAATAACATCGCTTTCAATAGTGTTAAAGTCTTTATCGCACCCAATAAATGTGGCAATAATTAACAAGAAAATACTAGTAAATTTAAGGGCTTTAAATATTTTTTTCATATCTTTTTTGTGAAGAACAACAGGTTTATATTATAACTTTTGAATTTAAAAAACTTGTATAAGCTTCACCAAATTCGTCTTTATATTTATATTCTAAAACAGGTTTTTTAGAATCTTTTAAATAGGTTTCTAAATCGGCTGGAATGTTTTCAGATCCAACTATAAGGGCATCAGAATAATTGATAGCCACTTTCATTAAGTTAGTATAAGAAGGTGTTTTAAGAACATCAATTACAGTTTCATCAATATTGTCAAATTTCACTTTGTTAAGCATGTCTTTATTCAAGGTGTCATCAAAACTTTGACTGTAAATAGAGGTTACAATTTTGCTATCACTAAATAAAGGTTCATCCTTATAATATTCTTTTAAGTACAAAGGCAATAATGAAGCTAACCAACCATGAACATGAATAACGTCTGGAGACCAGTTTAGTTTTTTAACGGTTTCAATAACGCCTTTTGCAAAAAATATAGCACGCTCATCATTGTCTGGAAATAAACTTCCGTTCTCGTCAGTCAAAGTGGCTTTTCTTTTAAAATACTCGTCATTATCAATAAAATAAACCTAAATACGTTCTTTCGGAATAGAGGCTACTTTGATAATAAGAGGCATATCAAGATCGTTTATAACCAAATTTATCCCTGATAATCTTATAACTTCGTGTAATTGATGTCTTCGTTCATTAATATTTCCGTATCTAGGCATGAAAATTCTTATTTGACCACCTTGTTGATTCACCAATCTTGGTGCCTCAAAAGACATTGAAGAAATTTCGGTTTCAGGTAAATAAGGCACTACTTCAGATGATACATATAATATCCTCTTATCTTTCATATGTTTGTTTTTGTTATTTTTTTCATGGATATATGCACTATAATACCCAAGATTTTTTTAATTAAAAATTACATTTACCCATTTTACAAATAGGACGCTTTATAAAATTCAAAATAAAAAACACGCAAAAGTACAAAAATTTATGCAGATTGCTTGTAAAATCTTAAGTTTGCACCCGTTAAATTTTTATTAAAAATGAAGGTTTTTGAAGATTTAGAGCAAATAAATGAAGTGATTGACACCCTTAAAGCACAACATTTAAAAATTGGATTTGTTCCTACAATGGGTGCTTTGCATGAAGGGCATTTAGCTTTGGTTAAAACAGCTTTACTCAATAACGATAAGGTTTTTGTTAGTATTTTTGTTAACCCTACGCAATTTAATAATGTTAATGATCTTAAAACGTATCCAAGAACTTTAGAGGATGATCTTAAGCTTCTTGAAGCTATATCTAATGATATTTTGATTTTTGCGCCTTCGGTAGATACTGTATACAAAGGAAACACAACATCAGAAAAATTTAATTTTGACGGACTTGAATTGGAGATGGAAGGTAAGTTTAGGGAAGGTCATTTTGATGGAGTGGGTACAGTAGTAAAACGATTTTTTGAAATTATACAACCAGACAATGCTTATTTTGGAGAAAAAGATTTTCAGCAATTACAAATCATTAAAAAGCTTGTAGAAAATTACAATATTCCGGTTAGCGTAGTAGGTTGCGACATATACAGGGAAGGCAATGGTTTGGCAATGAGTTCTAGAAACACTAGACTGACAGATGAGCAAAAAAATGCAGCACCATTTATTTATAAAACCTTAAAAGCTGCCAAAGAACAATTTGGCACAAAAAGTGCTAATGAAGTTACTAAGTGGGTAACGATGCAATTTGAAAATCAGTCGCAATTAAAACTGGAATATTTTATAATTGCAGATGTTAACACGTTAAAAACAGTAAAACGAAAATCAAAAAATAAAGTATATAGGGCGTTTATAGCAGTATATGCAGGCGACATTAGACTTATTGATAATATCGCATTAAATTAATTATCTTTGCCACATGCAAGTTCAAGTTGTAAAATCTAAGATCCACAGAGTAAAATGTACAGGTGCAGACCTTAACTACATTGGTAGTATCACTATTGATGAAGATTTAATGGATGCAGCTAATATTATTCAAGGCGAAAAAGTACAAATTGTAAATAACGATAATGGAGAGCGTCTTGATACATATGTTATTCCTGGACCACGTAATAGTGGAGAAATTACTCTTAATGGAGCCGCTGCCAGAAAAGTTTCTGTTGGAGACACGTTAATATTAATAACCTATGCCTTTATGGATATTGAAGAGGCAAAACTATTTAAGCCTTCTTTAGTCTTCCCAGACGAAGCCACTAATTTGTTAAAATAAACGGTTGAATCAAAATACTAAAAAAACGCTAAAAATTATACTCCCATTATTATTGGGAGTTTTTTTGGTCTGGTATTCATTATCAAAAGTATCTTTTGATGAATTACTTGTTTATTTTAAAAAGGCAGACTATAAATGGATTTTTATAGGTGTTTTTTTTGGCTTATTAAGCCACATTTCAAGAGCTTACCGTTGGAGGTTCATGCTAGAGCCACTAGGTTACAAAATTAAATTGGAAAACAGCATGATGGCTGTTTTTTCTGCCTATTTAATTAATTTCACTATTCCAAGAGCAGGAGAGGTTGCTAGAGCGTCTATTTTAAGCAATTATGAGCAAGTTCCTTTTGAAAAAGGGTTTGGAACCATAGTTTCAGAGCGTATTGCAGATGTTATAGTAATGCTAACTATTATAGCAATAACACTCTTTCTTCAATTTGAGTTTATTTATAATTTTTTTGTGTCCAGATTTAATCTTTTTAAAATCGTGATTGGTGGACTAATTCTTCTTGCTGTATCTGCATTAATTTTAGTTTTTATTAAAAGAAGTAAGTCGTTAATTGCTTTAAAAGTTAAAAGGTTTATTAGCGGTTTAGTTGAAGGCGCGTTAAGTATTTTTAGAATGAAAAAAAAGTGGGCATTTATTTTTCACACATTATTCATTTGGGGTATGTACGTGCTCATGTTCTATGTAACATCGTTTGCTGTTGAAGAATTACACGGTATTTCAATAGGAGCCATTTTAATTGGTTTTATTTCTGCAAGTTTTAGTATTGCTGCAACTAATGGTGGAATTGGATCGTATCCATTAGCTATTTTCGCAGCATTTTCAATTTTTGGAATAGCAAAAGAACCAAGTTTGGCATTTGGCTGGATTATATGGTCATCACAAACCCTACTTATAATCATTATTGGCGGTTTATCTTTAATATACTTGCCCATTTATAACAGACAAAAGAACAGTTAAAACTTTGCTTTTAAACTTTCGCTTTATTTGTTACCTTGCCTATATAAAATCTCAAATCAAACAAATTAACACATGAAGTCAATTATTTATTTTTTAGTATTGGTGGTCTCAATAAAAACCATGGAGGCACAAGTTGTTTATGAGCCTTTCATGTCTGCTAAGCTAGGTGAATCGCGCGAACTAAAAATTCAATTACCTAGAGGTTATGGCGAAGATACAGATAAAATATACCCTTTGTTTATCGTGTTTGATGGAGATTATATGTTTGAAGCAGTAGCAGGAAATGTAGATTATTATTCCTATTGGGAAGATATGCCAGAAGCTATAGTGGTGGGTATTAATCAATCAGGTAAACGTTTTGATGATTGTATGTATTCAGGGCAAAATTCACTGCCTATCGAAACAGGTGCTAAGTTTTTCGAATTTATTGGGACTGAGTTAATTCCTTATTTAGAAAAAAAGTATAGAATAGGTAATTTTAAAGTTGCTGTTGGTCATGGGGATACAGCTAATTTTATAAACTATTTCTTGCTTAAAGAGCAGCCAATTTTTAAAGGATACATTGTGGTTAGTCCAGAACTGGCTCCTAAAATGAATACCTATATCCCAGATAGGTTAACAAGTCTTGATAATAAGACATTTTATTATTTAGCAACTGCTACTAATGATATACCTTCAATCAAGAAAGGAACAACAGAGTTAAACCAAAGTCTTTCTGCGGTTGATAATGAAAAGGTATTTTATTATTTTGATAATTTTGAAGGACCGTCTCATTATTCAGCTCCAGCACATGCCATTCCAAATGCTTTAGAAGATATTTTTTCAGTGTACCAGCCCATTAGTAAAGATGAGTATAAAGAAACAATTCTTAAGTTAGAAACATCTCCTGTAGAATATCTTAATGATAAATATGAAACTATTAACGAGTTATTTGGTATAGAAAAACAAATTTTAATTAATGATTTTAAAGCTATTGAAGCTTGTATAGAAAAGAAAGAAGAATTTGAATATTTTGAGGAGTTAGGAAAGTTAGCGCGTAAAGAATATCCTAAAACCCTTTTAGGTAATTATTATTTAGCCCGTTTTTATGAAGAAACAGGAGAACCAAAAAAAGCAATGAAAACATATCAATCGGCTTATATACTTGAAGAAATTGGTGGAATTACCAAAGATTTAATGTTGGAAAAAGCAGATGCAATTAAAGAAGATTTTGGGTATTAAAAATAAGATTCTCATATATCTATGAGATATAAATATGGCTAAAGTAAAAACAACATTTTTTTGTCAGAATTGTGGCAGTCAGTACTCAAAGTGGCAAGGTCAATGCACTGCTTGCAAAGAGTGGAATACTATTGTTGAGGAAGTTATCCAAAAGGAAGAAAAGAGTGGCTGGAAATTACCAAGTTCATCAACAAAGCGCGTGTCAAAACCCTTGCGTATTCAGGATATCGATACGTCAAAAGAAGCAAGATTAAATACGTTTGATTCAGAATTTAATCGTGTGCTAGGAGGTGGCATTGTTCCTGGATCCTTAATACTTTTAGGAGGAGAACCAGGCATTGGTAAGAGTACGCTTCTTTTACAAGTGGCGTTAAAAATGAGTTATAAAACCTTGTATGTATCTGGAGAAGAAAGCCAAAAGCAAATTAAAATGCGGGCAGAACGGATACATTCAGAGAGTACAAATTGTTATATTTTAACCGAAACAAAAACTCAAAATATTTTCAAACAGATTGAAGCTTTAGAGCCTGATATTGTTATTGTCGATTCTATTCAAACGCTTCATAGTGATTATATAGAATCGTCTTCTGGGAGTATTTCACAAATAAAAGAATGCACAACAGAACTCATTAAATTTGCTAAAGAAACAGCGACTCCCGTAATTTTAATTGGACATATTACAAAAGACGGAAATATTGCAGGCCCTAAAATTTTGGAGCATATGGTAGATACTGTTCTACAATTTGAAGGCGATAGAAACCATGTATTTCGAATTTTAAGAGCTAACAAAAATAGGTTTGGTTCTACAAATGAATTAGGAATTTATGAAATGCAGGGTTCTGGGTTGCGAGAGGTTTCAAATCCGTCAGAAATTTTAATTTCAAAAAAAGATGAAGAGCTGTCGGGTAATGCTATAGCCGCTACTTTAGAAGGAATGCGCCCGTTAATGATTGAAGTACAAGCTTTGGTTAGTACAGCGGTATACGGGACGCCACAGAGAAGTGCGACTGGTTTTAATGCTAAACGACTTAATATGTTACTAGCTGTTTTAGAAAAACGGGCTGGCTTTCGTTTGGGTACCAAAGATGTGTTTTTAAATATTACTGGAGGCATTAATGTTGATGATCCAGCGATTGATTTAGCAGTTGTGGCATCCATTTTATCTTCCAACGAAGATGTGGCATTACAAAAGGATTATTGTTTTGCTGCCGAAGTTGGTCTTTCAGGTGAAATTCGTCCAGTTCAACGGGTTGAACAGCGTATTTTAGAAGCGGAAAAATTGGGTTTTTCAACTATTTTTGTGTCTAAATACAATAAAATCTCACTTAAAAGTACAGTTATTAAAATTCAATTAGTTTCTAAAATTGAAGACTTGGTAAGTATCTTGGTTTAAGTAGGTCTTTAATGTTAAGAAACCTTAATGAGGTTTAATTAATTAAAAACCAATAAGTTAAAAATTTTAATATTGTAGCTTTTTTTACACAAATCAATCATGTTTTTAGTCGTTTTTTTAAGTATTTCGTATTTTTAAACTGCCTTTAATCGACTTTTTTATACACTTTATCGAAAAAAAATTGATTTTTTCTAGTGTGCATACAAAGAATATATTAGATTTGTATAATTAATTATGTAAAAGAAGCAGTTTTATTCTCTTGATAGTTAATGTACTTCCCTCAGTTTTTTTATAATCCATTTTACTAGAGTAATGTTTGCATTGGTACTTTAATATTAATATATCTAAGCTATTATCAATGAAAAAAAATTTCTCGAATCTCAGTTATGTGATTTTAATTCTGATTGTTATTGAGTTCTTTACTGGAGGTCAACTTTATGCTCAATATTGTACGCCAATTAATTTGAATAATTATAATAATAATTATATTTCTAATGTTTCAATAGGTACAATTAATAAATCAAGTAGTGGAACAACAGGAGACTACAAATATTATTCTTCTGAACCAACAACTAATATTACAGCCGGTGAAACACTTACTGGTACCATTACAGTAACAGTAGATAGTTGGAACAAACAAGAAAACACATTAATTGTTTGGATGAATTTTAATAATTCTGACAGTGATTTTGAAGATAGTGGTGAGCGTTTTATATTCCCCGTAAAGGGCAATAGTAAGGGTGGATATCTCAAAACGATTGAGGTTCCTATAAGTATTCCAATTCCTGATTCTGCTTTATCGGGTAACTCTGTAATGAGAGTCGCGTTTCTTAATGTTAAAAACGACCAATTGCCTAATGATTTAACGTCTTGTGACTTTAGATGGAAAGCAGGAGAAGTTGAGGATTATAATATTAATTTTATATCGAATAATACCACCCCTCCTCTGCCTGTTTATTGCGAGCCTACTAATATTAGTAGCAACAATATTTATTATATTTCAAATGTCTCTCTTGGAAGTATAGATAATCAAAGTTCTGGTTCAACAGGTAGTTATACGTATTTTTCAGAGTTAGCTGTCTCAGATGTAGTTGTAGGTGAAACACTAACGGGTACAATTACAGTAGCAGTAAATCATTGGAATTTAAATCCAAATGAATTAATCATCTGGATGAATTTTAATGAAGCCAATGATGATGATTTTGACGATAGTGGAGAATTCTTTTCATTTCCTGTAAAAAATGAAAACTGGTGGCATAACGGAATAAAAACTATTGACGTGCCCATAAGCATACCAATACCTAGTACGACTCAATTAGGCAGCTCTGTAATAAGAATTGGTTTTAGGTCTGGCACAGATACTGGTTTTTCTTCATGTGATTTTAATTATGGCTCAGGAGAAATTGAGGATTATAAAATTAATTTTAAATCGAATGTCATTACTAAAGATACTGATGGAGATGGTGTTTTTGACGATGCAGATTTAGATAATGATAACGATGGTATTTTAGATATAGATGAGGGGTGTGGAATAAATCCTACATTAGATCAATTTTCTTTTTCAGAAAATAATGGAAAAGATGTTTCGTTCACTGTTAATAATGAGGCAGACGGGTTTGTAGTAGATATTACTAGATTAGATAATAGTTTTAATCTAAGTATTAATGGAACCCAATTAACAAGCGAAGAAATTAATCTATACAGTGCAAAAAGGAAGATAGAATTTGCCGATGGTACTTACTATGGAGATGGTAATATTCAGCAAGTTTGGCAAATTACTTGGACTACTGCATCCAATGCAGAAACTCCACTAATAAGGTTTATTGTAAAGCCAGATGGAACTGTAGAGCTTTATGGTTCAAAGGTTTTAAACGGACCACTGGAGCCTATGGTTTTTTCTAATGAGTTAACATTAAATTCGTTTACATGGAATCCAATGGGTAACACCATTGTACTTGGTCAAGAAGTTGATGGAGCAACCTTTATAAATGGAAATTTTTACGCTTATACAACTTGTAGAAAGGATACAGATAATGATGGTTATCCAGATTATCTAGATATAGATTCTGACAACGACGGGATTCCAGATAATGTTGAAGCTCAACCAACCATTGGATATATTCCACCAAGCAATATAAGTGCGAGTATTACAGATGCTAACAATAATGGAATAGATGATGCTTACGAAACTGTAATGGGTGGAACAGATATAAGTCAGTTGGTAGATACAGATAATGACGGTATTAAAGATTATTTAGATACAGATTCTGATAATGATGGAGTGCCAGATATTGAGGAAAACGGACAAGCAAACACGGCTAATAATATAGATGTTGATACAGATGGTCTTGATGACAACTTTGATACCGTAATGGAGTATTTAGATGTAAATGATGAAGTGTCAACAGGAGATATAAATGATTTAGTCAATTCATTTGGAGATGCAAATAGCGATGTAAATTTAGGTGGAGATTTAGATTATAGGGATTATTTTAATTCAAATCCAAAACCTATTGATGCTATGCTGAATTTTAATGGAGTAGATGATTATTTATCTAGTGATTCAATGTTAGAAGGCTTAAACGATGTTACTATTATGGCATGGGTGAAGCCTGATTCGGGTAATTCTAAAAATATGACTATTGCTACTGAAGATGTAGCCTGTAAATTATGGTTAAAAAAGGGTAATGTTCCAACATTTACCATCAGAACAAAAGATAAAGAAAGATCTGCAGGGGGATCTAAAAATTGTAACATTAATTTTGATGAATGGCATCATCTTGCAGGAAGTTTTTCTAGTTCAACAGGGCTAATAAAACTTTATGTTGATGGTGCTTTAGTTGATACAAAAAATATAGGAAAAAAAGGAAAACCAATTGCCGTAACAAATGATGCTAATAACACTTTTGAAATTGGTCGATTTTCAAATAAATTAATAGATAAAGAATATTTTAAAGGAGATATTGATGAAGTTAGAGTGTTTAATACTTCTTTAACAGATAGCCAAATACAACAAATGGTGTATCAGGAAATTCAAAATGATTCAGGAAACTTAAAAGGTACTGTTGTACAAAAGGATATAGTAGACATATCTTCAGGAAACAAAGTTTCTTGGTCAGATTTGCTAGCGTATTATCCAATGACCTCTATAAATAATGGATTAATTTCAGACCATTCTAGTAATGGGCATACTTTAAATATTCATAACATTCATAATATTCAAGAACAAACAGCACCTTTGCCTTATAAAACCAATGCAGATGGTGCGTGGTCAAACCAATCAACTTGGTTGTATGGAAATGTTTGGGATATTGAAGATGTGTCAAACAATAAAGATTGGTGCATTATAAAAATTTCTAATGATATTACATTAGATCATTCTATTAAAACAAATGGTTTAATTATAGATTCAGATCGTACGCTAACGGTTCAGGGAGACAATCTTGTTGAAAACTCTTGGTATTTTGAGTTGAATGGCACCTTAGATCTTGAGGGAGATTCACAATTAGTACAAACCACAACCAGTGATTTAGTTACATCAGCGACAGGTAAAATTTTAAGACGACAAGAAGGTGTTTCTAGCTCATATTGGTATAACTACTGGTGCTCGCCAGTGGGAGCTACAGGGGCAACAACGTTAACCGATAATAATGCATCAACAAATAATTCTAACAATTCAGATTTCAGATTAGAATTACTTAAAGACGGTACTGGTTTTCCTGTACAATTTACCTCGTCATATTCTAAAGCAGGATATATAAGTACGTATTGGTTATATACATACATGAATGGTGTAACCTATTGGGATTGGGTAAAATTAACGACTAAATCTGGTATAAAACCAGGGGTTGGGTATACACAAAAAGGTTCAGATAATGGCGGGACTCAAGAACAATATATATTTGAAGGTAAACCCAATAATGGTACTATTTTAATTGAGGTAAAAGATAAAGGAGGTCCTGGGTCAGAGAGTTCTGTTTCTGCAACGACTTGTTTAATAGGAAATCCATATCCGTCTGCATTAGATATTAGTAAATTTATTGATGACAATAAAGGTGTTATCAATGGATGGGTACAATTATGGCAACAATGGGCAGGGAGTTCTCATAATTTAAAAGATTATGAAGGAGGCTATGCTCAGGTTAACAAATGGGGGGGTGTAAGAGCTTATCAATTTGTTGGTCTTTACGGAGAAACAGCTTCTCAGGACGGAACAAAAACACCAACACGATACTTGCCTGTTGGTCAGGGTTTTGTTGTAGAGGTTATTGCAGATGGAACCATAGAGTTTAATAACGATCAAAGGGTCTTTGTGAAAGAAGCAGATTTTACAGAGGGCGACTATTATAGCGGATCCACATTTTTTAAAACCAGTAATACAAAATCAAAAGAACAAGTAGTTAAAACAGATTCACAAGCTGATAAAATTCAAAAAATCCGCTTAGAGTTTAGTTCTGTTAAAGGGCCTAAAGCACATAGAGAATTACTTTTAGGATTTAGCGACATTACCTCAGACGATTTTGATTATGGCTATGATGCGGAAAGCGAAGAACTAAATAATAACGACTTAAACTTAAATTTTCAGGGTAAAAATATGAATATTCAGGCCTATGGCCCTATTACAGACGATAAAGTCGTTCCATTAAATTTTAGTTCGTCTGGAAATAATTCTTTTGAACTTAAAATTTCGGAACTTGATAATATTGACAGTAGTCAAGAAATTTATTTAAAAGATAATATGACTGGCGAATATTTTGATTTAACAAAGGAAATGCCATATAATTTTACATCAGAAGCAGGAAAATTTAATAATAGATTTGAAATTGTATTCCAATCTGAGCAAAAAGCATTGGGTGTTGAAGAGGCTAAGACTACAGAAAACTTTATTTATTATCAAAATAACACACATTCATTATTTGTTAAAAAGTTAAACAGTTCAGTGACTAGATTTTCTCTTGTAAATATAACAGGACAATCAGTTATGGAACTTAATGACGTATCTCAAGAAACATTAAATAATGGACTTAAAATACCAAATGTATCGTCTGGAGCTTATATAGCATGGTTTAGAACAGATGCAAATCAAGTTCTTACTAAAAAGATTATAGTAAATTAAGAATAACTAGTATTCTATAAAAAACCAAAGCAATTGTTTTGGTTTTTTTTTGTTTAAAAATTAACCATTTAAGGATAATTCCTTAATTTCGCACCTCGATTAGAAATTGGATATAATGAACGCGAAATTTCCTGAATATAAAGGACTTGACTTACCAAAAGTTGCAGACAGCATCCTCAACTATTGGCAAGAACATAATGTATTTGAAAAAAGTGTCACTACACGTGAAGGGCATACCCCTTTTGTGTTTTTTGAAGGGCCTCCTTCAGCAAACGGACTTCCCGGAGTGCACCATGTTTTAGCGCGTGCTATTAAAGATATTTTTCCACGCTATAAAACCATGAAGGGTTTTCAAGTAAAACGTAAAGCAGGTTGGGACACACATGGGCTGCCTATTGAATTAGGGGTTGAAAAAGAATTAGGTATTACTAAAGAAGATATTGGTAAAACCATTTCGGTTGAAGATTATAATGCTGCCTGTAGAAAAGCCGTGATGCGCTACACTGATGTTTGGAACGATCTTACTCAAAAAATGGGTTATTGGGTAGATATGGATGATCCATATATTACCTACGAACCCAAATACATGGAATCTGTTTGGTGGTTATTAAAGCAGATTTACAATAAAAATTTGTTGTACAAAGGGTATACCATTCAGCCATATTCGCCAAAAGCAGGAACAGGTTTAAGTTCGCATGAGTTGAATCAACCAGGAACCTATCAGGATGTAACAGATACTACGGTAGTTGCACAATTTAAAGCGAATAAAGCATCGTTACCAGACTTTTTACAGAATGAGGGCGACATATATTTCTTGGCTTGGACAACCACACCTTGGACACTGCCAAGTAACACCGCATTAACTGTTGGTCCAAAAATTGAGTATGTGTTGGTAGAAACGCTCAATCAATACACTTTTGAACCAATTAAAGTTGTACTTGCTAAAAAGCTGGTCAGCTACCAATTTTCAGGTAAGTTTAATCAAGTAGAAGATAAAGCGGAATTATCTGCGTATAAACCAAATGATAAGAAGATTCCCTTTTACGTTATCAAAGAATTTATAGGTAAAGATTTAGTAGGTATCACATACGAACAATTATTACCATATGCTTTGCCAAACGATAATCCAGAAAATGCTTTTCGAGTTATTTCAGGAGATTTTGTAACTACCGAAGATGGAACAGGAATTGTTCACACAGCACCAACATTTGGTGCCGATGATGCCTTGGTTGCGAAACAAGCAACCCCCGAAATTCCGCCAATGTTGGTAAAAGATGAAAATGGTAACCTCGTGCCGTTGGTAAATTTACAAGGGAAATTCCGTCCTGAAATGGGAGAATATGCTGGTAAGTATGTAAAGAATGAGTATTACAACGAAGGTGAAGCACCAGAGCGTTCGGTAGATGTTGAACTTGCCATTAAATTAAAAGAAGAAAATAAAGCCTTTAAGGTTGAAAAATATAAGCACAGTTATCCAAATTGTTGGAGAACCGATAAACCAATTCTTTACTATCCGTTAGATTCATGGTTTATAAAAGTAACCGATGTTAAAGAAAAAATGGTTGCTTTAAACAATACGATTAACTGGAAACCAAAAGCAACAGGAACAGGGCGTTTTGGTAACTGGTTAGCAAATGCCAACGATTGGAATTTATCGCGTTCTCGTTATTGGGGAATTCCATTACCAATTTGGAGAACCGAAGACGGGAAAGAAGAAATTTGTATTGGTTCGGTTGAAGAACTAAAACAAGAAATGGAGAAAGCAGTGTCAGCAGGAGTACTTTCAAAAGCTATTTTTGAAGATTTTGAAGTTGGAAACAATTCCAAAGAAAACTATGAAAAAATAGATTTACACAAAAACATTGTTGATGAGATTGTATTAGTTTCAGAAAGTGGTAAACCTATGAAACGCGAGAGCGATTTAATAGATGTTTGGTTCGATTCTGGTTCTATGCCCTATGCACAATGGCACTATCCGTTTGAAAACAAAGAAAAAATAGATAACAACAAATCGTATCCAGCAGATTTTATTGCTGAAGGCGTAGACCAAACGCGTGGTTGGTTTTATACGCTTCATGCTATTGCGACGATGGTGTTTGATTCTGTTGCCTATAAAAATGTGGTGTCTAACGGTTTAGTTTTAGATAAAAACGGACAAAAAATGTCCAAACGTTTAGGGAATGCTGTCGATCCGTTTGAAACCTTATCAACTTACGGTGCCGATGCCACCCGTTGGTATATGATTAGTAATGCTAATCCTTGGGATAATTTAAAATTCGATTTAGAAGGGATAGAAGAAGTAAAACGTAAGTTTTTCGGAACACTTTACAATACGTATTCATTCTTCCAACTCTATGCAAATCTTGATGGGTTTACGTATTCTGAAAGTGATATTCCATTACAAGAACGACCAGAAATAGACCGTTGGATTTTATCTGAATTGCATACGTTAATTAAAAAAGTAGATGCCTTTTATGCAGATTATGAGCCTACGAAAGCCGCACGTGTTATTTCAGATTTCACTCAAGATCATTTAAGTAACTGGTATGTGCGTTTAAGCAGAAGACGTTTTTGGAAAGGTGATTATGAAGCAGATAAAATTTCGGCCTATCAAACACTTTATACCTGCATGCTTACCATTGCTAAATTAGGTGCACCAATTGCACCATTCTTTATGGATAGGTTGTATATGGATTTAAATTCAGTAACTCATAAAGAATCTTTTGAGAGTGTTCATTTAGGTGAATTCCCTGCATTTGATGCGTCATTCGTAGATACGTCTTTAGAACGAAAAATGGAAAGCGCTCAAACAATATCATCGTTAGTCTTGTCGTTAAGAGCTAAGGAAAAGATTAAAGTGCGCCAGCCACTTCAAAAAATAATGATACCTGTTACTAGTAAACAGCAAAAAGAAGAGATTTTAGCGGTATCAGATTTAATAAAACATGAAGTAAATATTAAGGAAATTGAACTGTTAGAAGATGCGTCTGATATCTTGGTAAAACAAATAAAGCCTAACTTTAAAGCCTTAGGCCCTCGTTTTGGAAAGGACATGAAAGCCATTGCTAATGAAATAATTAACTTTACATCAGAAGATATTAACAAAATAGAACAAAGTGGGGTTTTAGACTTTGTTATTAATGGAAAAAATATAACTTTAGGCATCGATGATGTAGAGATTACATCTCAAGATATTGAAGGGTGGTTAGTTGCAAATGAAGGAGTGTTAACAGTAGCTCTTGATGTTACTATAACTGATGATTTGCGTAAAGAAGGTATTGCTCGTGAGTTGGTAAACAGAATACAAAATTTACGAAAAGATTCAGGATTTGAGGTAACGGATAGAATTGATGTAACACTTCTAAAAGACGATAAGATTGTTAAGGCTGTAGAAACAAATATGTCGTATATTAAGGCAGAAACCTTAACCGAAGAACTTGAAATTATGGATCAATTAAACAATGGTATTGATGTTGTGTTTGATGATGTAAATACAAAATTGTTTATTAAAAAACATTAAAAAACTATGGGTACAGATACAGTAAGATATTCAGATAAAGATTTAGCTGAGTTCAAAGAGTTAATCAAAGAAAAGATACAAAAAGCACAAAACGACTTGGAGCTTATAAGAAGTGCGTATATGAACGACCATAATAACGGAACCGAAGATACGTCACCTACATTTAAAGCTTTTGATGAAGGTAGTGAAGTAATGAGCAAAGAATCTAACTCGCAACTGGCCATTAGACAAGAGAAGTTTATTCGCGATTTAAAAAATGCGTTAATTCGTATCGAGAATAAAACCTATGGTGTTTGTCGTGTTACAGGAAAGCTTATCAACAAAGAGCGTTTAAAGTTAGTACCACATGCTACCTTGAGTATTGAAGCAAAAAACATGCAACAGTAATTGCAGTAAGTTATATATTGAAACGTCTCAGTATTTGGGACGTTTTTTATTTTTAGAAAGTTACGTGTAGATGTCTTTAAAAAAATCTATTCTCATCATTATTTTAATTTTACTTGTTGATCAAATAAGTAAAATTTATATCAAAACACATTTTGCATTAGGTGATGAGTATCGTGTATTCCATTGGTTTCGAGTTTATTTTGTAGAAAATGATGGTATGGCATGGGGTACAAAAATCAGTGATTTTGTGTCATTCGTTTCAGATAGAGTAGCTAAAATAGCTTTGACTGTGTTTAGAATAGTAGCTATTTTTGGTATAGGATATTGGTTGTTTGATGCTACAAAAAAGAATAGCCCTAAAGTGTTGTTATTGGCTATTGCTTTTATTTTTGCCGGAGCTTTGGGCAATATTATAGATTCGGTATTTTATGGGTTATTGTTTAGTGATAGTCATGGGCAAATAGCTACTTTTTTACCAGCAGAAGGTGGTTATGACGGTTTGCTTCACGGTCGAGTAGTTGATATGCTATACTTTCCGCTTTGGAAAGGTTTTTTACCCGAATGGTTACCGTTTGTAGGCGGTAAGTTTTTTACGTTTTTCGAGCCTGTTTTTAATGTAGCCGATATGGCTATTAGTGCTGGCTTTATTATACTTTTGGTATTTAATAAAAGAGCGTTTCCTAAGAAAAACAATTAAAAAGATCAAATACTTAATAAGTAGGTATTTTCTACACCATTTGTTTTCATTAACTTTAGCTTTTTGCAAGAAACAATTAAAAAAGTTAAATAATGAAATTTAAACATCTATTGCTTAAAGTATTCTTATTGATTAGTTCCAATATTATAATTTCTCAAAACACTTATGACATAATTTTTCCTGGTAATGATAGAGATCAAAAGTGTCAGCAATGTTTTCAAATATTTAATCAAAAACCTAAAGAGGTTAAGTTTTCAATTAAGCGAGAAGGGAATAATCTTTATTTTCAAATAAACGACAAAAAATGGCTTAATCAATTGTTTAAAAATTCTGGCGATGGTATTGCTGTTGATGTAGTTTCTAAGAATATGTATAACTGCGATATAGAAACGATAGAAAACAGTCAAATTAAAGGGTTTCTTACTAAGCCTATCTATGCGCAGAAAATAAAAAGCGGATTAAAACCTAATGGAGATAACTTTTTCCGTGTGCACGTGGGAAGGATCCCTGATACCTTAATAAATAAAGAATTGGAATATAATATATTGTTTTTAAGCAATAAAAATTTATGCCAATATTACGTGATTTATAATTTAGAATCTTATCCTTGGGATTTGCTCGATATGGGTATGTATTTAGATTCTTTAACTTATGATACAAAACAAATAAAATCATCTACAAAAGAAGGTTTTATACTTAGAAACAAAACCTTGAAGTTTAAAATTCCTTTTGAAAAAAATAAATCTGAATATTCTCAAGAAGATATAAAACCAATTTATGATTCTTTAAGATTAACCGATTTTAATATTAAGAGTATTAAAATAAAAGCTTATTCATCGGTCGAAGGTAGTTTAGAGCATAATATTGAATTGCAGGAACAACGGGCTAAAAGTATTGTTGCAGCATTACAAAAATTTCAAAAACCAGCTATAAAAACTAGTGTGTCTTCTTCTGAAAATTGGGTAGAATTTTTAAATGATATTAAAAATACCAAATATAAAGACTTAGCGGGGTTGACAAAAAATCAAGTAAAGGCAAAGCTTGTGGGAGAGATTTCTAAAGAAATTGAACCAATTTTGAAGAATCATAGAAAGGCAGTTTTAGAATTAGAATTAGAGAAGAAAGATAGGTATAAGAGTATGTCTCCTAATGAATTGTTAGCAAAATTTAATTCTGCAATAAATAAAGAACAGTTAGATGAATCTATAGAAATTCAAAATTCTATTTTCCAAAAGTTAAAGGAAAATGAAATTTCTCCAGAATTTTTAAGAAAGATGCAAATACCAAAGCAGGTGATGTTTGCAAAAATAATCAACAAAAATGCTGCGTATAAATATATGTTGGATGTTAGACAAGCACTGATTGTTTATAACGAATTAATTGAACTTGAAAAATTAGTACCAAAAGATGGTGAGGTAAAATATAATATTGTAGCTATTAAAATAAAGCTTTGGCGTTTTAATGCTATGGAAATTAACGAAACAAAGTTAAAGAGTCAAATAAATGCCTTAAAGAATTATGGTATTGATAATTCGCTTATTTCAAGAATGATGGTTAATTTTCATATTATTAAAGCTGAAAACTTAATGAGAAAAAGAGACTATGAGAATAAAGATAAATCAGTTGTTTATATAAGAAGTAATTATAAAATGTTTCCTTTATCTAATTATGATTATTTGAGCTTAGCTCAGTTTTTTAGTTACTACGCCAATACTGATATGGCCGTAGAATTATTAGAAAACAAAGCCAGAAGTATTGATATTGATGAAGATTTACTGTTTTACTATTTAAATTTAACATTGATAAATAAAGAGCTAACCCAAGATTTAGATTATAGAACAATTTTGCTAAATGCCAGTAATATTAATAAAGAACGATTTTGTAAATTGTTTAATCCTGTTGATAACGGAGGTGTTACATTTCAGTTGTTAGCTGATGAATATTTGAGAGAAACGTATTGTGAGATTTGTAATAATTAAAACTTGTAAATGGTATTTGGTGTCACGCAATAATTCAATTTTATATCACTTTCAAAAAGATCTGTAATTGAATCTTCAGCCTCAAAAAAGCTTAATCCTATTTTTATAGTTTCAGGGTTGCATTCAGATAGGAATCTGTCATAAAAGCCCTTGCCGTAACCTACTCGGTTTCCATGATTATCAAAAGCCAAAAGTGGTACAAAAACGACCTCCAGTTTATCAGATGGTATTTCAATACCATCAACAGGTTCTGGAATATTATACTTGTTTTTTTTAATAACAGTATTATCGGTTAACAAAAAATTTGTCATTATACTTGTTTTAAAATCACTTTTTGAAACGACTATATTTTTGTCTTTTCCAGATAAAATATTCAGAATATAATCGGTGTTTACTTCTTTTTGTTCTTCAATAGTTAAAAAAAGATGGTAAAAGGTAGATTCCCAAATGGATAGCTTTAATAATTTATTGGCAATAGCCAAGCTTAGATCATCTACCTGATTTATAGACAAATGTTCACGAAGAGTTTTATATTTTTTCCGTAATTCAGATTTTGTCATAACCGAATTTTATCCTTTTAATTTTGTGGTAATATGAAACAAAGCATCACCTTGATATACTAATGATGCCTTATTAACATTAATAATATAGCCTTCAATTTTAGATTTTATGTCGTAATGTTCTTTTCCGTAGGGATCGGTAATTTGACCTAAAATGTCATTAACTTTTACTTTGTTATTGATACTAATTTTCGATTTAAACATACCGGAATGCTTGGCTCTAATCCATTTGCTTTCGTATACAAATACGGTAGATTGTTTTGGTAGGTTTGCTTTTTTCTTGGCATTTAGCATATTAAAATGATTTAAAATACGCTTAACACCTTCAATACCAATTTTAGAAATTGTATCGTCAACAAAGAAGGATTTTCCTCCTTCAAATAATAAAATAGGCTTTCCTAATTGGTAGCATGCATTTCTGAACGATTTTCCAATAATGTTAGAATACAGTGTAAAAGGCGCTCCAAAAATAGTGGCTAAGGTTTCAAGTTCTGGTTTGTCTTTAGCAATTCTAATTTGTGCTGCGTTAAATCTACTAGCACTACCCGTATGAAAATCAACAATTAAATCGACATCAGGAATAATTTCTGTCATTAATCGGTGAGCGACTCTACTAGCTAAAGACCCATTGGGATAACCAGGAAATACTCTATTTAAATCGCGACCATCGGGAAAACTTCTGGAGCTATTTAAAAACCCAAACACGTTTAGAATAGGCATACAAATAATGGTGCCTCGTTTAGGTTTATTTATTTTTTTCACAATGATTTGGCGTACAATATCAACGCCATTAATTTCGTCACCATGAATGCCTGCGGTGAATAAAATGGTTGGCCCCGGTTTTTTGGAACGTTCAACAATAACAGGTACTTCAATACTAGTGGATGTATAAAGTTTGGCAATATTAAAATTAATTTCTTTAGAAGTTCCTAAAGGAATTTCATGACCTAAAATAGAAATGATTTTCTTATAATTTTTAGTCATAAAAATAAATTATACGTTACGCTCTATGTATCTTATAATTGATTTTGCGATATCTTTTTTAGTGGCTATTTCAATACCTTCTAATCCAGGAGATGAGTTCACTTCTAAAATTAAAGGTCCACGAGACGATTGCAACATATCAACGCCACAAATACCTAGTCCTAGAGATTTTGCTGCTTTTAAGGCAGCGTTTTCTTCTTCATCGGATAATTCTATTATTTGGGCACTTCCCCCCCGATGTAAATTCGATCTAAATTCGCCTTCTTTACCTTGGCGTTTCATGGCACCAACCACATTGCCATCAACCACAAACGCTCTAATATCGGCACCTTTAGACTCTTTAATAAATTCTTGAACTATAACACGTGCTTGCAAACCGTTGAAGGCTTCTAAAACAGACTCGGCAGCATTATTAGTTTCGGCCAAAACAACCCCTAAACCTTGAGTGCCTTCCAGTAACTTAATAACTAAAGGAGCACCGCCAACATAATTTATAATTTCAGAAACGTCTTTGGTATAGTTTGAAAAGACTGTTTTTGGCATGCCTAAACCAGCACGCGATAGCACTTGCAAACTTCTTAGTTTATCACGAGATCTTACTAAAGCCTGAGATTCGACGGTAGAAAAGACTTTCATCATTTCAAATTGCCTTACCACAGCGGTTCCGTAAAAGGTAACGCTGGCGCCGATTCTAGGAATAATAGCATCAATGTTTTCTAGATGCCTTCCTTTGTATAAAATGGCAGGATTCTTTTTTTCAATAATAATCTCACATTTTAATGGGTCGATTATTTCAACATGATGTTTGCGCTTCGTCGCAGCTTCAACAAGTCTTTGCGTAGAATATAAATGAGGGTTTCTTGATAGTATTACAATATTCATTAGGTATTGTTTTGTTCTTTAGTTTTAAAAGATTGGTTTTTTAAGCTGACATCAACAATAAACTTTTTATTTAAAAAGCGTCTCCCAATTAAAATGGGGTATTTCATGTCGTCTCTGGCACTTAAGGTTAGGTTTATTTTATACTTTTTATTAAAAATAAAAATAGTTGTTTTAACCTTATAACGTTGTTGTACGATGCCATTGCTACTTTTAACTTTTGCAATAGTATAGGTTTTAAAAATAATTTCTTTACCATTATAAAGTGGATGGCCTTTGTCGTAAAACGTACATTTTAGCATGCCATCTTCAACATGTACCTTATGGCAATGTATAGAAGAGGTGTAAGCACCTGTATCAATTTTCACATCAATATCAAATAAATCAAGCAATGGAAAGTCGGCTTTATCTATTCGACCAATAACTTTTTTAGGCATTTTTAAATTTAATAATGTGACGCAAGGTAACAAAAAAAAGGATGTTAAATTACACTCAAAAAAGCGTTATTGTTGAAATGTTTTTGGATATGTATTATCTTTGAATTTATGAGTCAGCCTGCCTTAGATATCCAACTACAAACCTTACCCCATCAACCAGGCGTGTATCAGTATTTTGATTCTGAAGGAACCATAATTTACGTTGGAAAAGCTAAAGATTTAAAAAAACGGGTGTCTTCTTATTTTACAAAAACCCATGAAAATGGCAAGACACGAGTACTGGTAAAAAAGATAGCGAGTATAAAACACATTGTTGTTGATACAGAAACAGATGCTCTTCTACTGGAAAACAATTTAATAAAAAAGTATCAACCAAGGTATAATGTATTGCTTAAGGACGATAAGTCGTATCCTTGGATTTGTATTAAAAAAGAACGATTTCCTAGAGTGTTTTCTACCCGGCGTGTTTTTAAAGATGGTAGCGAGTATTTTGGTCCCTATACTAGCATGAAAACGGTTTCAACCTTGCTAGATTTAATAAAAGGTTTATATAAATTGCGCAATTGTAATTATGATTTGTCTGAAGAAAAGATACAAAACGGCAAATATTCGGTGTGTTTAGAGTATCATCTGGGAAACTGTAAAGGTGCTTGCGAAGGCTACGAAACCGAAGAAGAATACAGTAAAAACATTATAGCGATAAAGGAAATTTTAAAAGGAAACTTTAAAGATTCCTTGGCACAATTTAAACAACAAATGAGATTCTGTGCCGAAAATCTCCATTTTGAAGAAGCACAAAATATCAAAGAGAAAATTGAAATTCTTGAAAATTATCAGGCAAAATCAACCATTGTAAATCCTAAAATTAGTAACGTCGATGTCTTTTCTATTATGAGTGATGAAAGTTACGGGTACATCAATTTTTTGCAATTATCGTATGGGTCTATCATTCGGTCACATACCCTCGAAATTAAAAAGAAACTCGATGAAACAGATAAAACACTTTTAGAACTTGCCATTACCGAAATTAGACAACGATTCAATTCAAATTCTAAAGAGATATACGTGCCATTTGAGGTTGATTTAGGGGAAGAGGTAAAGGTAACCGTTCCTAAATTAGGCGATAAAAAACATATTTTAGATCTATCGCTTCGTAATGCGAAATATTATAGAATGGAGCGGTTTAAACAGATGAAAATTACCGATCCAGACCGACATGTTAAAAGAATTATGGCACAAATGAAAACCGATTTGCGTTTGTCTGTTGAACCAAGACATATTGAGTGTTTCGATAATTCAAACATTCAAGGAACCAATCCGGTTGCGGCTTGTGTGGTGTTTAAAAACGGAAAGCCTAGTAAAAAAGATTACAGGCATTTTAATATAAAAACGGTTGAAGGACCTAATGATTTTGCTTCGATGGAAGAAGTTGTGTATAGACGATACAAACGTTTGTTGGATGAAAATCAACCCTTACCACAACTTATAATTATTGATGGAGGAAAGGGACAATTATCGTCAGCTTTAAATGCTTTAGACGACTTAAAGTTAAGAGGAAAAATAGCTATTATAGGAATTGCAAAACGTTTAGAAGAATTATTCTATCCAAATGATTCAATTCCCTTATATTTAGATAAGAAAAGTGAGACACTAAAAGTGATTCAACATTTACGAAATGAGGCACACCGTTTTGGAATAGAACATCACCGTAACAGGCGAAGTAAGGGGGCGTTAAATACCGAATTAGAAACCATTCCTGGAATAGGAGAGAAAACTATTGTTGAATTGTTAAAGCAGTTTAAATCAGTAAAGCGCATTACAAATGCCAAGTTGGACGAGCTAGAATCTGTTGTTGGAAATTCCAGAGCTAAAAAAATTTATAATTATTATCATAATACATGAAACGTTACTTCCTATTATTGGTGTTTTTTATTTTTTGTTTCCAAGGGTTTTCGCAAGAGGCCACTAAACATGATGTTAAAGTAGGTTTGGTTTTAAGTGGAGGAGGTGCCAAAGGTTTGGCACATATAGGCGTTTTAAAGGTTATTGATAGTTTAGGAATACAAGTAGATTATGTCGCAGGCACCAGTATGGGTGCTATTATTGGGGCGCTATATGCATCAGGATATTCTGGTAAAGAGCTTGATTCTGTTTTTAAAATGGTAGATTTTAACACTTTAATTAGTGACGATTTACCAAGAGCTTCAAAGGCTTTTTATGAAAAGAATAATTCTGAACGCTATGCCGTTACGCTACCTTTTGATAATTTTAAAATTAAATTACCATCAGCCATTTCAAGAGGTCAAAATGTGTATGGATTAATATCTAAATTAACATTGGACGTTTGCGATATTAAAGATTTTAGCAAATTACCAATCCCATTTTTCTGTATCGCAACAGATGTCGAAACAGGAAAACAAGTTGTTCTCGATAAAGGTAATTTAGCACAATCTGTTATGGCCAGTGGAGCTTTACCGTCATTGTTTCAACCAGTTATAATTAATAATCAAATGCTTATAGATGGAGGTGTTGTTAATAATTATCCTATAGATGAATTAAGAGCAAAAGGAGTTGACGTTATTATTGGAGTTGATGTACAAGATGGGTTGGCAACGCGTAAAGAGTTAACCTCTGCAACCGATGTTTTATTGCAAGTTAATAATTATAGAACGGTAAATGATATGAAAAAAAAGGTTAAAAAAACCGATATTTATATCAAACCAGACATCAAAGATTATTCAGTAGTTTCCTTTAACGAAGGTGCCAAAATTATAAAAACGGGAATAGAAGCGGCAATTTCAAATGTTGATTCGTTAAAACTACTTGCAGCTCGACAATACATAAAGCCTAAAAAAGAGATTAAAAAGCTAAATTATGATAGTATAAATATCAAGGCTATTAGCATAAAAGGCAATAAGAAATATTCAAGAGCCTATATTTTAGGAAAATTAAAACTTAAGGAAAACGAAAAAGTAAGTTATAAAAAGTTTAATAGTGGTGTTAATAATTTAATAGCAACAAATAACTTTGATTATTTTCAATATGGGTTTAATAAGTCAAAAAATGGTGATGGATATGATTTGAGTGCAGAACTAACCGAAACCAATATTAACACATATATAAAATTGGGGTTACACTATGACAAATTGTATAAAAGTGCAGCCCTTATAAATTTAACAAGAAAGCGAATGCTGTTTGATAATGATGTGGCTAGTTTAGATATTATTTTAGGAGATAATGTAAGGTATAATTTTGAATATTTTATAGATAAAGGGTTTTATTGGAGTATTGGAGTAAGGTCTAGATACAATCAATTCAATAAAAACATAAGTGCTCAATTATTATTAGAAGACGAGCAGATAAGTGATACAGGATTAAATAAAGTAGATGCTAAACTAAGAGATCAAACTAATCAATTTTATTTGCAAACCTTATTTAAAAAAGATTTTGCATTAAGTATTGGTTTAGAACATAAACGATTAGAAATTAGTTCAGAAACGTTTAGTCTAAACCCATTAACAGATGAGTTTGTATTTGAAAAGACAGATTATTTAAGTGTTTTTGGAAATATAAAGCTTGATACCTATGACAATAAATATTTTCCAAGAAGGGGCGTGTATTTTAATGGAGAGATTAAAAACTACTTTTATGCATCAAGTTTTAACACCGATTTTAATAACTTTTCAATAGCAAAAGCTAATATAGGTTATGCCTTTAGTGTTTCAGATAAATTAGCATTTAACCTGCAAACCAGTGGCGGATTTAAATTAGGAGATGATTCCACCAGAACAATGGATTTTGCTTTAGGAGGTTATGGTAATAATATTATAAACAATTTTGTTCCGTTTTTAGGGTATGATTTTATAACACTTACAGGAAATAGTTATGTGAAGGCGTCTTTAAATGCTGATTATGAGATTTTTAATAAGCATCATATCACCTTGGAAGGAAACTGGGCAAATGTTGGCGATGATATTTTTGAAACAAATGAATGGTTGACGCTTCCAGATTACAGAGGATACGCTTTAGGGTATGCAATTGATACTTTGATAGGTCCCATTCAAGTAAAATATAGTTATTCGCCAGAACAAGGGCAAAGTGTTTGGTTTTTTAATGTTGGATTTTGGTTTTAATACCAAAACATAATTCAATTAATTCTTATTAGGCTAAAAACGAGTAAAAAAGTACTTTTGCTTAACTAAAATCTTTATGAAATAGAGCTCTAATGAAAGTATCTAAAAGAATAAATAAGATAAGGATGCGTATTACGTATCAATTGACAAAAAACATAGGAAATTCACACAAAGAATCCATGTTGTCGCCAGATGAAAAATCGACTATTAAAAGAGTTTTAATTTCACGACCAAACCACAGATTAGGTAATCAATTATTATTAACCCCTTTGGTTCAAGAAGTTGTAAATACATTCCCAAATTGTAAAATTGATTTATTTGTAAAAGGAGGTGTTGCTAATCTTGTTTTTCAAAATTATGAGCATGTAGATAATATCATACAACTTCCAAGAAAACCATTTAACGAGTTAATAAAGTATATAGCCTGCTGGTTTAAGCTAAAAAAGTATCGATATGATTTGGTGATAAATGGAGATAAAAACTCATCCTCAGGTCGGTTATCTACTCAAATTGTAAAGGCACCCTATAAGGTGTTTGGTGAAACAGATGAAGCACTTGAAAAAATGTTTGATGATTATGAGCATATTGCCAAGTATCCTATATATCATTTAAGAAAATATCTAAATCTCTTAGGTTCTTCAGAAAACAAAAATCCCATTCCTACAATAAATATTAAGTTGAGTGATGAAGAGATTAGTAAAGGGAAAGCCACATTAAAAGAGGTTGTTAAAAATGATAAACCAACAATTTGTATTTACACCAATGCAACAGGTGATAAAATTTATGATGAAGATTGGTGGGCTATTTTTTATGATCGTTTAAAAAGTGATTTTCCAAACTATAACATTATGGAATTATTACCGATTGAAAACATTTCGAAGATTAATTTCAAAGCGCCTAATCTTTATAGCGAAGATGTACGCAAAATGTGCGGGCTGTTAGCCAATACAGCAATTTTTATAGCTCCAGATAACGGCGTTATGCATTTGGCGAGTGCAGCTCAAATACCTGTTGTTGGATTTTTTAAAGTGACTAAGCTCGAAAAATATCAACCCTATGGGAATAAGAGTATAGCATTTAATACTAACGAGACAAACCTTAATGATTGGTTAAAAGGCATTAGCAATATATTGAGTTAATTATTTTTTACGATATTTGTTAGTGTATGCTACTTTTTTGGACAGATTTACTGCAATTTCTACACTACCTTATCAAGAGAAATCCTGAATAAGAAGGCTTTAATTATAATTTTACGTATCTTTTTAAAGTTTAACAACTTAAGTTTTAAACGTTGATTTTTTAATCTTAAAAATATAATAAAATGCCGTTTTATCATAAATTAGGAAAAATTCCGCCTAAACGACATACCCAATTTAGAAAACCAGATGGGAGCCTGTATTATGAACAGCTATTTGGCACCATTGGTTTTGATGGCATGTCTACCAATAGTTACCATGAGCAACGTCCTACGCAGGTCAAAGAAATTAAAGAGCAATATAGTGTAGCTCCAAAAATAGCAAAAGCGAATCATATACAATCGTATAGGTTTGTTGGTTTTCAAGTAAAACCAGAAAATGATTATTTAGACAGTAGGAAGGTCGTTTTAACCAATAGTGATTGTTCCATTATTCTGGCAGCACCAAAGCAATCTACCAAAGATTATTTTTATAAAAACACAGATGCCGATGAGTTAATTTTTATCCATAAAGGAACAGGAAAATTACGAACACATTTAGGTAATCTCGATTTTAAATATGGCGACTATCTGTTAATTCCAAGAGGTGTTATTTATAAAATTGATTTCGATACCGAAGATAACAGACTCTTCATTGTTGAGTCGCATCGTCCTATTTATACGCCAAAACGTTATAGAAATTGGTTTGGACAATTATTAGAACACGCCCCTTTTTGCGAACGCGATATTCGTCAACCACAAGAATTGGAAACTTATAACGAATCGGGAGACTTTTTAATTAAAGTTAAAAAGCAAGACGATATTTTTAATATGGTGTATGCATCACATCCGTTTGATGTTGTGGGTTATGATGGGTTTAATTATCCTTATGCATTTTCAATTCATGATTTTGAACCCATAACAGGAAGAATTCATCAACCACCACCAGTGCACCAAACCTTTGAAACCGATGCGTTTGTAGTATGTAGTTTTGTGCCAAGACTGTATGATTATCATCCACAATCTATTCCAGCTCCTTACAATCATAGCAATATAGATAGTGATGAGGTGCTGTATTATGTAGATGGTGATTTTATGAGCAGAAATGATGTTGCAGCAGGTCATATTTCCTTGCATCCTGCGGGCATACCTCATGGCCCACATCCCGGAGCAACCGAGCGAAGTATAGGAAAAACAAAAACAGAAGAATTAGCCGTTATGGTAGATACTTTTAAACCACTTATGGTAACCGAGGAAGCTATGAAAATTGCCGATGAAGATTATCATAAATCTTGGTTAGAATAAAAGAATAATTAACAAAGATTGAAGAAAATAGGAGAGTTTAAAAAATGATAATGGACTTTCAAAGCAAACTATAAAAGTCTTTTCTCCCTCTATGTATCTTCTCTATTTAAAATTAAACTAATGAGTAAACAAGTAAAATCAGTAAACTACGGTTTAGAAAAAATATTTGAAGGCGCACAAGATTTTTTACCACTTTTAGGAACCGACTATGTTGAGTTCTATGTTGGTAATGCTAAACAATCTGCACATTTTTACAAAACAGCTTTTGGGTTTCAATCCTATGCATATAGAGGTTTAGAAACGGGCTCGAAGGACTCGGTAAGCTATGTGTTAAAACAAGATAAAATAACATTAGTGTTAACAACTCCTTTAAACAGTAAATCGCCAATTAATGAGCACATTGTAAAACATGGAGATGGAGTAAAAGTAATTGCACTTTGGGTTGAAGATGCTAGAAAAGCTTATGAAGAAACCACTAAGCGAGGTGCTAAATCATATATAAAACCAGTTGAGGAAAAAGATGAACATGGAGAAGTGGTTCGAGCAGGCATCTACACGTATGGAGAAACAGTACATATGTTTGTAGAACGTAAAAATTATAACGGAACCTTTTTGCCAGGTTTCAGAAAATGGGAATCAGATTATAATCCAACACCAGTTGGGCTCAAATATATTGACCATATGGTAGGTAATGTAGGTTGGGGGCAAATGAATACATGGGTAAAATGGTATGAAGAAGTTATGGGTTTCGAAAATTTTCTATCCTTTGATGATAAACAAATACATACCGAATATTCAGCATTAATGAGTAAAGTGATGAGTAATGGTAACGGACGTATAAAATTCCCCATAAATGAACCAGCAAAAGGAAAAAAACGTTCTCAAATTGAAGAGTATTTAGATTTTTATGAAAGTGCAGGTGTTCAGCATATAGCAGTTTCAACAGATGATATTATAGCAACTGTTTCTCAATTAAAAGCCAGAGGTGTTGAGTTTTTACCGCCACCACCACAAGCCTATTATGATGACATTCCGCGTAGATTAGGAGAACATAAAGATATGATGAAAGAAGATTTGAAAGAGCTTCAAAATTTATCTATTATGGTTGATGCCGATGAAGAGGGATATTTGCTTCAAATTTTTACAAAACCAGTAGAGGACAGACCAACACTGTTTTTTGAAATTATCCAACGCATGGGAGCTAAAGGTTTTGGTGCGGGAAATTTTAAAGCACTTTTTGAGTCTATTGAAAGAGAGCAGGCTAATCGCGGAACGCTTTAATAAACATACTGGTCAAAATTTTCAACATACGCTATCAATTACTGGTAGCGTATGCTGTTTTTTGTAACAAATTAACGTTAAGCTCTTCTTATAATGACAGACCGTTAAAGTAATTTTTATATTTTTGGAATAGTAATTGTAATTTCTTTATTTGAAACAAATATGATTTTAAAGAAATTATATTATCAATGACCCAATAACAAATGAAAAAAACACTACTTATAATTATCGCAATATTTTCGATGCATTTGTCGTTTTCTCAACAAGAATCTTCTTTTGGTGATGGTGAATGGTTTAAATTTAGAATGAGCTATAGTGGATTCTTAAAAGCAGGAAACGCAACACTTTCAGTTAAAGAAACAAAACTTAATGATAAAGATGTTTATCATGTAACAGGAAAGGGTTGGACAACTGGCATGATTAAATGGTTTTTTAAAGTAAAAGATAGATACGAAAGCTACTTTGACAAAGAAACCTTGCTACCTTATAAATTTATAAGAAATATAAATGAAGGAGGCTACACAAAAGATTTGGAAATTGATTTTAACCATACAGAAAATAAAGCCTACGTAAAGGATAAAAAAAATAACACCAAAACAGTATATGCTACCACGCCCAATATTCAAGATATGGTGTCAACCTATTACTATTTGCGTAATACTATAAATCCAAAAGATTTAAAAATTGGTGATGAGATTAGAACAGATATGTTTTTTGATAAAGAAAACTATGGTTTTAAATTAAAGTATTTGGGAGAAGAAACCATTAGTACAGATTTTGGAAAGATAGAATGTTTAAAATTTAGACCCTATGTAATGGCTGGACGTGTTTTTAAAGAAGAAGAAAGTTTAACACTTTGGGTTTCCAGAGATAAAAATAAATTACCTTTACGAATTAGAGCAGATTTAGCAGTGGGGTCCTTAAGAGCAGATTTGGAGGCTTTTAAAGGGTTGCAACACTCTTTCAGGGTAGTTGTTGATAATTAAAAGAAATTTGAAAACAAAAATAACCAATCAACTTAACGAGAAATATAATAAACTAGAACAAGACTTAGATGTTCATTTAGAAGGCTTGCTATATAGCAAGCCCATCACTTATTGGGATTATATTCAAACAGATGCGCTATTAAATCTTCAAATAACCCGTACCACCTTACCAGATGAAAATGTTTTCATCATGTATCATCAAATTAACGAGCTGTTATTCAAAATGATACTTAGCGAAATTGAGCAGGTAGCCAAAACAGAAGATGTAAGTGCGGCTTTGTTTTCATCTAAATTGATGCGTATTAGTCGGTACTTTGATATGCTTACATCATCTTTTAGTATTATGAAAGATGGAATGGATGTTGAACAATACAATAAATTCAGAAAAACGTTAACACCCGCAAGTGGTTTCCAGAGTGCACAGTACAGAAAAATTGAGTTCGCATCTACCGAGCTTATTAACCTTATTGATAATCGTTTTAGAGAAACTATAGATAGAAATTCATCCTATGAGAATGCTTTTGAGCATTTGTACTGGCAGGCAGCAGGAAAAGATTATAAAACAGGAAAAAAAAGTTATACATTAACAGTTTTTGAACATAAATACAAAGAGGAATTTATTAGATTTACAAAATTTTATAACACACATAATTTGTGGACTAAGTTTAAGTCTTTACCACAATTAGAAAAAGAGAATAAAGAATTAATAAAAGCCATGAGACATTACGACTATACGGTCAATATAAAATGGGTTATGGCACATTATAAAACAGCAAATCATTATTTAAATATTGGTGGGCAAACCGCCGAAGCAACAGGAGGAAGTGAATGGGTAAAGTATATGCATCCAAAATATCAAAGAAGAATATTTTTTCCAGATTTATGGACAGACCAAGAATTACGAGATTGGGGAACAGAGGTTTAATATTAATTTTAATAGCAATATCTTTTTTTGCTTGTAAAGAAAAAGAACAGCAAAATTTAAAAAAAGAATCCGAGGATTTGGCTGTTGTTGAGCCAGAGGAAGTATATGAGTTTGGATTTAATTTAAATGACTTTGTTGTTAAAAGAGACACGATAAAAAGAGGTGACACTTTTGGAGATATTTTAGAGCGCAATAAAATTGGATACCCTAAAATTTTTAACATTGTCCAAAAATCCAAAGACACTTTTGATATTGCAAGAGGATTACGAGTAGGAAAACCGTATACATTACTTTGTTCAAAAGATTCCTTACAACAACCACAATGTTTTATCTATCAGCCAACTCTTGAGGAGTATGTGGTGATAAATTTTCAAGATTCCATTCATGCTTATACCAGCCAAAAACCAATTACTTATGTTGAAAAAACGGCTACCGGAGTTATTAAAACAAATATTTCTGAAGCTTTAGACGAGCAAGGTTTAAGTTTGCGTTTAGCTTACAAAATGGCCGACGAAATTTATGCATGGACTATTGATTTCAATAGACTTCAAAAAGGTGATAAATTCAAAGTTATTTACACAGATAAGTATATTGACGATTCTATTTATGCTGGGGTTTATAATGTTAAAGCCGCTTATTTTTTACATAACAACGAACCCTTTTATGCCTTTCAATTTGAAACAGATAGTTTAAAGCATATAAAGGATTATTTTAGCGAAGATGCGAAAAACCTTCGACGCGCTTTTTTAAAGGCACCTGTTCAGTTTAGTAGAATATCGTCTCGTTATAATTTAAGAAGGCGTATTGCTTATTATGGAAATAAAATCAGACCACATAGAGGAACTGATTTTGCTGCAGCTATAGGAACACCAATTATGGCTACTGCTAATGGTACTGTAACAAAGTCTAGCTACACAAGCGGTAATGGTAATTACGTTAAGATTAGACATAATGCTACGTATGAAACACAATATTTGCACATGAGTAAACGAATTGCCAAAGTTGGGCAATTTGTTAAGCAAGGTGATGTTATTGGTTTAGTTGGTATGACAGGGCATGCGGGAGGACCTCATGTGTGTTATCGGTTTTGGAAAAACGGAAGACAAGTCGACCCGTTAAGAGAAAAACTACCTGAAGCTGAACCAATATCAGATTCGCTTAAAACAAAGTTTTTTGATTTTATAAAGCCTATAAAAAAACAATTAGATAGTATTCCTTTTAAAGAGTTGAAAGAGGAAAGATTGGAAGATAAAAACGTAGAGAATAATTTAATTTCACAGATAAGATAATGGCATTTCCTAGTATAAATCCAACAGAAACAAATTCATGGAAGCATCTTAAAAAACATTTCAAAGAGATGGAACATGTGCACATGAAAGATTTGTTTTCTAAAGACAAAAACAGAGCAGATAAACTCACAATTAAATGGGATGATTTTTATGTTGATTTTTCAAAAAATAGACTTACTGAAGAAACATTAAACTATTTATTGCAGTTAGCTGAAGAAGTTAAATTGAAGGAAGCCATTCAGAGTCAGTTTTCAGGAGAACTTATAAATCAAACAGAAGGAAGAGCTGTGTTGCATACCGCATTGCGGGCACCAAAAACGGCTAATTTTGAAGTTGATGGAGTTAATGTAATGCCAGAAATTTATCAGGTAAAACAAAAAATAGAAACCTTTACGAATGAAGTTGTTAATGGTGACAGAAAAGGATTTACAGGAAAATGTTTTACTGATGTTGTAAATATTGGTATCGGAGGGTCAGATCTTGGGCCTGCTATGGTAGTTGAAGCATTACAGTTTTATAAAAATCACTTAACCACTCATTTTGTAAGTAATGTTGATGGAGATCACGTTAATGAAGTTATAAAAACATTAAATCCAGAAACGACTCTTTTTGTGATAGTTTCAAAAACATTTACAACGCAAGAAACGCTGTCTAATGCCAATACCATTAAAGAATGGTTTTTAAAATCGGCTTCAGAAGATGCAATCGCCAAACATTTTGTGGCTGTTTCAACCAATATTGAACATGTTAAGTCTTTTGGAATTGATGAAAGCAATGTATTCCCCATGTGGGATTGGGTAGGAGGTCGTTTTTCTCTTTGGAGTGCAGTTGGATTATCAATAAGCTTAGCTGTAGGGTATTCTAATTTTGATAGTTTACTTCAAGGTGCTCATAAAATGGATGCTCATTTTAAAAATGAAGACTTCAAAACTAATATCCCTGTTATTTTAGCTTTAATAAGTGTTTGGTATAATAACTTCTTTAATGCTGAGAGCGAAGCTATTATTCCGTATTCTCAATACCTAAATCAGTTTGCAACCTATTTGCAACAAGGTATTATGGAAAGTAATGGTAAAAGTGTTGATAGAAATGGTAACCCTATAGACTATCAAACAGGAACCATTATTTGGGGAGAACCAGGAACAAACTCTCAACATGCCTTTTTTCAATTAATACACCAAGGAACCAAATTAATTCCTGCTGATTTTATTGGGTTTACAAAGTCGTTGCACGGTAATCAAGATCATCAAGATAAATTAACATCAAATTTTTTAGCACAAACAGAAGCATTGTTAAATGGAAAAACCAGTGAAGAGGTAAAAGCTGAAGGTGCTAGTGAAACGTTATTGCCTTTTAAAGTATTCGCTGGGAACAAGCCCACAAATACGATTTTTATTAATAAGTTAACTCCAGAAAGTTTAGGAAAACTTATTGCGATGTATGAGCATAAAATATTTGTACAAGGTGTTATTTGGAATATTTTTAGTTACGATCAATTTGGTGTTGAATTAGGAAAGCAATTAGCGAGTAAAATTTTAAAAGAATTTAACAATTCAACAGTTAATAAACACGATTCTTCTACAACAAATTTGTTAAATTATTACAAGAAGTTATCATAACTGTATAAATAGCCTGCAAAACCAGTCTTTTTTGTAATCTCAATATTGTTAAGATTGAGTTAATTATCATATGCATAATTGTTAATATTTATTAACACAAGGGTAATATTAAAAATAATATTATGCTTATTTTTGCTTGACTAATTCAAGTAATTTAATATTAATTAAAATTATGAAAAAAACTACTCAATTTTTAATTGTAACAGTAGCATTGTTATTTACTACAGTTATTATGGCACAAAGTACTGTTACAGGTACTGTTGTAGAAGCAGGAACAAATATGCCTCTTCTAGGAGCTAATGTTATTGAGAAAGGGACGTCAAATGGTGTAACAACAGATTTTGATGGAAACTTTTCAATAAACACTAAAGCCAGCTCTGGTGAAATAGTAATTACCTTTGTAGGGTATACTTCAAAAACAATTTCTTTTTCCGGAAGCCTAAATCTAGGTACGGTCACTATGGAAAGTAGTGAAGTAGGTTTAGAAGAAATTCAAATTATTGCTTCAGTAGCAGTTGATAGAAAGACACCCGTTGCGGTTTCAACTATCAAAGCAGCTGATATTGCTCTTAAGTTAAGTACTCAAGAGTTTCCAGAGATTTTAAAATCTACACCTGGGGTTTATGCCACAAGAGCAGGTGGAGGCTATGGAGATGGTAGAGTAAATTTAAGAGGTTTTGATTCTGAGAATGTAGCGGTTATGATAAATGGTGTGCCTGTAAACGACATGGAGAATGGTCGTGTTTATTGGTCTAACTGGGCTGGTTTAGGTGATGTTACATCTTCAATGCAAGTACAAAGAGGTTTAGGAGCATCAAAAGTAGCCGTGCCTTCAGTAGGAGGAACTATCAATATTATCACTAAAAGTACTGATGTTACTGAGGGAGGTGTTATAAATTCAACTATTGGTAACGACGGTTATTTAAAATATGGAATGACATATTCTACAGGTCTGTCTGATAAAGGGCTTGCTGTGACGGTAAGTGGTTCAAAACTTTCAGGTAATGGTTATGTAGATGGCACTGAGTTTTTTGGTTATAATTATTTTCTTAGTGTATCACAACAGTTAAGCGATTCGCAAAGATTGTCTTTTACTGCTTTTGGAGCTCAACAAGAGCATGGTCAGCGTTATAATCGTTCTACTATAGCTGAGTTACAGCAAACAGAAGCTGGTCCTCTAAGGGCTAATAAAGATTGGGGTTACAAAAATGGGGAGGTTTATCATCAATCTTATAACTTCTATCACAAGCCTCAAATGTCTTTAAATCACTTATGGAATATAAATAGCAATTCTGTATTATCAACTGCACTTTATGCATCGTTTGGTTCTGGTGGAGGTAGAAGAGATGAAGGTGTTAAGATAGGATCTAACGATTACAGAATTGGATATAGCGGACTACAGCCTATTGATTTTGATAAAGTTGTTGAAGAGAATATAGCAAATGGAATTGGTGGATCGACAGATATTATTTCTTCTTCTAGAAATTCACATCAATGGTATGGTATTTTATCTACTTATAAAAACACAATAAATGATAAGTTAGTGATTTCTGGAGGACTAGATGCTCGTTATTATGTTGGTTCTCACTGGTATCAGGTTGATGATTTATTAGGAGGTTTATTCTTTTTGGACAATGAAACTGATACATATGCCTATGGTAAACCTTTAACAGTTGGTGATAAGTATAATAAAGATTACGATGGAATAGTTAAGAGAGGTGGTGTCTTTGGTCAAGCAGAATATCAAGTTAATGAATCATTTAACTTATTTATGGCTGCTGATATTTCTAATACAAATTATCAAAAGAAAGAGTTTATGAATAACACTATAATTGGTAGCAGAGCATCTGAAAAAGTTAACTTTGTTGGTTATAGTGTAAAAGGTGGTGGTAACTACAATCTAGATAATAATAATAATGTATTTGTTAATGTTGGGTATTTTTCAAAAGCACCGTTTTTAAGCGCTGTTTTCTTAGATGAGGATACTCTTGAGGCTAATGCAGATGCAATAAATGAAAAAGTGTTTAGTGCAGAGTTAGGGTATGGATATAGAAGTGAAAAATTAACCGCTAATATAAATTTATATTATACAAAATGGTTAGACAAAGCTAATACAGGTTCTCTTCAAGGAACAGATAATCAGATTTATTTTTATAACTTAACGGGTATTGATGCCCTTCACCAAGGAGTAGAGGTAGATTTGAGATATAAAGCAAGCAGTGATTTAACTTTAACAGGTATGGTGTCTTTAGGTAATTGGAAATGGACAAGCAATACATCTGCAACTGTTAGAGATCAAGCTGGGGCAGAAATTGATGTAGTAGAAGTCTTTGCAAAGGATTTAAAAGTTGGAGATGCTGCTCAAACTACTTTTGCCTTAGGAGCAGATTATAAATTTGCTAAAAAATCTAATCTTTATGTAGATTATAACTTTGCAGGAGATAACTATGCATCTTATGATGTTACTAACAGGGGAAGTCAAGACTTACCTGATGTATGGAAAATTCCTGATTTTGGTTTATTTGATGTTGGTTTAAGACATACTTTCGATATGGGACCATTTGAGGCTACCTTAAATGGTAAAATTAATAACGTATTTAATACAGAATACATCTCTGATGCTAATGATGTAGATGGAACTTCAGCAACGGCTTTAGTATACTATGGTGCTGGTAGGACGTATAGCTTAGGATTAAGAATTAAATTTTAAAAAAAAAAGAAATGAAAAAATCAATTTATTTATTCGCCATTTTATTGGGAATTGTATTAGTTGGGTGTAACCCACTTGAAGACATTCATGACGAGATAAATGCTAATGCTTCTAAAACAGTTACAGGTGATGTTGTTTTTACATTATCTGATGATGACTATGATGATTTAGATTTAAGCTATGGAAACTTTAGTACTTTAGATGATGCAAAAGCAGACTTACCAGATTTTTTAATGAGTAAATATCCTGCTCTTGGGGAAGGTTCTACAGCAATAGTTACTTTTAAATTATATAATCGTGTAAAAACTTATGAAGGACCTGTTTACGAATTATCAGAGGCAGAACAAAATGCAATAACTGGAAAAACTTACGGTAATTTTGATAGAGACTACCAAATTTATGATTATTTAGATGCAACATATCCTACACCATCCGAAGGAGATTTTCATTCATTAAGATATCGCTACTATTCAGGAGTAGAAACTACTCTTACCGATGGTTTTGCTTATGAAAATGGAGCATGGGTTAAGTTTACAGGTTTTACACCAGATCAATACTCAGCTATGGGAGAAGGATATCCTAATTTTTCTAGTGAAGACGAGGCTATGCAAAAAATACCAATTGCTTTATTGGATGTTTATAAATACGCTCCTAAAAGTGCTGGAGATATTGTGTTATCAATGTACGAACTATATGTTGGTGGTGGTGTAACACAAAGTTATACAGCAGCGTTTATTTTTGACGGTACTTCATTTTCTGCTTACAACAATGTTATTGAGCAAACACTTCAGTTTGGAAATGATGGAACTGCTTGGGTACCTGATAATACTATAAAATATACTTTACAGCCAGCAGATTATGCTTCAATTGTAGATGCACTTAGTTCTAAATATCCTAACGCAACAAGTAGTATGGATAATTACGGTAATTTTGAAAGAAGACCCGGTAATAATGCTGAATGGACGCCAACTATGATAGCTGAAGCTATGGATGTAGTTTTAAGTAAACTAGATCCTTCTGCAGAAGAAGGTCAGAAGTATGTAGTGACTTATGATATTTATAATGGTTCAAGTGGAACAGAAGATATCGCAGTTATAAAAACTGGAGGTGTTTGGGTTTTACAGTAAAATAAAATATATTTATATAAAAAACCTCTTATCATATGATAAGAGGTTTTTTTTCCTAAAAAATTATTAGTATTATGAGAAAGTTTGCGTTGTTATTTTTTATAGTTGCATTTAATTTTAGCTGCAGTTCTGGCGGGGATGATTCTCCATCACCAAATCCAGAGCCAGAGCCAAATGGAGTGTCTGTAGCGGTAAATGATAGTTTTACGACATCAGAAGATTCAGCACTTATTGTTGAAAACTTACTATCTAACGATACGGTTTTAGATAATGCTAGAATTACTTCTTTTGATGGGACTAGTGTGAATGGTGGAACCATAGAAGATAACAGAAATAATACCTATACCTATACCCCAGCAGTGGGTTTTGTAGGAGAAGATACATTTACATACACAATTTGCGATAAGGATACTCCGGCCGATTGTTCTACAGCTACTGTAACCATAACGGTAACCGATGAAGGAAATCCTACCGCAGAAAACGATGCTGTTAATGTATTAGAAAATAGTACTAGAGTAATTACTACTCTTTTAGATAATGATGCTGCTATTGACAGTGCCGCATTAAGTTCTATAGACAATACAGGAACTCTAGGTACAGTAGTTTTAAATACAGACGGAACTGTTAGTTACACACCGCAAACTGGTTTTAAAGGATCGGACTCATTTACATACACAATTTGTGATGATGATACCCCAAATGCTTCTTGTTCAACGGCAACTGTAAATATTACTGTACTCCAGGCTTTAAGTTTTAATATTCCATCAGAATTAGTAGATTATTATAGTGGAGTTATTTTTTCTGAGGACTCAGATTTAATGTTTGAAGAATTACAGACTTTAACGGTTTCAAAGCATACAACAATTTTGTCTTATAGTCAACGACATCTGTATTTATACGATGCAGATGCCGATTTATCAAATCCAGATAATGTTATTTTAATGTACTCGGGAGAAAGCAGGTATTGGGAAGAATATACATCTCCCTCAAACCCTTATTCCCCTCAAACATTTAATACAGAGCACATCTATCCGCAATCTTTGCTGACTTCAGAAACGGCTGTATCAGACTTGCATCATTTAAGGTGTAGTGATGATAGTTTAAATTCCGAAAGAAGTAATTACCCTTATGCCGATGGAAGTGGGTCTTACGGATTACTACCAGGGAACAAATGGTATCCAGGAGATGATTGGAGAGGAGACGTTGCTAGAATGATGATGTATTTAAATGTAAGATATGGTGAAAGCTTTTCTAAAGTAGGAGGCTTAACCTTATTTTTACAATGGAATCTAGATGACCCGGTTTCAGACTTTGAAAAGCAACGTAATAATGTTATAGAAGGAGCACAAGGTAATAGAAATCCGTTTATAGATAATCCTTATTTAGCTACATTAATTTGGGGAGGAACTCCTGCTGAAAATACATGGAATTAGTATAAAAAAAATTATAGTTTTAAAAACCGCTTCAATTTGAAGCGGTTTTTTTATACATGCATATTGCTTAACAATTTAAAATAGATGGGTATTTATTTAATTACTACATTTGTAATTCATTAAAAATTATTCAATGTATAATACTGTCTTAACAATTCATTCCTATTGGGCATATGTAGTCCTTATAGTTTTATCAATAGCTGTAATAAATGCTATATACAAAAGCGTTTCAGGTAAAGAATACGAAGCTAAAGATTTCAGAATTTCTCTGTTTACTTTAATAGTATCTCATATTCAATTGCTTATTGGTTTTGTGCTTTATTTTGTATCTCCAAGATTTGATTTGTGGGGCGAGTTAGGAGGAGAGGTAATGAGTAATTCATTAGCAAGGTTATTCCTTGTGGAACATCCTTTGGTGAATATCATTGCGGTTGCTTTAATAACGATTGGCTATTCTAAACATAAAAAGAAGTTAACCTCACAATCTAAATTAAAAATAATAGCTATTTTTTATACCATAGCGTTGGCATTATTTTTATCACGTATTCCTTGGAGTACTTGGATGGCTTAATATTAAAAGCTTAAAATTTATAAAGAGGCCTACCAAGAGTTTAAATTCTGGTAGGCCTATTTAATTTCTTTAATTACATAGACATACACAGGAAAATGGTCGCTATAGCCTCCTGTAAATCCTTCATAGCCCCAACTTCTATAAGGGTATCCTTTATACTGCCCGCTTTTTTGAGTTAAATAGGATGCATTAAAAATACCTGCTTTAAAAAACTTATAAGTAGAATAGTCTTTATCTAGCCATGGTTTTGTCATTATAATTTGGTCAAATAAACTCCATGAATCTCTGTAAGCAGTCGTGCCCAAACCATTTCTATAGAAATTTTCATACGGATTATATAGACCTTTAAATTTTACTTTATTCTTCTTTATTTTGGTTTTTAATACATCTTTGACACTCGGACTTGTAGGGTCATCATTTAAATCGCCCATGATGAAAATCTTAGCATACGGATCTATAATTTGAAGCGAATCAACCAAGTGCTTAGTAAGTTTTGCTGCAGCAATTCGCTTAGGAATACTGTTGATACCTCCACGTCTTGAAGGCCAATGGTTAACAATAATATGAATAAGATCCCCATCTAAATTCCCACTTACTAATAACTGGTCTCGTGTATAAATACGTTTTCTGTCATCTTCATAAATCTTTAATTCGTGACTACTTGATGAAATTGGTGTAAATAGATTTTTTTGATATAGCAGAGCCACATCAATACCGCGGATATCAGGAGATGGATATTGAATAATACCATAATCCTTTTTGGATAATATAGAATCATTTATAAGAGTTTCTAAAACCTCTCTGTTTTCAACTTCAGCGACTCCAATAAGAGCGGGAGTATTATGGGTTTCTGCAAAACCAATATCCGCAATCACTTTTGCCATATTGTGAATCTTCTCTTTATAAACTTTAGAACGATTGGTTTTAAGTTCCATAATAGGACTTAATTCATCAAACTTAGCAGTGTCATTAATGGTATCGAATAAGTTTTCCAAATTATAGAATGCTACCGTATGTATTTTATAGTTTTTTTTGGCTTGAGCTTTTATGGGAGATAAAGAGCTTAGTAAAAAGATAACCAGAAGACATTTTAGTAGTTTCATAAAAAGCGAATAGTGTTAATACTATTTTTATTACAAAATACAATTAAAATAATACATTTTGTAATAAAAATGTTAATTTGTAGCACATATTAAATTTTTTTAACAAAAATAGAGAAGAAGATACAAAGCTAAACATGAGAAGTAGGTTGTTTATTTTTTTGTTGGTTACTTTATTTACAGTTGCAACTTTTTCACAAGAGACCCTTATAAAAGGGAGTGTAAAAGATGCTATTTCTTTTGAACCTCTTCAAGACGTTTCTGTTTCTATTGAAGGCACAAAACAGACTACTAAAACTAATGATTTAGGAGAGTTTTTGTTTTCTTCTAATATTCCATTAGGTGAACAGGTTTTAAGAATAGACAAAGAAGGATTTATTAGTAAAAGATACCCCATAACCGTTAATGAATTTAAAACGGTAAATATTACCGATATGACATTAGAGTATGACAATGCTGCGGTGCAAAACTTATTTACTATAGCATTGTCTGATGACGAATTGGATAATGATGAAAATGGACTAGGTAATATTTCAGGCTTATTGCAAGCATCTCTTGATGTTTTTCAGCGTACTGCTGCTTTTGAGTTTAGTTCGTCTTTTTTTAAAATACGAGGTTTAGATTCTGACAACAGTTCTATTTTGATCAATGGAATAGAGATGAATAAAATTTATAATGGTCGTCCACAATGGAGTAATTGGGGTGGATTGAATGATGTCTTACGGAATCAATATTTCACTTTTGGATTGCAACCTTCTGGCTATCAATTTGGAGGTGTTTTAGGTACCAACAATATCAATGTAAGAGCATCAAAAATGTCTTCTGGAGGGCGTGTAACGTATTCAAATAGCAATAGAAGTTATACGAATAGATTTATGGTGACATATGCTTCAGGGTTATTGAAATCAGATTGGGCTTATACAGTATCCCTTGGTAGACGTTGGGGTAACGAAGGCTATCAGGATGCAACGTTATATGAGGCTAACTCGTTATTTGTTTCGGTAGAAAAAGTTTTTAATGATAGCCATAGTTTGAATTTCACAGGCATATATGCACCTAACCGAAGAGGAAAGTCGTCTCCCAATACGCAAGAGGTTTATGATTTAAAAGGAATAAAATATAATGAATATTGGGGTTGGCAAGATGGTAAAAAAAGAAACTCCCGCATTAAAGAAGTGGTTGAACCTATTTTGATGTTAAACCATTATTGGACTATAAATAGGAAAACAACTTTAAATACAAATATTGGCTATCAGTTTGGGAAATTTGGAAATAGCCGATTAGCATATGGAGGAGCAACTCGTGTAGTAACTGCTGATGGTCAGGAATCATTTGAAAGTGGTGGACGAAACCCAAGTCCCTCCTATTATCAAAAACTACCGAGTTATTTTGAGCGTAATTTTCCTGACGATTTAGAATTTGCTTATGGTGCGCAACAAGCTTTTTTAAACGATGGGCAAATTAATTGGCAAACTATGTATGAGGCTAATATAGCAAATGAGGCACAAGGAAAAAATGCGACCTATATGCTATATGAAGATAGGGTAGATGATAAACAGTTAATAGTAAATTCTATTTTAAATACAGAATGGAATGAGCATATGTTATTTGATGCATCTATAAATTATAAGAAACTAAAGTCTGAAAATTTTGCAGAGGTTTTAGATCTTTTAGGTGGAACAGGCTTTTTAAATGTAGATAGTTTTGACGGCGTTCAGTTTAATTTGAGAAACCCAAATACAATCGCTGTTGAGGGTGATATATATGGATATAATTATAATATGTTTGCTAATGTGCTTTCAGCATTTGCTCAAATGCAATTTAATTACAATAAAACAGATTTTTATTTTTCTACAAGTTTAACTAATACGCAATACCAGCGCGAAGGATTATTTCAAACAGAAACTTTTGCCGATAATTCTTTTGGAAAAGGAAAAAAACTTCCTTTTTTAGGAATAGCCACCAAAGCAGGGTTCACTTATAAACTAACAGGAAAGCATGTGTTTAATGTTAATACAGGCTATATTACCAAAGCACCATCCATCCGAAATAGTTATACCAACTCAAGGTCAAATAACAATATGGTTCCTAATATTTCCGAAGAAAAAGTAAGTACGGTTGATGTTAATTATATTTTTAGATCGCCAACTATCAAAGCGAAGCTTACAGGGTTTTATACACAACTAAAAAATGCCAATGAAATTTCATTTTTCTTTGCCGATGGCATTGGTAATATCATCGCCGATTCAGGAACACAACAGTCGGGGAACGATGATACTGAATTCATTCAAGAAATTTTGCAAGGCATCAATAAAAATTATTTTGGGGCAGAATTTGGTATAGAATTTCAAATGACTCCTACCATAAAGTTGAAAAGTGCAGGATCTTTAGGGCAATATACCTATGCTAACAACCCCGATTTATATCTGTCTTCCGATAGATTTGAGAATGTGTATTTAGGGAAGTCCTATTTAAAAAATTACAAATTGGCTACCGGCCCACAACAAGCATATTCAGTAGGTTTTGAATATAGAGACCCCGACTATTGGTGGTTTGGCGCCACAGCAAATTTTTTCAAGAATACGTATGTAGATATAAGTCCGCTAACACGAACTAATAATTTTTATACCGATGTAGATGGCTTACCATTTATTGATTACAATGAAAATTTAGCCAGAACATTATTAAAACAAGAACGTTTTGATGATTATATGGTAGTTAATTTAATTGGTGGAAAATCTTGGAAAATAAAGCAATACTATATCGGGTTTTTTGCAAGTGTGAATAACCTGTTAGATGAAGTTTATAAAACAGGCGGATTTGAACAAGGAAGAAATGCTAATTACAGACAATTAAGAGACGATCAAGCTTTAGACAAACCTGTTTTTGGTTCTAAATATTGGTATGGTAGAGGGGCTAATTATTTTATGAATGTATATGTTAGATTTTAAGAATTAAAAAATATGAAGGTTAGATTTTTAAGTATTTTGGTTAGTATCGTGTTTGTGTCGTCTTGCGTGAATGACGACGATTACAGTATACCAAGACCAAATGAAACAGAAAACATAACAATTCCAGCAAATCAATTAACCACCTTTAAAACCTTATATTCAAGATATCATCAAGCAGTTGCAAATGGCAATGCCATAGTTATTATTGATGACGAGGAAGATTTATACGTGGAAGGTTATGTAATATCTAGCGATCAAGCAGGTAATTTTTTTAAGGAACTCATTATTCAAAATAAAGTGGACGATAGCAATCCAGACGACGATCCAAGATTAGGTATAAGAGTTGATGTTAATGTAGGAAGTTTGTCTGATACCTATGAGTTTGGAAGAAAAGTCTACATAAAATTGAATGGTTTAACCATTGGAGAATCAAATGGTGTATTAACGCTTGCCAAAGGAGAGGGCCAAAATTTAGAACAAATACAGGAATTTGAATACCGAAATATACTTATTAGAACCTCCGAAGTTATTGAAATTAAACCTAAAGTGGCCTCTTTGATGGATTTAACCAAAGCAGACCAAAACACTTTAGTTCAATTAAATAATATGCAACTTAACAGGTTTGAATTGGGTGCCACCTTTGCCAGTGAATCGTTTGATGAGTTTGATGGTTTTAGGCTTTTGGAGAGTTGCGATTCGGGTATTTCTATTTTCTTGCAAACCAGTACGTATGCAGATTTTAAATCGCTGATTGTACCTCAGGGGAAAGGGAGTTTGACAGGCATATTTAGTAGAGATTTTGGTGATGATTTTAATGTATTTATCATGAATAGTGCGGCAGACATAAATTTAGAAGGCAATGAGCGCTGTGACCCTATGGAATTAAATTGTGGGTTAGCCACAACATTAGGTTCGGCAAATTTGTTAACGGAAGATTTTGAATCTCAAAAAAATAACAAACCTATAAAGATTGATTGTTGGACCAATTATATAGAAGCAGGAAGCGAAGCATGGGAAGGCTACTCGTCAACATCATCTAATGCCTCGTTAGGGCGGTCTGCCAGATTTCAATCAGCTAGTTCTGGTGACGAAAGCAATATAGGTTGGTTAATAACACCTGCCATTAATTTAGATGCTCATCAAGGAGTAACATTGCGGTTTAAAACGTCTAATAGTTTAGCAGACAGCAGTTATTTAGAAGTGTTGTATTCTTTGGATTGGGATGGTACCGAAGCCAACATAACATCAGCTACATGGGGAGTCCTTTCTGCTGCTTATGTGGTAAAGGATACCGATTCTTTTGCGCCGTGGTTTAACTCTGGTACAGTAGATTTATCTTGTGCTTCAGGTACTATGTATATTGCTTTTAAATATACGGGCAGCGGACAAGATAATTTTGACGGCGTTTATGAGTTGGATGATATTAGCATTGATTACGTGCCTTAAAAACAACAAGAAATATTTATAACAAAAGCGTCTCTTATCCAGAGAATTTTAGAGGATAATGAAGTACATATAGTGGCTATATAACTAGTTGTATGCCATGTGGAAAGACGAAAAGATAGATAACCATTTTGTTTTTGATAGTATACTTAATCATTAAAACAATTGTTTTCTAATAAACACTTTTAAATAGTGTCAAACTTATGTATTTTAGGCGGTTCATTTTCTTAACTTTGCAACAGATTCAAAGAGGGTAATGGAAAAAATTAAAGGGATATCAAAATCTTTTAGGTCAGGCTTAGAAAAGCTTGGTTTTGAGAGAGATAATGCTCTTTATTTTACAGATAACACAAAAAAGCTGCCCGACCTTGAAATTGCTTTTCATATTGAAACAGCCAAGTTCATTCATAAAGAAATTACTGCAATTTTTTTAAGAAAGCAGTTAAATGGAAGTTACAAGCCTCAAGTTTACTTATTTGACTTTACTGATAGAGCATTTTCGGAGCAAATAGAAAATGAAATTGCAGACATACAAAGAAAAATTTGGAGTAGTGGTGAAGTTCCATTGGCTTGTTTTTTTTTCAATACTGAAATAAAAATAATTGATTGCACAAAGCATCTTACCAAAGACTTAAAACCAGAATATTTAACAGACAGATTAAGGCTAGTTGATGAAGCCCATAGACTGTATAACGAGCAATTTGCTGTAAAAATAAAAAGTGGAATTTTTTGGGAACAAGAAGAAATAAAAGGAAAATTTGATTTCAAAAATTCTGCATATGATACTCTCATTCAGAATATCAGAAAAGTTACGGAGAGGCTTTCAAAGGAACTGAAAAAAGCCCCAAGAGAACTCATTAATAAAATTATTGTTCAGTCGATTCTCATCAAATACTTAGAAGAAACATCAGATGGCGAAGGCAAAAAACTTCTTACCGAAAAGTATTTCAAAAAATACAACAATTCAAATTCATTTAGTGATGTATTAAAAAAAGGCAAGTTTAGTAATTTGCTTAATGACCTTAATAAAAACTTCAATGGGAATGTTTTTAAATGGGAAACTACTGAACAAGAACAATTAGAATCATTAGACCTTAGTATTGTTGCCAAATTACTTGCAACAGACAAAATTAGTATTGAAGCGTTACAGCTTGAAATTGGCTTTCCTGATTGGAGGTATTTTGAGTTTAAGTATATTCCTGTTGAATTAATTAGCCGACTTTATGAAGAGTTTTTAGGCGAGAATAAGAAAGACAAAGGATTATTTTATACGCCTTCTCACTTAGCAAAACTCTTAGTGGATGAATGCCTGCCTTTAAAAAAATATAAGGAAATTGATTTAGACAGTTTTAGAATACTTGACCCCGCTTGTGGTTCTGGTATTTTTTTAGTAACTGCATTTAAGCGTTTGGTTCAAATATGGAGATTGCAACATAAATTAGACAAGCCAAATGTTGATGACCTCAAAAAAATATTGCGGAACATTTACGGAGTAGACAAAGAAGAACAAGCCGTAATGTTATCCTCGTTTAGTTTGAGTTTAGCATTATGCAACGAACTAAAGCCAATTGAAGTAATCAATAAATTAAGATTTGATGACTTAACAAAAGAGAATCTAGTTCATTCAGATTTTTTTGTTTTGAGGAATATCCAAAACAAAAAATTTGATTTGATAATAGGAAATCCTCCATTTGTTAGAGGTGCGATTTCAGAATATTCTAATACTTGGTTGGTAAATGATAAAAAAGTTAAAATACCACAAGGTCAAATAGCTTTAAAATTTCTTTCTGAATCATTTCCAATATTAAAGGAAAATGGTTTGGTATGTTTAATCATTAAATCATCAGGACTTCTTTATAATAGCACTTCTATTACATACAAAAAAGCATTATTTTCAAATTATAATGTTGTTCAATTATTAGATTTTACAGCTTTAGCGAGAAATAAATCATTGTGGGATAATGGTGCTGACGTAGCAACAGCAGCAATTTTTGTTAGAAATAATAAGCCTGATGTATCTAAGAATATCCTTCACCTTACATTTAGACGAACTAAAGCAACTAAAGAGCGGATTGTATTTGAAATAGACGAATATGATTTGCATTTTGTAAATAGACAAACAGCTATCAATAGTGAGTTCATTTGGAAAAATAATCTCTTAGGTGGTGGTAGAATTAAAAACTTAATTGATAAAGTCCAAGCGGAACAAAGTCTTGAAAATTTTCTAAATGAGAATAATAGTATAATTGAGGAAGGTTTTGAAATCGGAAGTAAGCAAAAACTATCTCCAGAATTCATTTATACAATTCCATTTTTGCCAACTAAGGGAATTAATGAAAATGGAATTTCTTACAATTTGCTTTCAAAAATTGATAATGAAATAAAGTTTTCAAAAGTTCCTTCTAAAGAGGCTTTTATTGCTCCGAATCTTATAGTTTGGGAAAATATAGGAGAAACGCAGTTTCCTATTTTCTATAATGAAAAAAGTTTTTCATTCAAAAGAAGGTTACTTTCAATAAAATCTATTAATGATGATGTTGAAGTATTAAAGACTATTTTAAATTCTTTTAAAAAGCATTACGATTTTTATAAGTTCTACCTTATCTCTACAAGTTCGGAAACTCTTATAAACAGAAACAATACATTTTTATTGAGAGACTTAAAGAAAATCCCTTTTATAAATTCTAAGTTTCAGTTTTCAAACTTTGATATTAACACAATAAAAGACTGCGTTGAATTTCTTCAGGACTTTTTTATTCACGGAGAAAGGTCTAAAGCATTACAAAAAATTAAACCTAATAAGTTCGAATCTATTTTGTCAAACTACGGCACCGAATTTTCAAGAGCATTAAATTCTGTTTATGAAAGCAAAGGGGAAAAATTCAGATTGTCAGATGTTGTTCAGCTTGATGGAACATCATTAATTGCTACAGTTTTCAGATATGACAATAAAGATAAAGAACCTTTGTTTCATAAAGACTTTACAAAACTAAATATTGACGGATTAACCAATAATGAAATTTCAGCCCACCTTTCAGTTAAGCGAATAATCAAATTGTATCCTCAAAATAACACTATTGTCTTTATAAAGCCAAATCAATACAGATATTGGCTTTCCTTAATAGCCTATCGTGATGCTGATAAATGTTTCTCTGATTTTTCAAATCAAATTGAAGAATGATAGCAGAGGAAAGTTTTTCAAATATAGAACAACCAGAAATTAGCGTTTCGAAAACTAATGTTATTTCCTTGATTATTAAATCAATGAAAGAGAATGTTCCTCATTTCAAAGCCTACATTGTGTCAGGACATCACAAAAAGAAAAAGTTAAATGAAGACGAATTGACTCAAATTTATATTGAGCAAGCACAAATCTTAATCAGAAAGCAAGACTATCCTTTTAATATTAGTAGCCAATATCGAGATATATACAACCTAAGTAAAGGGTTTTCTGATTTTTATTTTTATCCGAATGAACAAGGTATTTCAAATGCTTCTATTTTTTCTGTAGAGAGCAAAAGACTTCCAGCTCCTGAAACAGCAAGAGAAAAAGAATATGTTTATGGGGCATCTAACAATGGAGGCATTGAAAGATATAAAACAGAGAAACATGGCAAAGGATTAAATGATTGTGGTTTACTTGGCTTTATCGAAAAAGACAATCCAAAGTATTGGCTACCTAATATCAACAAATGGATTACGGATAAAGCTTCAACTAGCACGACTTGGACAATAGATGAAACTCTATCTGAATTAGAATCACAAACTGATTATTGTTTTTTGAAATCTATTGCACATAGAAAGAGAAGTGATATAAAGTTGGTTCATTTATGGATAAATTTAAACTAAGCTATTACACAGATTACGTACCCTATATAGAAGCTGTTTGATTACGAAATATAAAAAACACGGCATACAACAAGGGCTAAAACGACAATAGACTCGATTCCTCGCCTACTGCGTTTAGCCAAACCGTTAGCGGTAATTTAAAAAAAAACAGAATGTCCAGACTAAAAGCATTTAGAGAACAACAAAACCTGACTCAAGAAGAGTTATCGGAAAAATCTGGTATTTCAGCTAGGACAATACAGAGAATTGAAACAGGAAAAGAACCCAAAGGTTTCACGCTTCGGGCTTTAGCAAAAGCATTAGAAATAGGAGAAAATGAATTGATTTACAAAGAATTTCAACAAGAAAAAGTTGAAATTATCAAAGATAAAAGAGAACCCCAAGAAATGGTTTTGATTAACTATTCTTTTCTAAAAATAATAAACCTATCCTCAATTCCATTTATCATTATTCCTCCATTAAATATT
>JBNKYB010000059.1:0-10165 GCA_050300615.1 Flavobacteriaceae bacterium | reverse complement strand
AGAATTAGGAACATCTTTGGGCATTGCATCTCAAGCCATGCGCTTAGGAAATACTGAAGCTACCATTATTAGTATTGAAGGTTGCCCAAATTTAGCAGCGTTTACAAAAGCTAATTTTTTAAATCATAAATTAAAACCTATTAATTTTATAACGGGTGATTTTAAAGAGGTACTTAGTAATTTGACTAACAACAGTTATGATTTTATTTTCTTTGACGGCAATCACACTAAAACAGCAACTTTAAATTATTTTAACACACTTTTACCAACCATTCATAATGATTCTGTCTTTATTTTTGACGATATTTACTGGTCAAAAGAAATGACTGAAGCTTGGGAAGCCATCAAAGAACATCCACAAGTAACCGTGACTATTGACACATTTTATTGGGGATTTGTATTTTTTAGGAAAGAACAACACAAAGAACATTTTAAAATAAGAGTGTAACAACTTAGCAAAAACAGCGTCAGATAATACAGAATATTAACTATGAGTAACGTTATAAAAATTAGAAATATCATTCGCGACTTTAAATTGGGGCAAGAAACAGTTCATGTGTTAAAAGGCATCGATTTAGATATTAAACGTGGCGAATATGTAGCCATTATGGGACCTTCTGGTTCTGGAAAATCTACCCTTATGAATCTTATTGGTTGTTTAGATACACCTACCGCTGGTACTTATGTGTTAAACGGTAAAGATGTTAGCAAAATGTCTGATGATGAATTGGCTGATATTAGAAATACCGAAATCGGTTTTGTGTTCCAAACCTTTAACTTATTACCACGTACCACAGCTCTGGATAATGTAGCCTTACCTATGGTATATGCAGGTGTCTCAAAAACCGAACGTAATAAACGTGCTACCGAAGTATTGAAAGATGTGGGACTATCTGATCGTATGGATCATAAACCTAATCAATTGTCTGGAGGGCAACGCCAGCGTGTAGCTGTTGGTCGTGCTTTAATTAACAAACCATCTATCATTTTAGCAGATGAACCTACAGGTAACTTAGATTCTAAAACGTCTTTGGAAATTCTGAATTTATTCGACGATATTCATAAAAAAGGTAACACGGTTATTATGGTTACCCATGAAGAGGATGTCGCTGAGCATGCAGAAAGAATCATCAGATTAATTGACGGGATGATTAGCAGTGACACAAAAAATAGCTAGTTACGAGGTATAAAACTACCTTCAAAACTTTTACCTTTTACTTTTTACTTTTACCTTTGACTCATGAAAATCTACACAAAGACAGGAGATCGAGGAACCACAGCTTTATTTGGAGGCACACGCGTACCGAAACACCACATTCGCATTGAAAGTTATGGAACTGTTGATGAATTAAACTCATACTTAGGATTAATTCGCGATCAAGAAATTAATCAGCATTATAAAGAGTTAATCATCCATATTCAAGATAGATTATTTACTGTTGGTGCTATTTTGGCAACAGATCCTGAAAAAAGCATCTTAAAAAATGGCAAAGAACGTTTAAACATTCCAAAAATTTCTTCAAAAGATATTGAGCACCTAGAGCATGAAATGGATGCTATGAATGATGCCTTACCACCAATGACACATTTTGTATTACCTGGTGGTCACCAAACGGTGTCATTCTGTCACATTGCGCGCTGTGTATGCAGACGAGCCGAGCGTTTAGTGTCAGAACTCAATGACATCTCTCCTATTGAACCTAATACATTAATGTACTTAAACCGTCTTTCTGACTATCTTTTTGTGTTGGCACGAAAGTTGTCTAATGACTTGCAAGCAAATGAAATTAAATGGATTCCTGAGAAGCAGTAGCTTTGAAGAATTAGTTTCGTTTCTAAACATTAATTGAAACACGTTATTACGAGAACGAAGTAATCTTTTAATTGGAATTTATAACAAAGTATTACCTCATTAAAAAGCTTTTCGTACTAATGATTGATGTATAGAAAACGTTATTTGCGTTAGGGATTGCAGTGAAAATCCTTTTTAAAACATTGGTAAATAAGTCGTCATTACGAGGAGGTACGACGAAGTAATCTCATCAAATTGAAGAGATTGCCACAGGAAATTATAAATTACCTTCGCAATGACATTTTAAAAAGATTGTAACGTAAAGCCCGACCCTAGTGGTAACGCCAAAAATCAAACATATGAATTTCAGTTGTTTACAATTTTAAAAAATACGTTCTTAAAAATAATAATTAAATAATTCATTTTTTCCTTGTCTGTTTAAACTAAAAATTTATTTTTGCAAAAAATTAAAACGAATATACAATGTATTGGACATTAGAATTAGCATCTTATTTAAGCGATGCACCTTGGCCTGCAACTAAAGACGAGTTAATAGATTACGCCATTAGAACTGGTGCGCCTTTAGAAGTTGTTGAAAATTTACAATCAATTGAAGATGAGGGAGATTCTTACGATTCTATTGAAGAAATTTGGTCAGACTATCCTACTGATGATGATTATCTTTGGAATGAAGATGAATATTAATAAAGCATAAAGAAAAGTTAAAAAGTCTCGATAAGAGACTTTTTTTTTGCCCTATATTTATATAACAAAATAACAAAATGTATATTTGAACGCTTTTTAAATAAGCACATTAATAACAAAAAATAATTCACACTAAGCACAGTCTAAGTGTTAACATAACATATTTTACTCATGAGTTTTTTAAATTCAGTATTAAAAGTATTTGTCGGTGACAAATCAAAACAAGATGTTAAGGCTATCATGCCTATTGTAGAACAAATAAAAACATTTGAAAAAGCTTTAGAAGCTTTATCGCACGATAAACTAAGAGCTAAAACCTTGGAATTTAAAGCTACAATTGCAGAAGCCAACAAACCCATAGACGAAAAAATTGAATCGTTACTTATTGAAGCAGAAGCGACAGAGGATATTGATAAACGTGAAGATATTTATCAAGAGATAGACAAATTAAAAGATGAAGCTTATACGGTAACTGAAGAGGTGTTAAACACGATTTTACCTGAAGCCTTTGCCGTAGTAAAAGAAACTACAAAACGGTTTGTAAACAATACCGAAATTAAGGTAACAGCTAGTACCTATGACAGAGAATTATCTGGAACAAAAGACTATGTAACACTTGATGGAGAGCATGCTATATGGGCCAATTCCTGGGATGCTGCGGGAAAACCAATCACTTGGGATATGATCCATTACGACGTGCAACTTATTGGTGGTATTGCCATGCACCAAGGTAAAATTGCCGAGATGCAAACAGGTGAAGGTAAAACATTGGTTGCAACGCTACCTGTATATTTAAATGCGCTTTCTGGTAAAGGGGTTCATTTAGTAACGGTTAATGATTACTTAGCAAAACGTGATAGTGCGTGGATGGCACCTATTTTTCAATTTCATGGATTGAGTATAGATTGTATAGATTATCATCAACCAAACTCCGATGCTCGTAAAAAAGCATATAATGCAGATATTACTTACGGCACCAACAATGAATTTGGTTTTGATTATTTGCGTGATAACATGGCTCATTCGCCGGATGATTTAGTACAACGTCCACACCATTACGCTATTGTAGATGAGGTGGATTCTGTATTAGTCGATGATGCCCGTACACCATTAATTATTTCTGGACCAATTCCTCAAGGAGAACGTCATGAATTTAATGAGTTAAAACCTAAAGTAGATGATATTGCCAGTGTACAACGTAAATATTTAACAGGTGTTTTAGCTGAAGCCAAAAAATTAATTTCTGAAGGAGATACCAAAGAAGGTGGTTTAAAATTACTTCGTGTGTATCGTGGTATTCCTAAAAACAAAGCTTTAATCAAGTTTTTAAGTGAAGAAGGAGTTAAAATGCTTCTTCAAAAAACTGAAAACTATTACATGCAAGATAACAACCGGGAAATGCCTAAGGTTGATGCCGAATTGTACTATGTAATTGACGAAAAAAACAATCAAGTTGAATTAACCGATAAAGGTGTTGACTATCTTTCTGGTAAAGACGATCCTAACTTTTTCGTGATGCCTGAAATAGGTTTGGAGATTGCTAAAATTGAAAAACAAAAGCTCCCGCTTGAAGAAGAAGCTAAATTAAAAGAAGAGCTATACAAAGATTTTGGTATTAAATCTGAACGCATCCACACCCTTAATCAACTATTAAAAGCATACGCTTTATTTGAAAAAGATACGCAGTATGTTGTTATTGACAATAAAGTTATGATTGTTGATGAGCAAACGGGTCGTATTATGGATGGCAGACGATATAGCGATGGGTTACATCAAGCTATCGAAGCCAAAGAAAATGTAAAAATTGAAGATGCTACCCAAACTTTTGCAACCGTAACACTTCAAAACTATTTTAGAATGTACCGCAAACTATCTGGTATGACGGGTACTGCGGTTACAGAAGCTGGAGAGTTTTGGGAAATTTACAAATTGGATGTTGTTGAAATTCCTACCAACAGACCTATTGCTCGTGATGATAAAGAAGATTTAGTTTATAAAACAAAACGCGAAAAATACAACGCAGTTATTGATGAAGTTACCGAGCTTTCTAAGGCTGGACGCCCCGTATTAATTGGTACAACATCAGTAGAAATCAGTGAGTTATTAGGAAAAATGCTGAGCATTAGAAAAATATCTCATAATGTATTAAATGCCAAACAACATAAAAAAGAAGCTGAAATTGTTGCCGAAGCAGGTAATTCAGGTCAAGTAACCATTGCAACCAATATGGCGGGTCGTGGTACCGATATTAAGCTTTCAGATGAAGTTAAAAAAGCTGGTGGTTTAGCTATTGTAGGTACAGAACGCCATGATTCACGTCGTGTTGATAGACAGTTACGTGGTCGTGCTGGTCGTCAAGGAGATCCAGGAAGTTCTCAATTTTACGTGTCGCTTGAAGATAATTTAATGCGTTTATTTGGTAGTGAGCGTATCGCCAAAATGATGGATAGAATGGGATTACAAGAAGGAGAAGTCATTCAACATTCCATGATTTCAAAATCCATTGAACGTGCTCAGAAAAAAGTAGAAGAAAACAACTTTGGTGTTCGTAAACGTTTATTGGAGTATGATGATGTTATGAATGCTCAACGTGAGGTTGTATACAAACGTCGTCACCATGCCTTATTCGGTGAACGCCTTCGCGTTGATTTAGCCAATATGATATACGATACCTCCGAAATTATTTGTGAGGCTAATAAAGCTGCCAATGATTTTAAAAACTTTGAGTATGAATTAATTAGATATTTTTCCATGCCATCTCCTATTTCTGAAGCTGACTTTGGAAAACTATCTGCTCAAGAAATCACGTCTAAAATTTATGTAGCTGCCTTTGATCATTACAAAGATAAAATGCTTCGTAATGCAGACATGGCATTTCCTGTTATTAAAAATGTTTATGAAACACAACGTGATAAATTTAAACGTATCGTAGTTCCGTTTACAGATGGTAATAAAACATTACAAGTTGTTACCGATCTTGAAAAAGCTTACGAAACACAAGGTAAACAGTTAATTACAGATTTTGAAAAAAACATAACACTTGCCATTATAGATGATGCTTGGAAAACGCATTTGCGAAAAATGGACGAGTTGAAACAATCGGTGCAATTGGCGGTTCATGAGCAAAAAGACCCATTGTTAATTTACAAGTTTGAAGCTTTTGAATTATTCAAGGGTATGATTGACCAAGTAAATAAAGATGTGATTTCATTCTTATTTAAAGGTGAATTACCAACTGAAACACAAAATACAATTCAAGAAGCCAGACAGGTTAGAAAAAATGAGAAGTTAAAAACTCAAAAAGATGAAATTCCTAACCTAGATGAACGTTCTGCACAAAGTAAAGCTGCTGGTAACACACAGCGTCAACCAGAAGTTGTCGAAACCATTGTGCGAGATCACCCAAAAATTGGTAGAAATGATAAGGTGACCATCAAACATGTAATGAGTGGTGAAAACAAAACCGTAAAATACAAACAAGCAGAGCCCTTAATCAATAAAGGTGAATGGGTATTGGTTGAAGATTAAATTTTATATTTATATACTAAAGAAAGTCCTGATATTAAAATGTATCAGGACTTTTTTGTTTTTGATAAAATAAAACACTTTGCTTTTATCAGAAAAAAAGATAACTTCGTTTAACTTCTGATACAAAATACTAAAACGATTTCATATCATAATAGTTGTAGAGTAATTTAAAAAACGAAACAAAATAAATGACAAAAAAAGGAGCTCCTTTAATAATTCTATTAGCCTTATTTACTTTCAACTCGGTTAAAGCACAATCTATTAATACCCTCAGACAGAAAATAGAAAAGGTTCTACAAGATAAATCGGCTACTGTCGGAGTTGCTATTAGAGGTACTAATCCACAAGACACCATTTCAATTAATGGGGGTAAACACTTACCGATGCAGAGTGTGTTTAAATATCACTTGTCATTAGCAGTACTACATCAAGTTGATCAAGGAAAATTAAGATTGGATAAGGTTATTTTGCTTGATAAAGAGCTAATGGAAACATATAAACATATGTGGAGTCCTCTTCGCAAAAAATACCCTAATGGTGGATACGTGACCTTAGCAGAGATACTAAAAAACACTGTTGCATGGAGCGACAATGTTGGATGTGACGTACTTTTTAAACTAGTTGGAGGAACCAATGCTGTTGAGTCATACTTGCATAACATTGGGATTAAAGATATTGCTATAGTTCATCCAGAAATTGTGATGCAGGCCAAATGGGAAAATCAGTACAAAAACTGGACTACTGCAAAAGCTGCAAACCAAGCTTTACAACTGTTCTTTGAAAACGCAGACGAACTATTAAGCACTGAAAGTTATAACTTTCTACTAAATGTTTTAAAAGGTACCAAAACAGGTAAAAAAAGCATTAGAGGCTTATTGCCAGAAGAAACAATTGTAGCCCATAAAACTGGCCATTCAGGAAAAAACGATAATGGTTTAACAGGTGCTTTAAATGACATTGGAATAGTATTTTTGTCCAATAATTCCTATTTCTATTTAAGTGTTTTAGTAAGTGATTCTCAAGAAAGTGATGAAACAAACCAAATGATAATTGCTGAGATAGCAAAATTGACTTGGGACTATTTCAAAAATAAATAAACTACCTAAAAATTCATTAAAACGAAACTTTCTAAATTTCCAGTTTCAATAATAAATCAGGGTTTGGACAATTCTCCAAATAAAAGTCTAAATCGGTTTTACTACAAACACCCGGATAATCACCTTTGTAATCTTGAATATCTTTGATAATCTGAAAATGCAAATGTGGTGGGTAATTGCCATTTACTATTGTATCTCCCAAATAACCTACCACCTCACCTTGTTTAAATATTTTACCAACCTCTAAACTTTCTATAGATTCAATACTCAAATGTCCATAAAGTGTATAAAATAAAATATTATTTATTTGGTGTTGTAAAATAATGGTTGGTCCGTAATCACCATAATTAGTGTTATTTTTAAAACTATGTACTACACTATTTAATGGAGCCAAAACAGGAGTATCTACTGTAGTCCACAAATCAATACCCAAATGAATATTTCTATTATTGTGATTTTCTTGTTTTGTAAAATGCGTACTACGTTGATAAATAGTTCGGGTTTCATTATAACCACCAAAACCAGCCAATGCATTTTTATTTGCTAGTTGTTCATTAATAAATTTCTCTAAAGAGGATGATAATGATACATCAACGTCTTTAAGGGATTCGTTTTTAAAGGATAAATCTATAGAGGTATATTTTGATTTAGGTATGTCTTTATTAATAACGAAAAGACTATTGGAACTTATACCTGCTAAAAATGTTTCAAATGAATTCATAAATCATTTAAGTAAATTGTTTAAAGCGGGCTTTAAATGATGAAACTTAAATTGAAAACCAGCATCTTCTATCTTCTTAGAGCTTACACGCTGACTTAAAAACAATAAGGTATGCATTTGCCCTAAAACTAGTTTCATAAACCATTTAGGAATGTTTGGCAAAAACAGAGGCTTGTTTAACACTTGACTACACAACTTAGTAAATTCGTAATTTGTAACGGGATTAGGAGAAACCGCATTAAATACGCCACTTAAATTATTTTTTAGAACATATACAAACATTCTCGATAAATCGATTATGTGTATCCAGGATTGCCAATGTCCACCAGAACCAAACGCTGCACCTAGACCAAACTTCATAGGTTTTACAATTTGTGGTAATGCGCCTCCTTTTGCAGAGAGTACTAATCCTATTCTAATTTTTGTAACTGGTATATTGAGGATAGAAAAACCATCAACAGCCTGCTCCCACTGTTTTACAACCTGACTTAAAAACGTATCATCTCCACTAGAATGTTCTTCTTCATAATAATTAGATAATGAATCTGGATAAATACCAACAGCACTAGCAGAAATAACATGCTTTATTTTATAATCACTTCTAATCAACGAATTAATTAACAGTTGTGTAGACTCTACTCTACTAGAAACTATTTCTTTTTTATAGCTTGATGTCCAACGTTTTGATATAGTTGCTCCTGCTAAATGAATAATAGCATCAACACCTTTAAAACATGCCATATCAATATCACTTGTTTTTGGATTCCAATAAAATCCCCGATACTTATCATCATCAGAAATTTTAGATTTGCTTGTTGTCAAAAAACTAACATTGATGTTTTTTGTATGGCATAGCTTTACAATCTCCTTCCCTATCAATCCTGTGGCACCTGTGATTAAAACTCGCATTTTATTTTTTATATAAAATTACAAAACGAGTTAATAATACAGTTTACAATTAAGGTAGGTTTAACAAAATATATATTCAAAATCGCATTTCTTTATAAGCAATTAAACCAAATACTTAGAGTTCTTTAATAGCCCTAAGCATCTCTCGTTTTCCTAGTGGTCCTGGTAATTTTTCTACCTTAAATCCAACAGCTTGCATAGCCCTTCGTACGCTTCCTTTAGCAGAATAGGTTACTAAAACACCATGAGCTTTTAAAGCATCAAACATCTTTTTAAAAATATCTTCGGTCCATAATTCTGGTTGAACTCGGGCTCCAAACGCATCAAAAAAAATGATATCATATAAATTTTTATCTTCAATGTCCTTAAACTCTTTTTGCTGCTTAATTAATTTAAATGTATCTGTAATATCTTGTTGTGTTTCCCAAGAACTATGGTGTAGCTTTGAAAATAATTCAGCATTGGCATTGAGTTCCTTAACATAATTAAGTTGACTAATTTCTTCCTCTTTAACAGGAAATGCTTCAACACCTGTATAATGAATTTGAGTTTTAGTTTCAATAGATTTTAAAAAGGTTAAAAACGTATTAAGGCCAGTGCCAAAACCTATTTCGAGAATATGAATAGGGTTGTGATTTTGATAAGTTTCAATAAAAAAAAGCAAACCATGCTTTATAAACACATGATTAGCTTCTTGTATAGCACCATGTATAGAGTGATATTGTTCATTCCAATCCTCAATTTGAATGGTTTTTGAACCGTCTCCTGTAGTTATTATTTTGCGCTTCAATACTTTTTCAGAATTTATTTTAGTAACGTCTTAATCACGAAACACTTGATTTTAGTCTCTTACTTCTCAATTAACAAAACTCCATCAGCTAAAAGTGAAAGTGTCTTTTTGGGTTCTGTTATGGCTGCAATCTCTTCAGACGATGCTCCAGCATCTTCAGCATAGTGTCGTTGCTCATCAACAGAAACTTCTTCTACAAAAGCTTTCCCGTTAATAATCACCTCTTCACCTGCAATATTTTTAGGCATAAAAAATCCGTAGTCTTTAAACTTTACCATAACCTGCTCATCATTTCCCAAATTCACTTTCATCCAACAACCTTTAGCCTGACAAACCTCATCTACCTTAGCAATTATTTTTGTATTAATACTATCCCCTAAAGCCATTGTTTTATAGTGTTCTGCCATTGATTTTGCAGCAATAGCATCGTCAGGAATTATTGATTTTCCAAACGATTTGTACTGAGTTTCTACAACAGGAGTTACGGTATTATCTTTGGATTTATTTTCGTTTTTACAAGAAAACAGCACGCATACAAGCAAAATTAAAGAGACAAAAGACTTCATAATTGGATATTTTAATGATTTTAAAGATACCTATTTTTACTAAATTATCGTTTTTTT
>JBNKYB010000058.1:0-3845 GCA_050300615.1 Flavobacteriaceae bacterium | reverse complement strand
GAATTTGATGGTCTATTTCGTCTAATTTAATTTTTGCCATGTTTTCATTATTTTTAAATAATAAGCAAAATTAAGACATTTTTAATGATAAATACACATATTTATTGCACTTTATTTCAATAATAATGAGATTTTCTTAGTATTTATTATTACGAAAACGTTTTCGTAACCTATTTCTAATTCCGAACCATCTTCTTTTCTTACCGAATTACCATTTGCAAAGATTTCTTGGTGACCAAAAAATCCATCTAAAACAGCTATTTTTTCAACTTTTGGAAGAAATTCCACAATACCATCTCTAAGAGTTTCTTGATACAAAATACCAATATCAACACATTGTTTATTATCCATAGAATAAACATTGGCATTTCTAATAATAATATCAAAGAAACATTTTTGATTTTCTGGGATGTTAAAATAGGTGTTGTAATTATCACCAGTTATATGGTTTTTAGAAATATAATCTAAGGATTCCATCAAAGATAAATAAATAAACTTGCGGGTTTGCTCTCTCTCATAGTCCTTTGGATAATGACCCGCTTCAAAAAGGATGGTTGGTATGTTTTGACTTTGAAAGGTGTCTCCAACACAGTTAATATTAAAAGAATCATCATACACCCCAACTTGATTAGGAATAACGTTTTGTAGCATCGTATTCATAACCCCAATAACTTCCATAGCTACCTTACGATTATCTGTTACAGTGCAAGCGTCGTCTTGAGCAGGAGCTAAAAACGAAACGGTAGCTGGTTTATTTGTGCTTCCTGCACTAAAAATAGTACGCTGACCGTGAAGATTATAGCAAAAATGTGGTTTAAACCGATCAAAAGCTTCTTTTAAAATGATACTTTCTGGTTGCGTAAGTACCTGAGCATCTCTATTTAAATCAACAGCATTGGCATTAACTCGAGTATATGCTTTTGCTCCATCTGGATTTAAAATGGGAATTATATACAACGTACAGGTATTCAATATATCTAAAATCTCATCCTGGCCATCTTTAAGAGTGTTTAAGACATCAAAAATAGCTTTGGTTGTGGTAGACTCATTGCCGTGCATTTGAGACCACATAAGGATTCTTTTTCCACCAGAACCAACCCTTGCAGCATAAATAGGTTTGTTCTGAACAGAATGTCCAATAGTTTCTACAATAAAATTATCTCCCAATGAAGATAGTAAAGGAGTGATATGTTCATTCGTAATATAGCGATGATAAAGACTGGTTTCTTTATGTTGTTTAAACAAAGTTTGTAAAATATCAATAGTCATAAAAAATAATTAAGATACAAATGTAAACAATTGTGTTTTTACATTTGTAAACAATAAAAACATCTAGGTCTGTTTACACAATTAAACAGAAACAAGCATTTTAAAAGGATTAATTCTACAATATTAAACATATATTTCCGATTAACTTTAAACAATAGGTATAATTATTATAAATCAGTTAATTATATAGTATTATATAAAGCTTTAATTAATATATTTTACAATCTTACCCACATTATTTTTATTATAATCATCTAAATTAATTACATTTGTAAAATATAAACATACAAAACATTGTTTACAATGGTAAACTCCGATGAATTTGCTAAAAGGCTACAAATAGTGATCGATTACTACGGTGAATCGGCCTCTTCGTTTGCTGAAAAAATTGGGGTGCAACGCTCTAGTATTTCGCATATCTTATCTGGAAGAAATAAACCCAGTCTGGAATTTGTTTTAAAAATTTTATCTACGTTTCCGGAAGTTGAATTGTATTGGCTTCTAAATGGCAAAGGAAACTTCCCTACCAATGAAAAATCAATACAAACAACATTAGAGATACCTCATACTTCTGTAACTAGTGAACCAAAAAAACCTGAATCCAAAACAGAAAAAACAATTGAGCGTATTGTTGTATTTTATTCTGACGGAAGTTTTAAAAATTATCAAAATTAACAGCTTTCTTTAGTAGTTTTGTATAAAAATGAGATATCAGGTATTTTCATGAATAATCCCAATCGCTTATTGGGAAATCAAATACAAAATTAATTTATGAATACACTCTGTTATCATTAAAAAACAGTATATCTATCCTAAACGCATGAAAAAATTGCCAATAATAATATTGTTATTACTAGTTTTAAGTTGTTATCAAACACAACGCAATTGTAAAGATTTTAAAACCGGAAAGTTTTATAGTGAGGTTAATATTAAAGGAGTCTTATATAAATCTACATTTACTAGAACGAAAAACACACAGATTGAATACTATGATGGAAAAACAGATTCGTCTACCGTGCGTTGGATAAACGATTGCGAAATGGTTTTTAAAACTATCCACCCAAAAAATATGGCTGAAGAAAAAGATATTCACTTAAAAATATTAACAACTACAGATTCCTCGTATACTTATGAATACTCTTATGTTGGCGAAACTAAAAAACAAAAAGGAGTTGCCTATAAAATAGACTAACAAGTTTAATTAATTGGTTGGATATAAAAAGGATTCAACTACGTTAAATGTAACTTGGTTGGTGTTGGCAACTTCATAAGTTAAAAATAGCTCTCCCCAAAAAACTCCGTCTGAGAAATCCGCTATAATCCATTTATGGTTTAATAATTTTACCGTATTAATCATCATTTTCCGTCCATCACTAGCCGCGTAAGGAATTAAAGGATGGTCTCCCTTAACCTCATTCGTTTTATAGAGTTCGTCTTTTATATAAGGAATCAACTCATCAATGTTATAGCCTTTGTTTTCAAAATACGATATCGCATCTTCGTTCCTATCCAGATTAAAATGAGAGAGGTTTAAAATATCATCTTGTAATGAGCTTATAGAATCTTTATAAGTCTTTAATTTCACTTTATAAGTTTCTAGTTGATTATTTTGAACTTCAAATAACCGCTTAGAATTAACATATTGAAATAATATAATAAGAGCTGAAAATATAAATAGGTAAATAAAAATGCGTTGTTTCATGGTCGTTAGGTGTTAAATCGTGATTTGTAAAGTGTCATAGGCTATAAAAACGCCTTCTGGCAACGTGTTTTCTACGTCCTCGTGGAATCCTAAAAGATGGCTAACATGTGTTAAATAAGCTGTTTGAGGCTTTACTTTATCAATAAATTGCAAAGCTTCTTCTAAATTAAAATGAGAAAGATGGGGTTCAATACGTAAGGCATTAACAACTAAAACCTTCACGTTTTTAATTTTTTCAATTTCTGAATCTTCAACCGTCTTCATATCCGTTAAATAAGCGAAATCTTTAAATCGAAATCCGAAAACTTGTAATTTATGGTGCATGCCGTTTATAGGAACCACAGTTAAATTATTTAGTTGAAACGGTTTGTTCTCAATAGTATTCACAGAAAGTGTGGGGACACCTGGATATTTATCTTTGGTGGTAAAAATGTAATCATATCGTTTTGTTAATGATGCAATGACCCGTTCATGCGCATAAATATCAATATCTCCTTGGCGGAAATAAAAAGGCCTCACATCATCTAACCCAGCAACATGATCGGAATGTTCATGTGTAAAAATAATACCATCAATTTTGCTGCATTGGGCTCTTAGCATTTGTTGCCTAAAATCGGGACCGCAATCAATAACATACGTATAGCCTTCCCATTCAATTAATACAGAAACACGTAATCGTTTGTCTTTAAAATCTTTACTTAAACATACAGGATGTGTACTGCCTATAATGGGAATACCTTGAGATGTTCCTGTGCCAAGAAAAGTAATTGTCATGCCTTGTAATATTAATTGAGTTTAAATTTATAACTTATTATTGAAACCCAATACATCACTTAGTTTTTTTTAAAAAGCTAACCATTTATTTAAAGTAAAA
>JBNKYB010000057.1:0-63714 GCA_050300615.1 Flavobacteriaceae bacterium | reverse complement strand
CTATTGTTGATTTATTCTTTGATGATTTTATTCCTGATGTAACACTTATTCTATCTACACCAAGTTCAATATACTTAAGAGCTGTTTCTAGATCTAAGATGTTGTCTGAAGCTGCTATTTTTGCATTATCTCTAATTGTTTTTTTGATAATTTTTAGGGCTGTAAACGTTGTTCCTTTATTATTTAGTCCTGTTGATGTTTTTATATAATCAGCTTTAGCGTCTAAGCAAATTTCGCAAGCCTTAATGACTTCATTTTTTGATAATTCATTAATTTCAATAATAACTTTTAAGATCTTTTTACCAATAGCTAGCTTTACATCAATAATGTCTTTTAAAAGAGCCATGTAGTTATTGCTTTTTAATAAACCAATGTTTATTACCATTTCAATTTCATCTGCACCATCTTTAATAGCTTTTTCGGCTTCAAATACTTTTGCTTCTGTTGACGATGCACCTAATGGAAAGCCTACGGTGGTGCATATTTTAACAGGTGTTCTGTTTAGTAGTTGTTTTGCAAGAGGCACATAGCAGCTATTAACACAAATTGAGTTGTACTTATTATTAAGTGCGTCATTACATAAGTTAATTACATCTCGTTCTGTGGTAGATGCGTTTAAGAGTGTAAAATCTAAGAAAGAATTAATGTCCATTTAAGTAGGTTTTATGGGTTAATATCGTTGTAATAAATAAACTTTGGAGAGGGACTAAAAATCAAATTCTTGAGGGTAAATAAAGAATTTAATCTTACTTCAAATTTAGAAAATTATTTAATAGAGTTACTAAAAAAACGCATTTTATTGGTCTTTTGATACCGTTTATCGATAGTGATGAATTAAAAAAAGCAATGCGTATCATCTTTATGAAATATAAAGAATTGATTTACATTGCTTTTAACTAACCAACCAACTAATAGACTATTTTTTTACTTAATTGTTACATTGGTAAAATAACGTATTATACTTTTTTTGAAATTAAATCGCCTTGATTTCTAAAAACTAATTGATTATCAAAGGCATCTAGTAGTATAACGCTATCAGTTGTTATTTTTCCAGCTAAAATTTCTTTACTTAACTGATTTAATACTTCTTTTTGTATGACACGTTTTACTGGTCTTGCTCCGTATTCAGGATTGAATCCTTTTTTTGCTAAATAGGTTATTGCCTCTTGAGTTGCGTCAAAGATAATTCCTTGTTTAGCGATCATTTTGGTGATTCCTTTTATTTGTAAGCCCACAATATCAATAATATTTTCTTGAGTAAGTGGTGTGAACATAATGGTGTCATCAATTCTATTTAAAAATTCAGGTCTAATATTTTGCTTTAATAAGCCTAAAACATCAATTTTAGCGGCTTCAATGGCAGATTCAACATCTTTTGTAGACTCAAAACGCTCTTGAATCATCTGACTTCCTAAATTAGAGGTCATGATTATAATCGAGTTTTTAAAATCAGCCATACGACCTTTGTTGTCTGTTAAGCGTCCTTCATCTAACACTTGCAACAAAATATTAAATGTATCAGGATGCGCTTTTTCAATTTCATCTAGTAGAATTACAGAGTAAGGCTTTCTTCTAACGGCTTCAGTTAATTGTCCGCCTTCGTCATAGCCTACATATCCTGGAGGTGCTCCTACTAATCTACTTACAGCATGACGTTCTTGATATTCGCTCATATCAATTCTGGTCATGGCATTATCGTCGTCAAAAAGATACTCTGCCAAGGCTTTTGCAAGTTCTGTTTTACCAACACCGGTTGTTCCTAAAAATAAGAAGGTTCCTATGGGTTTTTGCGGATTTTGTAATCCAGCACGGCTTCGTCTTACAGCATCGCTCACAGCAATAATAGCTTCTTCTTGACCAATAACACGTTTATGAAGCTCGTCTTCTAGCTTTAAAAGTTTTTCGCGTTCGCTTTGAAGCATTTTTATAACAGGAATCCCTGTCCATTTAGCAACAACTTCTGCAATATCGTCATAGGTCACCTCTTCTTTTATAAGAGAGTTTTCAGATTGATTCGTTTGCAATTCCTTTTGCAGTTTTTCTAATTCTTCCTGAGACTCTTTTATTTTTCCGTAGCGTAATTCTGCAACCTTACCATAATCACCATCACGTTCGGCACGTTCGGCTTCTAGTTTATAGTTTTCAATATCCTGTTTTATATTTTGAATATTGTCTACCACTTCTTTTTCACTTTTCCATTTGGCATACATTTCGTTTCTGTCCTCTTTGATGTTAGCCAAGTCTGAACGTAATACTTTTAGTTTAGTTTCGTCTTTTTCACGTTTTATAGCTTCAATTTCAATTTCCAACTGCATGATTTTTCTATCTAAAACATCCAGTTCTTCGGGTTTTGAATTGATTTCCATGCGTAATTTAGAAGCTGCTTCATCCATTAAATCAATAGCCTTATCGGGCAAAAACCTGTTGGTAATGTAACGTTGCGATAATTCAACGGCACCAATAATAGCTTCGTCTTTAATTCGTACTTTATGATGCGTTTCATATTTTTCTTTAATACCGCGTAAAATAGAAATAGCACTTTCGGTATCGGGTTCATCAACCATTACTTTCTGGAAACGGCGTTCTAAGGCTTTATCTTTTTCAAAATACTTTTGATATTCATCTAAAGTAGTGGCACCAATGGCACGTAATTCACCACGCGCTAAAGCTGGTTTTAATATATTGGCGGCATCCATAGCACCTTGACCACCACCAGCACCAACGAGTGTGTGAATTTCGTCAATGAACAATACGATGTCTCCTTCGCTAGTCGTTACCTCTTTAATGACTGCTTTTAGACGTTCTTCAAACTCACCTTTATATTTAGCGCCTGCTATTAAAGCACCCATATCTAAAGCAAAGATTTGTTTGTCTTTTAAGTTTTCTGGCACGTCGCCATCAACGATTCTGTGTGCTAAACCTTCGGCAATAGCTGTTTTACCAGTTCCTGGCTCTCCAACTAAAATGGGGTTGTTTTTGGTTCTTCGTGATAATATTTGAAGAATTCTTCGAATTTCTTCATCACGACCAATAACAGGATCAAGTTTACCATCTTTCGCCATTTGGTTTAAATTTTTGGCGTATTTGTTAAGTGCATTATAGGTTTCTTCTTGACTTTGCGACGTTACATTGTTGCCTTGTCGTAATTCATCCATAGCGGCGATTAATCCTTTTTCGGTAACACCTTGATCTTTTAGCATTTGAGCTATTTTGCTGTTAGATTTAAAAATAGCAATGATTAAATGTTCAACAGATACATAATCATCTTTCATTTTTTTAGCAATAATAGATGCTTCGTTTAATGTTTTTCCAGCTTCTCTGGAAAGCATAATGTCTGTACCGGAAACTTTTGAAAAGCTTTCTATTTGTTTGTCAAGTGCTTGTTCTAAAACAGTCACATTTACATTCAGTTTTTTTAAAATGAATGGAAGTACGTTTTCATCAACTTCAAAAAGAGCTTTAAAAATATGCTCGTTTTCTATTTGTTGATGACCGAAACTTTGAGCAAGTTGTTGTGCTTGCTGAATAGCTTCTTGCGATTTTATAGTATAATTATTTAAGTTCATAATATTATTTGTTTTTTCTTTGTATTCTTACGAGAGTCAATAACCTTACCAATAGAATTTTAACGACAAAAAGTCAGTCAAACTCAATAATAACACGACTTTTTGTCGGTATGTAAGATTATAAAAAGATTACGACTTAAGCGTATATAAATTACAACATATGGGATTATTTAACAAGCTATTTAACAGTTCATCTGAAACAGAGGATAAAAAAGAATTACCTTGGAAGACCTTATCAACTATGTCTCAATTGGATGAGATTAAGGAATTTTCTAAAACAAAACCGCAGTTAATTTTTAAACATTCAACACGTTGTGGAATTAGTAGAATGGTTAAGAAACAATTTGAAAATGATTATGGTTTTTCAGAGAATGCATTTGACTTATATTATTTAGATTTGATTAGTTATAGAGATATTTCCAATGAGATAGCTCAGCAATTTCAGGTGATTCATGAATCTCCTCAATTATTAGTGATTAAAAATGGAGTAGTGGTAGCGCATCATTCTCATGGTGACATAAATAGTGTTGATTTAACTGTATTTGCTTGAAATATTATTGAGGTTATTTAATTTAGATAATAATTGAGTTAGTTGTAAATGATTTTATAAAATTTATTGAAACTTATTATATGTATTTTCCATTAACCTTTAAATTATGTTTATAGGACATTTTGGTTTGGGTTATGGGCTTGGTGGATTGAAAAGAGATAAAAAAATCATCCTTCTTTTTTCATTTTTTGTTAACTTGTGTGTATGAAAACATCAAGTAAAGACACTTCAAATAGCAAACCATTTAATTATGATAAAGAGCTAGCCATTTTACATGAAGAGCTGGTTCACCTTCAAGAATGGGTAAAAAAGACAGGGTTAAAAGTTGTTATTATTTTTGAAGGCAGAGATGCTTCAGGAAAAGGAGGAACGATAAAGCGTTTTATGGAGCCTTTAAATCCTCGGGTATGTAAGGTAGTAGCCCTAGGAGTGCCAACTGAGCGAGAAAAAACACAATGGTATTTTCAGCGTTTTGTGCCTTATTTGCCAGCTGCTGGCGAGATTGTCCTTTTTGACAGAAGTTGGTATAACAGGGCAGGGGTAGAAAAGGTGATGGGATTCTGTACAGATGACGAATACAATGAATTTTTAAGATCTTGTCCTGAATTTGAACGGATGTTGGTTAGATCTGGAACGATTCTTTTAAAATATTGGTTTTCAGTAAGCGATGAAGAGCAAGAGAGGCGTTTTAAAAATAGAATAAGTAACCCTTTAAAGCGTTGGAAATTTAGCCCGATGGATTTAGAATCACGCTCCAGATGGTTAGAGTATTCTAAAGCTAAAGACAATATGTTTGCCCATACAGATACCAAACAAGTCCCTTGGTTTGTTGTGAATGCCGACAATAAAAAGAAAGCTCGTCTAAACTGTATAAGTCATATTTTAAGTCAAATTCCTCATGAGAAAATGGATTTAAATCCTGTAGAGCTCCCCGATTTACCAGATTATAAAGCTTACGTGCGGCCGCCGATAGATTATCAGACCTTTGTGCCTGAGAAATATTAGCTTTTATTTTAGTTATCTCAATATAAAAAAGGGTCTTGATTTTAGACTAGTCTTGAAAAATTGTTACAGATTTATTGGGAGGGTTTTTAAGTCCTCATTCTATAAGAAGTTATAATTTTTTTGAGTTTATGTTTTAAATCCTCACCTGTATCATACACCATTTGTTCGTTTGATGGAAACGGTATGCGTCTGTTATCAAGCAACCTTAGGTCGTCTTTGGTTAAGGCTTTTTTATTTCCTCTGTAAGCAGCATATATATTTTGAAAAATAAACTCACTATCAATAGTAAACGTGTCTACAACTTGGTTTGATTTTAAATCAATATATACAACATCACCAATAACTTGGGTCGATTTTACTTGAGTAAATTCAGAAAATCTAGCTTTAACAGTAACTATTTTATCTAACTTAATATCATTGCCTAAACTATCTTTTGCTACATTTCCGTTTTTATCTAGTTTGTATTCCCATCCATCAACTATCTCTCGTTTACGTTGTACTTCTCTTTCTTTAATTTGTTCTGGCGAAATATTAATACGCTTTAATTGAAGTTCCATTGCGTAATCATAATTAATATTTGGGTCTTTAGTGGCATGATACACGGTCCAGAATTGATTTAATCCATAGGTATCAAAGTTTAATAAATCGGCTTCCAGTCTGTTAGGGATTATTTGATTGGTTTGATTTTCTATACTAACAATCACATAATTGGTACCCCTTGCATGCGCTTCCTCCATAAATTCCCTTGTTTTTTCATAATTAGGATTTATAGATTCTATATAATTATAGATATCATAAGCATCTCTTATGTTGGCTTTAGAATCAGAATCTAAAAGTTTAAGACCTTTTTCATACAAATAATCAGATACTTTATCTCTTGAGCTTATAATATCATTTGAGTAATCATTAAATTTAAAATGAACCGTTTTCCCATTTATTTGAAGAGGCATAAATGGTTTAATAGCTTCTTGTCTGGAATTTAAATCTTGGTAGGTTTCATATATTTTCTGATAGTACTCAGGATTATTATCTTTTTTAAGAAAAGAAATACTATTTAAATCTCTCTCAACAGCTTTTACATAAGCATCTTTAAGCATTACTATATAGTCTTGCTTGCTTTTTTTGCTTTTATTGGTATCAAGTTTATCTAAAGCATCAGAAATAGCTTTATCATAATTACCCGTATTAATAGACTTTTCAACTTGTTTTCTACTGCTACAAGATATTAATAGGGTAATAAACGTTGTGATAAGTAAAATTTTCTTCATGTTCTAAAAGATTTTGGTTTATTGGAATGCTTAACCAATAGTAGTGCCAAAATACCAATAAAGCAGATTAAAAGCTAATAAACGCAATTAAACAATTTGTTTTATGGAAACGTAGATATATTTTATTTTTTATTGTAAACAGGTAACAATTTGGTAGACACTTCGCCAAAACCAATTCTTGTACCGTCTTTTTCGCAGTATCCACGCATGATGACCGTGTCGTTATCGTTGATAAATTTACGCTCAGAACCATCTTTCATTGTAATAGGTTTTTCACCTCTCCAAGTTAATTCAAGCATAGAGCCGAAAGAATCTGGTGTTGGCCCCGAAATAGTGCCACTTCCCATAAGGTCTCCAGAGTTTACAGGGCACCCATTAACAGTGTGATGCGCCAATTGCTGAGACATATTCCAATACATATATTTGAAATTAGTTTTAGAAACCGTGGTTTCTTTTGCTCCCTTAGGCTGAATAGCAACCTCTAAATTAATATCAAAACTCTTTTTCCCTTTATATTGCAGATAAGGTAATTGAGGTTTTAAAGGTTTAGGACTTGAAACACGATAAGGTTCTAGTGCATCTAAAGTAACAATCCAAGGCGACATTGAAGATGCAAAATTCTTTGATAAAAATGGCCCTAATGGCACGTATTCCCATTTTTGAATATCACGAGCACTCCAGTCGTTAAATAGCACCAATCCAAAAATATATTCTTCTGCTTCTTCGACAGGAATAGGTTCTCCTAAATCATTAGCATCTGTAGTTATAAAAGCCATTTCAAGTTCAAAATCAACTAATTTTGAGGGACCAAATACAGGTTCTTTAGCTCCTTCGGCAAAGGTTTGTCCTTGCGGCCTGTGAACTGGGATACCAGAAGGAATAATAGACGAACTTCTACCATGATAGCCTACAGGAATATGTAACCAGTTTGGTAGTAATGCATTGTCTGGATCTCTAAACATACTACCAACATTGGTAGCATGCTCGATACTTGAATAAAAATCGGTATAATCGCCTATTTGGATGGGTAGTTGCATTTCAATTTCATCCAACCTAAATAAGACAATCTCTTTATGTTGTTTATTATCTTTAAGGGAATTGTTTTCAGAATCAAAAATTTGAGCAATTCTATTTCTTACGGCTCTCCATGTTTTTCTTCCATCTGCTATAAAATCGTTCAAGGTGTCTTGAAGAAAAATATCATCGGTAAGCGGAATGCCTTCAAAATAACCTAGTTGGTGTAAGGCTCCAAGATCAATAGCGGTATCTCCAATACGTGTTCCAATAGTAATAATGTCATCACGCGTTAAAAACACACCAAACGGTATGTTCTGAATAGGGAAATCAGAATTTTTATCAACGTGTAACCACGATTTTCTATCTGGATTGTTAGCGGATATTGGCATAACTTATATGTTTATTATTTTATTGAATAATATTCAAACCTACACATTTTTTTCATTTTAATAGAAAAAAACGCTTAAAAAATAGGTTTCTTTCAACCGTTAATAAAACAGTTAAAAACTTGAGAGTAAATATATGTTTTTTGACGTATTTAACTAATCAATTTGCTATTTTTGCCCAATATTTAACTTGATTTTATAATTATATGCAACGCGACGAACAAATTTTTGAATTAATACAGGCAGAAAAAGAACGACAATTACACGGAATTGAATTAATTGCGTCAGAGAATTTTGTGAGCAATCAAGTCATGGAAGCAGCAGGTTCTGTGCTAACCAACAAATATGCAGAAGGTTATCCAGGAAAGCGTTATTATGGTGGTTGCGAAGTGGTAGATGAAGTGGAACAGATTGCTATTGATAGAGCAAAAACCTTGTTTAATGCTGCGTATGTAAATGTGCAACCACATTCTGGGAGTCAGGCTAATACAGCAGTTTACCATGCGTGTTTAAAGCCAGGTGACAAAATTTTAGGATTTGATTTGTCCCACGGTGGTCACTTAACCCATGGGTCGCCTGTAAATTTTTCTGGAAAGTTGTACAATCCAGTGTTTTACGGTGTAGAGAAGGAGACAGGTGTTTTAAATTATGATAAAATTCAAGAAGTTGCTACTAAAGAGCAACCTAAGTTAATTATAGCAGGAGCTTCAGCATATTCACGTGATATCGATTTTAAACGTTTTAGAGAGATAGCTGACAGCGTTGGTGCTATTTTAATGGCCGATATTTCACATCCAGCAGGATTGATTGCTAAAGGTATTTTAAACGATCCGCTACCACATTGTCATATTGTTACAACAACAACTCATAAGACGCTAAGAGGTCCAAGAGGCGGTATGATTATGATGGGACAAGATTTTGATAATCCATTTGGTATTACTTTAAAAAACGGAAGTTTACGAAAAATGTCGTCGTTATTGGATTCTGCAGTGTTTCCAGGAAACCAAGGAGGCCCTTTAGAACATATTATTGCAGCAAAAGCCATTGCCTTTGGTGAAGCGTTGACCGATGAGTTTTTGCACTACCAATTACAGGTGAAAAAGAATGCCTCTGCTATGGCTGAAGCCTTGGTAACCAAAGGATATAACATTATTTCGGGAGGTACCGATAACCATTGTATGTTAATTGATTTGCGTAATAAAAATGTATCTGGTAAAGATGCAGAACAAGCCTTAGTAAAAGCAGATATTACGGTAAATAAAAATATGGTACCGTTTGATGATAAATCACCATTTGTAACCTCAGGAATCCGTGTGGGTACGGCTGCCATTACTACTAGAGGTTTAAAAGAAGTAGATATGATTGGCATTGTTGATTTGATGGATGAAGTGATTACCAATTTTGAAGACGAAGCCGTTTTAGAAGCTGTAAAAACTAAAGTGAATGCGATGATGAAAGGAAAACCTTTGTTTGCATAATATTGTAACTATAACCTATAAAAAAATCCTGCCGTGTGCGGGATTTTTTGTTTTTGGGAGTTACCTAATTTTGTAAAATTAGGTCGGGCTTTATGTGTTACATAGTAACTTGCTTCAAAAAAGTAGCCGAGAACAAGCAATTACTAATAGTCATTGTTAGCTACAGTTTTTATTCTATTGCATCTTCCTCTTCTTTAATTTCATTCAAAGAATCAACTAAATTTTTTTCTAAAACTTCTCTTCTTACTTCTTTAAAAAGTTTTTTTCCTTCCTCAGTCAAAGTCCAATATTCATTTTCATCCTTTATGCTATGCTTCTTTGGAGAAGGTTTAATTATTTCTAAAACATTTAAATCTGCGAGTATTTTTCTAACAACGTTGGTAGGAGTTCCAAAATTTCTATTTATCTCTCTATCTTTATCGGGCTTCAGTATAGTAGCTAACATATAGATACAATACTTAGTTGTGTTTTCAATCATTAGTTCTGGAGCTAAAAGATTGAAAATTTTCAGCAAAGTAAATTCTGTTTTGTCCTCAAAACCTCTTCCGTATTTATATTGAAACGAAAGAGTTCTTTTATTATGTCTGAGTGTATCTAATGTTCTTTCAAATTTTTCTCTTTTTTCTATATTAATTTTTTCTTCATATAATTCAATTTCTTTTCTAAGCTCAGAGTTTTCATTACTCAATCTAGAAATTTCTTTTAATACTTCAGGTCCCATTTGTTCGGTGGATTTTACCCACCCAACTCTTGGGTTAGTATTAAACTGTTTCATCAGAGCTATAGAAACTTTTCCATATAAATCATTTTTGTCATCCCAATAACTAACAATTCTCCCTTTAATTTTTGCTTTGAATAATTCTAATTTCTCAATTTTTAACGGGGCTTTGTCAATTTTTTTCGCTGGCCAATTAACTCCTTCATTTATTACAAATCCAAGGACTGGTAATTTTTTTAGAACTGCGTAATCATATTCTTTTTCTGTGTATCCAATATCTCCATCTATCGAACCATATCTAAATGCAGAAATCACAATATAATAATCGCAATCGTCAATTTGAGTCTTAATTAATTCCCATTGCTGAGCATCTCCAGCACTAAACATTTCCATACCTACCGGAATGTGTCCCATTTCAAGAATCGACTTAATAACAAGGTCGCGTTCTTCTTTTAAATCCTCATAGGTTGAAGATACAAATATTTGGTATTTTTTCTTCATTTTTTAATTAGCAGTTAAACGAAGTTAGTTTTTTTAGCTTAAATATGCTATACGTACTTGTAAGTATTTTTGGATAAGATATTTGTGTATTATCGCTTCTCGATACAAATTTGTTCACTTGTGTTTCACAAATTCACTCGAAGTGACACCAAGGTTAGTTATAGTATTGTATCTCGTTTGTCAGTTCGAGTGATTCGACGCAGGAGAATCGTATCGAGAACCTTTAAGGTTAGGGTTTTTATTCAAGATGGTTTTAGGTTGCTTCTCGATATAAATTTGTTCACTACGTTTCACAAATTCACTCGAAGTGACATTAGGGTTCGTAACAGTACTAATAGTTAGTTTGTCAGTTCGAGTGATTCGACGTAGGAGAATTGTATCGAGAACTTTTAAAATAAGGTTCTTTATGCCACATGGTTTTAGGTTGCTTCTCGATATAAATTTGTTCACTACGTTTCACAAATTCACTCGAAGTGACATCAAGGTTAGTTATAGTATTGTTGCTCGTTTGTCAGTTCGAGTGATTCGACGCAGGAGAATTGTATCGAGAACCTTTAAGATGAGGATTTTTATTCAAGATGTTAGTTTGCTTCTCGATACAAATTTGCTCACTGCGTTTCACAAATCCACTCGAAGTGACATCAAGGTTAGTTATAGTATTGTATCTCGTTTGTCAGTTCGAGTGATTCGACGCAGGAGAATTGTATCGAGAACTTTTAAAATAGGGTTTTTTATTCAAGATGGTTTTAGCTTCTCGATACAAATTAGCTCACTTACGTTTTACAAATCCATTTACAATGACAACTTTAATACACGCTATTGTGCACTTGCTTTTAGAAACTTTCTAATCTCAATTACAATTACTCTTGTTTTAACTTCTGTTTTGCCCGTTCTAAATTTTCCCGAAATAATTCGAGGTTTCTATCTTCATTTGCAACAGCAATAGCAACTGCGTGTTGATAGTTTTTAACGGAAGCCTCTAAATCACCATTTATCATTAATAATTCAGCATAACTATCAAATGCATTTGCAGAGTTTTGATAAAGAATTGTATTGGCTCTCAAAATCGATTCTGCTATTTTGGGTTTTTTGTATGTTAGTAAATAGTCGTAACCTAGAGTATTGATGTCTCCTTCGCTAAACAAACCGGCTTCTTTACATTTTTTTAATTTTTCAAGAATTATGTTGTCTGTTTTTCCAACTATGTAATGGTCAAGTTGGTTACTTAAATCCGTAAATAACTGATTGAATTTTTCATTTCTTTGGGCTCTATAAGTTTCTGCAGCTTTCTGTGCTAAGCCAAGTGTTTTATCATAAGTGTCTTCAACGCTTGTTTTTATGTCTGGAATAACTCCAACACCTTCCCAATTGGTTTTGGTAATGGGGTTAATTGCTTTTCCTGTTGGAATAAAAACACGTAAATCATTATTGATTCTCATACTACGTCCTGGATTAGCACCTCCGCCTGTGGTTTGTCCTACTAAGGTTGCCCTTTTTTGAGTTTGCATATTATATGAGAATTCTTCTGCTCCGGAGAACGTTCTTTTACTTGTCAAAATAAATAAGGGGACATCGTGCATTTTAAGTCCACCGACACTATCTAAGGTACAAAATTCTTCCGTTGTATTTCCTTCTCTCCAATACAAGCTATTTAAAAGCAATTTCTGGTTAAAGAAATAACTGCATAAGTACTGAACCATTCTAGGACTGCCACCTCCATTTTTACTCAAGTCGATGATAATTGCATCTGTTCTCGACATTAATTTCATATAGGCATCAGCAATGTCTTTTCCAGTTTCCATTCCAGCAAAACCTCTTAAGTCTAAATAACCCACATTGCCTTCTAGAATTTTAACCGTTTTGAATCCTGCATTTCCTTGTCTAGACCTATCAATTCTAGCAATACGTTTTTCGATTATGCCAGTTTGAGATGTTCCTGAATTCATATAAGGTTGATTTGACCGAATACGCATATGTTTATCCTTGTTAATGGTTTGTACAGACTTAGTCAAGGCTGCTGCAAACGTTTCGTTATTTTTAAATTGATTAAAATAGCCATCTGATAATTGAGTTTTTAGATGCTCTTCAGTTAACTTGGCTACTTCAGGAAATACATAATAATCATTTATTAATTGAGAAAGATTTTGAATTACGTTTTCTTTATATGCTTTGGTTAATGAATTGTTTTGAGCTTTAGATAAACTTACATTAATAAATAACGCTATTAATAGGATGAGTACTCGGGAATTGATTTTCATTTAGTTTCTATTTTTTTAAATGCTTTTTTTGTTCTTTCTCTTTTGGGCACAAGATATTGGTATAATTATAATTGATAGTAATACATATTTTGATGCGTTCATAGCTGATAAATTAGTTGGGACTATAAATCTCAACTGCTTTTTTCATAATTTTCATTTGTGTTTGAATAGAGTTTCTTCTTCTATAATCACTTTTCGTTTTAAAAGCTAAAACAACATCTATTTCGGGATAAATAGTAATATTTTGTCCTAAAGCACCTTGAGCAGAAAACGCATTTTTAAGTCGGTAATCAGTGGTGTTTTCAACTAACCACCACATGTAACCATAGCCTAAATCGAGTCCGTCTCTTTTTAAAAGAGGAACACTTTTCTGAGCTTCCTTATACGATGTACGTTCTGTAATTATTTCATTTACCCAAGTTTCTGGTATAATTTGTTTGTCGTTCCATTTACCTTTTCTAAGCATTAGTAAGCCAATTCGAGCCATATCTCTTGTTGAAAGCCACATGTGATAGGCAGGGAACTTTGAGATTTCGTAATTACCACTTTTTCTTTGAAGCGATTTGTCCCAATCTTGCATTTGCAGAGGAATTGCAAGTTGAGACTCTATCTCGTCGTAAATAGAACGTTTCGTTTCTTGTTCGAAAATATATCCTGCTACATTAAAATCCCAGTTACTATATAACCAATGAGTTCCTGGGTTTACAGAGCCTCTTTCTGGTGCATATCTTCTGAAATCTCCACCATTAGAGCCATTTAGATAGACACCAGACTTAGCAGAAATGATGTCTTTAATTGTAGATTCTTTTTCTATTGGTAGAAGTTCTGATACATCATTAATATTAAGTTCTCCCAGTGTTTTATCAAGATTTATGGTGCCATTTTCAACATATTTTCCAAATAGCATAGCAAGGATGCTCTTTCTACATGATGCTATGTAGCTATTTTCTTTTATATCTCCATATTCAAGAACAATTTGCCCTTTATGCACAATTACTAATCCCGTAATGTTAGTACTATCAATTAAATAACGTGTAAAAATGGAACTGTCTGTATCATCCCAACCGTTTGTTGAAGGATTTTCAACTCTTGACCAATTTGTGTCTGGATAAATTTGAGCCTTACTGGTGCAATTATAAAAAAGTGAAATAATTAATAGTACGATTAGAAGTGTTTTGTTGCTCTTCATATTTTTATTTTAAATTGGATAAAATTTTATTTAAGGTTGTGTTAAGTTGAACTAATTCTTCTTCTGTAATGCCAGAAAAGGCTTTTTCCCTGTTTTCTTTTATCACGGGTTCCAACTTGTTTAACACCTCTTTTCCTCTGGGAGTAATCTCTATTTTGTAGCGTCTCCTATCTTCATTATTCATTGATCTTTTAAGAAATTTTTTGTTTACCATTAAATCGATCATCCGGGTGAGAGATGCGTTATCTTTAAAAACCAATTCAGCTATTTCTTTTTGACTTAATTCAGGATAATCGTTAAGGTATTGCAGGATTAATTTTTGATCGACAGTAATGTCATCAACTACTTTTATAAAATTTTGTTTCGAAAATTTTCTATAGGTTTTAATAGTTTTTTCTATGGTATAAAAAACTGTTTTTGAAGGGATACTCATAAATTATATTTGATACAAATATAATTGATATATCAAATAAAAAAAATGATTAGCTAAAATTTTGATTTATGACATTAAAAAGATGTTGATTTTCTAAAACTTCAAAATTGTTAGTACACTACAAATTAACTTCATAAAATTGGAGTTTCTACGGAAATGTTACATGTTGATAAGCACCTAAATCGGGAGAGGAAGTGCGGTTAACATTTATAATATCTAAAGGTACTTGACTTGAAAAAGCAAAGTTTCCTTGATTATTAGCAGCAGACTTATCACCAATCATCATTTGGTTTAAGCTGGGGTCTTTAAAATCGGGAAATAGATTAAAAAGGTTGCCTTCGTAATGAGCAGTATCATTTAAGTTGTAATTAGCACCCGTAAAGTTGTTATTAGTATTTTCAAAACGGATTAGGCAGTTCGTAAACTTAAAATTAAAACTAACCGTAGCATCTTCAATTTCATCTAATAAAATCTCCGGATTGTTATTACCGTAAATAATGCAGTTGTTAAAATTAGCTTCGGTTAAATCGGCTAAAACAGCATTGTTATCGGCATCAACAATAAAATTATTCAGTAATACCGAAGGATATTGTCTAAATCCATTATCCCAGTAATTAGCAATAGTACAATGCGTAAAATTGTATTTGCCTCCAATAGTACCTGCAAATGAGGATTGTCCAGAATTATTAATAACCACATTTTCGCCTTTTATAGAAGTATTTCTACCAAGAATACCAAATGCACTGGAATTATATATTTGTGAATTTGTTATGGTGAGTTTATCAATACTTTCATTAGGGTTTCCATCAGATAGCACACCAACTGTGGCATTTTTTATAGTCGTGTAATGAATCTCATTATTAACACTTCCATCTAGTAACCATATAGAACTCCATTGACCTGGAGCTTCTGAAAAATCGGGTTCTAAGCGATCACCTTCAAGAATCACCTGGTTTTCCAAGGCTTCTTGATCTACACTATAATCACCTTGTATTTTAATAGAAGATCCTTCGGTTATTAATAATCCAGAATTCTCATGAAAATGTAAACGAGCTCCTGGGTTAATAGTAATTGTTTCTCCATTGGGTGTAGCTGCAAACCCATAAATAACATAGGGTTTCTCATTGGTAAAAGTGAGTTCTGAGGGTAATAATTCGCGTCCTTGAATATCTGTTTCTACGGATTCTCCACCAATATTTAGAGTTAATGTTTCAATGATATGAGTAATTTTTTGTGTGTCAGGGTCAACTATAGTTGATCGGTTAGGGTAAATTAATATGGCATCTTTAATTAAGGTAACTAAATCTACTTTTTGTAAATTTTCACCAGTATCAAATTCTATTATATCTGTTTCTAAAAATTGAGTTTCACTCGTTGGTTGCTTATTAGTATTTATTGTAGTTTCAATAAAAATAAAGATGCTATCTTTAGCAAATATTTCTATGTTTTCGAATATTTTGCCATAAGGTTTATCTTCTCCATTTCCAATACCGTCTGACCCATCTATACTTATTCTATAATTTGAATTATATCCTTTCCCTAATTTAACACTTGGTATAACAATATCCTCATTACTTTTGTTATAGACTTTTAAATTATAGGTGCTGGAACCTATGTTGGTAAAAACCGTGTCAAGATATATGGTGTCTTTAGAAAATTGTAAACTTCCGGTACTTGGAGAAAATTCAAAATCTTTTCTACATGAATTATACAGAAAGAACATTGAAACAAGAAAAACTATATATGATATACGCTTCATAAAATAAATATAAATGTTTTTTTGAAAAAGCAATTAGAATACTTCAGTTATATCTGCGGTAATTCTAGCGGGACGTTTTGATTTTGTATTGATTAAACACCATTTAGTTTCAGACTTTGCTATTAGCATATTGTTTTCATAATTAGTTATTTCTACAATCCTAGTTGAAATGGCGCCTTTATAATTTTTTATGTAAGTTGTAAGTTTTATTTTGTCATTTAAATAAGCTGGGTTTTTATATTCAATACAGTGCTTGGTCATTACCCAAAAATAATTTTCAAGAATACAGGGAGGAGCATGTTGAGTCCAATGTTGTTTGGCAACATTTTGAACCCATTGTACATAGCGCACATTATTAACATGATTAAGTTCATCTAAATCATTTTCTGTTACTTTTATAATAGATTCAAAAGTTTGCATATAATAGTTTTATAGACAAAAATAACCTTAATTTTTGGTAATTGTTAGATACATAAACATTTTTAGAAGACAAAACATCATAATTTTGACCGATTAAAAGCAGTTTTTAAGGATAAGATTATAACGGACATATTAACTCCTAAAGAAATATATAGCAGTATCGTTAGATTGTTTATTATTTGCTATTTTTGAGTTTACTATTGTGTAAAAACACAGTGTTTTAAAAGCATAAAAAGGATAGTCTTTTTATCTTATAAGTAAGTCAAAGAATTAATGAAAAAGCAACAATGTATTGTCTATTATTTACTAGTAAGTTTTTTTTTGCTTGGTCAAAATTCTTGGGCTCAAAGTAATGTTCCTCCAGAGATTATAGCTGTTGGAAATCAGAATTATTGTCCGTTAAGTCAGATCAATGTAGTTACAGGTTTTGATATTATAAATTCAGGTGGTGAAAAAATTCAAGAAGTATATGTGCAAATATCTACGGGGTATGTACAAGGTGAAGATAAATTAGAGTATATAGGAACAAATCCCAATATAACATGGAGTTTCAAGCCAAATGAAGGAAAGTTAACCTTAACAGCACTATCTACAACAACAGCGTTAAGTGATTTAATAGATGCAGTTAAAGAGGTTGTTTTTGAAAGCACAAGTAACAACCCATCAAATAAATACTTCTCTTTTACCATTGGTGATGCCAATTATTTACCTAGAACAGGGCATTATTATCAATATATACCTGCTTTGGGTATTACATGGACAGATGCCAAAGCAGCAGCAGAATTAAGAACATATTATGGTTTACAAGGATATTTAGCGACTTTACTTTACCCAGAAGAAGCACAATTAGCAGGAGAGCAAGCCGCTGGTGCTGGCTGGATTGGGGGAAGTGATGCAGAAACGGAAGGCGTTTGGAAATGGGTAACGGGTCCTGAAGCAGGAACAGTTTTTTGGAATGGCTTAGCTAATGGGTCTACTCCAAATTATGCTAATTGGAACACAGGTGAACCTAATCAGTATCTTGGGACTAACGAAGATTACGCCCATGTAACCTATAATGTAGGGATACCTGGATCGTGGAATGATTTATCAAATACAGGTGATACAACAGGAGACTATCAGCCTAAGGGTTATATTGTTGAATATGGAGACAAGCCTGTCTTAAATATTTCTGGTACATCGAGTATTTGGGTTGCAAAAATTGATTACATCAATAACGCTTCAAGATGTGGTAGTGGAAGTTTGCAATTAGAAGCCTTTCCGTTAAATGGTTCTGAAGATATTTTATGGTTTGGTTCTGCTACGGGAGGATTGCAAATAGCAAGTGGTCAAGTGTTTATAACCCCTAGTATAAATACAACAACTACTTATTATGCACTTGCATCCATAAATGGTTGTTTAGAGGGAGCTAGAACACCTGTAACGGCAACCATTAATCCTATTCCAACTATTACGGCAACGACTAATGATTTGGTTTGTGATAGCGGTTCGGGTACTTTAACTGCAACACCTTCTGTAGGCAATGTCAATTGGTATGATAGTGCAACAGCAGGAAATTTAGTTTTTACAGGTAATTCATTTGTAACACCAGTATTGAGCACTACAACAACATATTATGTAGATGCTACTGCAAATGGATGTACTACAGCTACACGAACTCCGGTAACACTAACAGTACAAAAAACACCATTACCTACAGCTAATTCTGTTCAAACATTTTGTGATATTGATAATGCTACAATAGCTGATTTACAAGTGACAGGAACTAATGTGTTATGGTATACCACAAGTACAGGAGGAAGCTCTTTAAGTGTTAGTGATGTATTAACAACAGCAACATATTATGTCACACAAACGGTAAATACTTGCGAAAGTTCATCACGTTTGCCTGTTGATGTTATAATTTATGAAACGGTAAGTCCACCAATCGCAACTAGTATTCCTGTAATTAAACGATGTGATACTAATGCAGATGGAGATGATACTAACGGATTTACAACTTTTGATTTAACTGTAAATGAGTCTATTCTTTTAAATGGAAAAGCTGCTTCAGATTTCACAATTAGCTATTATACAGATCCTACTTATACAACTTTAATACCAGTATCAACAGCTTTTATAAATACCGTACAAACAACTCAAACTATATACGTTAGAATTGAAAATAATTTAGATAACACCTGCTATACCAATACCTCAATTGAAGTTCAAGTTAATGAATTACCGGTTATTCAATCTAATATCACTTTTAAAAATTGTGACGAAGATGGTAATCCTAATGGGTTTACTGATTTCAATCTTACCGAAGCAAATGATGTCATTACAAATAATAATTCTAGTGCTTTTAATATCACTTATTATAAGTCTTCTTCTGATGCTAATACAGAAACCAATGCTATTAATGCATCCTCTTTTAATAACTCCATTGCTAGTACTGTTTTTGCGCGGGTTCAAAACCCTAATGGTTGTTTTAGGGTATCAACCGTTAATTTAGAAGTGTCTACAACAGCGTTTCCGCTAGGGTCTTTACAAGAGTTAGAAACTTGTGATGATGATGCTACAATTGATGGGATGCATGTTTTTGATCTCAATCAAGTATCTGCTAACTTTATTACTAAATTTCCTAGCGGACAAAATTTAAGTGTTCATTATTTTAGAAATTTGAATGATGCTCAATTAGAACAAAATGAAATAACAACGGTAAATAGTTTTGTAAATGAAACACCCTTTTCTCAAACTTTATATGTTCGGGTAGAAAGTGATGATAATGGAGATTGCTTCGGAATAGGGCCTTATTTATTGTTAATCGTGCATCCAAGGCCTGAATTTGAAGTTGATCAAACAGAAGTTTATTGTTTAGATAATAACCCTATTACCTTATTCACCTATAATCCTAAAGGGAATTATTCCTATGAGTGGAAAGATGAAACAGGAACAGTGATAAGCAATCAGCCTAATACAACAGTAGTTTCAGGAGGTATTTATACTGTTATAGCAACATCTATTTATGGCTGTGAATCATTCCCTGTATCTTTTGATGTGGTTGAATCCGCTAAAGCATCAATAAGTGCTGATGATATTACTATTGTAGAACTTACCGATAACAATAGTATTACCATCAATAATGATAATAATAATCTTGGAATTGGCGATTATGAATTTGTATTAGATGATATTAATGGACCTTATCAAGATCAGCCATTTTTTGATAGAGTAGGGGCTGGTAGCCATATTATTTATGTAAAAGACAAAAATAAATGTGGAATTGCTAATTTAGAAGTATTCATTCTAGGATTTCCAAAATATTTTACACCTAATGGTGATGGCAACAACGATACTTGGCAAATTAGAGGTTTAGGTAACGATTTTGCTAATACATCCGTCGTTAATATTTTTGACAGATATGGAAAATTCATCAAGCAACTAAATGCAAAAAGCGGCTCTTGGGACGGTACTTTTAATGGGCAACGATTAGCAAGTAATGATTATTGGTTTATAGCAAAACTAGTTGAAACCTCAGGAAACGTAGTAACTTACAAAGGACATTTTAGTTTGGTTAGGTAGATTGTTATTTAAAAACAAGCTAAGTAATAATAGTTTTGCAGATATTTCTAGTTGTTCAGGTATTAAGTAAAAGAAAAACTAAAAACTAAAAACTTTTTTTATTGGGTTCATAGAACTCTACGTTTTCTTTAATAATAATTTGGATAGGAGAGTAGACCATCTTTGGTGGTATTTTTTTATACAGGAGGAAGTCTGACATCATAAGAACCGATTCATATCCTTGGTTAAAGGCTTTTTGAGATATTAGGAATTTGATGTTATCATTTTCAAGCCCTTTAACATTTTTTTCTGTTGTATCAAAGCCAATGATATGTAATGTTTTTAATTTGTTTTTTTCTATTAATTCGCTAATTATACCAACTCTACTTGATGGAACATATACACCTTTAATCTTTGGGTTTTCTTCTAATAGATTATTTAATTCTTTTTTTACTAGCGTTAAATTGTCAAGATTGATAGTTAAATTTAAATTCGTAATCTTAATATTATTACTAGATATATAGTCATTAAAACCTTCTATTCTTTTTGAAATTGCAAGATAATTAGAGATATTAGATCTAGTTTGTATTGTAAGGCAAGAGGTTTCTTCTTTTAAACTGAGGCACATTAATTTTCCAGCAACAAAACCACTTTTATAAGAGTCTTGTCCTATAAACGAAAAATTATTATATCCCTCAAGATTAGTATTCATGAAAATATAAGGAAGGTTTATTGACTCCAATTTCTTTGTGATTTCAATAGTTTCTTCTTTAAACATCGGAACCAAAACAACAACATCAGGCTTTCCTTTTATAAGTTTAGAGAACTCTTTTAAATAGGATAAGGAATTAAATTGGTCAAATTTGAATTTCTCAATTAATACACCATAACTTTTTACGTTTTCACAAGCTTTAGTGATACCCATATCCGGAAATTTCCAAAACACATTTTGTTCGTCATATTTTGGAATTAAATATGCAATCTTGAATTTCTTTTTTAAAGCTAAGGCACTGGCAATTGGATTGGTTTTAAAATTATACTTCTCTATAATTTTTTTTACTTTTTCTTTAGTTTTTGTAGAAACTCCACTTCTATTATGCAGAACCCGATCAACAGTCCCCTCAGATACATTTGCTTCTTTAGCTATGTCTTTTATTGTTATCATTCTAAAATAGAGTGTATTAAAATTTTTAAACTAAAAAAAAATAGTTTTGAGATGTATATACTTTAATATAAGTCCAGCAATTTAATAAAATTTTTACAAGTCGTGTACGCACACTTTTTTTTGTTATATTTGCGTGTGCGAACACGGAATATGGTTTTTTAAATAATTATGATAAAATAAAAATGAGTAAAGTAGTAGTAGTAACAGGAGCAGGAGGCGTTTTATGCAGTACGTTAGCAAAAGCTATGGCTAATCAAGGGCATAAAATAGCGGTCTTAGATTTGAAAATTGAAGCTGCTCAAACCGTAGCCAATGATATCAATGAAGCAGGCGGAACCGCAATTGCTGTTATGGCGAATGTATTAGAGAAAGCATCATTAGAAACGGCTAAAGAAGAAGTAAACACAAAATTAGGATTGTGTGATATTTTAATAAATGGAGCTGGTGGAAATCATCCGTTAGGGACAACCTCAAACCCACATTTGTTAGAAGCGGATATGGAAAATACAGCTGAAGGTTTTAAAACCTTCTTCGATTTAGATCCAGAAGGTATCAAATTCGTTTTCAACTTAAACTTTATTGGAACCCTATTGCCTACTCAAATTTTTGCAAAAGATATGGTGGGAAGGAAAGGATGTAATATTCTTAATATATCTTCTATGAATGCCTTCACTCCACTTACTAAAATTCCAGCGTATAGCGGAGCAAAAGCAGCGGTTTCTAATTTTACGCAATGGTTGGCTGTGCATTTTTCAAGAGTAGGTATTCGTGTGAATGCCTTAGCGCCTGGGTTTTTCTTAACAGATCAAAACAGAACCTTATTAACGAATACAGATGGTAGTTTAACACAACGCGGACAGCAAATTATCGACCAAACACCCATGGGACGCTATGGAGAGCCAGAAGATTTAATAAGCACAACATTGTATTTATGTGATGATGCATCGTCTTTTGTAACAGGTGTTGTAATTCCTATTGATGGTGGATTTGCAGCTTATAGTGGTGTTTAATAGAAATTTAATTTATTATTATGGAACAAACATGGAGATGGTACGGTCCTAATGATCCCGTATCTTTATCAGATATAAAACAAGCAGGTGCAACAGGCATTGTATCTGCTTTACATCATATTCCAAACGGAACAGTTTGGACGGTTGATGAGATTCAAAAGCGGAAAGACATTATTGAAAGCAAGGGATTAACCTGGAGTGTAGTAGAAAGCATTCCTGTACATGAAAATATCAAAACGCGTTCGGGAAATTTTCAGCAATACATCGAAAATTATAAAAAGAGTATTGAAAATTTAGCAAGTTGTGGCATCAATATCGTTTGCTATAACTTTATGCCGGTTTTAGATTGGACACGTACTGATTTGGCGTTTGAGGTAGAAGACGGTTCTAAAGCCTTGCGTTTTGACATGATTGCCTTTGCTGCTTTTGAACTATATTTATTGCAAAGACCAGGAGCTGAAGCCTCTTATTCCGAAGAACAAAAAGCCGAAGCCAAAGTCTATGTAGATAAACTTTCAAAAGACGATAAACAAAAACTAGTCAATAATATTATTGCTGGTTTACCAGGTGCAGAGGAAGGCTATACGTTGGAGCAATTTCAAACTATTTTAGATACTTATAAAGATATTGATGCCGAGAAATTAAGAGAAAATTTAGCATTGTTTTTAAAGGAAATTGTGCCAGTAGCAGCGCAAAATAATGTGTTAATGTGTATTCACCCGGACGATCCACCCTATCCAATTTTAGGTTTACCACGGGTGGTAAGTACAGAAGATGATTATGCATATTTGTTTGAGCAAGTACCAGATAGAGCAAATGGTATTACTTTTTGTACGGGATCTTTAGGCGTGAGAGCAGATAATAATTTGGTTCAGATTTTCAAACGTTTTGCAGACCGCGTTCACTTTTTACATTTTAGAAGTACACAACGTGATGAAAAAGGGAATTTCCACGAAGCAAATCATTTAGAAGGCGATGTCGATATGTTTAACGTTGTAAAAGAAGTAGTTATAGAAGAACGCAGACGAAAAGCTGCAGGTATGAAAGATGCCTTGATTCCTATGCGTCCAGACCATGGTCACCAAATGTTAGACGATTTACATAAAAAAACAAATCCGGGCTACTCAGGGATTGGTAGATTACGTGGGTTAGCAGAACTAAGAGGATTAGAATTTGGAATTTCAAAAAGCTTAGTATAATGACCTTAATTAAAGCTAAAACATTTATTACTGATAATTTTTTATTGAACTCGGATGTCGCTGTAGAATTATATCATAACTACGCTAAGGATATGCCAATTATAGATTATCATAATCATCTATCACCGAAACTCATCGCAGAAAACCAGCCTGTTAAAAATATTACAGAAGCTTGGTTGAATGGCGATCACTACAAATGGAGAGGTATGCGTGCTAATGGGGTTGACGAAAATTTCATTACAGGTTCTGCTAGTTTAAAAGATAGATTTGATAAATGGGCAGAAACGGTACCTTATACCTTAAGAAATCCTTTGTTTCATTGGACGCAGTTAGAGTTGAAGCGTTATTTTGATATCGATGATATTCTGCAACCAAATACGGCAGATATAATTTATGAAAAGTCAAATGCCATTTTAGAACACAAAACTCCAGCACAGTTATTGGAGCTTATGAATGTTGAGACGGTTTGCACAACAGACGATCCAACGGACGATTTACAATATCATAAAGCCATTGCAAAGGCTGGTTTTTTCACAAAAGTTTATCCAACATTTAGAGCAGACGAATTATTTTTTATTGGGCACGACAAGTTTATGCCTTACATTAATAAATTAGGCAGTACAGTAAATTTTGAAATAAAAACCTATTCAGATTTTCTAAAAGCTGTTGATGCCAGAATTCTATATTTTAATGAAAACGGATGCCGTTTATCAGATTTTGGTGTTGGTGAAGCCTTAGCCATTGAAGATTTTACGCAAGAAGAGGTTTCTGCTATTTTCAACAAAAAACTAGAAGGAAACAAACTTTCAACTTCAGAAATTAATAAATACAGATCCAGTTTATTTATCCATTTAGCAAAGCAATACCATAAATTTGATTGGGTGCAACAATACCATTTAGGTCCCATCAGAAATAATAATAGTAGATTAGTTGAACAAGTAGGCTTAGATGCTGGCTGCGATTCTATAGGCGATTTTCCTATGGCAGAATTTATGTCTAAACTTTTTAATACCCTTAATTCAACAAATCAATTGGCTAAAACAATAACCTATAATTTAAATCCGTCGCAGAATGAAGTTTTTGCGACCATGATGGGTAATTTTCAAACAGGAGGCACGCCAGGCAAAATGCAATGGGGTTCTGGTTGGTGGTTTTTAGACCAGAAGGATGGTATGGAAAAACAACTTAATACCTTGTCCAATATGGGATTGTTAAGTCGTTTTGTAGGTATGCTTACAGATAGTAGAAGTTTTTTATCGTTTCCGCGACATGAATATTTCAGACGTATTTTATGTGATTTAATAGCGGAAGATGTAAAGAAAGGACTCGTTCCAAATGACATAGAATTTTTAGGACATATGGTTCAAGATATATGTTACAATAATGCAAAAAACTATTTCAATTTCAATTGAATTAACACATACTAAACTAAATTGATTATGAACGAAACTCAGAAGATTGGCAATTATCGCTACCGGATCTTAGCACTTTTAATGTTTGCAACTACTATCAATTATTTTGATAGAAGTATTATTGGAGTATTAGCTCCAACACTAGAAAAACTGTTCGGCTGGACCAATAGTGATTACTCTTATATTATGATTTCATTTAAAGTTGCTTACGCTCTTGGAATGATTTCAATGGGAGGATTAATTGACCGTTTAGGTACAAAAAAAGGTTACATTTTATCCATAGGTCTTTGGAGTTTTTTTGGGATGCTGCATGCTTTGGTTCGTCCAGGTTGGAGCATTATAGGCTTTGCAGCAGCAAGGTTTGGTTTAGGTTTTGGAGAGTCAGGAAACTTTCCGGCAGCTATAAAAACAACGGCAGAATGGTTTCCAAAAAAAGACCGTGCTTTTGCCACAGGTCTTTTTAATGCGGCCACCAGTGTAGGCGCCATCGCAGCACCATTTGTGGTTGGTTGGATTGTTCATGAAGATGGCAAAAACTGGCAAATCCCTTTTTTAATTACAGGAGCGCTTAGTGCTTTTTGGGTGTTTTTATGGTTTAGAATGTATAAAAAGCCAGAAGTGCATCCTAAAGTAACTAAAGAAGAGTTAGCCTACATAAACAGTGATTCAGAAATCGAAAATGAAGAAAAATTACCATGGAAAGCAGTGGCGGCAAAACGCCAGACCTGGGCATTTGCTTTAGCAAAAGTAACCGATGCTGTTTGGTGGTTTTACTTATTCTGGGGTGCTAAATTTTTAGCCGATACTTTTGGAGTGAATATTCACAACATTGCCTTACCATTTTTTGTAATTTATATTATGGCCGATGGTGGAAGTATTTTGGGAGGTTATCTATCGGGAGTTTTTATAAAGAAAGGCTGGACAATTAACAAGGCTAGAAAAATAACTTTACTAATATGTGCTTTGATAATATTACCAGTAGCCTTTGTAGCTATAACGGACAATGAGTGGTTGGCTGTTTTCTTAATAGGTTTAGGAGCCGCAGGTCATCAAGCTTGGTCTGCTAATATCTTTACGTTGGCATCTGATGTGTTTCCTAAGAAAGCAACCGCTTCGGTTGTGGGCATAGGAGGCATGGTAGGAGCCGCAGCAGGTATTGTTGCAGATGCACTTTTAGGATCGGTATTAGATACAGCAGGAAATACAGGGTATTTTTGGGCTTTTCTAGTTGCAGGCTCATGTTACTTAATCATACTTGGTTTGGTACATTTATTAATGCCTAAAATGACGCCTTTAGATGAGAATTTACAATTAGTTAAAGAATAAACAAATAAGTAAATAATATAGAAATTAGTAAAGTTGAGTTATTAAAATCAAATTAGAAACGTAACTATTGCAATAGACGCTTCTAATTTGGTTTTTTATAATGAAGCTGTTTTCTTCTTGTAAATGCATAAATAACAAAAGCTGTTAGTAGTAAAAAAAGAATACTTGTAAGCTCCATATAAAGGGTGATTTATTCAAAATTTAAAAGTAAACTATAGTAAATAAATAGCTTTTAAAAGTTGTTTAAATTTTATAAAAGTTAAAGTTTTGTAAATAGAGAGACTGTGCAACTTATGTAGCAAACAATGCTTTCAATTAGCCTTAATTTTGCTAATAATATTTTTTTTAAATAGTGTAAACAATTTAATAATATGAAAACGAAAGCAATAATTATGCTATCTATTCTTTTAGGATTTAGTGGAATCATGAAAGGTCAAGAAGAGCAAAAATCTAATGGGTTTTATTTACGAGCAGGTGGTGGCATTATAGCACAATCTGGAAAAACTGAGTTTAATAATGCAGATCCAAATGGTATTACTATGATTCAGCAATCTACAGAGATTAGTACGGATGGTTCTACTGTAAATGTAAAATCGCTTAATGGAACTTTAGGAGGTGGCTATAAGTTTAACCTTACAGGAGGATATATGTTTAATCCTTATTTGGGAGCGGAACTAGGTATTAATTTTTTTAACGGAAGTAAAGAAACCATAGGTAAATTTACTAGTCCACAATTAGTTTCTGAAGAAATAGCCTATATACGCGGAGGGATAGATTTAATGCCAGCTATATATATTACTCCTGCATTTAAAAAAGTAAATCCTTATGCTAGAGTTGGAGTGATAATGACTGCTTCTGGTACATTGAATATAGAAACTAATGTAAGACAGATTGATGGGGGTGGTTCGGGAACCGATATTTTAGTAAATGCAAAATCTGAAGTGAAATCTAAATTCAGTACAGGCTTTGCAGGAGCTTTTGGTGTTACTTATCCAATTAATAAAAAATTGAGTCTTTTTGGCGAATTTGAGTTTAAAAACTTTAGCGTAAAAAGTAAATCAGCTTCCATTAAAAAATATGAAACCAAAGCAGTGACAGGTAATCAATCACAGCTGGTTTCTGGTCAGCAATTAGCAGATTTACCTATATCTGAAAAAGAATTTTTATTTACAGATACTTACACTCAAAGCTCAACAACACCAGTCCCTGAAAATGAACCAAGGAAAATTCCAACTCAATTTGTAAATATAAGCGGAGCTGGAATTAATGTAGGTATTAAATATAATTTGTAAAGTAGTTTTTACAGAAACGAAAATTAATAGTCATAATTAGAAAAATAAACTGTTTTTTATCGGTTAATTGAGTATTTCGTCCTATATTCGTAGCGTTACATCTAAAATTAAGCGCTATTTACCTATGCAGAAATTCAAAATCTTTAGAAAACCTACATTCTTAATTTTTATGTTTTTTTTGCTAACCTTAAGTGTTGTTAGGTCTGTCACTAATTCTGATAAAGGAGCAGCAATTTCGACTACTGAAATTGAAAAAGCTGAGGTGAATAAAAAAAATATCAAAATATATAAAGAGCATCAGCAAAAATTGTATGATGTTCTTTCCGTATATTTTAAAAACGCTATAGCTTCAGGAGATATAGTAGGAGCTGGAGTAAGCATCGTTAAGGGAGATTCTATCATGATTTCTGAGGGATTTGGAAAAAGGAATATTGAATCTAATGATAAAGTTGATGGTAAAACTGTATTTCGACTTGGATCGCTATCAAAGGGGTTTACAGGAGTTTTAGCGGCTAAATTAAAGAGTGAAGGCTTATTAGATTGGACAGATAAGGTTAGTGATTATATTCCCGAATTTCAATTGGGAGATAGCATTAATACAAACCACATTACACTAGCTAATATTTTATCGCAAACCTCGGGAGCTCCTTACCATAGTTATACCAATCTTGTCGAGGCTGGATTGCCATTAATCGATATTGCTAAACGTTTTAAATTGGTAACTCCAATTAGTAAACCAGGAGAGATGTATAGCTATCAAAATGCCATGTTTGCCCTTAGTGCAGAGATGATGAAAATATCAACGCATCAAGATATTAGGACATTGTTGAAAAATAGATTTTTTAACCCCTTGGGAATGAATACTATTTCAATGGATTATAATAGTCTAGAGCATAATAAAGATTTTGCTTTACCATACTCTAAAAGGTATAATAGATGGAAACCATTAAAGCTTAACCATCATTACTATAATGCTGTAGCTGCGGGAGGTATTAATGCTAGTGCCCTTGATATGGCCAAATGGATGAGGTTATTGCTTGGGCACTGTCCAGAGATAATGGATAAGGCTGATTTAAATCAGGCTTTTACCCCTTTTGTTGAAATTAAAGGGCATAGCAAATATTATCAGAAATGGCCAGGTCATGTAAGTTCTTACTATGGCTTTGGGTGGAGGATACATAAATTTGTAGAAAATAATGATCAAAAAACCATGTTTCACCATGGAGGAAGTGTTAATAATTATAGAAATGAAATTGCAGTCTATCCTGATGCCGATTTGGGTATTTGTGTTCTTTTAAATAGTAATTCTAAATTGGCAAGAACAGTAATACCTGACATATATAAGATGGTGAATAAGGTTTTTAAAGAGACCAATTCAAAATTACAACAGGCAGTCGCTTCAAAAGAATCTTAATATAATTATTATAGATTTATAATTTAAGTTTTAAGCATTATTATATATACAGCTAATCGGTATTTTTGTTTCTCACTATTTTTACAATACGACTATAAATGATTTCCGCTAAATTCCAGTCATATCCATCAAAATTAGTTGTATTGTTAAATTGAATAATAACTGTATCGATGTCTTTAAAGTACTTTGCAATGCTTTGATAACCAACAAGCAGACCGGTATGTTCATATTCGTAAATAGAGGAATAGATTACCTGTTCCCCTTCCTTAAATACGGAGCCATCGTTTAATGCTCTCAGGAATTTGCCCACATCCTCAGCGGTTGCTAGCATTAAGCCTGTATTTTTAGTTTTAAAATCTTCATTATAACCAACATAATAGCCACTCATCACATCATCTATATCTACGTCTTGTAAGGAACCAAACGTGTGTTTTAGCCCAAGTGGTATTAAAATTTCATTTTTTATATATTGCTGGTGAGGATATCCCAACGTTTTATCAATGAGGTCTTCAATCAACATATAATTGGTATTTGAATAGCCATAATCTTCATCTGGTTTAAAGTCAGCTGGTAAATCCAATGCATACTCCAATGTTTCTTGTCTGTTTTTTGGAGGTTTTATCCAATAATCAGGATGGTCTACATAATTGGGTATGCCACTCCGATGTTGCAGCATCATTCTCAAGGTTATCTTGTCTGAATATTCAATTCTTCCAGCCAGTTCTGGAAAGTATTCAGCGAGCGTTTTATCTAAAGACAAACGTCCTGCTTTGACTAATTTTGTGGTTGCTACAGCGATATATAGCTTGGTAATACTGGCTATCTTGAATAGGGCTTGTGGGTAGGCAGGTATTTTGTTTTTTCGGTCGTGCCAACCTGCTGCATACAATTCTGGAGGCTTTCCTCCTTGGTCCACGTAAACAATCATGCCATCAAATCCATGACCGATACCTTCTTCTAATTGCTCTTGAACTGTATTTGGTAATGGTAAAATCCATGCCTTTACCAAAATCCATGGTACGAACCACAACGAGGATATGCTTGCAATAATAAATGTAATTCTGAGGATTTGTTTTATTTTTTTCTTTGTCATAATAGCATAATTGTTTTTATGGACACTTTTATTGAGGCTAAATTATAGTTGCATTCATAATTTTACTATTAAGAGTAACCCAAATGTTGTTTTTTATGTTCGAGTTGTATTAAATTACAGATACCGTTTATGTTTCATCCTAATATATTAAAATTTAATTTGTTTGAGTAGTATATAAAATCCAATTAGAAATTTCTTTCAATGCAATTGGAGAGATTGTTTGTTCTATTTTTTTATACTCATTAATTTCACCTGTTTTGCATTCTTGAAATAAATGATTCATGTTTTCTAATTCAACAATTTTGTAGTTTTTCTTACCTCCTTTAATTAAAGCATTCCGTATAGCATTTTGATTTATTGTTGCATCAACTTGTACGTCCTTACTTCCATTTAAAGATAATATTGGAACACTTAATTTCCCAAACTCTTTTGCTGGATTATAGTTATAGAAATAAGTATTCCATGGATTTAAAATACTTTCTGTTTCCTTTTTAACATATCTTGAAATATTTTCATCTGTAGCACCAAGTGATTTTAAAATAGGGAATAGGTATGTATTATTGTGTGCTAAGAGTTCTTTTCTTTTTTAGAATTTGGATGTAAAAGTCCTCGCTAAATAATTAGCGTCGTAATTAGTATAATGTATAGTGTTGACAATTAAATTTTAAAGGGCAGAGAGATAAGTTAAATCATTTTGCCTTCGCTCTTGGCTTTGGAGTCTAGAGATTTGCCAATAACTAATCCAATTAACATTCCAAAACACAAACCCAAAGCAATACCTAAGGACCTTTCAAGACTTGATAAAAATACAATTCCCAAAATAATTCCAAAGGAGGAACCTAAGCCTATGCCCATATTAGTATAATAGCCTTTGGGAGTTAAGGAAAATGTTTTATTTAAATAGGTTTCAAATTTTTTAAGTACTTTATTAAAGTATTTTTTTCTATTATCAGGATTTGATTTTAAGTTTAAGCTTTCAAGTTGCATCTCAATAGATTGAATTTCTTCTTTTGAGAACTCTCTATTTTTTAATTCATTTAAAATATAAAGGAATTTCTCATAAACTTTAATTTCAGATTTTTTAGTTGTTTCGGTTTTCAAACTTTCTATAAAGGTATATGCTCCTTGTAATGTCATAATTTATAATGTTTTCTAGGTTGGTGGCTTAAAACAATAATTATTACACCTTAATTTAAAATTTATTTAAAAACAATATTAAAAAGGAATATTATGGTATGAAGATTTTAATAGGTAAATGAAGCAATAAATTTTGCTGTTTATTATTTAATAGTGATGGGATAACTGTTCTGTGTTTTATTAATGATATCAGTGGGGGGGAGTTTAAGTAGATAGTGTAAAAAAGAAATGGCTAAAAGAGGGTGCACAGAACACATAGCTATACAATTATCTGTTAAAGAATTAGCTTATTATAATGAAGTAAAAAAAGAATGTTAGATAGAATCAGTTACTTATAAAATCAAAATAGGAAACTCTTCCAGAAACATTAAAGAACAGATTTCAAAATAAAAATTTGTAGTGTATAAATTGTTTTTAACTAAAATACTTTTCCAATAAGTTGAGAATTAAGTCTTTTTTAATGGGTTTTGAAATATAATCATTGCAACCCGACTCTAAAGCTTTTTCTCTGTCTTTTGACAAACCGAAGGCAGTTTGTGAAATAATGACAACCTCTTTGTTAAATTTTCTAATTTGTTTTGTAGCCTCATATCCATTGACTTTAGGCATTTTAATGTCCATTAGAATTAAGTCAAGGTCTGGATTGTTTTTGCAAGCTTCAATAGCTTCAAGACCATTATTTGCATATATAGGTTCTTTACAGTAACTATTAACTAATTTAGAAATTAATAATTTTGAATTTTCATCATCATCAACTATTAATATTTTTAAACCTCTAATTTGTTCTTTTTCTAAATCAGTAAGAGCAATATTTTGAACATTAGTTTTTTCGCTGTGCTTTATATTATGAGGAATTGTAAAATAAAATGTTGAGCCTTTACCTTCTTCGCTTTCTACCCAAATTTTTCCACCAAGCATTTCTACATAGGATTTTGTAATGGACAAACCTAATCCGGCTCCTTGAAAAGCTTTAGAATCTTCAATATCAGCTTGAATAAAACGTTCAAATATAGCCGTCTGCCTATTTTTTGGAATACCAACACCTGAATCTTTTACGAAAAATTCAATGAATTCTCCATTCGGTTTGCATCCTAATTCAATTGAGCCTTGGTCTGTAAACTTAATGGCATTCTTAACAAGATTGGTTAAAATAGCAAATAGTTTTTCACGGTCAGTTCGAACAATGGCTTCTGTTGGTGGTAAGTTATTTTTGATGACAAATTGGATGCCTTTGGTTTCTGTCTCAGGTTTAAAGAAAGTATATATATATTCTAGTTGTTTATTAATATTAGAGTCTTTAGTGACAAATTTCATTTGTCCTGATTCAATTTTAGAAATATCTATAATATCGTTAATAATATTAAGCATCCTGTCACCACTTTTCTTTATAATATTTATATAGTTTTCTTGTTGATCACCAGTTAGTCTGGGTTCTTTTAATAGTTCTGCAAAACCTAAAATGCCATTCATAGGTGTACGAATCTCATGGCTCATATTTGCGAGAAATGCTGATTTTAAGCGATCGCTTTCTTCGGCTTTTTCTTTTGCTTTTTGTAATTCAATTTCGGCTAACTTACGTGAAGTAATGTTGCTACCGAAACATGAGCCCCCAATAACTTGTCCATTTTTTATAATGGGATTAAATACAACTTCAATATACAATGTTCCGTTTTTGGTTGAAACGACATCTTCTATAGTGTATTGTTCGTTATTTAAAACCCTGTCGTATCTTGGTTTCCAAAAAGGTTGTAACGATTTTGGAATAGCTTTTAATAGATTCATTCCAGGTTTAAGAAGAATATCAAAAGATTTTAAAAACTCTTGTCGAAATGTGTTATTAATATATAATAGCTCATAGCTATTATTAAATGCCCATATACTATCACTAGTACCTTCAATTATTGCCGTAATATTAGCCTTGCTTTCTTCTGCTCTTTCTTTGGCAGCGATTAATTCCTTTTCAAATTTCTTATGATTAGTGATGTCTGTATGAAAGGCAATAAACTTTTTATTTGGTAGAAGAACAGCATCTAATCTTACATTGATAACTGTTCCATCTTTTTTCTTTAAATTTATTTCATTGTTTAATTTCCCGTTGTCCTTTAGCTTTTGAAAACTATCTATATCTTTTCTATTTGCTAACAAATCAGGAATTGAGAGATTCAATAACTCATCTTGTGTATAACCTAATAATTCAGCTGCTCCCGGATTAACATCAATGTATTTACCTTTATCATTTGCGATAAAAATTCCAAGTGGTGCATGCTCAATATATGTTCTATATTTTATTTCAGAATTCTGAAGTGCTTTTTCAGCGTTATAGCGCCTTAGTGAAACCGACATTAAATGAGCATAAGATTTTAATAGTTCAATTGATGGAGAGGTTTGTGTCTTCTTAAAACCAAGTAAGGTAGTGCCGTATAATTTACCTTCTATAACATGGGCCACTGGATACAAACGGTCTATGTCTGTTGTTGCTCGTATTGCCTTATCAATAACTTTGGGAATGGCACCAAATGTAACTTCGGTAAAAGTTTTGCAGGTGGCCACCAGTTTTTTTGTAATCAATCTATATGTCTTGTCATCAACAGGCGATGAGATTTTGACTATTTTTTTTCCTGCAATTTTTATTACTCTTTTCAATGCATCTTGATCTGCTTCAATATGGAGAAGGAATAATTCTTTTTTATTGGGTAGATACAAGCTAAATGTAGCCAGATCTGCTCTTGTATAATCTTTTACAGCCTTAAGTAAAGCCTTAGTTAATTCATCAACGGTAGATTTATCAGCTGAAGGGATTGCCATTGAATTTATAAATTTCAAAATTGAACTCTGCTGATTGCGCAAGTCTTCTGTCTTTTCTATTTTATTAATGATACTATTAGCTTTGACTAAATCGCGCTCGAGTTTCGCAATTTTCGATACTAATTCATCCTTACTTAATTTATCGTACCTCATAATAAATAAATTTAAGAGTGGAAATATTACAACCGTTTTCTTTTGAAGGATATGTTGGATTTCGATCTAAAGAATTTTTACAGGTACAGTAATGACTTCTCGTATCTACTAATAATTGTTGTATTATTTTTTGTAGAAATGTCATCTTTTTTTAATTAGCGCTAACAATTTAACATGGACAATTATCCATGTTAAATTGTTTTGACTATGAGTAGCTGCGTGGGTTAAATTACACACCAAGCTAAAAATTCAAAAGGATTTTTAGAGGTAGGCAAGAGCAAGCATTTACTTATAGTCATTGTTGTGCGTTCGTATTTTTATTCCGTTGGAATAGGAAGATTGTGCATTTTTAAAAACGACAACTTATCCCAATATCCACGTTGAAATTTAATTTTCCCGTCAATTACTTTAAAAAATCCACAACCTCTTAAACCTAAAGGATCCTTCCATTCCAAAATAGCCCATTCTCCGTCTTCAAATATATTTTCTGGAATGCAAGTCATGTTCGCTGTATTAAATTCAGTTGTAAACATTTCTCCAATAGCCTTTTTACCTTCGACAGGTTTGTTAGCTATTTGATGATTTATGGCATCTAAATGATACAATTCGGTTATTTCTTCTGCATTTCCCTCGTTGAATAATTCAATCCATTTTTCAATAAGTTCTTTCGGTTTCATTTTTATATGATGCACAACATGTTATAACTCAAATATAGGCTATGGAATAAACTTATTTTATGATAAAAATCACTTTATATGATGATTTTCTTTTAGTTAAAAAAAGTAACTAAATGTTGCAGTATGTCTTTAGAATTAAAATTTTAGCCAAATTTATATAAGAAAATGCCAAGAAGATACTTTTGGAAGTAGAATCTTTTTTGCATAGTTATCCAAACTAGTTAGGTGATTTTTATTGCAGAATATTATTTTCAAGTTTTGCTATTAATTAGAATAGTTATTTTTTAAACATTGTTTTAATTTTCTAATACATTTTTGATATTGTAACAATTTCATAATTGCAATGTTTTGAAGGACTTAAATATGTTACGTAGTATTAATCCCTCTTAAAAAGTATAATATTTTAATTTTTATTACAAAAATTCGATAAAATGATTGTTTTTTACGATTAATTACATAAATTTGTTTTTTCAACCCTTAAGTCTTAGATATGAAATTAAAGATTTTTTTATTCAGTATTAGCATGTTTTTAGTAGCAAATATTAGTTTTGCTCAGAAAAAGAATGCATCTAAAAATATTATTAGAGATAATGTTTCTATTAGTAAGTACCATGATATAGAGGAACTACAGAATATGCAAAAAGGAGAATTATTAGATCTTTATATTGAGCGTATTGATGTTCTTGTAAAAATATTACCATATATAGCATTTACAACAAAACCAGGTGTTAGTATGGAGGATTTGGGGATTCCAAACAATAGTGATAATAGAAAGACATTGGAATCGGAATTTGAGTCTACTGATGATTATCTAGAAAATAGTACTGAATTTCAAAAGAAAATGTTGCCCTATGCAGATACTACAAATTTAATTTCCGGTATTTTATTTTTTGAAGAAACTTTAAAGTCTTTACATGAATATGGTCAATACCATTAATTTATAGAAATATTATATAATAATGAGAGAACATTTTGGTTTACAGAATGTTCTCTTTTTTTATGTGTGTTTTTAACGTTTACTAACCCTTTTTAATCTGGTTTTATTAATAGGATTTGTCATTACGAGGTATCTCTGAAAATTTGAATAAGTACTTATTACTGTTTTAATTTTTAAAGTTTAGAGCTATACTTTTTATTTTTTTTTGAGTAGTGTTTTATTCAATTTGTCAATAGTTTTTATACTTATGGTACCAAAAACTCATATAATATATTAATAATTTAAATCCAAAAGTGTATTTTGTCGATAAAATTTGCATTTTATAGGATTTTTTTATACTATTGTACAGTTGTTGACATAAGTAAATCAATCAATTAATGCGTTTTATCGATAAAAAACGCATTTTATAGGATTTTTTTATTATAATTGCATAATAATTGACAGAATATTAATAATTAATTTTTTGAGATGAAAAAGTTTGCTCATATTATATGGATTATTCTTTTGGTAATTGGGAATACCTACGCCCAACAAGAGAAGGGTATAGTAGGTGCTAATAATTGGCTAAATAATTGGACAGAGTTTAACCCTAATCAAGTTGATTATGGGGAGGCTACTCAAATTTTAGCGGGTAAGATTAGTCAAGATACTAAATTGTATAAAAAGCATGTGTACCTTTTAATGGGAAGTGTTTTTGTTACAGATAATGCTACTCTCACTATAGAGCCAGGAACAGTAATAATAGGTGATTATGCTTCTAAAGCATCTCTTACAATTACCAAAGGAGCTAAAATTATAGCTGATGGTTTAGAAACAGATCCAATTGTGTTCACTTCAAATCGAGGTGTTAAAAGATCTGGAGATTGGGGAGGTTTAATTATTCTCGGTGATGCTCCTTCTAACAAATTCGGAAATGGTTCTGTAGCTTCTTATCATTCACAGCTAAATGCAGCTGATTATGCGTATACAAATTTTGGAGGTACTGATTTAAAAAGTGATTCTGGTATTTTAAGATATGTTAGAATAGAATATACAGGTAAAAAAATTAGAGGTGTTGGTAATTTTAATGGACTACTATTGGCCGGTGTTGGTCATAAAACCATATTCGAAAATATCATGGTAAGTTTTTCTGCTGGAGATTCATTTGAAGTATGGGGAGGCGATGTTAGCTTAACTAATATGGTTTCTTATAATTCAAACAATAATGATTATGGGTTTAATTATGGAACGCAAAGCCAGTTAGTTAACTCTTTAGCTATCAGATCTCCTTACATTTCAAGTAGTAGTGGTTCTAGATGTTTGCAAATTCGTTCTTATGATAAAAAAGAAGAAGTTGATTTTTCTAAAAAAGGAACATCAGTGGTTGCAAAAAACTTAACATTTATAAATACGAGTGAAAATTTAGATAGCGATATTAAAATGGGATTAGTTAAAGAAGCGGTCTATGTAGGAGCAAATACTTCTTTAGATATGGATAGGAGTGTAATTTCAGGATTTAACCCAGCAGTTATATTAGAGGATGACATCAATATCAATATTAATAACTTAGAAAAAATTAAGTTTAGCGATATGTATTTCAATAATTGTAATGGAAACATTTTTGTTGAAAACAATTCTAACAACGAAGATTTAGAAAATTGGTATGGTAACCGTGCATTTTTTAATGTATACTCAAAAGGTCGTAATTCAGAAACATTTATTGATGTAAAAAATTCAAAGCGACCTGACTTTAGATTAAGAATCAATAAAATAGCAGCAACAAACATAGACTCAGATTAAATTTAATGAATTAAAGGTGAGAAGAAGTTTAAGCAATTATTCAATAGAATCTAAAGATTTTTAATGCATAATAACTCTTATAATTATTAGCTAAGTATGTGTTTATTAATTCTAACAAGATGTTAGAGTTTAAAGTAAAGTGTATTAAGAAGTATAGCCTTTAAAAAAAAACAGCATGAAAAGTTTTGCCATTAATGTCTTTTTTTTGTTAGCTCTATCATTTACTAAAAATGTTTGTGCTCAAGTTATTGGAACACCAAATTTAGGTTTTACTCAGGCATGTGCAAGTCCATCGTTTAATAGTTATAATGCTACATTTACATTTTCGCCAGAATCAGCGTTTGATGCTTCAAATCAATTCATTATAGAACTTTCAGATGCATCAGGAAGTTTTGCAAATGCTACAGTAATATATACTTCAGCAGCAGGTAGTGTCGTAACATCTCCTGCAACTTTAAATTTTTCTTTTCCAGAAACGATAGCCGGAGAAGGCTATAAAATTAGAATAAAAAGTACATCTCCAGTAGCAACAAGTACAGGTTCAGTTGCGTTTCCTGCGTATTTTAAAGTTCAAGACAGTCCTTTTTCTATTAATAATTTAGTGGCTACAGCAGTATATTGTTCTGGAGGAAATTATTTATTAACCATAGATAATCCAGGGACGGGCACTAACGATTCACCGTTAAACTATCCGTCGCTAACCTATAATTGGTATAAAGAGTTAACTCCAACCACATCAGTTTTTGTTGATACAGGATCTACTTTATCCGTAAGCGAACCTGGAACTTATTTTGTTGAAACTAATTATGGATCCTGTACATCTAACTCTTATTCAAATCGTGTTACTGTAAGTGAAGCTTCTGGTGGTACTACATCTACAGTAGATTCTAGTTTGGGTAATCCATTTTGTCCAAGTGGTGGTGCAACTACATTAAGTAGTAGTGTTGCTGGTAATAGTTACCAATGGTATAAAGATGGACAAGCCATAGCGGGAGAAACAAATCAAACTTATGATGCTAGTGAGGCAGGGACATACGCTGTAGATATTAACTTTGGAAGTTGTACCGAAAATGCTTCTATAGATCTTCAAGTAGAACAACTTGCAAGTAGCTTAGATGTATCAGATGTCAATGTAATAGAAGAAGATGCGACCTTAGTAGCAACGGTAACAACTGATGCTGATACTCCAGAATATGCTTGGTATTTTAATGATTCTCTTATTTCGGGGGCTATTACTAGTAGTTATGAAGCCACCCAAGGAGGAACCTATAAGGTAGTTATTACACAAACAGTTGGTTGTAACATATCTAGCGAACTTGTATTTGAAGTGCAAGAATCTAATCAGTTTCCAGATGTAGCAGATATACCAAATGTAATAAGTCCTAATGGAGATGGCATCAATGATACTTGGGTAATTCCTACCGAGTATGTTAGTGGAACGAATTCTGAAGTTTTAATCATAAGTTCTGAAGGAAAGATAGTCTTTAAAACAAACGACTATAAAAATGATTGGCCTCAAGGTGGGTTAGATTTCAAATCAATAAGCCCGGTTTACTATTATGTTATCACTACACAAAATAATAAAACAAGAAAAGGATCAATAACAGTAATTAAATAAGATGAAGAGATATCTATTATACATCGTTTTATTTTTTTGTGCTACACAACAGTTCTATTCTCAATCTCAAGAGGGTGGGGTTATGTCGTTTGTATTACCTGTTAGAAATTCTTTAAAGTTTAATAGATATATAATGAACCCTACATTTAGTTTTGTTAGAGAACAAAATAAGTATGTAAGTATATATAATAAAAGACAATGGGTTCAATTCGATAATGCTCCACAAACTTATTTGTTAAGTTATGGCGGAAGGTTTAGTGAAAACTCTGGTATTGGTGTTGGCTTGTTTCAACAAGATTATGGAGTGCTCACAACCTTTGGGGGTGTGTTAAATTACGCTTATAATGTTGCTGTTAATAGAGAAAGCAATTTAACATTTGGTATGAACCTTGGGTTCTATAAAAGTGGCATCAATAATGGAAAGGTTGTAACAAACTTTTCAGACCCGTCATTAGATAATATTCCTTCTAATTCACTGTTAACCATAAATCCAGGAATAAACTACGGAACAGCTTTTCTCGATTTTGGTTTGTCAATAAACAATTTAGCACTATATAATTTAAAGACCTCAAAAATGGTTGAGGATGATCCTGAGCAAAGTATTCAGGCACATCTTATGTATACGGGTTATTTATTGGCAAGAGGAGGTTTCTTTGATGAGGCTAAATTTTCTGGTTTAGTGAGGTCTGAGTTTAAAAAAGATCAAACAGTTGTTTCAGGAATAGCTATGCTTAGTATTCCTAAAGGATTATGGGCTCAGGCAGGGTATAATAGTCTTTACGGACTCTCAGGGGGAATAGGTTTTAATCTTACCTCCCAAATAGCTATGGAGTATAATTATGAAAAGGCCATGGGTGATTTGACAACTTTTGGAAGCTCTCATGAAATTACATTGGCATATAGGTTTAAAAACACTGAACGATATCTTTATGGTGATGATGATGAACAAGGAGCACTTATTACACCAGTTAAAAAATCTAGACGAATTAAAGTAAAACCTAAAACGGTTACTAAACCAAAAATAGATAAAAAAGCTAAGTTAGCAGCCGAAGCCAAAGCTAAAGCAGACGCCGCAGCAAAAGCTAAGTTAGCAGCCGAAGCCAAAGCCAAAGCAGACGCCGCAGCGAAAGCTAAGTTGGCAGCTGAAGCCAAAGCCAAAGCAGACGCCGCAGCGAAAGCTAAGTTGGCAGCTGAAGCCAAAGCCAAAGCAGACGCCGCAGCGAAAGCAGACGCCGCAGTGAAAGCTAAGTTAGCAGCCGAAGCCAAAGCCAAAGCAGACGCCGAAGCAAAAGCCAAGTTAGCAGCCGAAGCCAAAGCTAAAGCAGATGCCGAAGCACAGGCTAAAACAAAAATTAATCAATTGGCGGAAATAGCTAAAGCCAAAGCAGATGCCGAAGCCAAAGCTAAGTTAGAGGCTCAAGCTAAAGCTAAGTTAGCATTAGAAGCAGCCAAAGCTAAATCGGCTGCCGAGGCTAGGGCCAAAGCAGATGCAGAAGCTAAGGCTAAAGCTGCAGCCAGAGCTAAATTGGTAGCAGAGGCCAAAGCCAAAGCAAAAGCAGCAGAGGAAGCTAGGGCTAAAGAACAAGAAACTAACGATATTAGTAAGCCTGTAGATGAATTAACTAGATTTACTAATGAAACTAAGAAGACTCAGGAAGATTTATTAACAAAATTGAGTGAGAAGATAGCTAGTAAAGAACAAGATCTTAAAGATTTAAAAGAAGAAAATGATTTAGGTGATAAAGGTATTTTCAAACAACCAAAACCTTTTAAAAGTGTAACGGCTGAGAATAGAGCTTTAGAATCTTTGCAATCAGAGATTGATAATGTTATTAAGAAACAGGATGATAAGATAAATGAGTTAAATAGATTGTATAAAGAATCTAATAAAAGAGATTCTACAAGTATGCGTTATCAAAAAACAATTAATGAATTAAAATCTGTTCAAGCACAAACTATTAAAACCAAAGAAAATTTGGTATCGAAATTAGAGAAAATTAAAATAGCTACAGAGATTGAGAGAAAACGTAGAATTAAGCGTGCAACCTATGATAACGAAGAAGACAGGTATGAAAAAGATAGAGCTAGGTTAAACCAAATAAAAGCAACTACCTCTGTAAGCTCAGTGCCATTAAAGACAGAAGATTTTGATTTTGGTGAAGAGCAAAGTAACATACAAATTATTAAAGATGTTAAAAACGTTGAGAGTGGTTATTATTTAGTGATTGCTGTTCATAGCGATGTAGCCAAAAGAGATGACTTCTTAATAAAAGCAGTAAAAGCAGGACAATCTAATATTAACTTCTTCTATGATGTTAATTCAAGTAAATACTTTATTTACTATGAAAGGTTTAATGATTTAGCAGCTGCTAATAACGCCTTAAAATCAAAAGGAAGTAAACCTTACAATAGTAAAATGTCTATTGTTAAAATTGAAAACTAAGAACATACAAGTCTGTTTTTGTAATATAAATCTTCCATAAAAAACAGGCTTTTATCGTTTAAAAGCATAAAAATTAGACTAAGTGTTTATTTTTTTTGTTTTTACCCTATTTATTAGAAAAATTTTACGATATTTATCTCGTTAAAATACATTTTAATTCAGATGAAACTTTTTAACGGTAATAAAAAGACTACAATACTAAATTTTTAGTGTAAGTAAAAACAAGTAATGTAGTCTTTTTGACTTGCTTAAAAAGGGATAAAGAAATATTAAAATTAGTTATAATGGATAAATTTACTTTTTTGGAATTACTATTTTCTGGACTAAATTTTTTAGAAAATTTTGCTAAAAAAATAATATCCTTTTTCACTACGATTAAGAAAAGAACAAGAGGTTTAAAAGTTTCAGATACTTTTGATTGGAGTAATTCTTTACAACTAAAAAAAGGAACTTACCAATTAGTGTTTTGTTTAGCTTTGTTTAGCATGCAAATGGTTGGTCAAAATTATGTACCCTTTACACCAAGGTTTGATCAAGATTTAAAAGGAGATATACTATTAATAGGTAATAATATTTTAGGACCTAACAATAATGCTTATAATGACGATTGGGTATATAATCATAAAGTAGATATGAAATATATCGATATTGATGGAGACCCTTCAACATTTAGTTCGTCAAGTGCAGATTTAGTCATTCCAAACCCGTTGTGTTATGAAATTGTATATGCTGGATTGTATTGGGGTGCAGTAACTAGTGGAACAGAACCAATTACTAATATTAAATTTAAAGGGCCATCTGGCGGATATAACGATATTGTAGGTTCTGTTATTTATGACGCAGGAAGTACTCCAACAGGTAATTCTTTTCCATATTCTTGTTATGCTGATGTAACTTCTATTGTGACTGGTTTAGCCACAAAGACTGGAACTTATACTGTAGCTAACGTCTCTAGTGCACAAGGTGAAACAGGTAGTTTTGATCCTTACAATGGAACTGGTTATTCAGCCGGTTGGTCATTATTTATTGTTTATGAAGACCCTACATTACCTAGTAAGTCTATCACTAGTTTTGACGGTTTTAGCGCAATTAGTAGTTCTGTTAATTTAGATGTTCCTATTTCAGGGTTTCGAACAGTGCCAGCACCAGTACCAGTAAGAGCAAGTTTTGCATTTGCAGCTTTAGAAGGAGATAAACCAATTAAAAATGATCGTTTAAGAATTAATGGAGTAAGTCTATCTTCTACAGATCGTCCTGCTGATAATTTTTTCAATAGTTCAGTAACACAATTAAGTGGTTTGCCGGTAAATAATAGAAATCCTAACAGTACAAATACTTTAGGATTTGATACAGGTATATTGAACGTTCCAAACCCTGGATATAATGTTATACCTAATGATGCAACATCAGCTACTGTACGATTAGAAAGTAGTCAAGATGCGTATTTTGAATATTTTTTCGCCTTAGCTGTTGAAATTATTGAACCAAAAATAGTACTTACCAAAATTGTAGAAGACGTATTGGGTAACGATATTGGAGGTTCAAATGTTACTCTTGGAGATGAATTAAATTATGTAATTGGTTTTCAAAATACAGGAAATGATTTTGCGACTAATGTAACTATTAGAGATGTACTTCCTATAAATACAATTTTTAATTATCCTGCAGATTTAGATATATTGCCTACAGGAGTTAGTGTTCAAAGTTACGATCCGGTAACGAGAGAAATTGTTTTTAAAATTGACGATTCTGTTGTTGAAATTGATGATCCAGTTTTAGAGATTCGTTTTAAAGTACAAGTAGTGCCTTCTTGTAATATGTTGAGCGATGCCTGTTCTAATAGTATAGATAACCAAGCATACGTAACCTATGCTGGAGTTGAAAATCCAGCTTTTTATATTTCAGATGATCCAAGTTTAAATACTAATACAGGGTGCTTATTAGTACCTAAAGCAACAAATTTTTTAGTTGGTGTTGACGATTGTTTATTTACACAAACAGAAACACTTTGTGGTGACAGTGTAGTATTAACAGCAGCTAATGGATATAGTTCATATTCATGGTCTACAGATCCGTCAGGTTCTCCGGTTATAGGTACTACTCAATCAATAACAGTAAATAGTACAGGTACATATTATGTTCATGATACAGCAGTTGCTCCATGTTTATCAATTGATCAAGAGATTACTGTGATTCCTTTTGGTAACACCGTATCTAACCCTGTTGTACCATTTGCTGATGAGGTTGTAACTTGCCCAAATGACGGTAAATTATTACCCAATATATTTTTGTGTGGTGCTAATGCCGAAAGAGTTATTCAAACGGGTATTTCTGATACATCATCTATAATTTGGGAAAAGCTAGATGAAGGTAGTTGTACAGCAGTTGTAAATTCTGACTGTGCCAATGAAAGCTCAACTTGTACATGGACACAAGTAGGAACAGGACCAGACTTTACTGCTAATGCATCAGGACAATATCGCGTCACATTAAATTATACAGGAGGTTGTTATAATAGATATTATTTTAACGTATATCAAAACTTATTAAATCCAACGGTTACTACCAAAGATATTATATGTAATACCCCTGGAGAGATAACTGTAGGAGGTGTACCAGGTGGTTATGAATACAGTCTTGATAATATAACATACCAAGCGAGTAATGTTTTTTCAATCACATCACAAAATACATATACGGTATATATAAGACAGACAGGAATAACCTCAAACCCTTGTATTTTTACCGTACCAGGTATTCAAATACGAGAAAGAAATTTTACTGTTTCCACAGTAATTACATCACCATTATGTAATGGAGATAAGGGAAGTGTAAAAATAGCCGCTAATGATGTTAGACCACAATATTCTTATGCAATTTATAGTGGAGGCACATTGGTGAATAGTGCAGGACCTATAACTCAAAGTGATTATACATTTTCTAACCTAAACGCTGGAACATATACAATAGAAGTAACAACTGAAGATGGTTGTTCGTATACGGGAAATATTGAAATTATTGATCCGCCATTATTAACCGCAACCGCTGCCATTACAAAACCATTAACTTGCACGGATGGAGAGATTACGGTATACCCAGTAGGAGGAACCGCACCATATTTTTATTTTGTAAACAGTACAACCGATTTTCAAACTGTTCCAGAAATTGTTGTAACAGCATCTGGGGTTTATGATATAACAGTAGTAGATTTTAACAACTGTAGTACGACTACATCTATAACAATAAATGATAATCCAGCACCAGTTTATACAATTAGTAAAACAGATATTTTATGTTATAATGATAATTCTGGAGATATTCAATTTAATGTTACTAATGCTAACGGATATACTTTAGAGTACAGTATAGATAATGGGGTTACTTACGTTTCTAATCCTGTTTTTTCAAATCTTTCTTCAGGTAATTATCAGGCTATAATAAAATATACTCTGGGTGTATCAGAATGTTTTACAATTCCAGAGAACATTACCATAAACCAACCAGATGAAGCACTTACAGCTTCTTCTGGAGTTTCTATATTAGCTGGATGCAGCGGATCTTCAGGAGAAGGAAAAGTACGTATTACTAACCCACAAGGAGGTACACCTCCCTATGAATATAGTTTTGATAATCAGGCTACTTGGGTAACTACAAATGAAGCAGATGTTTTACCAGGAACTTATACGTTGTATATAAAAGATGCTAATGGTTGTATTTATGCCATGCCTTCCATTACTTTAGACCCAGTGCCAGTAGCACCAACTATCAATGTTTCTGATCCTGATTTTAATTGTGATGGTACAGCTGGTGCCACTGTAACAGTAACCAATCCAGGAAGTAGTTCTTTTAATTATGATTATTTATTAGATGGAGTACCAAATACCAATACCGCTGATCCTAAAACATTTTTAGATGTGCCAAGCGGTTCGCATACAATAACTGTAGAGTATGTTTTGGCATCTGTTCCAACATATAGTAATTTACTTTATGAGACGTTTGGTTATGGTGAAGATACGTCGTCGCCAGGTATAAACCCAACCTATTATTGTTTTGAAAGGCAAGTGGTAGCTACACAGTGTAAAGGTAATCCAGCAATTGATGATGGAGATTATTCAGTTACAGCTCATATAGTTCATCCTTTTGGGGCATGGGTTCAACCAGTAGATCATACTCCTGCTACTGTTCCGGCAACACCAAAAGGAAGGTTTTTAGTTGTTAATATAGGAGCTACTATTCCTAAAACAGAAATTTTATACGAAAAGCAGATTAATGATATTATTCCTAATCAGCCTATTAATGTTGAGTTTTTTGCAATGAATTTATTAAAATCAGGGAACACACAATATGATCCTGATTTAGTTGTAGCCTTAGTTGATGGTTCAGGTGTTGAAATTTCTTCTTTTTCAACAGGCAATATCCCAAAAACTGAAGCATGGGAAAACTATCCTAAAACGCCTATGACTCTTGATCCTGGATCAAATACGAGTTTAAAATTTATAGTTAGATCTAATGTTCAACAAACTAGTGGTAACGATGTTGCTATAGATGATATTAGTGTATATCAACTTCCAAAAAGTTGTGTAACGAAAGTAGACTTTCCTTTTATTGTTGATTCAGGAAAAGCCTTTTCTTCTAGTACAACAGGATTTACAAATGTTACTTGTAATGGAAATACTGATGGAACTATTACTATTGCAGCACAAAATTTTGATCCTGCTAGTGGTTTTGAATATTCAATTGATAATGGTGTTACTTGGACTACGCAGATGACCTCACCATATACTATTACAGGGTTAGCTGCAGGTAATTATGATGTAGTAGTGCGTTATGAGACGTGTAGTTTTTCGTTTTCTCAAACTATTACTCAACCCGCACCTTTAGGGGTTAGTGTTTCTGGAACACCAATAACATGCCTTGCAGGTTCTACAGTAACGGCGACAGCGACTGGAGGAACAACTGCTTATTCATATGAATTATTAGATACAGCAACATTAACATTAGTGTCTAATTTTCCTAGCAACGGTATTTTAACGAATGTGGCTGCAGGAGATTATACCGTAAGAGTTACTGATGCTAATGGATGTACTGCAACAGATACAATTAATCTTGTGGATTCTGTGCCTCCAACAGCTTCAATAGCAATGACATCAGATTATTGTTATGATCCAGTAAACGGAGCAACACTTGAAGTGACAGCCTTAGGAGGTGTTACACCTTATGAATATAGTATTAATGGAGGTTCTTTTGGGTCGAGTAATATTTTTAACAACTTAACACCAGGAACTTATGATATTACTGTAAGAGATGCTTATGGTTGTACAGTTACATTACCAACAGAAACCATAGCACCACAAGTAACTGTAAATACAACGTTAACCAAAGAGTTAGATTGTTCGGCAACTCCAGATGCAACAATTACAGGAACTATTGCAGGTGGATATTCATCATCATATTCATATGCGGTATCAATAAATGGAGCCACTTATAGCTCTTTAGGAACAACAGGTTCGCCATTTGTTTACACAGCAGCAACCGATGGAACCTATCAGTTTAGAGTAACAGATAATAATGGTTGTCAATCTGTATCGAATGTTATTACCGTAGCTCCTATAACCAATCCAGTAGTGACAGCAAATAAAATAGATGTTAGTTGTAATGGGGCATCAGATGGTAGTGTGCAATTAGTAGGATCAGGCGGATCAGGCGGTTATACGTATAGTGATGATAATGTAACCTTTACGGGGATATCATTATTTACAGGTTTACCAGTAGGATCATATACGTTTTATATAAAGGACAGTAAAAGCTGTACATCAAGTGTACCGGTAAGCATCACAGAACCAACAGCATTGGTAGCTTCGGCAACTGCAACAGCATTTAGCTGTAGTGCAACCAACACCAAACAGTCGGCAGAAATAACCATAGCAGTTCCAACTACAGGAACGGCACCCTATCAATATAGTTTTGATGGAGGCGCCAACTTTGGCTCAGCCAATACCTTAACGGTAAATGATAATGGAACGGACCAAATGTTTTCTTATGTAGTAAAAGATGCCAATGGGTGTACAACAGCTGCTAAAAACATTACGATAACCGCTTTAGATCCACCAACAGATTTAGATTTTTCAGCAACACCTATAACTTGTAATCCTACCGAATTAACAAGTAGCATTACCTTAACAGCAACAGATGGAGTAGGGCCATTGGAATATGAAACTATAGCACCATCACCAATAATTTTTTCAAAACAAACTTCTAATATATTTACAGGCTTAACTCCGGGAACCTATGTATTTAGAGTAACCGATGCTAACAGTTGTTATTACACAGAATCTTATACTGTAGACCCAGTAACACCAATAACAATTACAGGCTTAAAATTAAGGGATGTATTATGTTATGGAGACAATACAGGAGCTATACAATATACGGTTTCAGGATATGCAGGAACTTATACAATCACATTAACAAGTGGTTCAGGAACTTTAACTCCATCAGGAAGTACTTCTAGTCCTACTATCGATTTAACAGGTTTAATATCGGGCACTTATGATATAAAAGTAAAAGATGATATTACAGGATGTACAGCTACAGAATCAATTACTATTGGTGAACCAACAAATGCCCTGAGCATTACATCAACAACATCAACCCATGTACATTGTAATGAATACAATTCACAAATTACAGTTGCGGCAACAGGCGGAACAGCTAGTTATACCTATGCAGCCGTATTAACAGGAGCAGGAGTACCAGCTGTTTATGATAACAGCAATGTAATAACTGTTGATACCAATTCAGCGTCAGATTTAGTTTGGGATGTGTATGTACAAGATGCCAATGGCTGTATCACAATGAATACTGTTACTATTACAGCAGATGCATTACCAACAGTTACAACACCTTCTTTGGCTTCAAACCAATGTAGCGTTAATTCAGGCTTTACCTTTACAGCTACAGGTTCATTAGGAGTACCACCATATGAGTATAGTATCAACGGCGGTGCATCGTATCAAGCGAGTCCAACATTTACAGTGAACACACCGGGAAGCTATACGGTAACCATTAAAGACTCTAATGGTTGTACTAACACTAGTCCAACTCCAACGGTCGTGTATGCACCACTTGATACGAGTGCAATTTTAACAAAAGACTTAACATGTTCAGCACCAGCAGATGCTAGTATGGATGTAACAGTTTCTGGAGGGAATACTCCTTATAGTTATAGGGTTAAAATAGGAGCAGGAGCCTATGGTGTTTCAGTACCAATAGTAGGTAATTCATTTACATATACTGCTTCTGCGGCAGATACCTATCAGTTTGAAATTACAGATGCCAATGGATGTACAAAAGTAACTAATGTTATAACAACTAATACGATTGTGAATCCTAATATTACTAATGTAATTGAAACTCAATCTATTTCTTGTAATGGTGAAGAAACAGCAGCTATCGATATCTCAATTGATAATACAAAAGGATTAGCCCCATTTGTATTCAATGTATATAATAATACAACATCACAAAATTATGGTACGCAAACCTCAGGCTTATCTGCAGGTAATTATACTATAAGAGTTACAGACGCAAAAGGTTGTATTGATACATTCCCTTTTACCATTTCAGAACCTACAACTATTAATGTTACTTATCATGCAGATCCTGTTACTTGTGTTGGGCCAGGATTATCGCAAGGGTCTGTTATTGTAGATGGTGTTACAGGAGGAACGGCTCCTTATAATTATTTTGTAACCAGTTCAAATGGATATTCAAACTCAGAGTTAAATGCAACAGGTTCAACATCAGTTAACTTTAATGTGGTTGATTTTGGATTATATGAAATTCTTGTTGTGGATGCTAATGGTTGTTCATTTTTAATACAAGATGTATTAGTGGCTTCTCCACCTGATGATTTAGATATAACCGTAACTTCCCCGCCAGCCGATTGTTCTACTGGAGGTTCGGCAACAGTTAAAATAGGAGCTCCTTTAGCAGGAAATGGTCCATACCATTTTGCAATTTACACGGGGCCAGGAATGACTTATACTGCACCAACAGCTTTTCCATGGCAAGATGAAACTTTACCAGAGGAAACTACATTTACTAATTTAATACCAGGGGCATCTTACACTTTTATTGTATACGATGAACTTACAAAATGTTATTATTATGAAACATCAACAATTCCTGTTCCAACAAATTCATCGTTAACAGCGAGTGCACTTACATCCAATAATGTAACTTGTACTGGAAGTGCTGATGGTAATTTAAGTTTTGATATAACAAGTGTTTATGGTGTTACAACCGATGTAACTTATGAAATATATGATTCTTTATCTTTGGTATCAACAGGTATCACAGGTTCTGGAACCGTGCCTGCTAATGGCACATTAAATGTCTCTAATTTTGGGGCATTACCTCCAGGAAGTTATGTTGTGGTGATAACAGAAGATGTTGGAGCTACTAACGCAGGATGTAGTATAGTAACTTCTGATGTTAGTATCACCCAATCTGCAAACTTATTATCAGTTTCAGGATCTGTTTCAAAAAATGAAAACTGTAATGAATTAGGTGTTATTACAGCTACAGCTCAAGATGGCACAGCTCCATATACATATCAACTTCTATTAACATCAGATCCAGCTCCAACCTCAGCTAGTGCAGGTTGGGCAGCTACAAATACTTTTAATGCTGTAGCTGGAAATTATACGGTTTATGTAAAAGATGCTTATGGATGTATACAATCTGATCCTGTTGTAAACCTTATTAAGGATACAGAGCCAACGATAGCTCCGATAGCTTCACAGTGTTTTGATGGAACACCTATCAGTATTACGGTAGTAGAAGGAACAGGAACAGCTATTGCACCGTTGACCTACAGTATAGGAGGCGCATATCAAGCCAGTCCGAACTTCACGATCAGTGCAGCAGGAACTTACAATGTGAGTATCAAGGATGGTAATGGCTGTATTGTAACTGATACATATATAGTAGAACCACCATTGTTGTTGGATGCAGACATGACACAGGATTTGACTTGTACTGTTGATGCAACGATAAACTTAACCCCAAGTGGCGGCACTGGGACTTACACCGCGTATGAAGTTAGTACAGATGGAGGAACAACTTATACAGTTATTCCAAGTTCAACTTATACAGCTACTTTAGATGGGACGTATGAGTTTAGAGTGACTGATTCACAAGGTTGTCAAGCAGAATCAACAATCATTACAGTGACACCAAAAACAACCCCAACGTTTACGGAGACACATACTGATGTTAGTTGTAACGGAGGTAGTAATGGTAGTATTGTTGTAACAGCTGGAAGTGGTATAGCCCCATACCAGTACAGTAAAGATAATGGAACGACATTCCAAGCATCGAATGTGTTTAATAATCTGTCAGCTGGCACATATGATATTGTTGTTATGGACAGTAAAAACTGTGTTTCATTAGAACCATCAGTGACCATCTCAGAACCTCTACCACTTGCAGGTACTGGAGCTTTAACAGATAGATTAACTTGTGGATCAGGAAATGCTACACAACCAGCTCTGGTAACCATTACGACAACAGCAGGAACAGGAACGGCACCATATACCTATAGTTTTGATGGTGGTGTGAATTACTCATCGACCAATACGTATTCTACATATACTTCAGGAACTGTAAGTGCTTATATAAAAGATGCCAACGGATGTACATTCGGACCAATTGATGTTTCAGTACCAGCTTTAGATCCACCAACGGATTTAGATTTTTCATCAACAGCAGTTACGTGTTCAGTAACAACCTCTAAAGTTACCCTAACAGCAACCAAAGGAGTAGGACCATTAATATATGCTATAGTATCACCAGCGAGTGCAACAGGAAATACTACAGGATTAAATAGTGGCATATTTACAGGCTTAGCACCAGACACTTATATGTTTGAAGTAACGGATGCCAATGGTTGTTATTATCAAGAATCCTATACTGTAAATCCAGTAACAAATATCACGATTTCAGGATTAAAGTTAAGTGATGTACTGTGCAAAGGTGATAATACAGGAGCCATTCAATATACGGTTTCAGATTTTGCAGGAACCTATACACCTGTTTTGACTAGTGGCGTAGGAACTTTGTCACCATCAGTAAGTACTTCTAGTCCTACTATCGATTTAACAGGTTTAGTAGCCGGTAGCTATACTCTAGAAGTTACAGATGATATTACAGGATGTACAGCTTCTTCAATTATTACTATTGATGAACCAACAAACGCGTTAAGTATTACAACGGTTAGCGCAACAAATGTACATTGTAACGAATATAATTCACAAATTACGGTTACAGCAACAGGAGGAACACCTAGTTATACCTATGCTGCTGTCGTATCAGGAGGTTTAGCACCGGGAGCAGCAGCTTATAGCAGTAGTAATGTTATAACAGTAGATACTAATTCAGCAGCAGATTTAGCTTGGGATGTCTATGTAAAAGATGCCAATGGTTGTACTACACCATCAAGTTTGGTTACCATTACTGAAGATCCATTACCATCGGTTACGGTTCCAACTTTAGCAGATAATCAATGTAATTTAACAGGAGATCCGTATACATTTACAGTAACAAGTCCTACTGGAATTGGCCCTTTTACATATTCAATAGGAACTGGTTTCCAATCAAATCCAACATTTACAGGTTTAGCTCCAGGAACTTATCATGTAACTATTAAAGACGCTAATGGTTGTACAGCTTTAATGCCAACAGCAGTAACTATTTATCCGTTATTAGATGTAATGCCGACAATAACTACGTTACCAAGTTGTTCTGAAGGAGATGGTGTCATTACCGTAACAGGTTCTGGAGGTTCAGGAAACTATGCTTTTAGTATAGCTCCTTCTGTATCAATAACCCCAACGGCTACTGGATTTTCAGGTTTGTCATCAGCTACTAATTATACCGTTACAATAGAGGACACAACAACTCTATGTAAAAGAGATGTTAGCGTAACCTTACCAACAGCCACACCAGTAACGTTTACACCAACGTCGGCTCCAGTTAGTTGTAATGGAGGAAGTGACGGTTCTATAACGGTAAACTTACCAGTAAGCAACGACAATCCAATTTATACCTATGAGATTACGGCAGGGCCTACTACGGTAGCAGCTCAAACTTCTAATTCTTTTTCTGGATTGGCTGCAGGAATCTATACAGTTTTAGTAACCTCAGGTAGAGGATGTACATTATCACAAAATGTAACGGTGAATGAGCCAAATCCTATAGTGGTTTCAGCACCTATAGTTGTTGATTATACTTGTTCAACAGGTACCAATACAACAAATTTTGCCACTATTACAGTTAATACTGTAGCAGGTGGTTCTGGTACATACGCTAATTATGAATTTATAAAAAATGGAAAAGTCGTTCAGTTTAGTAATAATAATATGTACACTGAATCAGATTTATCAGGTGGTACTTACACGATTAATGTTTATGATGATAAAGGATGTTCGGGTACAACAACTGCTACTATAGCACCTTATATTGAATTAGATACAATAAGTGTAACTATTGATAATGCCATTACATGTACAAATGATGAAGATATTACTGTTTCGGTAAGCAGTATTGGTGGTACGCCCACTAACTTAGAATATACTGTAGAAGATGTTGTGGGAGCAGTATCAGGCGGTGTTTATAGTCAAACGAATGCCACAGGTATATTTACAGGTTTAACAATTGGTAATTATGTGATTACTGTTACCAATTTAGATACAGGGTGTAGTTTACAAAAAGCACATTATGTAAGTGATCCAAATACGTTTGATCTTACAATAGATTCAGTTGTTGATGTTACTTGTTTTAATGACTCAGATGGTAGCGTTAATGTCACGTTTATTGATAGGGTGCCTACACCTACAGATGATGCAGGGCCATTTAGTTATACTGTTATTGATGCTTTAAGCAACTCAGTTGCATCAGGAACAACTACCAATGCAGGGCCATTGTCTATTCCAAACTTAGCAGCAGGAACCTACACTATTACGGCACTTTTAACAAATGCACCGTATTGTTCAGTAAGTAAAAGTTTCACTATTACAGCGCCAACAGCAGCTTTAGCTATTTCAGAAACACATACAGAAATTACATGTGTGAGTGGCAATAATGATGGATCTATTTCAGCAACAGCTACTGGAGGTTGGCCAGGTGGTTATGAATTTGAGTTGTCAGGAACAACGATAACCACGATACCGTTTTCTTCAAATGGAATATTTACAAACTTGTCAGCTGGTACTTATACGGTTAGTGTAAGAGATTCTAGAGGCTGTATAGCTTCAACAAATGTAGTTTTAGCAAACCCGATACCAATTGCAGTAACAGCAAGTTCAGATATAAGCTTACTAAGTTGTTTTGGAGATAGAAATGCAACCATTACTGTAGACTTACCAACAGGAGGTCAAGGAAGTAATTATTCTTATACATTGAATACAACTTCTCCAAATCCAAGTACGTCAGGACCTCAATTGTCACCTGTATTTACAGGATTGGGTGCAGGGACATATACAATATCCGTTACAGATGGTTATAATTGTAGTGCTACTTCAACAGCTATTGTGATAGCAGAACCAGCTCAAATACAATCATTATTGGTAAAATCAACGTCTCAAACTTGTTTAACAGGTACAACACTTACATTAAGTGCCACAGGAGGAACAGGAACTTATGAGTATAGTGATACGGCTGCATTTACAACAGTTTTAGGATCATTTACATCATCAACGACAATTATTCTGCCACAAGGAACAACAGGAACGTTTGAATATTATGTAAGAGATACTAATGGTTGTTATGCAGATGTGTCAAACCAAATAAAAATCGATCCGCTTCCACCATTAGTGGTTTCGGTAGATGCTACCAATGCATTTATAAATTGTGCAGGAGACAATACAGGAGTCATTGTAGCAACTGCTCAAGGTGGTTTGGGTAATTATGTTTACACATTACAAGATAATTTAGGAAACCCTATTCCAGGAGCAGTACAAAATACACCAGGTGTTTTCACTAATCTTTTTGCTGGAAATTATCAGGTGCAAGTAGATAGTGGAGATTGTAATACTGTATCGACTGTAATAGCTATTACAGAACCTACGTCATCATTAACAGAAAGTCATACGTCATTTGATGTTACGTGTAGTGGATCTAATAATGGAATATTAGAAATAAATGCTTCAGGCGGAACAGGAGTTATTAAATACGCTATTTCACCACAATTAAATCAATTTTTTGATACACCAACGTTTGATAATCTTGCTCCAGGAACTTATGATGTAATTGTTCAAGATGAATTAGGTTGTTATATCGTATTTAATTTTACAATTAATGAACCAAACCCATTGATGGTTAATATCGTTCCAGGATCATTAATTCCAGAGGCTTGTACAGGTGATATGAGTGGTGAGTTTAGTATTGATATTACTGGAGGAACCGCACCTTATAGCGTTGCTTTAGATGATGTTAATGCTGCTTATACAACAGGAGGTTTAACTCAAACACAATTCGATTTTACTGGGTTAGAAGGAGGCGATCATGTGGTTTATGTATTAGATGGTCAAGGTTGTGAGTCCGAATGGAATATCACATTCCCTGAATCTGTTATAATTAATCCAGAAGCTGTTGTTGATTATGGATGTGTAAATAATATGTCTTCTAATACTGTTACGGTAAGTATCGATGAGAGTATAACAAATCCTTCAGATGTAGATTACTCACTCGACGGCGGATCATTTCAGGCTAGTAATATATTTATCGATGTAGCTCCGGGACCACATGTTATTGATGCAAGACATACTAACGGTTGTATAAAATCAACGGCACAGTTTGTTATAGATCAAATAGATCCATTAGCAATGACTATAGATGATAGCCAGATAAATCAAATTATAGTTACAGCTACTGGAGGTTCTGGAATATATGAATATGCATTGAACGGAGAGTCCAACGGAAGTTCAAATACATTTGTGATTTATCAATCTGGAGACTACACGGTTTCGGTAACTGATAGTGATGGCTGTACAACTGAAATCACTAGATATTTTGAATACATTGATGTTTGTATTCCAAACTATTTTACACCAAATGGAGATGGTGTTACAGATGATTGGGCACCAGGATGTACCGTAACGTATAAAGATCTTGAGTATTCAATTTTTGATAGATATGGTAGAAAAATTGCCACTTATCATCTAGGTCAAAAATGGGATGGTACTTATAATGGATCGCCATTACCAACCGGAGACTATTGGTATGTTATAAAACTAAATGATAAAAATGATGACCGTGAATTTGTTGGACATTTCACTCTTTACAGATAAACAAGATTAGTAATCATGCTCTCAAACTTTAAACAAACACACATGCGAAAACTAGTTATATATCTGTTTCTTATTGTTATAGCCAAAGGTTATAGCCAAGAGCTTAATTTGCCTGTATTCACTCAATACTTAGCTGATAATGATTTTGTTGTGTCTCCAACCTATGCTGGTATTGGCGATAATTTAAGAATAAGGGCTAATGGCTTAACGCAATGGGTAGGAATTAAAGACGCCCCAGATAACCAGTCATTATATGCTGATTTTAGAATTGCAGACCGTTCTGGTGTAGGAATCTCGTTGTATAACGATAGCAACGGATATACTAAGCAATCTGGTGTTAAGTTTTCATTTGCCCATCATATTATCTTAGATTATTATTCTAAACAGTACTTGTCATTTGGTATTTCATATAATATTAATAATTTTAAAATAGATGTCAATAAGTTTGATACAACATATGAAATACCAATTTTAGATCCTTTTGTAACTGATAATAGAGCGACTTCAAATAATAACTTTGATGTAGGTATGTTGTATAGAAATAAAGGATTTTATTTAAGCTTTAACGCTAGTAATGTTTTGGATAAAAAAATAGATGATGTAAGGGTTTTAGAACCAAGTTTACTATTAAATTACCAAATATATACAGGCTACAAAATACAGGGATCTAAAGGAAGCAGGGTAGAAATAGAACCTTCTGTTTATTACCAGATGTTTAGCAGTGATAAAAGGTCTAGTACAGATGTTAATGTAAAATACAGGAAGTATAATAGAAATGAAGATTATTTTTGGGCAGGAATATCATACAGGTTTCTTAATGATCAATTTTTTAAACCTTTAAATGTGGGACCTATGGCTGGTTTTAAAAAGTCTAATTTTTATTTTGGGTATTCATACCAAATAACTACAAACGATTTGTCAGGTTTTAATTCTGGTACCCATGTGGTAACTATTGGTTTCGACTTTTTCCAAGCAATTAGTAATTGCCCATGTACACAAAGTCCTGTGCATTAGTCGTACATTCTATAAAAGTCCTATTGCTGCGTATTAGTTTCAATTTTTTTAAATTGAAAAACTTAATTTTTGTAATTAATTGATATAAAGCGTATTAGTTCTTAATGTAACGTTGTAGTTTTACCTTTTTTCATAAAAATTAACATTATTTTAACATAATTTCCTTTCAGGTTGACTCTTGTTTTTTACCTTATCGCCAAACACATTTTTCATGAAACTTATAAAAATTAAAAGAAAAACTAAATTAGAAAAGCGTTATAGTATTAAGATGGGTGAATTAAGTACTAATGTTACTTATATCAGAAAGTATTTACTTGGTTTACCAGTTAAAACATTGCACAAATACCGTGAGACTTACTACGGTGCAATAAAAGATTGCGAGGATTGCTCAATAGCTCGGTGATCAACAAAACATAAAAAACTTACAAAGATTAAAATAGTATCTATTCAAGATAATTTCTATCAATCAATTTTTAAAACAATTTAATGAAAGTATTAGTAATTGGAGCAGGTAACATGGGGCTTACCTATGCTCAAGGTATGTCTAAATCAAAACTTCTTAAAAAAAGAAACATTATGATTTTAGACACTTCCGAAGAAAAAATAAAAGAATTAAATGAGATTTCTCACTTTGACGTTTATAAAGATTTAAAGGACTGTGTGCCATATGCAGACATTATTTTTATAGCCGTTAAACCCTATCATTCAGAAGAATTATTTAAAGCTCTCGCTCCTTTATTAAATAAAGAGCAAATTATAATATCAATAATGGCTGGTATTACTATTGATTATATGAAAGGCTTAACAGGTCTTGATAAGGTTGTAAGAGCTATGCCAAATTTACCAGCTCAGGTAGGTAAAGGATTAACCTCATATATAGCTTCAGAAGCAGTGTCAAAAGTAGAACTTATATTAGTTGAAAACTTATTAGATACTACCGGAAAATCAATATTAGTTAGCAATGAAAATTTTATTGATGCTTCAACAGGTATTTCGGGTAGTGGACCAGCTTACGTGTTCTACTTTATGCAAAGCATGATGGAAGCTGCTTTACAAATGGGGTTTTCAAAAAATATTTCAAAGGTGCTAGTAAGTGAAACATTTACTGGAGCGGTAGAATTATTTAACCAATCAGATCATTCACCTAATAAATGGATGGATATGGTAGCATCAAAAGGAGGTACTACAAGAGCTGCTTTAGACTCAATGGAAGATAATAATGTAAATGAATTAATAAAAGAAGCCGCATTTGCAGCATTTAATAGAGCTGTTGAATTAGGAAAATAAGATGGAAAAATACAAAGAAAAAATAGTGATTAAAGTTGGTACTAATGTAATGACCAACAAAGACAAACGAATAGTAAGACCCGTTTTAAGACGATTAGTAAGACAAATAGCCGAACTCTATGAGCGAGATATTATCACAATACTTGTCTCCTCTGGTTCTGTAATTGCAGGAAAGGAAGTCTTAGGACGATCAAAAATAAAAGATAAAACACAAAGAAGACAAGTGTATTCAGCCATAGGACAGCCAAGAATGATGCGTTTATATTATAATATTTTTATGGACTATGGTATGAAATGTGCCCAGGTACTTCCAACAAAAAGAGATTTTAGTCCAGGTGTGCATAGAGAAAACATGATTAATTGTTATGAAGGATTATTGTCTGAAGGCGTGATTCCTATTTTAAATGAAGACGATGCTGTTTCAGTTACCATGTCTATGTTTTCAGATAATGATGAGTTAGCTAGTTTAGTTGCTCAACTAATTGATGCAGATAAACTTATTATCTTAACGGATATTGATGGATTGTATGATGGGCATCCAGATTTAGACAGTAGTAGTCTTATTGAAGAAGTTAGTTCAAACGACAATGTAGACAAGTATATTAAGGAGAGCCATAAAGGAGAAGCCGAAGGTAGAGGAGGCATGGGATCTAAATTGGATTATGCAAAACAAGCAGCTTCTAAAAGCATTCCTACGTTTATAGCTAATGGAAAACGAGACAATACCATTATTGATATTATTGATGGAAAGAGTATAGGAACAAAAGTTGTTTTTTAGCTTTTATATTAAAACAAAGCAAAAGTAATTTTTTAATAACCCATTGTTTATTTGATTAACATTTAATTATGTTGGCTGAATCAAAATATACAATGGGTTATTTGTTATTCTTTATAAAATATCATGGCTTATGATTTAAATCATGAAATTTATTAGCTAATAATTGATAAGTTTGTAACTTAAAAAAATACGATATGATAAACGATTATAGGCAATGGAATCACCCATACAAACCAGCAAAGAAATACGGTAAGAAAGTAGCTTATTTTAGTATGGAATTTGGTATTCATCAAGCATTGAAAATTTATTCTGGCGGATTGGGTTTTTTGGCTGGTTCGCATATGCGTTCTGCTCATGAACTTAAACAAAATGTGATCGGAATTGGAATGCTTTGGAAGTATGGATATTATGATCAAGCTAGAAATGAAGACCAAACACTTCGAACAGATTTTATTGAGAAAACATATAGCTTTTTAGAAGATACAGGCATTGAAGTTTCTATAGAATTACATGATAATCCTAATGTAAAAGTTAGAGCTTATGTATTAAAGCCAGAAATTTTTGGTTCTGTTCCTATTTATCTATTAAGTACAGATATAGATAGTAATGATTTCTTATCAAGAACCATTACCAATCATTTATACGATGCCAATGAAGTAACTAGAGTATCTCAAAGTATTGTTCTTGGTATTGGAGGAGCAAAAGTAGTTGAAGCTTTAGGAGGAGCGGATATCTATCATTTAAATGAAGGACATGGGTTACCAGCTTTTTATTATCTAAGAGATCAAGGAGTTAAGCGAGATCAATTTGTTTTTACAACGCATACACCGGAGAAAGCAGGTAATGAAGAACGAGAAGGTGGTCATTTAAATCGTTGTGGCTTTTTTGGAAGAAAACTTTCTCATGAAGAACTGGCAAAAGAAACGGTAAATAATGGTATGATTAATTATACCGTTTCTGCATTAAAAATGGCAAAAAAAGCAAATGCTGTTTCAAAATTACATGCAGTTGTTGCTAACGATATGTGGAAGGATTTTAACGATATTTGTGAAATCATTCCTATTACCAATGCTCAAAACCAAAACTTTTGGCAAGATGAAGAAATTAAAAATGCTTGGAAAAAAAGGAGTAGTAAGGCTTATCTAAAAAGAAAGTTAGAACTTAAAAAAGAATTGTTTGACGAAGTCTTGAATCAAACCGAAAAACTATTTGACCCAAATGTATTAACCATTGTATGGGCAAGACGTTTTGCAGGTTATAAGCGTGCAGATTTACTATTGTACGATTTAGAGCGTTTTAAAAAATTAATTTCAAACTCTAAGTATCCTGTACAAATCATCTGGGCAGGAAAGCCTTATCCAAAAGATTTTTATGCGATTGATATATTTAATCATTTAGTAAACCATTCTAAAACTGCTTCTAATTTAGCTGTTTTGATCGGTTATGAAATAGATTTGTCTAAGATGCTAAAAGAAGGATCTGATGTTTGGTTAAATACACCAAGAATAACACGTGAAGCTTCAGGAACAAGCGGAATGACAGCAGCTATGAATGGATCTGTAAATGTTTCAATAAATGACGGATGGATTCCAGAATTTGAAAAGAATGGAGAAAATTGTTTTGTATTACCTGCATTAGACCACAATATGCCTGTATGGGAGCAAGATAAAATAGATGCTGATAATTTGTACGATATTCTTGAAAACAAAGTACTTCCAACGTATTATGATAAACCAAAAGAATGGCAAAAGATAGTTTTTCAAGGAATTGATGATGTCATTCCAGAATTTTCAAGTCATAGAATGGCAGATCAATATTATCAAGAACTGTATAAGTAAAATACTATTATTTAATTTAGAAAGACAAGCTAATTTAGCTTGTCTTTTCTTTTTATGGTGGAGATAATTAAAAAGGATATTAATCGTATTAATTGAGACTATAAAAACAACTTCAAAACTTAAGCTTTTTGTAAATTTGCAGGCTTTATATTGGTTATTAAATCTACTATGGAATTAAAAGTTAAGCAGAGAATTGCTTTAGGAGTTTATTTTTTTCTTACAGGTGCTAGTTTTGCTACATGGGCTTCACGAATACCTACCATCAAAACATTTTTTAGTTTTAATGATGCGCAGTTAGGTACAATTCTTTTAGCGATGCCTATTAGTTCTTTAATAGGGCTACCTATTTCGGGTTGGTTGGTATCAAAGTTTGATAGTAGAACACCGCTTATCATTTCTTTTGTTTTCTTTTCTATAGCATTAACCTTAATTGGCTTTGCAACAACTCCTTTTTTACTAGTAGTAGCTATTTGTCTTTTTTCGTTTTGCATGCGAATCCTAAATATTGCTATTAATACGCAATCAATAACTTTACAGAAGAAATTTGAAAAGCGTATTGTAGGATCTTTTCATGGACTGTGGAGTACTGGAGGTTTAGTAGGCGTGGCATTTTCAACATTAATGGTTAAAATGGGTGTTACCATACATACTCATTTGCTTGCAGTTTCTTTATTCACTTTAATAACAGCATTAATAGTTTACAGGTTTACTTTAAAGAATGATAAATCTACAACGGGAAATAAGATAATTTTTGGAAAGCCAGATCCTTTTATTTTGTATTTAGGATTAATTATTTTTTTAGCAGCTATTTGTGAAGGTGGCATGTTTGATTGGAGTGGTGTATACTTTAAAGAAGTTATCAAAGAAGAAGTCTTTACGTATGGTTACCTTTCTTTTATGGTGTGTATGGCAATTTCTAGATTTTTTTCAGATAAGATTATTCAAAAAATAGGAATGCAACAAACATATATTTTAAGCTCTTTTATAATTATTATTGGAATTTTAACCGCGATTTTATTTCCACTATTTTGGACCTCGCTATTAGGATTTTGTTTAGTAGGGTTTGGAACGGCTGCCATTTTTCCAATGACGTTTGCATTGGCAGGAACTTCAAAAAAATATTCACCAGGGATGGCAATTTCAATAATCACAACATACGGAATACTAGGCATGTTTATTGGTCCACCAGTTATTGGGTATTTAGCTCATGCCTTTGGGTTAAAAAACGCCTTCTATATTTTTGTAGCTATTGGTCTTCTTATTATTCCCTTTTCAAGACAGTTTTTTCGGTATCAATCAGGGCAAAAATGATTTTTAGCCTTCTATAAATTTCAATTTCAATAAACTTATTTTAAGGTTTTCTATTTGTAAAAAGGTGCATATAGATTTCATAAATACTAAAATAACAAACAAATAAGATAAAAATGATGTTTTAAAAAGACATGGTAAATTATATATTATGAACAATAAATAGGTTATTAAAACCCCTTGATAAATTGTAATTGTTTAATGAAACATAAAGTAAACAGTTTTATACGCCTAAAAAGAAACATTGAATGATTAGCAATTAAAAAGCTCTTGATTTTTTCAAGAGCTTTTTCTAATTATTAATTGTATGCGAAATCAATATTTAATTTTCAATAATCTCAACTTCAAATAATTTATCCCAATGTTTTCCAGTTACAAAGATGGTTTTTGTCTTAGGATTATAAGCAATACCATTTAAAACGTCTAAACCTTTGTGTTGAGTAACTAATTTTTTTAATGGAGAAAAATCAATCACAGCAATAACAGCACCATTTTTAGGATTTATAATGGCAACACCATCTTTTTGATACCTGTTGGCATAAATTTCACCATCAATGTATTCCATTTCATTAATCTCTGTAATTTTTCCTTTATTGGTGTATACTTGTATGTAGCCTTGCTCAACAAGTGTTTCTGGGTTTAAAGTCCATATTTTTTCAGTACCATCACTTTTATAAATGGTATTGTTGTTATGGCATAAACCCCATCCTTCTTTGCTTGTTCCGTATTTAAAACTATTAAGTTTTTTAAACGTATTAACATCATAGATAAATCCGATGCCTTTTCTCCATGTTAATTGGTATATTTTGTCGTTTAAAATGGTTAGACCTTCTCCAAAATATTCGTCAGCAAGATTTACATTTTTTAAAACTTTACCAGTTTTATAATCAACCTTTCTAAGTTTAGATTCTTTGTATAGGCCAGTGCTTTCATATAAGGTATCATTAAAAAATTCTAGACCTTGTGTATATGAAGTAATATCATGCGGGTATTCATTAATTATTTTATAGGTATAGATCTTGGGTTGTTTATTATTTAAAATAATGATGTTCTGGTTAATTGATTGCTGTTCTGCATTAAAATAAACAGAAGCAACAATAGTTTGTTTTCCTAATTTAAAATTATTTAAAGGAGTAGACTTTCCAATCTTCTTGCCTTCTAAGGAATAAGATACTGAATCAATTGTATGGTTTTTTGGGTTTTCTATAGATAGCTTTAAGGTATCACTATTAGAAAAGGTATTGTTCTTTGAGTTGATGTTTAATTTAAAATCGCTTTTTTTTTGTCCGTTATTAGAGCCACATCCAATAATGGTAAGACTTAAAAATATGATAGTGAGGTGTTTGAAAAGTTTCATTGTTATTGTAAATTTTAAGCAAGATATTTATTTAAAATCAGTTTAAAAAATCATTGTGAAAATTTTAAAAGATTGTATCTTTGCACTCGGCAAGTCCTACACAACCAGCTCCTGTTGAATCCTCCAGGTCGGGAACGAAGCAAAGGTAGACGGTCGTAGCGGTGTGATGTAGGTAGCTTGCCCTTTTTTTATGCCCTTTAGTTTGGTAAATCTTCCTATATTTAAAGTCA
>JBNKYB010000056.1:0-44608 GCA_050300615.1 Flavobacteriaceae bacterium | reverse complement strand
GGCTAACAAGCTGATCAAGGATCTGCTCAAGGCAGCTTGCTTTTACAACTTAAACTCACCCTTTTTAAAGAATTAACGTTGAGTTTATCAAAAAAAATAACCAATGTAGGCAGTAACTTTTAGTTTATTTTAAAGAACGTTAAGAGATTAAATAAGAATGTAATAAATTATTAAGCGCATTTAATTTGTCTTCAACATGCTCATTTACATTCTCTTTATCAATAGTTTTCTGTTCAACTTGCGAGGCAAACTGTAAGGCACACATGGCCAAAACATCTTGTTTATCTCTAACAGAATAACTTTGCTCAAATTGTTTAATCATTGCTTCAATGTTCTTTGCTGCTTTGCGCAATCCTTCCTCTTGATTTGCTTCAATAGTTAAAGGATACACTCTATTAGCTATAGATAGCTTTATTTTAAGCTTTTCAGACATTGAACTTTTTGTTACACTAATCGGCAAGTTGAGCAATACAGTGATCAATATCCCTAATTAATGCGTTTATTTTAAGCTTAGTTTCTCTTTTATTTTCGTCACTACCAAGTATTGTATTTGCCATTTTTAGAGCTTCATATTTTTCTTCCCAAGCTGCAATATGCTTCTTTTGATTTTGAATCTCTTGTTTTGAAGCAGCCAATTCATCATTTAATTTTGAATTAACTTGTTTTAAAATCTCTAGTTTATGTAAAACCTTACTGATTTTGTTTTCTAGAGAATCTACAATATCTTCAATATTACTCATTTACAAATTTCAATACCTATCTTACAAAGTTAACATAGATTGCTATAAATTACAATTGTTTTTCTAAAAAATATTAAAAATCATTATTATCACTCATTATCAACACAATGACTGTAATTTTACTTAATACTTTGCATATTTGTAACAAATTAATATTTTTATGAACAATACTAAATGACTATAAAACGTTAAAAAAGTGAATTTGGTATAACCACAATTTTTTTATGAGATTTATCCTTGTCCCTCTATTATTTCTTAGCATATTTTCTAAAGCCCAAAACCCGTATCCGCAAGATTATTTTAAAAACCCTTTAGACATTCCTATAGTCCTCGCTGGTACGTTTGCCGAATTAAGATCCAATCATTTTCACGGAGGATTAGATATTAAAACGAAGCACCGTGTTGGTTTAAAAGTTCATGCAGCAGCAAGTGGTTTTGTGAGCAGAATTAAGGTATCTCATTATGGGTATGGTAAAGCTTTATATATAACTCATCCTAATGGATACACCACAGTGTATGGACATTTACAGCATTTTAATCCAGAAATTGAAGCTTATATTAAAAAACGGCAGTATAAAAAAGAGTCTTATGAAATACAAGTATTCCCGCAAGCTGGTGAATTAAATGTTAAACAAGGTGATATTATTGCTTATAGTGGTAATACCGGTGGTTCTGGTGGCCCACATCTTCATTTTGAAATCCGCGATAAAAAAGAACATCCCATAAACCCTATGTTATTTGGTTTTGACATCAAAGATACCTCCAAACCAATCATTAGTGATTTATATGCTTATCCTTTAGGAGATAGTTCGTATGTTAACAACGCAACCGTTAAACAAAAACTACACTTAATTCCTATAAAAAGTGGGGATTACGTAGTTAAAAATATTGAAGCTTACGGCGATATTGGTTTTGCTGTTGGAACCACAGATAGACAAGATTTAGCAGCCAATAAAAATGGCGTTTATAACATACAAACCTTTTTAAATGGTAATCGAAATTTTGAATTAAACTTTAAAACCTTTGGTTTTGATGAAACCAGACACATTAACAGATTGATAGACTATGAAGTTTATAAAACAAAAAAACAACGAGTACAAAAACTATTTGTAGATAATAATCCGTTAAGTTTATATGATTCTGTCATTAATAATGGCGTCATTAAAATTAAAGATAGTACTTACTCCGTGTATAAAATTAGGGTTTCTGACTTTAAAAACAATGACACATGGGTAACCTTAAATATTAAGGGAGAAAAAAGTAATTCAGTTAAATTTACAAGTCCTAAAACCACACCATACTACATTTATGCAAACCAAAGTACAAACTTAAAAGAAGGTCGTATTTCTGTAGACATCTATCCTGATACCTTTTATGATGATTTTTATATTGACTTTCATGTGGATAATGATACGCTTAAACTTGATAAAGACACTATAGCTTTAAAGAAAAGCATAAAAATTAGTTACGATGTAAGCAACTATTCTGATGAGGACAAAAACAAACTGTACATAGCAGAACTATTAGGCTATAAAAATTTTCCAGCTTATTCTTCAACAAAAAGAAAAGGTAATACATTATATACCTTTACCAAAACTCTTGGTACCTATGCGCTTACTATGGACAACGAAAAGCCTACCATAAAACCCATTAATTTTAAAGACGGACAATGGTTAAGTAATTTTAGATATTTAAAACTTAAAATTGATGATGATCTTTCTGGTATTTCAAATTACAGAGCAACCGTAAATGGCAAATGGATTTTAATGGAATATGATTACAAAACAAAAACATTAATACACGATTTTAATGATGGTGTTGTTACCGATACCAAAAACAATTTAAAGGTAATTGTTACGGATAATGTTGGAAATAGTTCTACTTTTGAATCGGTTTTTTATAGGAAATAAAAAAATTGCATTTGAAAACAAAATCTTTAGTTGTCAATATACTCTTATTTACCTTAATGGCTTTTGTTGGGCATTCTCAAACGGCTACCATTAAAGGGGTTATTCTTGACACAAATAATAAGCCAATTGCCAATGTTAACATAAAAACAGACACTATTGGTACAGAAACAAATGACAACGGATTTTATATTTTAAAAATAACTTCAAATAAAGATGTTTCAATAGAATTCACACATCTTTCACATAAAAAAATAATAAGCACCTTTAATCTTAAAAACGGAGAAACTTTAGAATTTAATCCAGTAATGAGTTTGTCCATAGAGCAAATAGCAACAGTTGTTATCACTGGAAAAAGTCAAAACACTGTTGAAGGTATCACAACACTAAATCCTGAAACCATTCGAAAAATACCAGGAGCTAATGCAGGGGTAGAAAATTTATTAATGACCTTACCTGGCGTAAGTAACAACAATGAATTAAGTACACAATATGCCGTACGTGGTGGTAATTTTGATGAAAACTTAGTATACGTTAATGGTATTGAAGTATATCGCCCTTTTTTGATAAGATCTGGTCAGCAAGAAGGCTTAAGCTTTGTAAATACTGATTTAGTTGAAAATGTTGAATTTTCTGCCGGAGGTTTTCAAGCCAAATATGGTGATAAACTATCATCTGTTTTAGATATCACCTATAAAAAGCCGTATCAATCTGAAATTAATGCCGATTTGAGTCTTTTAGGAGGCAGTGTTTCTATTGAAGGTATTAGTAAAGATTCTAAATTCTCAGGAATTGTTGGCTTACGGTATCGCAATAATAGTTTGCTTGTTAATGCAAAAGAAACACAAACCAATTACGATCCTACTTTTTCAGATGTGCAAACTTATCTAACCTATAAGTTTACTAACAAATTTCATTTGAGCTTTTTAGGAAATGCTTCCTTAAACAAATACAATTATCAACCACAAGCACGACAAACAAACTTTGGAACTTTAAGTGATCCTATGGCTTTGATTATTTTTTATGAAGGTGAAGAAAAAGATCAGTACCAAACGTTATTTGGAGCTTTCAAAGGTTCCTATTTTGTGAATGACAACTTAACCATGCATCTTATTGCGTCAACCTATCACACTACCGAAGAAGAACACTTTGATATTTTAGCACAATATAATTTGGGTCAAGTAAATTCAAGCATAGGTGATGAAAATTTTGGTGATGTAGAATTTAGTGAAGGCATTGGTAGCCAGCTAAACCATGGTAGAAATGATTTAGATGCACTTATTACCAATATTGAGCACAAAGGACAATACAATATTAATCACAATCAAATTGAATGGTCTGTTAAATATACCCACGAAGATATTAGAGACCGTTTGGTTGAATGGGAGGTTATCGATTCTGCCGGATTTTCAATAAGACCGCCAAAAACAACACCAATAAACGAACAACCTTATGCATCGTATAGTGGTCCCATAGAACCTTTTCAAAATGTTAGAGCAACAAATAAAGCTCAAATAAACAGAATTCAAGCTTATACACAATGGAGTAAACGCTCAACCATAGGAACTAGTGATGTTTGGTACAATGCAGGTATTAGAGTTCATAACTGGATGGTTACAGGCGATAACATTTCTTCTTCAAATCAAACCGTATTTAGTCCGCGAGCTCAATTTGCTATTAAACCTTCTTGGAAAAAAGATATGCTTTTCAGAATTGCAACCGGAGTCTATTATCAACCACCTTTTTACAAAGAACTTCGTGATTCTTCTGCAACCGTTCGCCCCAACGTAAAAGCACAAAAATCTTTTCATATTGTTTTAGGAAATGATTATAGTTTTAAAATGTGGAACAGACCTTTTAAGCTAACAACCGAAGCGTATTATAAAAACCTAACCAATGTGAATCCTTACACATTGGAAAATGTTCGTATACGCTACAGGGCAGATAACAATACAAAAGCATACGCCTACGGATTAGATATGCGACTTAATGGCGAATTTGTTCCAGGAACAGAGTCATGGTTTAGCTTTGGTTATTTAAAAACTGAGGAGAATATTGATAACAAAGGGTATATAGCAAGGCCAACAGATCAGCGCCTAAAATTCGCTGCCTTGTTTCAAGATTACGTGCCCAATATTCCCAGCATGAAAATGTATTTAAATTTGGTTTATAACACCGGGCTTCCTGGCGGTTCTCCTAGTTATGCCAATCCATACGAATACCAAAACAGATTACCTGCTTATAAAAGAGCCGATCTTGGTTTACAGTTTGTACTGGTAGATGAAAACAAACAGTTTAAAAGTGGTTGGAAAAAACCATTTAAAGAACTCTCTTTCGGGTTTGAAATCTTCAATATGTTCGATGTTCAAAACTCTATAACTAACACCTGGGTTAGGGATGTTTATACTAAGCGCCAATATGCAATTCCTAACTACTTAACCCCTCGGGTTTTTAATATTAGAACGACAATGAAATTTTAAATTTCAATTGGTCTATTGGGTTTTAAAACGTAACTTTATCAAGTATTCTTAATACAAATTAAGTGTTAAATAATATTTTTAATTTATAAATAATGAAGTTTAGATTTTTCGTTTTTCTATTGATTTTTGGGTTACAAATGTCATTCAGTCAAAATAACATTATTCCAGAGCCTGTAAGTTACCAATCCAATGATTCGTTCTTCACCTTTGATAATAGTGTACAAATTAAAATTCAATCTGAAAATGAAAAGGTTATTCAGTATACAGAAAACTTTATTTCCTTATTAAAGGAAAAAGGATTTCAGTTAGATTCAAACAACCAAAAATCTAAGAAAACCATTACTGTCAGTCTTTTAAAAAACACTGATTCTGAATTAGGGAATGAAGGTTACAATTTAAAAATTAATGACAATGCAATATCTTTAAGTGCTAACAAACCCGCAGGTATTTTTAATGGATTTCAAACCTTAAGGCAATTATTTCCACCAGAATTTGAAAAAAACAATCAAAAGCTAACATCGTTAACAATCAAAGGTTGTGAGATAAAAGATTATCCGCGATTTAAATGGAGAGGCTTAATGCTTGATGTAAGCAGACATTTTTTTACTGTAGATGAAGTAAAGGCATACATTGATAAAATGTCTCAATATAAACTTAATGTGTTTCACTGGCACCTTACCGACGATCAAGGCTGGCGCATTGAAATAAAATCGTTACCAAAGCTAACCGACATTGGTGCTTGGCGTGTAGAACGATTTGGTTTTTTCGGAAAAAGCAGACCGTACCCAAAACCTGATGAAAAAGCTACCTATGGAGGTTTTTATACCCAAGAACAAATAAAAGATATTGTTAAATATGCAGCAGAAAGAAATATTACCATAGTTCCTGAAATCGATATGCCTGGACATAGTATGGCTGCCTTAGCTGCCTACCCAGAATTGTCTGTTAAAAAAGAGCCTAAATTTGTAATCCCAGGTGTTAAGTTCTCTGAATGGTATGGTAATGGAAAATTTAAAATGCTCATCGAAAACACCTTAAATCCAACAGATGAGCATGTTTATGATTTTATAGACAAAGTGTTTACCGAAGTTGCCCAACTTTTCCCAGGAGACTATATTCATATGGGAGGAGACGAAGCGTATCATGGTTTTTGGGAAGAAGATAAAGACGTTCAATCTTTTATGAAAAAACATAACATTGCTGATGGTAAAGAACTGCAAAGTTATTTTGTAAAACGTGTTGAGAAAATAATTAGTTCTAAAGGTAAAAAGCTAATTGGTTGGGACGAAATTTTAGAAGGCGGCATTGCAGATGAAGCTACGGTTATGAGTTGGAGAGGCATGAAAGGAGGCATTGAAGCTGCTAAACTTGGTCACGACGTAATTATGTCACCCACCACGTTTGCATATCTAGATTATACACAAGGAGATTACAGTGTTGAAAATAAAGTTTATGCCGACTTAAGTTTAGAAAAATGCTATAGTTTTGAACCTGTTCCTGACGGTATTGATTCTAAATTAATTCTAGGCGGACAAGGTAATCTTTGGACAGAAAAAGTACCAACTATGCCTTTTGCTTTTTATATGACTTATCCAAGAGCCCTTGCTTTATCAGAAACATTTTGGACTCCAAAAAAATCAAAAAACTGGGATAGTTTTATCAGTCGAGTTGAAAATCATTTTTCAAGATTTGATAATGCTAATTTAAATATTTCAAAAGCAGTTTTAGACCCCATTATAACTGTTTACGAAAAAGATGGCAAACTCATGTGTGAATTAAAAAATTCAGTACCAAACACAGAAATATTTTATACTATTAACAATACCTACCCAGCCAAATTTGGTTTAAAATATAAAGGTCCTTTTGAAATTCCTGAAGGTAATTTAAGTTTACATACACAAACTTTTAGAAACGGAAATGCTATAGGGCGACAATTAAAAGTTGATAGAACCGATCTTGAAAAGCGAGTTAAAAAATAATTAAGTAGCTATTAAAGTTTTTAATTGTTTGATTACAAAATCAATCTCTTCTTTGGTATTAAAAGTGCTAAATGAAAAACGAATGGATGGTTTTTGTAAGTCAGACTCACTCAATAATTCGGTCAACACATGAGAACTTTGTATACTTCCGCTTTGGCAGGCACTTCCCTTAGAGCAAGCAATACCTTTTAAATCTAATTGAAATAATAACATGGCTGAGTGTTCTGCTGAAACTGGTAAACAAACGTTTACAATAGTATAAATACTTTTTTCAATATCACCGGAATCGCCATTGAAAGTAGCTAATGGAATATTTTTTTTAATTCCATTTATAAAATGCTGTTTTAAATCTTGTACATATGCATGCTGACTTTCCATAGTTGCATGAGCAATACTTAGTGCTTTTTCAATTCCTACGATATTATGAACACTCTCTGTGCCTGCTCGCAAGCCTCTCTCCTGCTCTCCTCCAAAAATCAAAGGTTTTAATCCTGAGTTTTTTCTAACAAAAGCAAAACCAACTCCTTTGGGACCGTGAAACTTATGGGCACTTGCCGCTATAAAATCAACTGGTATCTCTTGTAAACTTAAAGGGTAATGACCGACAGATTGCACCGTATCACTATGAAATAAGGCATTATTAGCTTTACATAATATAGCAACACGTTTAATGTCTAAAATATTACCAATTTCATTATTTACATGCATTAAGCTCACCAAGGTTTTTTTAGGATTTTGAAGTAACTCTTCAAAATGCCCATAGTCGATTTGACCATTTGAATCGACATTTACATAACTAATTACGATATTATATTCTGTTTGAAGTTGTTCAACCGTATGTAACACAGCATGATGTTCAATTTTAGACGTTATAATATGGTCTACCCCTAAATCCCTTACAGCACTTCTTAAAACCAAATTATCGGCTTCAGTTCCACCAGCAGTAAATACAATTTCTCCTGCCGACACTTTAAAAAATGAGGCAATAGTCTTCCTGGATTTCTCAATAAGTGCTTTTGATGACCTTCCGAAACTATGTGTTGACGATGCATTACCATAATTTTGTTTCATAACTTGAGTCATGGCATCAATAACATCCTCATGAATTTGAGTCGTTGCAGCGTTATCTAAATAAATGGTACTCATAAAAAGAGAAATTCTTGTTAAAAATTAAAATCTAAACCGAAAAAATAATGGTCTTTGAAGGTTCAAAAATACTTGAAATAAAATTATTATCAATATGATGCGTTATAAATAACAATTCCATTATTTTTGTCAAAACCCAAATACAATGCGTAACACTTTTTTTCTAGTCATTATTTTAAGTTTAGTTTTTGTTTCATCCTGTAACGATGGAGATGTTATTACTGTTGAATTTGATTTTGGCGAAACCTTTGTATCTTGTACGGGCATAAAGAATTCTGTATTTTATAAAACAAAAAAAGACCCTTCAGAATCCTTGTCTATGCTTATAGAAGATTTAAGTATTGAACAACTATTAAATTTTAAAGGAGCAGACACTACAATTACCAAAACAGGTACTTTTAATTACAGAACCTATAGCAATACAACCTTACCGTCTAATTTGTTCTGTAATGATATCCCCTCTTCTGATATAAAAATAACTAATGACTCTGAGAGTACTGCCATTGCTACATTTACAACTACCTTAACCGAAGATGATAATGATGGGGTTCCTGCTGAATTAGAGGATGTTAATGGTGATGGCGTACTAACCATTGATGATGATACCGATAAAGATGGGATTCCTAACTATTTAGATGTTGATGATGATGGTGACAATGTGCTTACCGAAGATGAAAACCCAGACCCTAATGGTGATGGCATACTTGATGATGCTCAAGACACCGACGGTGATGGTACGCCTGATTATTTAGATCCTGATGATGATGGTGACGGTGTTTTAACTAGAGATGAAGAAAATGATACTCAAAACGCAAACCCAAAAGATGATGTAACAAATGTTGATGTTGGTCCCGATTACTTAAATCCAATTGTTAAAGATAAAGTAGATGCAACTAAATACAGAATACACACTATTTATAAAACTTATCTAGTTACATTATACATTAGCAATCTTGCGTTGCCTAATATTTATCAGGATGTTTTAAATTTTGGAACTTTAAGTGATGCTGAAATTCCTAGCGATTTAAAAACCGAAACCAGAACTCCAGATTTTAATTAATCATTGGGTGATACATTTTGGTAAATATAAACTTCGGTAGCGCCTAAACCATATTTTTGGTAATTGGCATCATAGAATTTCACATTATTATAGCGTCCAAAAAGATAATCTAATTCTACTTTTAAAACACCTTCACCTACTCCGTGAATAAATACCACTTTTTGTATTCGCTTCTTAATAGCAAAATCCAACTGACGTCTGGCTGTATCTAATTGTAAGGTTAACATATCGTGATTAGTCATGCCTTTTGTCGAGTTAACCAAATGATGAATATGTAAATCAACCTCCATAGTAGGTTGATAGCGTTCTTTAGCCTTTACAGTTGGCTGTTTTCTTCTTGTTGGTTTTTCCTTTTCTGAAATAACCTCATTAATAGTTGAATGACTAAACAGTTCTCTTTTAAAGTTACGAGAGGTCTTGTTTTTCATTAATTCAACTGAATTAAAGTCAAGAAAAAAACCGTCTGCTGTTTCAATAGTAATTAAATCTCCTTTTATTTGAGTTACACTTCCTGATAAATCCTCATCAATAACCAACACTGAATCTCCTACTTTAAAATCCATGATTACTCCTTTTTAATAAAATCATCGGTATCCTGCTTACTTGGAATGGTTTTAGAAATTCTATAAATCCCAATCATAAGTAGTGCAATGCCTCCTATTAAAACATACTCGTTTTGCTCTGTACCCGACTTAGCAAAAGCAGCTACCAAAGAGCCTAAAATGATGAGTATATAGTTTAAATATTTCATGTTAAAATAACTTAATTAAAAAAAACGAAATTACATAAATAATTATTGTTAGTGAGCATTTTCAAATCCGTTTTAATTTTGGTTTTATTTTTTCTTCAACATCGTTCCTTTTATTATATTAGCTCTTTATTTTTAAGAAATGTCTGGACTTGACGACTACATGCTCCCTTGCTTAAACAAAACTCTTTTTGGAGTAGAATGTCCTGGTTGTGGAATGCAACGATCGTTATCACTTGTTCTGCATGGTGAATTTACTGCAGCTTTTAAAATGTATCCTGCTATTTACACACTTATTTTACTAGTCTTTTTTCTAATTTTTAATTTATTTGTAAAATTCAAACACGATTATAAAGTCAAAATTGGGTTAATTGCCCTAAATGTCGCTATAGTTGTTGTAAGCTATATAATTAAAATAACCCACTAAAACTTTTTTCATGGAAAAACAAAAACTACCTAATTCAACCCTTATTTTGGTCTTCGGAATTATATCAATACTTACTTGTTGCTGTTATGGTATTATTGGATTAATACTTGGTATTGTAGCTATTGTATTAGCCAATAAAGCAACCAAAATTTATGCTGAAAACCCTGAAATTTACACAGGTTATTCCAATGTGAAGACAGGAAAAATTCTTGCCATTATTGGTGTAATCATCAATGCTTTATTCCTTGTTTATGTTATTTATATTTTTGCCGTTGTAGGCTCAGACGGTCTAGAAGAAATGCAAAGGCAATGGATTGAACAAATGCAAAATCAATAAGAATTTCATGTTGATACTTACAAAAAAAGCGACCAAATTTGGTCGCTTTTTTTGTACATTGAATATTTAAAATTAACTAAAAAAAGCAGTTCCCATAGCTCCAATAATAATTAATATATAAATACTTATAATTACGATTACAAAAATTCCCATGTATTTATAGTGCGATTTTAAATTTGAAAAAGCTATTCGAAAATCTTCATTATTATTCAGTTTCAAAGCACTTTTCATTCTCTTAGAAAACCTAAACAAATAGAGTATTGGAAATAAATAAACAAGTGCTAAAACAATGTAAAAGAAGCCTATCCCCATTGAATAGCCAAAGTTATACAACGTATTACTACTCCCTCCTAAACTATTTAATCCACTAAAAAAGCCTACAAAAATTCCTAACAGAACCATAAGGCCAACACCTATAAAACCCAATATTGATAAAAAATAAGACCATTTTGAAATTTCGCTTAAATAGCCTTTAATTTCATCTTTCACCTCAAGTTCAAAGCTTTCAAAAACTGATTTTTCTTCCATATATTATTGTTTAAACTGTTCAAGTGTTTTTATAATGATACTTACGCAATCTAATAATTGTTCTTCAGTCATAACCAATGGTGGAGCAAAACGAATAATATTTCCATGTGTTGGTTTTGCTAACAAGCCATTATCACGTAATGCCAAACAGATGTTCCAAGCAGTATCACTATCTTCGTCATCATTAATTACTATTGCATTAAGTAGGCCTTTACCTCTTACTAATTTTACCAAATCACTTGTATCAATATATTTTTGAAGTTCACTTCTAAATAAGTTTCCTAGTTTAAAAGCATTATCTGCTAATTTTTCGTCTCTAATTACTTCAAGAGCTGCCATTGCCACTGCTGCAGCTACAGGATTACCTCCAAAAGTACTACCATGATTCCCAGGTTTAATAACATTCATAATAGAATCATTCGCCAAAACAGCAGAAACCGGATATACACCTCCACTTATTGCTTTACCTAAAATAAGAATATCTGGCTTTACATGTTCATAATCAACAGCAAGCATTTTTCCTGTACGTGCAATACCCGTTTGTACTTCATCTGCAATAAACAACACATTGTATTGCTCACACAGCGCTTTAGCTTTTACTAAATAATCATCACTAGGCACATAAACACCCGCTTCACCTTGTATAGGTTCTACTAAAAATCCTGCGACATTTGGATTGTTTTTTAAGGCAATTTCTAAAGCTTCTAAATTATCATATTCAATTTTTATAAAGCCACTAGTAAATGGACCAAAATGCTGACGCGCCACTGGGTCATTTGAAAACGAAATAATGGTCGTTGTACGTCCATGAAAATTATTTTCGCAAACAATAATTTCGGCTTCGTTTTCTGCTATCCCTTTAACTTCATACGCCCATTTTCTACAAACTTTTAAAGCTGTTTCAACAGCTTCTGCTCCTGTATTCATAGGAAGCAACTTATCAAATCCGAAAAACTCACAAGCGAATTTTTCAAATTTTCCAAGCATATCGTTATGAAAGGCTCTGGATGTTAATGTTAAAGTTTGTGCTTGCTTAACCATAGCATTGACAATTTTTGGGTGGCAATGTCCTTGGTTAACGGCAGAATAAGCCGATAAAAAATCGTAATAGCGATTGCCGTCTACGTCCCAGACATAAACGCCTTCTCCCCGTGTTAATACTACAGGTAACGGATGGTAATTGTGTGCACCATACTTGTTTTCTAATTCAATTGCTTGTTGAGATGTTAATTGTTCTAAAACAGCCATTTTAATTTATTTTTTTAATTAATAAAATAACCATTCCTACTGTACCTTTATCCTTTCGAAGACTCGAAAATTCAGCGTGGGAGAGAAATCATCCCTAGGGCTTGCAAATTAACAAATATTAATTGCTTCATGAAATCTTATTAAAATTATTGCGAACTTTACAAACATATTTTTTTTAAGTAGACTTCGTAACATCTGTTACTTTTTATTAAATTTTAAACTAATACTTTTGTGAAAATTAAATTTAAATCATAATGAAAAAAATTTTATCATTAATTCTATTAAGTGTTGTTGTTTCTTTTTACAGTTGTGGAGATAAAAAAACAAATAAGCAACCAGAACAAATAACAATTAAAACAAACACCGAGGTTAAAAAAGAAACTCCCAAAAAAGTTGAAGTATCTCCTGAACAAGCAGCTTTAATAAAGAAAGGGCAACAATTATTTAAAGACAAAACCTGCATTACCTGTCATTTACCAGACACCAAAGTTGTTGGACCATCTGTAAAAGACATCAATAAAATATACACAGAACAAGGGGCTGATATTATTGCTTTTTTGAAAAGTAAATCAGATCCTATAGTAGATACTAACCCTGGTCAAGTAACAATTATGAAAGCTAATTTAGATAGTTTTGTTAAAAACTTGAAAGATGATGAATTGCAGGCCATTAAAGCTTATATGATGAGTGTAAAATAACTTTTTCTCATTTTAGTAAATATTTTAAAACGCCTGATACTATTTAGGCGTTTTTTAATGCAAAAAAATTACTTTTGCAGCATGTCAAGAAGAAATAAAAAACAAGTTTTTACAAATATAGAAGTGATTGATGCGGGAGCTAAAGGCAAAACCATCGCTAAAGCTCCTGACGGAAAAGTAATTCTTCTACCCAATGCTGTCCCAGGAGATATAGTTGATATTCAAACATTTAAAAAGCGTAAGGCGTATTACGAGGGTAAGGCTGTTGAGTTTCATAAACTTTCAGATAAACGAACAGAACCTGCCTGCGAACATTTTGGTGTTTGCGGTGGTTGCAAATGGCAAGATATGGGGTACGAACATCAACTCTTTTATAAACAAAAAGAAGTGGTTAATAACCTTACTCGTATTGGACATATTGAATTACCTGAAGTCACGCCTATTTTAGGTTGTAAAAAACAATATTTCTACAGAAATAAAATGGAGTTTTCCTTTAGCGATGCACGCTGGTTAACCTTAGAAGAAATTCAATCTGATGAAGATTTGGGTGATAAAAATGCTTTAGGATTTCATATTCCTGGTATGTGGGATAAAATTTTAGACCTCAACACCTGTCATTTACAAGAAGATCCTTCTAACGCTATTAGAAATGCTGTTAAGCAATTTTCAATTGAAAATAACTTTGAGTTTTTTAATACCCGCAATCAAACTGGACTTTTACGAACCATGATGATTCGTACAGCCAGTACTGGAGATATTATGGTCATGATTCAATTTTTTAAAGACGACAAACAAAAGCGCGAATTATTATTAGATTATATAGCAGAAACGTTTCCGCAGGTAACGTCTCTTCAATACGTCATTAACGGCAAAGCTAACGATACCATTTATGACCAAGAGGTGATTTGCTATAAAGGCAGCGACCATATTTTTGAAGAGATGGAAGGATTGAAATTTAAAATTAATGCCAAATCCTTTTATCAAACCAACTCTGCACAAGCCTATGAATTGTATAAAATAACCAGAGACTTTGCTGGTTTATCTGGTAACGAATTAGTGTACGATCTCTATACAGGTACAGGTACCATTGCCCAATTTGTTGCAAAACAAGCAAACAAAGTTATTGGTGTAGAAGCAGTTCCTGATGCTATTATAGCCGCTAAAGAAAATGCACAATTAAATAACATAAACAACGTTGACTTCTTTGTAGGTGATATGAAACAGGTGTTTAATGCTCATTTTATAGCTACTCATGGTCTACCAGATGTTATTATTACAGATCCGCCAAGAGATGGCATGCATAAAGATGTAGTACAACAAATATTGAACATTTCACCAAAAAAAATAGTGTATGTTAGTTGTAATAGCGCTACACAAGCACGAGATTTGGCCTTAATGGATAGTGCCTACAAAGTAACCAAAGTACAAGCTGTAGATATGTTTCCGCAAACGTTTCATGTTGAAAATGTTGTACTTTTGGAAAAACGATCTGAAACAGTACATTAATTTTGAAGTCTTAAAAGTAAATGAAACACTATAAAATATTAGCAATACTTTTCGGTATTTTTACCATCATGTCAATTGGTTGCGAACCTGATGATATTTGTCCTCAAAGTACACCAACAACACCAAGTTTAATTATTAGATTTTACGATTTTTCCAACCAGGAAGACAAAAAGAACGTATTTAAGCTTCGTATTCAAGGCGTGGATAACGATGCCCCTTTACCCGATTACAATATAGTAACAACAGATTCTATTGTACTTCCTCTAAAAACAGATGCCACCAGTACACAATACAAACTTCATGAAGATTATACTTACAACGATAATGGTACTCCTGATGACACATCTGATGATACTATAGGTGGTAACGAAGATATTATTACCATAAATTATTCAACTGAAGAAGTGTATGTATCAAGAGCTTGTGGTTACAAAACCATTTTTAAAAATGTAACTCTTACTATACCGAAAACTGACAACTGGATACAATCAAAAGAATCATTAACCGAAAACCAATCTGTAGAAGATGAAACAGCAGCACATTTCAAGTTATTTCATTAGTTTTTTAATGAGTCTGCTAGTTTGTGTATCGGTTTATGCACAAAATGACAGCATTGTTAATACAGCAAATGATTCTGTAAAAGTAAAACAACAATATGGCCTTCGTGCAGGTGGAGATATTAGTAAATTAATCCGAACGTCTATTGATGACAAGTATACAGGATTTGAAGTTAATGCCGATTACAGACTCAAACAAAATTTATATGTTGCTGGCGAATTAGGGATAGAAGAAAAGAATACGATTAATGATTATTTAAATGTTACCAGTAGTGGAAGCTACTTAAAAGCAGGTATTGACTACAACCTATATAGAAACTGGCTAGATATGGAAAATATGGTTTATACTGGTTTTAGGATTGGAGCTTCAACATTTAGCCAAACTCTCAATAGCTTTAGTGTGTATAGTACCAACCAATATTGGCAACCACAATACAGTTCTAGCGACTCTCAAAAGTTTAATAACCTATCAGCTATTTGGGTGGAACTTATTATTGGAATTAAAGTAGAACTATTCAACAATTTATATTTAGGATTAAATGCACAGCTTAAAGGCTTGGTTAAAGAAACCGAACCCAATAACTTTCAAAACATTTATATTCCTGGGTTTAATAAAACCTACGATAGCAGTAAAATTGGTGTCGGTTACGGGTATACGCTTTCCTATTTAATTCCGCTATACAAAAAGGATAAAAAATAATTATCGTTTTTAAAAAAGCTATACTTGTTACTTGTAGAGTTACATTGCAAAATATTTACTTTCTTAGCCATTATAAGCTCCATAAAGTAATACTACTTTTTTTGGGGTGATTTCTTCTAATTTTGTAATTTAGACGTGTTGGATTGTTCATTTCAATTCGTAAAAATCAATAACACCTTGATTACTAGTTTCCTTTTAGGAATTATTAATTTGGTTAGTTTGTGAAAGATGCATATTTTATCGCTTTCAAATTAAAAATTTAAAAATAGATTATGTTATATTCCAAAATTTTAATAGCAGTTGATAACAGTGAATTCTCAATAAAAGCCGCCCAAAATGGATTTAAATTGGCAAAACAATTGGATGCTACTGTAGCTTTATTATATGTAGTGGATACAACCAAAGCAGTTGCTAATATCGATACAGGCGTTTATCCTGAACAAGCTTTGTTTTTGCTAAAAAAAGAAGCAGAACAAACACTTAACAAGCTAGCTGATATGAATGATGGTGATACTGAAGTTATAAAATTTATGCCTCAAGGAATCCCAACAAAAGATATTATTAAAACTGCTGAAAAGTGGGAAGCCGATTTGATTGTTTTAGGTACTCATGGAAGAACAGGCTTAATGCATCTATTGGTTGGTAGTGTTTCAGAATCTATTATCAGACACTCTAAAATACCTGTTATGGTATTTCCTTCAAAACATTAGACCTACCTAAATAGATTTTACTAATACCCGTCAACATTATATGAAATAATTGGTTTTCAAAAAATGTTGACCATAACTAGGTATAGATACCTTTATTGTTGTGTGTCATAAAACTCAAAACCGAATAAAACCTCAATATGTTCATTATAAATCTGACCTATAAAACCGAATTAGAAAAAGTAGACCAATTTCTCAACGACCATATTGAATTTCTAAACGAACAATATGAATTAGGAAATTTTCTTGCTTCTGGACGAAAAATTCCGAGAACAGGCGGAATAATACTATCGAATGTTAAATCTAAATCTGAACTGGATAAAATTATTGAAAAAGACCCTTTTAAGAAAGAAGAATTAGCGGATTATGAGCTGACTGAATTTGTACCTAGTAAAACTTGTAACGAATTGAAATTCTTGATGGAATGAAAAAAGTATGAACACACAACAATGTACAACTGCAATTGTTTTATATGCCTCATAATAAAGTAATTCTTTAATTAGACTTTGTATGGTATAAATTTGTAAATTAGTATAGCGAACGCATGCAATAAAAAAGTATTATGTCTTATTCAAAAATTCTCATAGCTGTTGATAGCAGCGAATATTCAATGAACGCTGCTAAAAAAGGATTAGAACTGTCTCATCAGCTTAATGCCAAAGTTGCTTTGTTATATGTTGTAGATACTTCCAAGGCCTTGGGTAATATAGACGCAGGAGTTTCTGCAGAACAAGCATTAATCATTTTAAAAAAAGAAGCTGAACAAACACTAGATGAACTAGCTGCTATGTACAATGGCTCATCCATTATGAAATTTATACCAGAAGGTATACCCTCAAAAGATATTATAAAAACTGCCGAGATATGGGAAGCCGACTTAATTATTTTGGGTACGCATGGAAGAACTGGTTTACAACATCTTTTGGTAGGCAGTGTTGCCGAACATATTATTAGGCACTCCAAAATACCTGTTATGGTAGTTCCTTCAAGATAAATATTTAAATTATTTAGCTGTTAATACAGCATGTTTGTATAAAGCTTTGTTTATAAGCATTCTAAAGTAAACAATACTAATTAATACAGGTAGGTTTTTAAGTAAAAAAGCACTATTTTAGTATATTCCTTCCACTTAAAATGCATTAAAAAGCCTCTCAATCTCCATTAAAAATGGTAGCAAACAACTTTTTTCAGCAAGAAGAAACATTAAATCATCTTATCAAAAATTCCTTTGATATGATTGTGCTTTTAAATTCTGAAGGCCTTCAACATTACGTTAGTGAATCGTGTGAAAAAATATTAGGATTTCACCCAAACGAACTCACAGATATTAATGTTATTAAAGACATGATTCACCCAGATGATAAAGATTTAGTTAAAACTGAATTTCTAGCTATTCTTAAAAATAAAACTGCTGAAGGAGTCCAATATAGACATAAACACAAAAACGGTAGTTGGGTTTATCTAGAAACTAATGGCAGCAATCAATTAGATAATCCAGCAATTAAATCTATAGTTCTTAATGTTCGTAATATTACTGAAAGAAAAATAACAGAACAAACACATCTAGATATTACAAAAAAACTCAAGGAACTTAACAATACTAAAGATAAACTGTTGTCGATAATTGCACACGATTTAAGAAGCCCGTTTAACAGTATTATTGGTTTTTCTGAATTGCTATTAGATAATTATAAAAGCATTAGCAATGACGAATTGGAACAGTATTTAAACATCATAAATAATTCATCTAAATCCACACTCCTATTACTTGATAATTTATTAAATTGGACACAATCTCAAACTGGAAAGATTTTTTACAACCCCGAAAAAATAAACTTATCATCCACTATTCACGACTTGATTGAAACATGTTCTCATGCAAAAATTAAAAACATTTCTATAAACTACAATCAAAATCAAAACGTTGTTGTAGTTTCCGATATAAATCTACTAACTACAGTAATACGAAATCTTATTTGTAATGCTATTAAATTCTCTCATGTCAATGGGGAAATAGAAATTTATACTCTAAAAAACTCAGACAATGTTGAAATTATTGTTTCTGATAATGGAATTGGAATGAGTGAAAATGACAAAAACAAACTATTTAAACCTGATTCAAGTTTTACAACTTTAGGCACTAATTCTGAAAAAGGCACTGGTTTAGGTTTACTAATTTGTAAAGACTTTGTACAAAAGCTAGGTGGAAAAATTTGGGTTGAAAGTGAAGAAGGCAAAGGCAGCGATTTTAAATTTACTATTCCACTATTAAGTGATACAAATCAAGAAAACTAGGCACAACAAATCTAATCACCAATTTATAAAGCTGTATAACTTAGTAGGTACTTAAGAATATTAAACTGCTAACCAATTATGCTTTTTTCATCAAAGCTTTAATCTCTGGGGCTAAGGCCATAATAAAGACAAATAAAGAAACAAGGATAACAACCATACCGATACTTCTAAAACTAGTGGTAAACCCTAATAAGTGACTAATGCTTCCAACCATTAACATAACCATATAATCTGCAATGAATAGAACAGGAATAATAAACAACGTTTTTAAAGCTAAATTTTCCATGATTCAGGTTTTAAGTTCTCAACTAACATTGTATAAAAGTAGTTGTAAAACAGCTTTTTATGAAGTAAAAACTAACGACAAATCTTTTTATAATTCATGGCATTTTTCATTGATTATGATGTAACTTTACATTACGGCCAATAAATAATTAAATTATTAAAGTAAATACTTGTATCATGCCCGAGTTTTTGATGAATAAAAAGGCCAATAATCATCATTATTTGAGTGCCACAGAGTGTTTGAATTTATTAACCGATCAACAAAAACAAGAGTTGTTTGAAAAAAAAGTTGATCTGGAATTCGAACCAGATGAAACCATTGTTAAAAGAGGGATTCTAGCTGATAATGTTTTATACTTAACCGAAGGTTTAGTTAAATTAGAAATTGTTAACGACTCTAAACCGTGTACTATTGGACTAACTCAAGCACACACTTTTATAGGCATTGCTTGTTGTTTTGCATTTAATGAATTTGATTTTACAGCAATATCGTTAACCAAAACGAATGTCACTTTTATTCCTATGCAGTTATTTGAAACATTTATTAAAGAAAATGGTGAATTTGCTTTAAGCTTAATAAAACACATGGCCGGTGTTAGCAATGGTATTTTTCATAGAATTACATCCTTATCACAAAAAAATATTGAGGGAGCTTTAGCAATGATGCTTTTAGATTTTTCAAGAATATACAAATCAAATAGCTACGAACTCCCAGTAGGGCGATCTGGTTTTGCCGACATACTCGGTTATTCCAAAGAAAGCGTTATTAAAACATTGTCAAAATATAATAAAGAAGGAATTATTAAGGTTGATGACAAAAAAATTGAAATTCTTAACACCGATAAACTAGAACAGCTTAGTAAATTTGGGTAATTAAAATGTAGTTTTTAAACAAAAAATATGTTTGCATTATTGTTTTAATTAGATACACTTAATTTTTCACAAAAACTTCACCAGAACCAACAATCGTTTTATCCGCCTTGTAATGTATCAGCGCCATCCAACAACCCTACTAATTCTTCAGGTTTATGGATTAATACGGGCAAATGTTGCGGACAGATATAAAAAGCACTGTCTTTAAAGTGAAATTTAGTAACAGGGGTTTCTTCTGATGATTTTTTACACACAAGGCATACTTTATTATGGCTCATAACTTAAGGCTTTAAACTAACACAAAGCTATTTATATTGTTTCTTTTAAAACCTAATATTGGTCATATTTTAATTTGTTTATTTAATAAACTCATGGTGTTTTTTTTGATATAAAAGATAATATAAGCGTGTATTGTATTATTGGTAAGAAAATTTTAATTTGGCATACCATATAATAACATCAATAAAGACAAATTTTATCCCGCCGTTAGCATACAGTAAACCCAACCCCAAGAATTCAATGACAAAAAAGAGATTAATTTTAGTTGGTTTTATAATTCTAAAATTTTTACTTCAATACATTTTAATAAGTCCTGAATACGATTTACAACGTGACGAATATCTTCATCTAGATTTGGGACACCATTTAGATTGGGGATATCTATCTGTTCCACCATTTACATCTTGGGTTTCGAAAATTATTTATCTTTTAGGAAATTCAGTTTTTTGGGTTAAGTTCTTTCCTGCCTTGTTTGGTACCTTAACTATTCTTGTTGTTTGGAAAGCTATTGAGGAATTAAAAGGAAATCTTTTTGCTTTAATTTTGGGAGCAACTGGCGTATTATTTTCTGCACTTTTAAGTCTCAACACTCTATATCAACCTAATTCTTTTGACGCTTTAAGTTGGACAACCTTTTTCTTCATCATCATTAAATATTTTAATTCCGAAAACCCAAAATGGCTCTTTGTAGGAGCGATAATATTTGCTTTAGGGTTTCTAAACAAATACAACATCATTTTTTTAGTTTTAGGGTTTCTTCCTGCTATTTTACTAACCAATCAGCGGAATGTATTCGGTAAAAGAAAGTTATACCTCGCTGTTCTTTTAGGCTTGCTTCTTATAAGCCCTAACCTTTTATGGCAGTACAATAATAATTTCCCTGTAATTACACATCTAAAAGAACTTTCAGACACTCAATTGGTAAATATCGATCGGTTTGATTTTTTAAAATCACAAATCCTGTTTTTTATAGGATCTTTATTCGTAATTATTTCAGGCTTATATGCTTTACTGGTCTATAAACCTTTTAAAAAATATAAAGCTTTCTTTTGGTCGTTCTTTTTTATGCTCATCATCTTTATTTTTTTTAAAGCTAAAGATTACTACGCTATAGGCCTTTACCCTATTTACATTTCTTTTGGCTCTGTTTTTCTTGCTACAATTTTAAAGAGTGGTTGGAAAAAAATGTTACAACCAATTGCCATTGCAATTCCTGTATTGTTTTTTATTCCTATGTTCAATATTGCATTTCCTAATAAAAGTCCGGAGTACATTGTTAAACATTCCAACAGCTACAAAAAATTGGGACTCCTTCGTTGGGAAGATGGTAAAGACCACTTATTACCACAAGATTATGCTGATATGCTTGGATGGAAAGAACTGGCCAAAAAAGTAGATTCCGTTTATTCTAATTTGCCCAACTCTAACCAAACAATTATAATTTGCGATAATTATGGACAAGCAGGAGCTATAAATTATTATACCAAATTGGGAATAAAAGCAGTGTCGTTTAATGCAGATTACATTAACTGGTTTAACCTCGACCAAAATTATGTTAACCTGATACGGATTAAAAACTACCGAGAGAAAGATAACGAACTCAAAGAAACCAGTCCCTATTTTAAATCTAGTATTCTGGCAGATTCAATAACAAACAAATATGCTAGAGAATTCAAGACATTGATATTTGCTTTTAGTGGTTCAAAAGTTGACATTAACAAAAGGATAAAATACGAAATTAAAGAAGTAAAGAACAACCACTAACACTTTAAAAATATTTTCAACTCACAGTTAAAATACATCATGAAAAAAAACCTGACTCTATTCGTATTAATGCTATTGCTTTCTAACGTAGCTAAAGCACAATTTATAAAAGAAAAATCTATTAATGTACAAATTGGCTTAGGCATGAGCGCGCCCTATAATAGTGCGGATGATATTGTTAATACTGGCTTTTACATGCAAGGCGAATACGTTTTAGGCATTGCTTCGTGGGTTGAACTAAGACCCTACGCAGGTTTTATTATAACCAATTCTAACGGAAAAGATTTAAACGACAATCCTACCAATGAAAAAAGCGAAGCAAAAGCCTTTTTAATCGGTGGTAAAGCACGAGTGAGAGCGCCAATTCCTTGGGTTGCACCCTATGCTGAAATTGGAATAGGAGCTTCCATAGGTAAGTTTGATACGTTTACGGCGTTTACTAATATCAATAAAAATGGACTTATTTATCATATTCCGTTCTCTATTGGGGTAGAATTAGGACGGCATAATAATGTCGATTTAGGGTTAACCTACTACTATCAACCAACTGTTGAACAGTTTACAGGAGCATTTGCAGTGGGTATTTCAATCCCCATGAAAAACTAATATTTTTTCATACTCGTAGTTAACAACTCATGAAAAGTACTTACAAGTGAGTATTGTCTTTTGGTAAGAAAATTCTAACTTCGTTTATTATGTACCAACATCAATGAAGGCAAATGTTATCTCACCGTTAAGCTAAATTTAAAAAAAACTTTTAGTAAAGTGACAATGATTGAATAAATGGATTTAAAGGAGCATTACAGCAAATTATATCAAACTTCGATTCTAAAAATAGAATCGAACTCTTATGACGTTGATAAGTTGATAGATTCGGACAATGATAAAAGATTTGGCATTACCCTTTTATTACGACCAGACAATTCAGTAAAGGGTAATATTCAAAAGTTTCTTTCGGAGCTTAGAGTTGTTGAACCCAATCAATACTTTTACCCTGAGTCTGATTTACATTTAACAGTAATGTCGATAATTTCCTGTTACGATGGATTCAATCTTAATCAAATTAAAATTGAAGATTATATTGAAACCATTAAGAAAAGTATAATGGGAATAGGTTCTTTTAAGATAGAATTTAGGGGGCTTACTGCCTCGCCATCATGTTTAATGATACAGGGGTTTATAAAAAACAATACTTTAAACCAAATTCGGGATAACCTAAGAGTTGATTTTAAGAACACTAACTTAGAGCAGTCTTTGGATAAAAGATATGCTATTCAAACCGCTCATTCGACAATTTTCAGATTGAAAGAAAGGATAGAAAACAAAGAACGTTTTTTGGATATAGTGAAAAAATATAGAGATTACTATTTTGGTACATTTACCGTCGATTCTTTGATTTTGGTGTATAATGATTGGTATCAGCGAAAAGAATTTGTTAAAGAATTATATCGATTTGAATTGCAATAAAAACACAACCTAACAAAAAACAGGTCATTTGGTTGATAGCTCTAATTTTAAACAAGTTTACATTTAATAAAACAAATAGCTATCAATTCTTTATCTGTGAATTTAGGTTTCCTTATTTGATTTAAGAATTAGATGTTAGTTCCATACTATTTAAAACCTCTAAAATTTTGTCGTAATTTGTTTGAAAGTTGTGCATATTAATTTAGTGTGGCAACTACAGTTTACTGCTATTTAGCAGTTTGCATAACTTTTTCTAAATGCACTACAGGTTTTACTACTAAAATTACACTAGGTTCCAAAGTGTGGGAAACCATTTATCCTTAAACCTGAAGCCCAAGTTTTAATTTGCCTAAGTTTTCATATGATAAATAGATAGGAATCTAAAACCTGCTTTAGTTTAACAAGTATATTATATTACCCAATATTTACATAATATTTACATATAACATTAATATACCATACATATCGATCAATATTGGTTACCAGCACCTTATAACCTTGTTTTATTTTTGTACTGTTTAATTTTAAAACTACATTAATCATGAAACATTCAACATTTTATCCTTATATATGGTGTCACCCATTCTTTTTTAAAGCTGATTTTGAAGAAAGAACAATAAAAGAATTGATCCTAAAGAACAGGCACCTTTTAGAACTTGGTGTTGCCGAAATGCATTTAAATTTAACCAAATTATCGTTAATTGATAATACTGGGGCAGAACATCCCTTTCTCGATTTTAAAGGCCAAGCTCATTTAAAAATTAAAGGTATTGGATCCGGTCATTTTTTAAGATCAAAAAATACTGTTAATCTAAAACCCAACACTTACAGCGTATTCCGGCTCTATTTGAACAACTCTGGCAACCAATTTACCTATACGGACAATTTTAAAGAACCAGCAAACAAATTTAAGTATATAGATTTTGAAATAGAAAATGGTCTCACCATAGAGGATGGTCAACCTTCAGAAATAAAAATCTGGTTTGAGCTGGCAACATTCGATTTCAGCAGACACTTTAAACCTATACTTGATTGGTTTAAAAAAAACAATACAACAAGACCTCGGTTATCGAGTTACATGAATTAAAAAACACAGATTTTCTCTGTTTAAAAATTTAAAGAATATCGGGGATAAAACCCCCGATATTTTAAACTCCTATTGGATCAACAAAACTTTCAAATTATAAAATCGTATACAAAAATGTATGTGGTTTTTAGTTTTCTATTTGTCAAATAAATGATTCATATCGTTAATAATTGTTATTACAAAAGAGTTTATGAATCTCCGATTTCTCCACAAAATATATCAGATAGTTTCAAGAGTATTCTGGCTTATCACATCTTAATAAAAGGTGAATAAAAAGAGGTATAACTTATAGTAAACCCCAATTCTTTATAACCAACTCAAACTAAACTTATACTTTAAAATTTATATTATAAAGAACAACAAATTCAAAAAAAATAATTCATTTTATAAAGAATTAATATGGGTTTATAAAAACATCAATATCTGATTTAAATAAAACAGGATTGGCTCCTTCGCTTTGAGCTACCATAGCACCTACGGCACATGCAAAATCAACAGCATCTTGCGGATTTACTTTATTTAGTAACTGACTTATTAAAGACCCTAAAAACGAATCGCCTGCACCAACGGTATCAATCACTTTTATTAGATAACCACTATTATAATAAAATTTATCATCATATAACAAAACAGCTCCATGGTGACCTTTGGTAACGCAGATATGCTTAGTATTTGTTTTTTCAGAAATAAAACGAATATTCTGTTCCATAGAACGATATTTGGAATCTAAATACCCACTTACTTCATACAACTCGTCATCATTAAACTTAATAAAATCTGCTTTATTCATTAACTTTATTAAAAGTTCCTTTGTATAATATGGAGGCCTTAAGTTTAAATCGAAAATTTTATAATTAGCAAGTTCTATAAGTTTAAATAACGTGTTTCTTGAACTTTCATCTCTTGCGGCTAGACTGCCATAAACAAAAGCATCTGAATTTTTTACTGCATTTTTGTTTATTTCGGTTAGTCTGATTTTGTCCCAAGCCCTTGGATACTTAATATCATAGGAAGCTGACCCTTTTTCGTTCAGCATCACTTTCACTTTCCCAGTTTTATATTCATTATGTACTTGAATACAACTGGCATCAATACGAACATCTTTAATGTACTTGCGTATTTCTTTACCATTTTTACCTTTACCAATGGCACTAATCATGGTAACATCATTATTTAAGGCTTGTAACCTGTTTGCTACATTTAAAGGGGCTCCTCCTATTTTTTTATGCATTGGAAACACATCCCATAAAACTTCCCCAAAACATGTGATTTTTGACATTTCATATTTTTTTAAATCCTCTAAGGCCTAGCTAAGTAAGTCTTTGGGAACATGAATAAATTATATATTCAAACAAGATATCTCATTGATTAAATAATTATTTTACTAAAATTTTATAATTTATGGATTCTTTAGTTGACGTATCTATTGCTTTAATAATATACATACCAACAGCAAGTTCACTAATGTCAATAGTTTTAGAATTCGAAACTAAAACCTGATTTCCCACTAAATTATAAATACTTGTATTTAGTTCACCTTTGTAATTAATAAACAATTTCGATTGAACTGGGTTAGGGTAAAATGAAATTTGGCTTTTATCAATTTTTTTAGTTGATAATGTTACACCAACAAGAGTTAATAATGCGTTGCTTGTAAACAACTTAATATTGTTATTGTAATTTACTGGACTTCCCTCTGCGTACCAATCATAAGAGCCTCCTCCATTAATAATAACTGTTCCATTGCCTGTATTACGAGGGTTAAATTGAACTGCTTGCACCTCATTACCCCCACAATTCGTCAAAAGTATTTCTGCGTTTAAAACCGTTTCAAATTCGTCATATTTTTGGGCTAGGGTAGCTGAACCTCCATTAGCTGTATTTGCATCATCATTTATACGTCCCCAATCAAAATTATATTGGCAAGTTCTATTTTTTTTGCCTGGACCAGCGGCTAGAAACTCTATATAAATACCATTATTACAGCCTCCATCAGGGCTACCTAAACTAAAACCGTTCATAATTGGGCTATTGGTTTCTCCGTGATACAAATTGCCCCAAGGGTTATCTACAGCCCATGAATCTGTTATTGGAGATGTTTCTCCGAATGTTTGGTTTGGTTTATATTCCCAAGGATTTATTAGTCCTTCAAATACTCCAAAAACTTCCAATCCTTTAGATGCGTAATTTCCTAAAAACAAATTTCCACCCGCAAGATAATAGGATTTTATATTTGAAATAAAGTCATCTTGTAGAGTTGTGCAATTCCCATTCCATTGAAAGCCTCCTTCCCCCAAAACACAGTGAGTTTCCCCAGTATCCTCGACTGTTCCTCGAGGCCATTCATCCATTCTACCTGAAAATGTAGCACCATCGCTTTGTACCCAAATAGCATCATACCCACTTAATACTGCACCCGCTGCAACATCTTCAAATGACAAATATGTTCCATTTATATTTGTATTGTTAACAACAAAATCTTCCATAAACCATACAGCTGCAGCTCTATCATCATCATATGTTAACCCTGCATCTGCTCCTGGGATATTATCGCTATAGGTTGCTGCCTGTCCTACAAATGCTATGTTTTTCGTTTGGGCATATAAGGGACATACTGCCATTAAAAACAAAAGCCCTATTATTCTATTATTTAAATTATTCATTTTACAATAGTTTTCAAATTAATATTTGAAAAAACAACTTTTCCAGTGTCTGCATAAATACCCCATTTTTTCCCTATAGTACCATATAATCTATTGCTAAATGCTAATTGATTGTTAATATATACCACGCACACATCTTCATTTATAGTTATGCTAAAATGATATTCTTCTCCCTCAACAAATTGAAAGGGTATTTGATTTACATATTGATTATTTCCCCCAATTACATTATAGGCCGCTATTCTTTTGTTATCAGACTCAAAAGCTATTTTAAAGGCAGTATTAGTCTCTGAAACGTAATTAAAAAGTATCCCAGAATCCCCATTAGATTGCATTGAAAATGTGAAAGTTATTTGACTTGACTTATTTAATTCAGCATAAGTAACCATTGCTTTGCTTGTTAAACCATCTAGTGCTAATAAGCTATTACCTCTTGTTACATTTCCAACAGAACTGTCCTCTTCTAATAAGATACTGTTATTGAAAAGAGAACTGACAGATTCAGGTTGCTTTACGCTCAAAGTCCCATTGGTATTTTGAACAAGTTCATGTATTACCATATTACCTGCCCATTCTTTGTTGCCTGTATTGGTTTCAGGAGCTTTTCTTGCAGTCCATCCAAATAAATAACGAGTACTTCCGTTTGCTGCTGTTTTAGCCGCATACAAATATTCTCCATCAAAACGATCCACTTCGGGTGTCGTCCAAGGTCCGTATGGCGAAGTAGCCATGCGGTATCTGGTGCCTTTATAACTGCTCCAGTTCTCAGAAAAAATAAGGTACCAGTAATTCCCCATTTTAAACATATCGGCACACTCCAACATCAAATAATTCTCTTCAGAAGTTGTTGTGTAAACTGGTGACTGAACTTCCCAATTATTACTTGCCAGATCATCGGTAGTAAATAAGGCCACAACGGCTTTTCTTTCTGGATTAGTTTGAGTAGACATTAGCATCCAATATTTACCGTCTTCATCATTATAAAACACATGTGGGTCCCTAAAGTCGTAATCGTAATATCCAACTGGAGCTGTTAATTTAAAATCTTCAACTTTTGTCCAGTTTTTTAAATCGGTACTTGTAGCACACAATACACTTTCCCTTGGGTTATTTTGAAGAAACGAAGGGATACCATTGTGACCTGTATAATAAAAATAGTAAGTACTTCCTGCCTTTACCACAGACCCAGTACCCACCCCAAAATCAGGTTCATCAGTTGCTCCGTATGGAATCATTCTTCCATTATAATCAAACTCTGTAAAATTTGAAGTTTCGAAACTGTGAATGTCATGAAATCCTTCTCCTGCCGGCTTTGTTTTAGCATCGTGCAAAAAGAACAGATTAAACTTTCCATTATCAAAGTATGGCATAACATCACCAACGTATCCAGCTGTATAATACGGATTGCTTTCTCCCATCCATTGTGACGGAGATATCGGATAAATAGCGGTTTGATTGCCCGTGTCTATTGGTGTTTGCGAGTATGTTTCTCCATCATTTGAACACGACATGAAAAGCGTGAAACATAATCCTATTATAAATTTTTGTTTTAAATACATCTTATTTCTTTTTAGTTGTCTGCCAGATAGCTTAAGCTATTAGCTGTTAATATTTTTATATTATCCAGAAAACCATTATTTCCATTGGTATCATTTTCATTATACCAATCGTAAGCTCCCATAGAAATAACCACGGTGTTAATATCTGAAGCGCCACCAGGAAACTCGGCTATAGTAACACGACCATTTAAACCATCATCCCAGGCTTCACTAGCAAGGTTATTTCCTCCAGTTTGATCTCTCCATCCTTGTCCATCAACATAGCCACCCCATTCAGGTAAGAACCACCAAGCCGTATGGTTTAATCTAAAAGTTCCTTTTTCAAGCAAGTTTGCTTTTCCTGCTGCAAACGTTTCAAGACCTAAAAATATCGGGTGATCTTCATGACCTACAAAAGACATTCCCCAATCGTTTCCATCAATAAATCCGTTTGGTAAAAAGTCTCCAAACACATTATTAGGTCCTTTTCCACTAGGAATAATATTTAAAGCTTCTAAATATTGTGATGCAAAAGTGGTCAATAGTAAATTCCCACCATTAGCCTGATAAGCTTGTAAAGCAGATGTTACACTTGCTCCTAAGGCTATTGTTGGTAAGTTTACCGCACTATCGTAATGCCACCAGATAACATCTATATCATCTAAAGAAGCTCCGCTAGCGATCTCATCAAACGACAAATATTGTGCCCCCGGATAATTTTCAAATAACCAATCGGAAGCTGTTATCTCATCTGGATTAGTGATTTCCTGTCTTGATGATGATGTTCCTAAAAATGCTATTACAGGTCCATCAACAGGTGTTGTTACATTAGCAGTATATTCCTCTGTTAAACTTGCTGAACTTACGGTATAGATTACCGTACTAGAAAAATCTGTTGATACTCCTGAACCTGGACTTATACTTACTCCTTCTGTTAATTCTATTTCCGGAACTAAGGCTGTTAAATCTGTTCCTTCAGACATCACCAGAGTTATAACTTTAGAATTGTAATTAATAGATGCTGAAAGTCCATCTATTTTAAAACTTGATATAGGTTTTTGTGTTTTTACACTTACCGTATAAGTTTTGTAAATATTACCATTACTAATTCGATATTGTACAGCATTTGTAAAATCCTGTGAAGCACCTAATTCTGGCGATACCGAAGCTCCTTTTGGAATTTTAAAATCAGGAGTTAATGCCGATATATTTGTTCCGTAAGGTAATGTTACAGAAATGGTGTTTTCCTGATTATTAATATCAGCTGATACTGTATTTACAGTGAAAGATTCCACATTTACGGAAACATCAGTTATAAATGCACCTTCATCAAAATTATCTTCGCAAGACCAGATTAGACTAGCTAATATTACTACCATGCTAACCAAAACACTGATCTGTTTTATTAATAAATTTTTCATCGTATTGTTTTATTTAGTTGGTTTAGTATCCTGTATTTTGTTTGTATAATCCTTGACTGAAATTGATTTGAGCCAAAGGAATCGGACAAAATTCTTCTTTATTTTTATCAAAACCAGCATCTAAGTAATAAGAGATTTTTGTTTTCTCTTCTGCGTAAAAAGTATTTAAAGTTTCGGCAGCTACCCCCCATCTAACCAAATCAAAAAATCGGCTTCCTTCCATAGCAAACTCTAACCTACGTTCCCAACGCAATGCTTGACGAGCAAAAGTCTGTGTCCAGTTACAGTTTACACCATCTACATAGTCGTTAATTACATTATTAGAAGTATAACTAGAAGTAAAGGTGGTACTTACCCGAGCACGCGAACGAATCTCGTTAATAATAGGCAAGGCTTCATCGTGTTGTCCTAATTCTATAAGTGCTTCGGCTCGCATTAATAACACATCGGCGTACCTGATGATGATTCGGTTCTTAGAATTTCCGTAGAATGGATCGATATTCACAAAACAATCGCAATCTGGCTGAACATTTTCCTTTAATGAGGCATAGTAGAAATATGTTCCTGGAGAACGGTTCCAGTTTTCTTCATAAACATAATCCGGGTGATACTTAAATGGTAATCCTGGAATAGCGACGGTGTGATATAACCTAGGATCTACATCGTAATTATTTAGTTGATGGTAATCTAAATCTGTATCATTAAAAGTATCAAACATGGGTAAACCTTCTGATGTTGTTTTAAAGGCATTTACCAAATTCTGACTTGGCTTATGAAAATCACAACATCCTAAACCTTGTGGCACTGATAACACGTCTCCAAAATTTAAGCGCCCATATAACGTACCATCATTATCTGAATATTGAATAGCAAAAACAGACTCGGGACCATTTTCGTAAGAACCTGATAAAAAGTTAAACGCATAGTCCGGCTCAAGAGAATAGGCTCCCATAACCTCGTCTGTCGCTGCAATTACTTTCTGTAAAGTCTGCGGATTTATAGTTGTTACGTTATAGCTTTCATCTTGCTCATAAGCTTGATACAATCTGGTTTTAGCTAAATAAGCATAGGCTGCATATTTATTTACACGCCCAACTTGAGATTGATTTGCAGGTGTGTTTTCAGCAGCAAATTCAAAGTCTGAAGCAATGGCATCCCATAATTCCTGATCGGTTAAATCTCGGTTAGAAACCAAATTATATTCTTCTGGCAACGTGGCTTCAGTAACATATGGCACGTACTTAAACATCACCTTAAGCATGAAATAGAAATGTGCTCTCACAAAATGCATTTCTCCTAACCTCGTATTTTTTTGAGGAAAATCTTCAACACTCAACTGATTTAAAGCTCCGATAGCTTTATTAGCTCTGGAAATCCCAACATAACAATTGTACCATAGACGATCTAACTCACCAAAATCTGTACGGATGTTATTTGAAACTTCAAAGAAATGAAAAGGTTGAATATCGTTAATTCCGCTTCCTCCTTTATAAGCATCATCAGATCTTACATTTCCGTAAGGCCAAAGGCTAAACGGTGTATCATAATGATCGTTTCCCAATGCGGCGTAGGCCGATGTTACAAAACCGTCTACATTTTCAGGAGTTACCAGACTTTCTTCAAAAAGAACACTTTTCGGCGTATTTTCTAAAAAGTCGTCACAAGATGTTGCTGTAATTAAAGCTATACAACTAAATATATATATAATCTTTTTCATGATATTAAATTTGTTAAAGTGAAATATTAAGACCTAAAGTGAATGTTAAAGGCAACGGATAGCCAAATCCTGGATTTTCTGGATCGACACCTGTAAAGTCTGACGAAGAAATAGTAAGTAAGTTTTGTGCATTTACATACAGTCTAAAATTACTTATACTATAGTTGTCTAGAAGGTCTTGAGGTAAGGAATACCCTAACTGTAACACGCGTAATTTTAAATACGCACCATTTTCAATATAATAAGTCGAAAATCTAGATTCTGCGTTATTATCTATTGTTGTTAAGGCTGGAATATCGGTGTTTAAGTTTTGAGGTGACCAAGCATTAAGCAAACGAGCTCCTTTGTTAGACCCCACATCGTCAACACTCCAAAAATCGGTCTGGTATTTGGTTTGATTAATAACATCAACGTTACCAACACCTTGCCAGAAGGTCGTTAAATCGAAGTTTTTATATTCAAAAGATAAATTAAATCCATAAGTAAACCCAGGGTTAGGATTACCAATCCAAGTTCTATCCTTATCATCAACTAAACCATCTTCATTTAAATCTTTATAACGAATGCGACCTAAATCTTTTCCGGGTTGAATCGCCGAATTTTCAACTTCTTGATTAGATCTAAACAATCCATTGGCAACATACCCATACATAGAGTTTATTGGTCGGCCAAGAATATTATCTTCCTGTCCATTTCCTCCGTAATTATTTTTCACCTCATCAGGAAGTACTGTAATTTTATTTTGATTAGCAGCTATATTTCCAGAAATCTCATATCTAAATCCGTAGTCAGTTAAGTGCTTATACTGCAGTGCAAATTCAATTCCTTCATTTTCCATAGAAGCCCCATTAACCCAACGGTTACCGCCTTCTCCAATTACCCCTAAATACGGTGGTAAAACTAAAATGTCTTCAGTTTTTTTCTGATACAAGTCTAAACTACCGGTTAACGCATTATTTAAGAAACCAAAATCTAAACCTAAGTTGGTTTGCGTTGTTGTTTCCCATTTTAAGTCGTCATTTCCTGTTTGTGTTGCAATAAAACCTGATGGTAATAAACCACTCCCCGTTCCGCTTAAATCGTAAGCTGTGCCGTAAGAGGTATTCCAGGTCGGGCTTCCACCTGCATAATTTGCTAAGTATAAAGAATAAATAGCCTCATTACTGATTTCCTGATTACCCGTTTGTCCCCATCCGGCACGAAGTTTTAAATCTGAAAAGACTTTTAAATGTTTTTCAGCAAAAGCCTCATTACTGATTCTCCAACCTCCTGAAAACGCTGGAAATGTACCAAAACGATTATTCTTTCCGAAGCGAGATGAACCGTCATGTCTAAGTGTTGCAGAAAACAGATATCTACCATCAAAGTCATATGACACCTTTCCAAAATATGATAATAAGCTATAGGATGTTGCCGAACCTCCAGTGTAGGATTCTCCCGTTCCTGCATCTGGATAAAAATAATCGGTATCCTCAATTAAGAAATCCTCTTTACGTAACCAGGTACTTTCAAAATCCTCTTTATACATCTCTGTTCCGGCAAGCAAATTGATATTGTGATTTTTTAAATTAATATTGTAGTTAGCCGTATTGGTCCATGTCCATTTAACGGTATTAGATTTATCTATATTAACTGCATTTTGATCATTTTTTAAATATCCTGACACATAACTACGCTGAATAGCGCGTTTGTAATAATTACTATAATCGATACCAAAACTGGTTTTTAAACTCAGGTTTTTAACAGGAGTAAGTTCTGCATAAGTATTACCAAATAATCGTAAGTATTTGTAACCATTATCCTTGTTATATTCTAAAACTCTAACCGGGTTTTGTCTGTCGTTCATTCCTCCTACAGGACCTCCCCAACCTTTACCATCTACCGTGCGAACCGGAATAATTGGCAAAGCTCTAAGTGCCGGATCTAAAACACCAGGATCTGTAACCTCATTTGTTCTGTTAATTGTGAAGTTTTCCCCTATTTTAAATTTACCTTCGAAGAAATTATAAGAAGAATTCATTCTGGCTGAAAGACGCTTAAATTCAGTAGTTTTCACAATACCATTATTATCATAATACCCAAGGGAAAACATGTAATTTCCTTTATCTGAACCATTAGACATTGACAAGTCTAAGGAGTTTGATCTACCTTGCTGAGATATTTCATTGTACCAATTTGTATTAGAAGCCTTTATGGTTTGGGCATCATCTAAATACTCTGGCACTAATACGTTAAATAATGTTGGAGAACCATCTATTACACCCCAATCGAACTGATAACTTAAGTTGTTTGAATTCGGGTTTATACCATCATTAACATTAGCTCTCCATAATACCTGACCATACTCGTAAGCATTGAGCACATTTAGCTTATTAGCATAATCTGAAAACGATGCATAATAGTTTAAATTTATTTTTGTTTTGCCTACTTTACCTTGCTTAGTTGTAATAATAATTACACCATTAGAAGCTCTGGAACCATAAATACTTGCAGAAGATGCGTCTTTAAGTACTTGAATGGAAGCAATATCGTTAGGATTAAGCTCGTGCATGCCTGCTTTTGTTGGAACACCATCTATAACATAAAGTGGATCTGTATTGTTTAATGTACCAATACCTCGAATATTGATTTTAGTGTTCCCACCACTGGGTGAACCGTCTGTAGAGATGTTTACTCCTGCCAAACGTCCTTGTAACGCTTTTATTGGGTTAGGCTCTGTTTGCTTGTTTAACTCATCAACATCAACCACAGAAACCGCACCAGTAATATCCGCCTTCTTTTGTTTGGTATACCCAGTAACAACAACCTCGTCGAGTTGCTGATTATCCGGCAGCATAACAATATTTAGAGCAGAACTATCGGTAATAGTTATATTCTGAGATACAAAGCCTAAATAGCTTATGTTTATAACATCTCCTTTTGAGGCTCCGTTTAATATAAAATTACCATCAAAATCGGTTACTGCTCCCACAGATGTTCCTGTAATAACAATAGCAACACCAGGAAGCGGCATATTATCTTCAGAAGAAACCACAGTACCTTTAATTTCAATGTCTTGTGCCATCAAAACTGAAAGCTGTAGAAAGAATACAATAATTAGTTTATACTTCATAAGTTAGTTTTTAATAATTAGTTATTTTGAATGTTTAGTTTATTCGCTTTTAAATACGAAACGTTAGCCTGATCACCTGACGATTCTATAGTTAATGATTCGTAAGGTGCTTCAGGAAAGAATATTTCGGTTAATACTTCTTTTCCATTATTGAAGAATATTTCAATCGAGGTTTTATCCAATACTATCTTGAATTCTGCAGATTTTACAGTTTCAGGTAAACTTGCTTTTGTTAGCTTATTACTAAATTCTTTTGAAAAACTTGTTATTCCTGAATCTTTTCGATCTATAAACAAATAGTTTTCGCTGTTATTAAGACCGAATTTTAAAACGTTTCCTTTTGTGTTACTGAGTGAAAACGTGTAAGTGTCTGCTTTAAGATTGTTTAATTCAATATCGATAACACATTTTGATAAATCTAAGTTCTGACTACTTACCAATTCTGTAGCTTCTTTAAAAACGATATCCTGTTTTGAAATCGTTTCTGAAAAATAATTTTTAATCTGCTTTACAGGAGTTGACATGATCATATAACCTGTTTCAGATTTTTTAAGTTTTAACTCCCTTGGAATGGTCATACTACTGCGCCATGTTTCGGTTGGCACCTCTTGTGCATACAACCAATTAGACATCCAACCAATAGCTATTGGATTTTCGCCCGTAGTATTATTCCATGTTACACTGGCATAGTTATCCATACCGTAATCTAACCAAAGGGCTCCTTGTTTTGCCAATTGTGTTTGAAACTCTTCATTCAACGTGTATGTAATTCCATCAAAGTCACCCACAAAATATTGCGTTGCCGACCCACCGTTTGGACCGCCGGGATTTAAACTTTGAAGTAATACCCATTTTGTCTCGGTAGTTCCTTCAACCTGCATTGGGAAGAAATCCGGACATTCCCAAACGCCCCCATGAGCTCCGACACCTACTCCAAAATCGGATAAAAACCGCCATTCCTTTAAATCTTTTGAACTATAAAATTTTGTTCTGTCATCTGCCGCTAATGCCATTACCCACTGTTCATGCGTTTCATCCCAAACCACCTTAGGATCTCTAAAATTTTTTATTCCAGGATTTTTCAATACCGGGTTATTATTATACTTAACCCAAGTTTTTCCTTGATCTAATGAATAGGCAATGCTCTGATTTTCAAAATCAATTTTACCTTTCCGTTCTTTTACGGGATCATGATGCGTAAAAATGGCTACTATGGGAGAAGTTATACCATCTCCAAATCCTGATGTGTTTCGGGTATCCACAACGGCACTTCCCGAAAAAATATACCCTAAATCATCGGGATATAACGCTATAGGTTGCTCAGACCAATTCATTAAATCTTTACTGGTGGCATGTCCCCAGTGCATAGGTCCCCATTTATTGCCTTCAGGGTAATACTGAAAAAATAAGTGATACGTACCATCTAAGAAAAACATTCCGTTAGCATCGTTCATCCAGTTTTCCTTTGGTGTAAAATGAAAATTAGGCCGGTATAATACTTCTTCTGTCTGACTACCACCTTCGTTTACAACGACACGCTCTTTAGGTGCTTTTTGCTGTTCCTTACAAGAAATACTCAAGAACAAAACAATAGCTACCGTAGCTACTTTATTTAAACGACTAGTCTTAGTGTTTTTTGATAATGTCTTACCTAAATCTTCCAGTGAAACACCTTTAGTTTCCGGCATCATAAAGATTACAAAAAGCAACTGAAATACCATCATTACCGCAAAAATCAAAAAGACCATACCAGCACCAATTGTAGAAAACAACACAGGAATTAAAGACGGTACAACCGCTGCCAGTACCCAGTGTACCGAGCTTCCAAAAGATTGTCCAGCACCTCGTAAATGATTCGGGAATATTTCTGAAATAAATACCCATATAACAGTTCCTTGACCAATAGCATGAGCCGCAATAAAAAGGAACAAAAATATGGGCATTGTACTACCTTCCCAGTTAAAAAAGAACGCCGCCGACACTAATGAAAGAGACAAAATATAACCAATAGAGCCAATGTACATTAATTGCTTTCTACCTAGTTTATCTATAAGTAAAATTCCTATAAGTGTAAAGATCAAATTAGTTACACCTACACCAATACTACTTAACAAGGCAGAGCTTTCTTCGAGACCAGCTTCAGTTAAAATTCGCGGAGCATAATACAACAATGCATTTATACCAGACATTTGATTAAAGAATGCTATAAGAAAAGCCAAGATTAATGGAAATCTGTATTTTTTAAGAAAAATGGTTTCATTAGGAACCGTATTTTCCATTTCCTTATTGATTTCTAGCATTAAACTTTCTGGGTCAACACCTGGGTTAATTGTTTTGAGTACATTTTTTGCCTCTGTATTCCTTAGCTTAGTTAACAGCCATCTTGGGCTTTTAGGTATGGTTAAAGCTATTACAGTGTAAATTACTGCAGGAAGCGCTTCAATACCAACCATCCATCTCCAAGCATACTCTCCGGCATCTTTGAGTAAGTAGTTAGATAAGAAAGCAATTAAAATACCAAATACAATATTGAATTGGTATAAACCCACTAGCTTACCTCTATCTTTTGCAGGAGCAATCTCCGAGATATAAGCTGGAGCAGCAATGGTAGAAGCTCCAACCCCTAATCCACCAATAAATCTAAAAATAGCAAATGTTATTGGGTCATTAGCCAATCCTGAACCTACAGCCGATACTGTGTAAAGGACCCCAATCCAAATCAATGTGTTTTTACGTCCTATTTTGTTGGTTGGAATACCACCAAAAAACGCTCCTATTACTGTACCCCATAAAGCCATGCCTATTACCACGATACCATGAAACATATCTGAGGAGTGCCATAATAGTTGTAGTTTTTTTTCTGCCCCTGATATAACTACAGTATCAAATCCAAAAAGGAAACCAGCTAGAGCCGCTGTAATGGACCATATTAATATTTTCTTATTCATTTTTAGTTGAAAAAATAATTTCAATAAAACTATACAACCAACTTTTGAAAGGATATAAGAAATGTTACATTGTTAAAAAAAAGCAAAAACTAAATATATATTATTGTATATCAGCAATCTATAATCTATTAGAATACATAAAAACTACTTTACTTTATATAATATTATAAAAAAAGTTACATAGCTATAAGTTAAAATAGTCAATATTTGGGTTAATATACTGATATTAAAGTGTTAAATAATCACAAATATTTTTAGCAAGCTGCTACTTTTTTCTATACATTTTTGGAGATTTACCAAATTTTTCTTTGAACAAAAGTGAAAAATAACTTGGTGATGAAAACCCTACTGAGTAAGCGATTTCGGAAATAGAAAGTTTAGACTCTTGAATTAACGTTTTTGCCTTTTCTAATCTAAGGTTTTGAATGTAATCACTCACATTTATATTTAATATAGCTTTTACTTTTCTGTAAAGCTGTACTCTCGAAATGCCCAAATCGGAAGCCAATTGTTCTACAGTATAGTTAGAATCATCAATATTTTCATAAACTAGCTTACTCATATTTCTTATAAAAACCTGTTCCGAGGTGTTTAAATTCTCTGTAGGCTGAGTTCTATAAATATTTTTTATATAGTGTCTTCGAAGTTTCTCTCTATTGAAAAGTAAATTTTTTAAAGACCTATAAAGAATCGCAAAACTAAAGGGTTTGGTTAAAAACAAATCAGCTCCAGATTCTAGACCTTGTACATATGACTCTTTACTATCGTAAGCTGTTAATATGATGGTAGGAATATGAGAGGTTCTTATATCTTTTTTAAGAATATTGCATATTTCAAATCCATTTTTATTGGGTAAATTAACATCGCATATTATAATATCTGGAATTAATTCAAAAACTTTGTCTAAGGCATCATTCCCATCTGACGTTTCAATATTAAATTCTGCTGACAGTTTATTATTTAGGTACCTTACCAAATCAAGGTTATCTTCAATAATCAACAGTGTATTTTTATTTTCATCATTAATATTGCTCTGAGATACAAAAGCATCATCTTCGTAATCGGTATCGAAATTTAAAGTATGTGTATCCTGTATTTCAGGCTCTAAAATAATTTCATCAGAATTTAAGTGTGCGTTTCCTTTGTAAAGTGTAATTACAAATTCTGCTCCTTGCTCTGAGATTACCTCTAAAGTTCCTTTATGGAGTTCTACAAATTCTTTCGATAAATGCATACCAATTCCTGAACTGGACTTATTGTTATTCGACCCTTGAAAAAAAGCTTTAAAAACTTTCTCAACTTCACTTTTAGGAATGCCTATACCAGAATCTTTAAAGTGAATTTTCACAAAATTGTTTTCATTGTCTACAATGTCAATGTATATAGACCCATTGTTTGGTGTAAACTTAAAAGCATTAGAGAGAATATTGAAATATACCTTATCCATTAAGTTTCTATCGATGTAAACTTTCAAATATTCATTATTGGTAGAAATTGAAAAGTTAATGTTTCGCTTTTGTGCTTCACGCTCAAAATCTTTATAAATACTATTTGAAAATTGGTATAAATTAGTTTCGGAAGCTTTTAGAATAAATTTTCGTTCTTCAACTTTTCTAAAATCGATTAACTGATTTATAAGCCTTAACAATCGCTTTGAATTACTGAAAATTAAGCTAACCTCTCTTAAAAGCTTATTATCTCTTATTGATTGGTTGCTCGAAATAGATTCTATTGAAGAAAGAATAAGTGTTATTGGGGTTTTAAATTCATGTGATAAGCCAGTAAAAAAATTGGTTTTAGCCTCGTTAATTTTTTGAATATGCTGCTGTTGCACCATAATTTTAGTGTTTCTTAGTTCCAATTCTCTTTTCTTTTTGCGTAGTTTAAAACCAGAGTAAATACTAAAAGTCCCTAATGATATGCTTGTTATTAATAACCCCAATAAAAGTTTTAAAATGTTGGATTGTGTGGTATATGTTTTTTCTTGCTCTTTTATTTTATCTTGCTGAGCAACAATATCTTGTTGGTGTTGGTTTATTCTGTCTAACTGATTCTTCATGATTTCTGCATTTTTAGAATCAATTACAGTAGTCTTCAAAATGTTGTTTCTTTCAACTTGCTCACCTTTTAAAATTTTTAAAGCTAGCCTAATAGCTTCATCTCCACCTGTTGGATATAAAATGGTAGCTTTAAGAATTTTTTTCTGCACAAGATCAATTCCTCCTTCTTTTATATTTAAGCCATCAACCCCTATAAATTTTATGTCTTTTGCTTTATCAAATTTAGACGCGATTTCCCAAACTTGTCTAGCCATTTCATCATTAAAAACATAAACGTAATCTATTGGCTCAATACTCAAATTACTAAAAACTTGTAGTAGTTCTTCATTGTTAATCCCATTTATTGTTTTTATAATTTTTATGTTTGACACCCCTTTAATGGCGTCATGAAACCCTATGCTACGCTCTATTACTGGTGAAGAATTTCCAACACCTTTCACCTCTAAAACATTAATTTGTTTGCTGGAAGATAAAGACTCAATATAATTAGCAGCCGTACGACCTACTTCTAAATTATCGGCACCCACAAAAGCGGTATATTTTGTTGAATTTATTTTTCGATCTAAGAGGATAATAGGAATTCCTGAATCATATGCTTTTCCTATAATAGGAACTATACTATCTTGGACAAGAGGTGAAACAATAATAAGATCATAATTATTATTAATCATTTTCCCAATTTGTTCTATTTGCAATTTAGTATCTCCATTTGCTTCATATTTAATCAAATCTAAAACATCATGATTTAGAGAAGCCTGAATTTGCATACTATGATTCATGGAGTTTCTCCACATATGGTCACTAAGACATTGGGAAAAACCAATTTTATATTTTTTTGATTTGGAAGTATTTGAACATCCTATCACAAAAATTAAACTTATTAAAAAAAACGCCTTTAAAATATGTAATAGGTTTATCTTCTGCATTTCTAAAATTATATGGTAACATTCGAAAATATGAATTTTTAAAAGAAATATGAATCTTTGTTTGTTATATTTAATTTATATAAAACGATTAATGATTTGATAAGAATTAATCTATCGGGGTTACTCAAGATTTATTAAAAAAAGCCCAACTCTTTATTGGAGTTGTTACTTTTACTCGGACATAAAATTTAAGACCGTTTGTTACCAAACAAATATCTTAGAAACATGAAAACGATATTACAGTCCAGAGTTAAAAGAACAAGTGGTTCGGTTAAGTTACCAGCGAGATAACATAAAGGAATTAACGGATTAACTGGGCATAGAAGTACAAAGAATCTACAAATGGCTCAGGGCTGCCAAATGAACTACATTCCCTAAACCGGAAAAGCCAATAACTGATGATACTTTAAAGCTTAAAAGACTGCGCAAAGCTCTTAAAGAAAAGGAACTTGACATGGAAATATTAAAAAAGGCCGTGCACATCTTTTAGTTCATTGTTTCTTTATTTTCAATTAAGGTATTCAATGCTCTGCATTTCCAAGAGCGATGGGAAGTTTATGGGTTTATAGCCAGCTATAAACATTTGTACCCTATCGAGAAGATGTGTAGAATTTTTAAAATAAGTAGGAGCCGTTTTTATAGATAGTACACAAGCGGTCCATCCAAACGGACATTGGAACACAGTCTGTTTACAGATTTGATTAAAAAGGAATTTGACCTGAGCAAACAGCGTTATGGCTCTACAAAAATTGCAGAACGGCTAAAACACAAAGAATACCGTGTGTCTAGACGCAGAGTGGCTAAAATTATGAGAACAAACAATCAGTAAGCACAAAAGGATGTTTAAAGCAACTACAGATTCCAATCACAATTATCCTGTTTGCAGAAATTTACTCAATAGAAACTTTAATCCCAATAGGTTAAAATAGAATGCAATAAGTAAAAGGTAATTGTTGGAACAACTCTATTGCAGAGTCTTCCTTTAAAAACTTAAAAGTAGAGCTTATTTATGATGATAATCTTAAAACCATTGAACAAGCCAAGACCTCTATTTTTGAGTACATAAAAATATGGTACAACAGGAAACGGTTGTACTCTTACTTGGGGTATAAATCCCCTTGCGAAGTAGAACTGGAATTCAAAAACCCCAACACCTATAGAGCTAATACTATGCAATGTTTTTGGGAATCTTAACCTAAAATCCTGTTTTTACTCTAAATTATTGCTTATTTATAGGGCTTCCGAGAGGTTTTACTCTAAAAACGAAATAAGCAGTATTTGACAAAGACTACAACGGTTCAGTAGTCATCAAATCAGATGAAATCCTATGGTTTTATCACAAATAAATGCCATTTTAATGGGGTTTCAAGAGGTTTTGCCGCAAATCTGAAATAAATACAACCATTTAAAATCGATAAATAACTGATTTTAAACAAAATATAAACAAGTAACATCACGCAACGTGTTACCCTCTTGCCATTCCCCTTAGTTTTTCAAACACACTTTATATAGAGAAATTTCTATGACATTAAGCTCTTGTAATAAGTAACTTTATATCTTTTCGTCTCGCTTTAGCGTTACAAAAAAAATACCGTTCAATCCAAAAATGTAATGGCATCTACAGAATGGAATGGAATGGATAGAATTAGACTAAATAGAACCTAAACTTCTTAACCTGAACCCAATAACCAGTCATAAACTTATCCTCTAATTTAATGAGGCTTTGGCAGTACTACTTTTGTTTTCTAATGATCAAAATTTCGTCATTCGAAAATTCCATCCAAGCAAGGTCATAAACATAATGATAGGTTTTACCTTTACTGTTTATATGCAAATGTGTATGGTACTTAAAAGTGAATTTCTTTTTTTCAAGCACCACTCGATCTACTGTTATCTGTCCTTTTCTTTTACCTAGAACTTCCAAAAGAATACTTCTGTTCCTATGTAAAATGGTATCCAACTCTTTTACCTCCTTATCCGTAGACTTTCTTAAATTAACGTGATAGTAATTTTTACATTTTACAGAACAAAATAATTTATCATTTCTTCCTACAAGAAGCTTATTGCATATTTTGCACTTTCTTTTATTCATTACTTTATAAATATTAATTTAATATACTGATTTTAAAGTTTTTATATATAAACGTTTTTAACGGTTAATATACTATTATTTATAACAAACCAACAATACTTGTAGTCTTTTTAACTACTTTTAATTTCTGTACATGGAACTGTAAAAACAACTGCTATGAAACCCATTATATATCAACCCCTTAAAGAAGCTAAGCGCATTAAGGTCTTTATACCCTATGAAATGATCATTGTTAGAGAGGCTATAAAAAAAATGAACAGCAGTTTTTGGCATCCCCACCAAAAACTGTGGTCGGTCATTAATACTGACCAAAATTTTGAGCATTTAAAAAAGATATGTGGCGCAAATTATAAAATTGAAAAAGATATCCGCTTTACGCCCGTACCAAGCATACCTTTAAATGAAAATGCTTTAAAGGCTCTTTATGAACTTGAAAAAGCACTGGTCTTAAAGCAATACAGCAATTCCAGCATTCAAGTTTACAAAAAAATGTTCAGCGTATTTTTAGGGAAATTTATGTACCGAAACCTAAAAGAAGTCTCCAAAGAAGACATTGAAGGTTTTGTGTATGAACTTATTAAAAAGTGCAAGATCAGTGAAAGTTATCAAAATCAATTGATCAATGCCATTAAAGCCTATTATGAGCACGCTCTTAAGCTGCCCAGGGAATATTATGAGATCCAACGGCCAAAAAAAGCGGTATCCATACCAAATGTATTGAGCAAAAGTGAGGTTCTTAATATTATCCAATCTCCCCAGAATATTAAGCACAAGGCTATTTTGCACACCATTTATGGTTGTGGTTTACGCATATCTGAAGTCTTGAATTTAAGAATTGCTGATGTTCATTCCAATGACGGCTATCTGTTCATAAAGGACAGTAAAGGCAAAAAAGACAGGAAAACCATTTTACCGCAACAATTACTGGTATTGTTAAGAGCTTACTATAAAACCTATAAACCATCGTACTGGTTATTTGAGGGACAATCGGGTTGCAAATACAGCACGGCTAGCATTAGGTCTATATTTAGAAAAGCCGTTAAGGACACCAACTCCAACCCATGGGCTACGGTACATACATTGCGCCATTCGTTTGCAACGCATTGTATTGAAAACAACATAAATATTAGGCATTTGCAGAATATGTTAGGGCATGGTTCGCCAAAAACAACTGAGATATATACCAAAACTATTGAGATTAACAATAAAACTATTACAAGCCCATTGGATACATTGTTGAAAAGTAATATATTGCATACATAAACGATATAACTACAATAGAATTGATATTTACTGTGGTTATACAAGTGTTA
>JBNKYB010000055.1:0-19730 GCA_050300615.1 Flavobacteriaceae bacterium | reverse complement strand
ACGATCGAGAAAGTCTTTCTGGCAACCAGTTAAAACCAGTATAACCAAAAGAGATAACATAATTTTTCTATATATTGATTTCATAATTTCTAATTTTTATTTAGTTAACCCTATATTAATCCCTAATGTAAATGTTCTTGGTTGTGGATAAAACCCATTATCAATTCCAGCCTCCAGCGGATTCCATGACCCTACTTCTGGATCTAGTCCTTTATACTTAGTAATAAGAAAAGCATTGGTAACATTAGCAAATACCCGTAAAGACCCCAAATGAATCTTTTTAACGACATCTTCAGGGAATGTATAGCCCAATGTAATGTTCTTACATCTAATAAAAGAGCCATCTTCAACGTATCTGTCTGAGAAACGGTTGTTATCATTAGCATCGTTGTTTTTAAGCCCAACAATAGTTGTATATGGGTTGGTAACATGCACGTTATTAACATCGGAAGCTGAACCATTAGGATCAATTAAAGCCACCCTCGCATAATTTTTCAGTGATTTAAAGAAGCTTTGCGATGTTAGAGGGTTATCACCTATAATCTTCATTCCATTTATTACTTCATTACCAATACTGGCACTAAAAAAGATATTCAAATCAAGACCTTTATAACTAATAGTATTACCAAGACCCAATTGAAAATCAGGAATAGGAGAGCCTAATTTTTTTTGATCATCTTCTGTGATACGACCGTCGGGAACACCATTGGGACCACTTATGTCTTTAAACATGAGGTCGCCATACCACACCCCACCAGAATTAGGCGTAATTGGTAAAAGATTACCGTCTGTATTAGTGGGTAGAGCATGGTTTGTAAAATCGCTAGCCGTTGCAAATATGCCATCGACCACATAGCCATAAAAATCACCTACCGATCCCCCAACTTTTGTTTGGGAAACTAGTCTTGAAACACCTTCACCATTATTATAATACCCAGGCAATGAAGCACCGTCTGTATTCAACTTCAGCACTTTATTTTTGTTATGAGATAATGTAAAATTTGTACTCCAAGAAAAATCTTTGGTAGTAATGTTTTTTGAACTTAAGCGCAAATCTATCCCCTTGTTTTCAACAGCTCCGATGTTTACATAAGGTGCACCAATTGACCCTGGATGATAATTACCAGTAGCTGTCCCTGAGTATAATGGCAATGGAATTTGCAATAACAATCCGTCTGTCTTACGTCTATAGACATCAACAGAAAGGTTAAATTTCCAACCAAAAAGCCATGTATCAAGTCCCACATTACTATATTCAGTTTTTTCCCACTCCACTAAAGGATTCCCTAAATCATTCGTAAGCTGTGAATTACCAGCTAAACCTGTCGTAACTGCGGTTAAAGTTGATAAATAAGCATTTTCTCGAATGTTTTGGTTATTCGTCAAACCATAGCCTATTCTTAACTTTAGTTCATTAATGCCTTTTACATCCTTTAAAAAGTTTTCGTTATTAAGCTTCCAAGAAAGTGCTCCTGAGTATGTAGCTACCCATCTGTTGTCTGGCGCAAATCTTGAAGACCCATCATAACGAGCATTAGCAGTCAACAAATACTTATCGTTATAAATAAAGTTAATACGACCAAAATAAGCTTCCAGTGCACTATCACCTCTTGTACCTCCATTGGTAGCAGTATCGACATCTCCACTACCTATATTAGTAACATTATTGGAAATAAAACCTCTTCTTTCTGCATAAACGCTTTCATTTTGGAACAACTGCGCTTCATGCCCTGCCAAAACATTAACTTTATACTTGTCAGCAAACAGTTTATCATACGTCAAGAAACTTCTAAAAGTAGTTTGATAGTTCTGACTATAAGAATACCTTGCCGAATTATCTGGTTTTACAGCTAATCCAAACTTATATGATGGATAAAACTGATCCACTGTGTTAAATGAAAAATTTCCTGAGACTTCATTTCTAAAAGACAAATCTTTTGTAATCTTCATATCTGCATATAAATTTGCAAACAGCTGATTTCTTTTAGGGTTGTTTCGGTTAATCAATGCAAGTGCATAGGGATTTACACGCTTTTGAATCCATCCCTCACTACGTTCCTCTCCAGCATAACTTCCATCAGGGTTTCTTACAGGTATATCTGGTGTTTGACTCAATGCTTCTCGAATAACATTAGAACCTGTTGTATTTACATTCTCATCAATATGGGTCAACTGTAAGCTAGTACCTATTTTCAACCAGTCGGTAGTTTTGTTATCTAAATTTAATCTTACCGATGCTCTCGTAAATTTAGACCCCAGAGCAATACCCTCCTGATTTAAATAAGTCCCTGACAATAAATATTGTGTTCTTTCGCTACCTCCACTTAAAGTAAGCGAATGGCTTGTTGACAGCGCAGTTCTAAACAATTCCTTTTGCCAGTTGGTTCCTTCACCTAAATACTTAGGATTAGCAAACTCTGGTCTGTCATCAAAGCCCCAAACCTCCGCTCTATCGTTAATAAACTGGGCGTATTCCCTCAAATTCATGACTGGATACTGCTTAACCAGTTCTTGCAATCCTGTTTTTAATTCGTAAGTGATTTTTGGAGCTCCCTCTTTACCTCTTTTTGTTGTGATAACAATCACACCATTTGTTGCTTGCGACCCGTAAATAGCAGTTGCTGAAGCATCTTTGAGAACATCTATAGATTCAATATCAGAAGCATTTATGGCTGCCAATGGATTGGTACCGTTGCCGGTATCATAACTTTGACCTATAATAACCCCATCAATTACATACATTGGCGAGCTGCCACCAAAAGAAGATATACCTCGTATTTGCACATTAACACCTCCACCTGGTTGACCAGATGTTTGCTGTACTACTACTCCAGCTACTTTACCCTGTAAAGCCTGATCAACGGTAATAGCTTGCGATTTACGGAGTTCTTCACCTCCAATAGAAGATATTGCCCCAGTAACATCTCCTCTTTTCGCTTTACCATAACCAATTACCACAACTTCGTCTAATGAACTTATTTCTTCTTTTAAACGAATGGTTAATTTGTTACTCGTAATTTTCACTTCCTTGTTCTCGTAGCCTATATAGCTTATGGCAAGTGTCTCACCAATTTTGGCCTTAATAGAAAAATTACCATCAAAATCCGTGACGGCTCCCTGCTTCGTCCCTTTTAGCACAATATTGACTCCTATAAGAGGTTGACCGCTTGAGGCATCCAAAATGACACCTGTTATTTTACCATCGGAATTTTGAGCTGATACCAGATTAAATGAACATAGCATGGCTATAATTACATATCTGCTAAAAAAGTTTTTGAACAACTTTATGACGCATCTAATCACATGTGTTTCTTTCATAGTTAATTTAGTTTAGTTTAAAGTTAATTTAGCTGTACTTTTTTTCTAAGCACAGATGGTAAAATTATCTTAAAACTCATAATAGCATAGGGTCGTTTTGTATCAAAAGACAGTCTGATTTGTTGCAATTACTGATTTAGCCTATGCACCTAAAACTTTTACATAAGATTTTTCTCGATGACACTAAATAGAATTGATCAAGGTATTTTTACCCTACACATTTAGGATAGCAACTAATAATGAAATTTGAAAATGAAATGAAGATGTTATTAGATATAAAGGAACAGCACATGTTGATTCAACATATACTGATATATTATTATTCTTGTTCCTTATATAAATGTAAATACTCAGATGGAGATGCCCCAAACTCTTCCCGAAAATATTTCGAAAACCTTTTTGGAGAATTAAAACCTACCTCATAGGCTATTTCCGAAATCTGTAATTGGCTTTTTTCAAGAAGTTGACGTCCACGTTTCAACCGGATTGTACGGATAAATTCTGCGGGGCCCTTACCAGTAAGAGCCATTAATTTTTTATATAAGTGCCCTCTGCTTAATCCTACTGCTGACCCTAATGTTTCGACAGAAAATTCTGAATCGCTTATATGTTCCTCTACAATATTGATAGCCTTCTCAATAAGTTTCTCATCTAAAGATGTAATGGTAATTTCTGCTGGAGCAACATCTAATTTTTGACTAAAAATATTATGGGTTCTCTCAGTCCATTCAATAAATTTCCGTATACGTAGTTTAAGAAACTTAAAATTAAAAGGTTTTGTAATATAATCGTCTGCACCTATTTCCAATCCTTCTATCTGATACTCATCTGCCGTTCGTGCAGTTAACAAAATAACTGGAATATGAGACCAGTTAATATTAGTTTTTATTTTTTCACAAAGCTCTATTCCGTTTATTATGGGCATCATGACATCGCTTACAACAATCGTTACATCTTGCTTATTTAATTGTTCTATTGCTTCTTGTCCGTTATTAGCTATTATTACAAAAAACTCATCTTCAAAATTGTCTTTCATAAAACCACACAGATCTTTATTATCATCAACAAACAACAATATTGGCTTATTAGCAACATCCAGTTTTTCAATATCTTGAACAACTTCTTCTGATATGTTTTCTCTATTTAAACTTTCTGTTGGACTCATTTTCCTGATTGGAAGTTTAATGGTAAAAACACACCCATGAGGAATATTATCTGTTAAGGTAATTGTACCTCCATGCAGATTTACATATTCGTTTGCGATATGCAAACCAATGCCACTTCCTGTTTTTTCCTGTTTTTGCTGTGCTTGATAAAATCTTTCAAAAACATGTCCTTTATCTTCAACACTAATGCCTGGTCCCGAATCGGATACAGACACAAAAACATAGTCATCCTGATTATCTATATGAATATTGATAGCACCCCCATCAGGCGTATATTTAAATGCATTTGAAAGCAAATTGGCTAATGTTTTTTGTATTTTATCTTGGTCAAACCTCATCAACAGACTATCCATTTCATTTGAAAAAGACAAGTTAATGTTGCGTTCGTTGGCATAAACGCTAAAGGAGGTATAAATGTCCCTAACACAAGTAACAAAGTCACCGGACTTTAAATTAAGGGTGTCTATACCTACATCCAATTTACGGAAATCAAGCAATGAGTTAATTAACGAAAGTAATTGTTGGGCATTTTTGTATATGTTACCCAATTTTCTCTTAATATTTTCTTCATTTACCTCATTAAGCATTATCTGCAATGGTGTAATAATAAGCGTTAGAGGTGTGCGTAAATCATGGCTTATGTTAGTGAAAAACTTTAACTTCATTTCGTTTATATGAATTTCCTTTTCACGATCTATTTTAATACGATGCTGTTCTAACTTTAAAAGGTGGCGCTTTTTTGAGTTTTTAACAAAATAAACAACTATAGCAACGGTAACCAGAACATATATGATGATTGCCCAATTTGAAAAATAAAAAGGGGGCGTTACTTCAATATTTAAAACTGTTGGTTCGTTGTTCCAAACACCATCACTATTAGCTGCTTTTATTAGAAGCTTATAATCCCCTGGGTGTAATGCAGATAGCACTATTTTGTTTTCATGAGTTTGTATCCATTGAGTGTTAAACCCTTCTATTCGATAGGCATACTTTACCTTATCAGCATTAAGTAAATCTCCTGTTGTAAACTGTAAAGCAATAAGCTTATCGTTATATTTAAAGGTCAAGCTGGAAGTCAACTCCATAGTATGTTCAAGCAATTTACGCCCTTTATAAATTGAATCAACTTCAATTTTTTGATTACCAATAGATAATCCCGTAAACTTAACTTTTGCCAAAGGCCGATTCTTCTCGGCCAATTTGTTTGGATTTACAACCGTATAGCCATTTTTATTTCCCAAGAGTATATCTCCATTTCTCATTTTGCTAATAGAATGGCCATTAAAATAATTGTCCATCAAACCATCCTTTACCGAATAGTTTTTACTTGTAATATCAAGCTTACCATCAAAATCACGCTCAACTGTCAATATTGAAAACCCATTGCTTGTCGTGACCCAAATATTATTAAGATTATCACCAATAATACCATTCACCGCATTATCACATAGCCCATTAGCTTTATTAAAGCTGTAAATGGTATCCTTTTTTTGATCCCAAATATCCAATCCTCCGCTATGCCCAAGCCATAAAATATCACGATTATCTTTATACACATTAAAAAATCTTAACTGCTTAAATTGTTGGGTTCCTTTTCTATTTCCGTAGTGTATAACCTTTTTGTGGTTTGTTATATCAATTTCCCAAAGCCCATTAACTGTAGCAATAAAAATTTTATCGCCTTCATCATAAAACATATCCAGTGCATGTACATTTTCATCAAAAGGCGACAATAAAGAATCAAAACCCTTTGATTCTGATGGCAAAAGATGTATTCTTCCTCCCAGAGTCCCTATCCATATATTTCCATACCTATCTTCTTTTAAACCCCAAATATCGTTATTGGATAATTTACTGTTTTCTGTAGTATATTGTAACATTTTACCTTTCTCATAACAAAACAGTCCTTTTTGGTAGGTTCCTATCCAAACACGATTATTCCTATCTTCTAAAATGCAAATAATAGCTGTATTGGGAACTGGTAATTTTGTGAGATTGTTGTTTGAATCCTTTGATTTAAGAAACAATCCGTTACCATCGGTTCCCAACCAAATATTCCCTAAATGGTCTTCCATTATTGCACTAATATCTGTACACTCTGGATGTTCGAAATTCATAAAATTCTTAAAACTTTCATTATAAAATGAAATTCCCTTTTTAGTATGTCCTATCCAGATGGTTTCGTTATTATCACGATATAGGCAGTATATATTATTAAAGGCAAGGGATCTATTATCATTAGGGTTATGGACAATATTTGTCAAAGAATCTTTCATTTTGTCGTATACAAACAACCCCTTATGATCTGTACCTATCCAAATTTGGCCTGGCCTATTTTCAATAATGCTAGTTACTGAATTACTAATCGTTTTTATCTCCGATTTTAACTCTATGGTTTTCCATTCCTGATTTTCGCTCTTCTTATAAAAAAGTTCATGGCTTTTATTTAAATAAACCCATAAACCTTTGTTACTATCTACATATATTTTGTTAGTGTAGTTACCTATATTTTGTGGAATACTATTAGGGGATTTGATAGTAGATTGAACACCTGTATCAATATTTAATTGCCAGCATTTTCTTGAAGGGTCGATAAAAAACAAAGATTCCCCATCATCAGATATACCTATCGCATCTGGGTTATAATCTAAGGTTTTTTTTAATTGGTAAGAAAACACATTCTTCTTTTTAATATTATAACAGAATATCCTTTCTCTATTCAATACCCATAAATTTTGCTTCTTATCTACATAAATCTTTCTGTTTTCTTCTGATTGAATTCCTAAATCTTGCAAAACTTGTTTTATGTTCGATATAAAATTATCTTTATTCCTATTATACACCATATAGACATACCCTAGGTTTACCCAAATATTGCCCAAACCATCTTCTTGCAAATCAACAATATTATTGGACTCCAATGTGTTTGGCTTTCCCGATTGCATCGTATAAACTTTGAATCCATATCCATCATATCTATTCAAACCAGAATCGGTACCAACCCAAAGAAATCCATACTCATCCCTGAGCATCGATCTTATATTGGAATTTGATAGGCCATCATTTGTATTTAAATGGTGGAAAATATAAGGTGACTGCGCAACAATACTTTGGAGAGCAATCATCCAAAATATTACAGTTACATACAGCGATCTTTTATTTTTATTCATATTTAAATAGTTTGCATCATTTATAGGTAAATCTTTAAACCTTTTGTCATGATTCATAACAAACTAATAGAAGAATTCACTTTTCCAAAAAAAGCACATCAGAAGTGCATTGTTACTTTTGGAACCTCTAAACCAACTCAAACAAAAGTAGATATTTTCTCTTTAATATTGTTGGTGACGGTAACGGAATCATATTTTGTTATTTTAGAAGCATAAATAGATTCCGCTCTAAAGTATGGCATTTTAAAAATGTGTTCAGCTTAAGTTTGTTAGTCTCTGTCAAGACCAAATGTACCATTTAAATCTAATTAAAGATGATAGAAATGTATTGCATTAGGGTTACAAATGTGTCCTTAAAAACTGATAAAAGATAAAAGAGTCGTTCTAGTTATAGAGCTTTTTTCCCTTGCTCGCTTAGAATAAACATTTATTAACTATTTTGAAAATACTATTTAATATTACATTTAAACCCAAAAACCTTCCATAAAAAAGGTTGAAGATTCTTTATACGGTCTCACTTACCCCAATTTCTATGAGTCAATTTATTCGCTTCATCCACTTGATCCCACATTCTAAACCAGAGAGTTCTGAAAGTCCTTTTAAACGACCTATTAAAGGGTAACCTGGATTTGACTCTCTTTTAAAATCATCCAATATTTTATGACCATGATCTGGTCTTATTGGAATATTATAATCCAACCTTTTGTTCTTTTTCCGATTGATTTGTTCCTCTATTATTGCCTCCATAACGCTTTCAATAGTTCCGTCCAAATGAGATGTTTCAAAAAAGTTACCATTTTCTAACACACGAGTCATTCGTAAATGAAGAAAATGTACTCTATCTGCATTTTTTTTGAAAATTGAAACAAGATCATTATCTAATTTAGCCCCCAACGAGCCTGTACAAAAAGTAATACCATTATTCAATGAAGGACAAGCTTGAGACAACCATTCAAAATCATCGGCAACACTTACTATTCTGGGCAATCCTAAAAGAGGGAATGGTGGGTCATCTGGATGAACCGCTAAATTAACCCCAGATTTTTCAGCAACTGGTATAACTTCATTCAAAAAATAAGAAAAATTTTCTCTTAATTTATTTTTATCTATACCATTATATGCAGCTAAGAATTCATTAAAAATATTTAAATAATTTTTTTCTCCTTCTTTTACAGCACCATCGATAAAAGATTGTGTTTTAACAATAATGTTATACCCTAGTGTATCTTTTTCTTCTGCGCTTAAATCATTAAAAATTAATTTAGCCTCTTTAACCTGACTTTCAGAATAGTCGTTTTCTGCATTGGGACGCTTTAGTATAAAGAGATCAAATGCTGCAAAAAGATTTTTATCGAAATACATGGCCTCGGCTCCATTTTCTAAAGTGAAATGAAGATTTGTTCTTGCCCAATCCAATACTGGCATAAAATTATAGCAAATGGTTCTAATACCACATTTTCCTAAATTTTCAATGCTTTGTTTGTAATTGGCAATCAATTTTCCCCTAGCAGGAGTTCCTTTCTTTATTTCTTCATGAACAGGTAGACTTTCCACGACCTCCCAAGTAAGTCCATGAGACTCAATCTTTGATTTTGTTTTTAAAATTTCTTCAACAGTCCAAATCTCTCCGTTAGGTATATGATGTAATGCCGTAACAACACCTGTTGCACCTGTTTGTGCAATTTCTTTGAGTGTTATCGGATCTTTGTCTCCAAACCACCTCAGTGTCTTAATAAGTTCCATGCTATTCAATTGCTATTAGACTCCACTAAATGAACTAAAACCACCATCTACAGGTATCACAGTTCCTGTAATAAAACTAGCCGCATCTGAACACAAAAATTGAACAATTCCATTTAATTCGGTAATATCTCCAAAACGTTTCATAGGAGTTCTAGCTAGCACTTTTTTACTTCTCTCTGTATAAGATCCATCTTCATTAATCAAAACCTTTCTATTTTGATCTCCAATAAAAAATCCTGGAGCTATTGCATTTACTCTAACTTTTTCTCCAAATTTGGTTCCTAATTCCATAGCCATCCATTTAGTAAAAATATCGATACCACTTTTTGCTACTGAATAACCAGGAACTCTCGTGATTGCTGAAAGAGTTGCCATTGATGAAATATTTAAAATGCTACCGGATCCTTGATTAGCCATTGCCTCTCCAAACACCAAACAAGGGTAAACTGTACCATTTAAATTAAGATTTGTCACCTTTTCAAAATCTTCTATTTTCATATCGAAAACCGTTTGTTCTTCTGTTAAAGTAGCCCCTGGCAAGTTTCCGCCAGCAGCATTAATCAAAATATCGATTTTACCCCATGTTTTAATAATTTTATCGCGTGTGATTTTCATTTCTTCCACGTTTAAAACATTAGAAACAAAACCAATAGCGGTTCCTCCCATAGATTCTAATTCTGATACTCGATTTTTCACGTTTTCTTCTCGAATATCCAAGACAACAACCTTACAACCAGCCTTTATTAAATGTTTAGCAATATTTCCTCCAAGCACGCCTCCTCCGCCAGTTACAATGGCTATTTTACCAGATATATCAAATATTAAATTATCCATTTTATTTATATTAATAGTTTTGAATTTGTTATTTATTTCCTTTACTTGCTATTTCAAACAACCGTTTGTGTTGATGCAATATACAATTTATCTAATAAGTATGGTATTTCATTATAAACAATTATTTTAGAAATGTTACTACTATAATGCCGAGAAAGAAATTGAATAAAAACATTTTAATTTAAGAAAACTAAAATCTATATCTTAAGCTTTATGAAAAAACAGATTCTATTCAGGATTATTGCCATTTTACTTCCTTTTATCTTCATAATAATCATAGAGCTAATCTTAAGAATAGCAGGTTATGGTAATGATTACGAGCTTTTTCATAGAATTCCTATGAAAAATAAACCTGATTATCTTGAAATGAACGTGAATATGGCTAGCAAATATTTCAAGGACAATGGACTGCATTCAGACAACCAATCTGACCTGTTTTTAAAAACAAAAACCGACAGCACTTTTAGAATTTTTGTTCAAGGTGCTTCTACAGTAGTTGGCTTTCCTTTTTATAGAGGTGGTTCATTTCCCAGAATGCTAAAACATAGATTAGCCCTCACATTTCCAAACAAAAATATTGAAGTAGTAAATACAGGTATTACCGCAGTAAGTTCTTATACGCTTTGGGATTTAACCGATGACATTATAGCACAAAAACCAGACTTAGTTATAATTTATGCAGGACATAACGAATATTATGGAGCATTAGGTGTTGGTTCATCAATTTCTTACGGATCTCATCCTAGTATGATAAGAACCTATCTTAAACTTAAGAAATTTCGTTTCTTTCAACTTTTAGAAAACAGTTACTATAAACTTATTTCCGCTAACAATAATAAACCTTCTAAAAGGGAAACAACACTTATGGAAGTTCTTGCAAAAGAACAACGTATCCCATATAATTCTGATGTGTATTACAGTGGGTTGACGCAATACGAAAGTAATCTTAATAAAATCCTATCTAATTACAAAAAACATCACATCCCTGTTATTTTATCTACCGTAGTGAGCAATGAAAAAGACATCAAGCCATTTATAAGCGATAGTATCCCAAATAAGGACCAATTTTTCAAGACATTAAAACAAGAAAATCCCAAAGCAAATAAATTGGCCCAGGACAATGGACAAGCCGCATATGCACTTGGCCGCTATTATCTCAAAAAAAATCAAGATACCGCTAAAAAATATTTACATCTAGCTAAAGAATTGGACTTTCTTAGGTTTCGTGCACCAGAAAAAATTAACGAGTTAATCGTGAATTTATCTAAAAAATATAATGTCTCTTTAGTAGATATGAAGAACGTATTTTTAATGCATTCGCCACAAAATGTAATAGGAAACGAGCTCATGACCGAACATGTGCATCCAAATATAAAAGGTCAATTTTTAATGGCTGATGCTTTTTATAACAGAATAAAAGAATTGAAATTGTTAGACAATTGGGATAATTATATTCCATATAATGAAGCTTTTCAAGACATACCCATATCTGAGATTGACTCCATTCAAGGAAAATTAGTTGTAGAAGATTTAAAAAAATCTTGGCCCTATAATTTAAATATGTCTGGTTCTCGCCCCATGTCTCAATATATTCAAAACCCGACTTACGAAGAACGCATGGCACAGGTTATTTATAAAAAAGTCATGTCATGGGATAATGTTATGGCACAATCCTATAAAAGATATGTAAGTGATAAAAAGTATGACAAGGCACTTCATATCGCAGAATCTTTAATTTTTGAATATCCCGAACAAGGTGAAGTATACCGAATGGCCGGAAACGTTTGCTTGGATATGGATAACCTTGATAAAGCCATCTATTACTTTTCTAAATGCAACTATCTTGAAAAAACCAGTTTATCTGCACAAGAATTAGCTTCAGTTTATATCAAATTAAATAAAATGGAACTCGCAAAAAAAACACTTTTGGATGCAAAAAAAAGAGGTCTGAATGTACCTAGTTTTGATCAAATGGTTCAAAAAGAAAGCAACAAGAAAACCACCGAGGCTAATTAAAAGTACAAATTCTACCACGGTTTTTCAATATCCTTTTTGGTATAGAAATGATTACGTTTGTGAAAATAAGAATTAGTATCTTTCTTTTTTAATATTTTAGTATTACCTACAAGTTTTTGGAAAAAGGATAGTGGGATTAAAATAAGATGAAAGATAATAAACATGATAACGTAGTTCATTACCAGTCCTAAATAATAAGAAAAAGAAAACCAAATTTCACCTATAATCTTGGTTAATTTATTAGAAACAAAAGTGATCGCTAGCAAACATATCGTAAAATAGATAACCCAACCAATATCAAACTTTAAGTATACAATAAGTGATACTATTGCTAAAACTATGATTGTTTCAAGACCTTTTTCCCTATTCATTTTAGAATAATGTATATATGAATGGTGCTAGTGCAGAACTACTAGTTAAAAATATTAAAACCCAAAAAATTACAAATATTACTATCAAAGGTACAAGCCACCATTTTTTTCTTTCCCTTAAAAAAAGGAAGAATTCCTTAACAAACTCCATTTATTTTACGATTAAATAATTTTCCAAAACTAACACATCCATACCAGATTTTATAAAGCAAAGATACGCATCCTCAGGCGTATTGACTATGGGCTCATCTTTAACGTTAAAACTTGTATTTATAAGCACACCAACCCCTGTTATCTTTTTATATGATTGAATTAAGCTCCACAACATAGGATTTAAATCTTTTTTAACCACTTGAACTCTTGCTGAAAAATCAATATGAGTAATAGCTGGTAGTTCAGATTTTTTAGCTTTGCGCTTTTCCTCCAAGCTAAATTCTTTAAAATTTTCAGGTAGTTCAATTCTCAAGGATTCCTTGACCAAACTTGTAAACAACATATAATAAGATGCTTTTCCCTTCTCAAAATACTTATCATAATCCTCTTCACAAACCACAGGTGCAAATGGCCTAAAGCCTTCTCTAAATTTTATTTTCATATTCAAGGTATATTGCATATCTGGGTCTGATGCATCTGCTAATATACTTCTATTCCCCAAAGCTCTGGGACCAAACTCTGTTCTGCCTTGAAACCACCCTACAACCTTCTTATTGGTGATGTATTGAGTTGTGGCTTTGATTAAGTGTTCCTTATTTTCAAAATATTGATAATTACATTTATGCTTACGTAAAAGCCTTTCAATATCCAAATTGGAAAACTTAGGTCCTAAATAAACATTAAAAGGTTCTTTTAAGCCATCAAAGGGTAGCTCTTGTCCTATATAAGCTGAAGCCAAAGCTGCTCCTAAAGCACCGCCGGCATCTCCTGAAGCAGGCTGTACATAAAAATCATCAAACACTTTTTGATTAAATAACACAGAGTTTGCGACACAATTAAGAGCTACTCCTCCTGCTAAACACAAAAAGTTTTCACCAGTCTCTTGTTTAACAAACGTGATTAGTTTGATTAAAATTTCCTCCAAAACTTTCTGGGCGGCTAAAGCAAAATCGGCATGTATTTGTTCTAATTTTTCTTCGGGTAGTCGTTTCTTAAATCCAAACAGTCGCTCCCATTTTTTAGGGTTTACCATGCGCAATCCAACAGGATATTCAAAAAACTTCTTATTGAGCTTTATAGAACCATCTGGTTTTATATCAACAAGATTAATCTTTATAATATCCTTAAAGTGTTCTACTCTTTTGGATTTAGAATTTCCATAAGGTGCCAAACCCATCATTTTGTATTCACCAGAATTAACCTCAAAACCTAAAAAATAAGTAAATGATGAATAAAACAGCCCCAAGGAATCTGGAAAATGCAGTTCTCCTAAAACTTGAATACCCTTTTTACCACAAGCAACTCCATAAGAAGTCGTAGCCCACTCACCAACACCATCAATTGTTAAAAAAGCAGATTTCCTAAATGGCGATGTATAAAATGCACTAGCAGCATGAGACAGATGATGCTCAGGAAAGTGTATGGGAATACTTTTGGAATTTAAGGCGCCTAATTCTTTAATTTTTCTTCTAATAAACTGCTTAATAAAAAGCTTCTCCTTTAGCCATAGCGGCATAGCCATAGCAAACGATTTAAAGCCCTTGGGAGCGAATGCATAATAGGTTTCTAGAAGTCTTTCAAACTTTAAAAATGGTTTATCATAAAAAGCTATGAGGTCTATATCATCATAGCTAAATCCAGACTCATTAAGGCAATATTCTATTGCCTTCCCAGGAAACGATGCATCGTTTTTTACTCTTGAAAATCGCTCTTCTTGAGCTGCAAATAAAACCTTTCCATTTTCAACAATAGCAGCCGCTGAATCATGATAGTATGCTGAAATACCAAGAATTTTCATTAAAAAATTATAATTATTAATTTGGGTTAAGATACTTAGAAAATATCAAAAAACTATTTCTGAATGAAGAAAACCACATTCTTGTTTCTTATTTCACAGAACTGAAATAACATTCGTTATTCAGAAACTTCAACCCCAAATTTTAATTCTACTTAGCACTTTTAAATACCATAAGATTTCTTAGTCACAATAAACAAATCAGCAAGCTTCTTATATATTCAATAGATTGCTTTTGGTTGACACTTATCCTAATTTTAAAAAAGTTTACTTTCCGTTAAAGAACCACATAACTCCTAAAACTATAATTACAATTAATATAGAAATTGCAATATCAATCCAACCATAACTATTCTTATTGTTTTGCTTTTCTTCGTCTGATATAGAATTAAATGTTAAGTTTTTCACTTTTTCATCTGTAGGTGCTTTTGTTAACAAACTAACAACAATTATCAATACGATACAGAACAGGAAGAACCAAGCTCCAAAGGTTAAAAAGTTGATATCGCCTATTTTAAACCAGATACCACTTGGATCTAAAGATCCTTTAATTAACTCTAGAACAATTCTGAATGCTGCTGCTATAAAACCTACTATCAAAGTAATATAAGCTCCTTGAGCATTGATTCGCTTATGGAATATTCCTAATAAGAAAACAGCCGTAATAGGAGGTGCAATATAGGATTGTACTTTTTGTAAATACTCATACAAAACACCCGAAATATTAGCCATAATTGGAATCCAAATAATTCCAATTATTACAACGACAACCGTTGCAATTTGCCCTGTTCTCACTAATTTTTTCTCAGGTGTATTTGGTCTTAATTTTTTATAGATATCAACCGTAAATAAGGTAGAAACAGAATTAAAAACCGAAGCCAAAGAACTCATTAAAGCAGCCAATAAACCTGCAGCCACCAGACCTCTTAAACCAGAAGGTAATAAATTACTCATCAAAACAGGAAATGCTTGATCTGGAGAATCCCATTGTAAATCACCTCTCATTTTCATGGTAAGAGCAATTACACCTGGTATTAAAAACAAGAACACTGGAAATAATTTTAACAACGCTCCAAAAATAGTTCCCCTTCTTCCCTCTTTTATGTTTTTAGCTGTTAATGCTCTTTGCACAATATATTGATCGGTACACCAATACCAAACCCCAACAATAGAACTTGTAATTAACAATGGTAACCATGGAAAATCAGGGTCAGACATTGGTCGCCACATATTCAAATATTCTGGAGTAACGGTATCCACCATACTTTTCCATCCTCCAACATGTTCAACACCAATAAATGTTAAAGCAGCAGCTCCTGCTATTAAAACAACAGTTTGCACAGCTTCGGTATAAACCACAGCTCGCATACCACCCAAAACAGTATAGATACCTGTAAGCACTACCGTAGAGAGTGCACCTGTCCAAAAATCGATTCCTAATAAAGCAGAAACAACAATACCACCAGCATAAATAGTTACTGATATTTTGGTTAGCACATAGGCAGCAATTGAAAACACAGAAAGAATCCATCTTGATCTGGAATCAAATCTTTTTTCAAGAAACTCGGGCATGGTAAACACGCCGCTTCTTGCATAAAATGGTAAAAACACCCATCCTAAAAGTAAGACAACCCAAGCCTGTATTTCGTAAATAAGCATGGGCAGTTTATCTCCTGCACCTGCACCTGCCAAACCAACCACGTGTTCTGAACCTATGTTTGATGCAAATATGGAGGCACCTACCACAAACCAACCCACATTTCTACCAGCTAAAAAATAATCTTCGGTGTTTGATTGTTTCTTTTTTATAACCCAAACGGCAATTCCCAATAGGACTAAAAAATATATCCCAATAAATACCCAATCTAAGAAGTCTAATGTTTTCATACTATTTTACCGAAAATTTAAAGGTTGTTTTTGTCTCATATTTTTCTCCTGGATTCAATACCACAGATGGAAAATCTTTTTGATTTGGAGAATCTGGGTAATGTTCAGTTTCTAAACATAGACCTGTTCTGTGCCCATAAGTACCGCCTTGTTTACTGGGTAAAGTCCCATCTAAAAAATTACCTGTATACAATTGAATACCTGGCTCATCAGTATAAACTTCGAGCAGTCTTCCACTTGTTGGTTCGTAGACTGATGCAGCAAACCGCATGCCTTCATTTTGGTTATTTAATACCCAACAATGATCAAATCCTTTTCCTCTTTTAAGTTGTTCGTTATCATCTTCAATATCCTTACCTATTGTTTTGGCTGTTCTAAAATCAAAAGGTGTGTTGTCAACATCTTTAAGCTCGCCTGTTGAAATTAGGGTAGCATCAACCGGAACAAATTTATCGGCATTAATAGTAACTTCATTATCTAAAATTGGTTTAGAAAAATTACCAGACAAGTTAAAATATGAGTGTTGTGTTAAATTTACAATTGTTTTTTTGTCTGTTGTCGCATCATAAACCACTTGTAATTCATTGTTATTATTTAGCGTGTAGGTCACTTTTGTTTTTAAATTTCCAGGGTATCCTTCTTCCATATCTTTACTCAAATAGGTAAGAACTAAAGACGCCGTACTATCTGTTTGGGTTTCTGCTGCATTCCAAACCACTTTATCAAAACCCTTAACTCCACCATGTAAATGATTGGGGCCATCATTAGTCGCTAACTTATATTCAGTACCATCTAAAGAAAATTCACCCTTTGCAATCCTGTTACCATATCTTCCTATCAATGCTCCAAAAAATGGACAAGCATTAACGTATGAAGGATTCGTATACCCAGATAAAGAATCAAATCCAAGAACAACATCTTCTATTTTATTATCCTTATTAGGAACTTTTAATGATGTAATAATTCCACCATAAGTCATGATAGACACTTCCATCCCTTTTTCATTTTTTAAGGTATATCTTTCTATACTAACGCTATCTGGAGTTTTTCCAAACTCCTCTTTTGAAATAGTTACTAGATTTGTTTTTTCTTGTGGCATCACACTTTCTTGTTTTTTGTTGTTATTTTTGCATTGTATACTTAAATACGAGATACTTATCACGCACAAAAATGCTAACATTTTTTTTAATACACTCATAATTCTTAGCGGTTTAGTTTGTTAAAATTTATTTTAACCACAATGAAGCATGTTATTGATAATATGCTTCATTGGTATGGATTGTGTTTTTAAAGTTTCTAATAGTTGTGTCTTCATCTATCACCAATGCTTCTATATTCGCAATTTCTGCAAAATCTTCCAATTGTTCAACAGTTACATTTTCGCTATAGCATGTATGGTGTGCTCCACCACCCAAAATCCAAGCTGTACAAGCAGTTTCAAAATCTGGAAGTGGTTTCCACATAATTCTTGCTACTGGCAATTTAGGTAAATCTTTATTTATTGTTTCACCTACCGTTTTATTTACCAATAACCTAAAGCGGTTACCAAAGTCCATTAACGCAGCATTTACTGAATTACCTGCTCTACCGTTAAACACTAAACGAACTGGGTCTTCCTTACCACCAATTCCCAAAGGATGTACTTCACATGATGGCTTATTTGCTGCCAAAACAGGATCAACCTCTAACATATGAGATCCTAAAACTCTTGGTGCAACCGGATCTAAATGATAAGTATAATCTTCCATAAAGGCATTACCTCCTTCTAAACCAGACCCTATAACTTTCATGGCACGCACTAAAGCTGCTGTTTTCCAATCTCCTTCTCCCGCAAACCCATATCCTTTTTGCATTAAACGCTGTACAGCAATTCCTGGTAATTGTTTCATACCATGGAGATCTTCAAACGTATCGCTAAAGCCTTTAAAACCACCATCAACCAAGAATTTTTCAAGACCTAATTCTATTCGAGCCGCTTCAATTAAAGATTGTCTGTTTTTACCACCCTCTAACAACGATTCTGCCATGTTATAGGATGCTTCGTATTCTTTAATCAAATTATTTATAGCATCATCTGTAATTCCATTAATAACTTCAACCAAATCTCCAACCGGATAGGTATTTACTGAAAACCCAAACTTGGTTTCAGCTTCAACCTTATCACCATCAGTTACAGCAACAAAACGCATGTTATCACCAAAACGGGCAAACTTTGCACCTTGCCAATCATCCCAACCTGCTGCTACACGAGTCCAATCTCCAATTTTCTTTTGTACATCATCAGATGCCCAATGACCAACTACTACTTTACGATTTTTACGTAAACGACTGACCATAAACCCAAATTCACGATCGCCATGAGCGGATTGATTCAGATTCATAAAATCCATATCCATGGTATCCCAAGGAATATCTCTATTAAACTGTGTATGTAAGTGCAGCAAAGGTTTTTGAAGTGCCATTAAACCTCTAATCCACATTTTAGAAGGTGAAAACGTATGCATCCATGTAATAATACCAATACAGTTTTTTTCTTGATTGGCCGCGGTTAAGGTTTCATATATTTCCTCGGTTGATTTTACTGTAGGTTTAAAAACAACCTTAACCGGTATTAAAGCAGATTCATCAAATGCTTTTGCAATAGCCGTTGAGTTTTCTGCAACTTGTTTTAAAGTTTCTGGACCATATAAATGTTGGCTTCCTGTGATGAACCAAACTTCCTTTTGAGATATATCTATCATTTTCTATTTATTTGTTATTGACCGTAATATGCATCTTTTCCATGTTTACGGTCGTAATGTTTTTTTATTAGTGAATCTTTTAATCGAGGAGCCTTTGGATTGATTTGCAAGGTTAAATAGGCCATTTCAGCAACCACTTCCAATACTTTACTATTATAAACCGCTTTGGCGGCATTCTTTCCCCAAGTGAATGGGCCATGGTTTCCTATTAAAACCATCTCCACCTCTTTATGGGAAATATTTTTATCTTTAAAACAATCCAAAATCTGGATACCTGTATTGTGTTCATAATTACCTTGTATCAATTCATCACTCATTGGTGGTGCACAAGGGATATCTGCTGTAAGATGATCGGCGTGCGTAGTTCCAAAAATAGGAATATCCAATTGTGACTGTGCCCAAGCGCAAGAAAACTTGGCATGGGTATGGGCAACACCACCAATATCTTCCCAGTTTTTATATAAATACGCATGGGTTTTGGTATCTGATGATGGTCTTAATTTACCTTCAATAATATTGTTATCAAAATCTACGAT
>JBNKYB010000054.1:0-12205 GCA_050300615.1 Flavobacteriaceae bacterium | reverse complement strand
TACTTGATAATCCTATAAATAGAAGTATTCCAGTTGATTTAAATATTAATTTAACAGGAGAACTAGAGCAACCAGAACCTACTTTTGAATTTGAATTCCCTAATGTAAACTCAACCATTAAATCTGAGCTAAATTATAGATTAGAGTCTAAAGATGATAGACAAAATCAAGCACTGTATTTATTGTCTACTGGATCATTTTCAAGAGGTTTAAGTGAACTTAATTTTTCTGGTACTATTGCAGAACGACTTAATGGTATTATTAATGGTATTTTTACAAGTGGAGACAGTAAACTAAACGTAGGTCTAAATTATGAAGTTGGAGAAAACAGACCCGACTATAAAACAGATGATCGATTTGATTTAACCCTGCAAACTCAGTTAGGGAATAATGTTTTTTTAAATGGTAAAGTAGGTGTTCCAGTTGGAGGAGAAACCCAAACTGTTATAGCTGGTGATGTGCAGATTGAATTTTTACTAAATGAAGAAGGAACTTTACGGGCAAAAGTATTTAATAGAGAAAATAGCATTCGTAATTTTGGCGAAGAAATTGGGTATACCCAAGGAGTAGGAATAGCTTATAATGTAGATTTTGATACGTTTAAGGAATTACTTCAAAGATTATTTAAAAAATCCAAAAAGACAGTTAAAAACTCACCACAAGAATCAGAAAAGGAAACAGATGAAACTTTACCTGATTTTGTTAGTATTAAAAAGCCTTCAAAAAAAGATAATTGACAAAAATTACAGGTTTTAAATGTTAATTTAATAAAAAACATGGTTTTTTATTAACTAAAACGTTGTAGTTTTGATAGTTGCGTAAAAAAAATAGATTGCTCTTAATTATCTAATTTTAGTTTAGTAATTTTACTAAATAATTAAAAAATAAATGCCAAAAACAATAAAAAAAATAGGTGTTTTAACATCAGGAGGAGATGCTCCAGGCATGAATGCCGCAGTTCGTTCAGTTGTTAGAACTTGTGCGTATCATGATGTTGAATGCGTAGCAATATACAGAGGTTATGAAGGTTTAATGGAAGGAGATTTTAAAAAAATGACCGCTAGAAGTGTTAAAGACATTGTTAACAGAGGTGGAACTATTTTAAAGTCAGCTCGTTCTATGGAATTCAAAACTGTAGAAGGTAGAAAACAAGCTCATAAGCAAATTACAAAAGCAGGCATTGATGCTCTTGTATTAATAGGAGGTGATGGAACCTTTACTGGTGGAATGATTTTTAATCAAGAATTTGACTTTCCAGTAATAGGAATTCCAGGAACCATTGACAACGATATTTACGGAACGTCTCATACATTAGGTTTCGATACAGCCTTAAATACGGTAGTTGATGCTATTGATAAGATTAGAGATACAGCAAGTTCACATAACCGTTTATTCTTTATAGAAGTAATGGGGAGAGATGCAGGTCACATTGCTTTAAATGTGGGTGTAGGAGCAGGAGCAGAAGAAATTTTAATTCCTGAGGAAGATATGGGATTAGATAGACTTGTAGAATCTTTGAGAAGAAGTAGACAATCTGGGAAAACTTCAAGTATTGTTATTGTAGCTGAAGGTGATAAAATAGGTAAAAGTGTCTTTGAATTAAAAGATTATGTAGATGAAAACATGGATGGGTACGATGTTAGAGTATCCGTACTTGGTCATATGCAGCGTGGTGGCGCACCATCCTGTTTCGATCGTGTTTTAGCTAGTAGAATGGGAGTAAAAGCCGTTGAATCGTTATTAGAAGGAAAAACCAACTATATGGTAGGCTTAATTAATAACGAAATGGAATTAACACCATTAGATAGTGCCATAAAAGGAAAATCAAAAATAAATTTAGAATTATTGCGTGTGTCTGAGATAATGGCCACATAACTTAACATCTTAATACAAACAAAATGTCAAAATTAAAATTAGGAATTAACGGATTTGGTAGAATTGGTAGAATTGCCTTTAGAGTAGCCTCTGAAAGACCAAATGTAGAAATAGTAGGAATTAATGATTTACTAGATGTAGAGCATTTAGCTTATTTATTAAAATTTGATTCTGTTCATGGAAAATTTAATGGAACAGTTGAAGTAAAAAACGGTAACTTAATTGTTAACGGAAATGAAATTAGAGTTACAGCAGAACGTAACCCAGAAGATTTAAAATGGGATGCCATTGGAGTTGATGTTGTTTTAGATTGTACAGGTATCTTTACATCATTAGAAGGTGCTCAAAAACACATTACTGCAGGTGCTAAAAAAGTAGCTATTTCAGCTCCATCAGCAGATGCTCCTATGTTTGTTATGGGGGTTAACCATAAAGAAATCAATGCAAGTCACACAATTGTGTCTAATGCATCTTGTACAACAAACTGTTTAGCACCTTTAGCTAAAGTTATTAATGATAACTTTGGTATTATTGAAGGATTAATGACAACAGTACATGCTACAACTGCAACACAATTAACAGTTGATGGCCCTTCTAGAAAAGATTGGAGAGGCGGTAGAAGTGCTTTAGCTAACATTATACCTTCTTCAACAGGAGCAGCAAAAGCTGTTGGAAAAGTAATTCCAGAATTAAACGGAAAATTAACTGGTATGGCATTTAGAGTACCAACACCAGATGTATCTGTTGTAGATTTAACGGTAAGAACTGAAAAATCAGCTACTTGGGCTGAAGTTAAAGCAGCTTTAAAAAGTGCTTCTGAAACTGATTTAAAAGGTATCTTAGGATATACAGAAGAAGCTGTTGTTTCTCAAGACTTTGTTTCAGAATCTATGACAAGTGTTTTTGATGCCGAAGCTAGTATCGCTTTAAACGATAACTTCTTTAAATTAGTTTCTTGGTATGATAATGAATTTGGTTACTCAACTAAATTAGTTGACTTAGCAACTCATATAGGTACATTATAATATTAATTTTAAACCACAGAATTACATTTATTTGAATAATTCTGTGGTTTTTTTAGCTCATAACTTATGATATTAATTGTTGATAGTGGCTCTACAAAATCTGATTGGATAGCCGTAGATAATAATGGAAACAAACTTTTAGAAAAAATTCGTACTAAAGGACTTAATCCTGCGATTTTATCTGAAAAGAAACTTAGAAAAATAATTTTAAAAAACAAGGACTTAAAAAAGAATAGAGATATTGTAACGCATGTCTATTTTTATGGTGCAGGTTGTGGCACAGAAAAGCCAGTACTTATGCTAAAAGAAGTTCTTGAAAATATTTTTACAGGGGCACATGTTGAAGTTAATGAAGATACGATGGCTGCTGTATATTCAACAATTAATCATGAAAAAGAAGCAGCGGTTGTTTGTATTTTAGGAACTGGTTCTAACTGTAGTTATTTTGACGGAGAAAAATTGCACCAACGTGTAGTTTCTCTAGGTTATTCTATTATGGATGATGCTTCTGGTAATTACTACGGACGTCAGTTAATTAGAGATTATTATTTTAATCATATGCCAGAAAATGTTAAAATTGCTTTCGGTAGCAAGTTTAATATGGAAGCTGATTACATAAAATATAATATATATAAACAGCCAAATCCTAATGCCTATTTAGCAAATTTTGCCGAATTTATGTTTTTACATAAAGACTCTCCATATACCATCGACCTTATTAAAAAAGGTATTCGATTGTTTGCGACCAATATGATTATGCAATATAAGGAAGAATTAAAAACAGTTCCTGTGCATTTTGCAGGATCAATTGCTTATTTTTCTGAAAAAGAGATTACTGAGGTAGCGGAAGAAATGGGCTTTAAAGTTGGTAATTTTGAGCGCAGACCTATTGAAGGTTTAGTGTCTTTTCATACTAAAAAGATAAAAGCTTAAAAGAATATATTTTTTTACACTAAAAAACCTTTATGCGATATAAAACGCGTAAAGGTTTTTTATTTTTACAAGAGGTTTCACTTTAAAGCTAAGGAATTTGAACCATCATTTTGCCATATATATTTCTAATAACGACAATAAACTTCAATTAATAGAAAAAATTATTTCTGGAGATATTAATAGTACGTTTTCAGACTTAAAAGGTGCTATTTTTTCAGAAGTTACTTTAAATAAGTTTATCGATGAAGAAAGACGTCATGGACATTTTGATGTTTTAACAGAAACTAAAAATAGTCTACAAAATTCATCTGAAGGCGAAAGAAAAAAAGCATTAATAAATCATATTATTTTAAAAAAGCCAGACTATATTGTTGTTGATAATGTATTTGGTAATCTAGATACTATTTCTCAAAAGGATATTCTAAAAGCTTTAACAGAATTAAGTAAAACCTTAATCATTGTTCAAATTGCAAATCGTATAGATGATATTTTAAGTTTTATAGAAGTTGTTTATCAATTGAAGGATAATAATCTTGTTCTTTTTGAAAAATCAGAAAGCAAACAGTATAAAAGTTTTGTAAACGATTTGCCACAGTCATACAATCCAATAACGGCAGAAATAAATCCTTTGATTAAATTTAATAATGTTTCTGTTACTTATAATGGAAGGGCAATTATAAGCGATATTTGTTGGGAAATTAAATCTGGTGAGTTCTGGCAGTTAATAGGACCAAACGGTTCTGGTAAAAGTACCATATTATCTCTTATTACGGGAGATAACCCTAAAGCTTACGGACAAGATATTACTTTGTTTGCTGTTAAAAAAGGGAGTGGTGAGAGTGTTTGGGATATCAAGAAGAAGATTGGTTATTTCTCATCAGATATGTTACGGGGTTTTAAGCGGTTAGATTCAATTGGAAACATGATTGCCTCTGGTTTTTTTGATACCGTAGGACTTTATAAAACACCAACTAATCAGCAAATTAAAATTGTCCACCAATGGCTGCATGTTTTGGGTATGTTTGATATTCGAAAACAAGACTTTTTATCCTTAACAATAGGCCATCAAACTTTGGTTTTGATTGCTAGAGCCATGATAAAACAACCACCTTTGCTTATTTTAGACGAACCAACAAATGGTCTAGACGATACAGATGCCCATATATTTACTCAGCTTATAAATAAAATTTCTAAAGAAACTAATACCGCTATTTTGTATGTGTCTCATAGAAAAGAAGCAGGTTTAAAACCAGATTTTGTATATCAATTAAAACCTTGTGATACTGGTTCTGTAGGAAATAGAATACCTTTTAGTCAATTTTTCTAATAAAATAAAAAGTGACTTAAACATGATTACATGTTGATGATTTTATTTTTTAAACCGTTGGTCTAATATCAACCGAAACTTTCATTTTGTTTTTACCCGCGCTATAAATAACGCCTTTTAGTGGAGGTACATCGTAATAGTCTCTTCCCCAAGACACTGTAATATGTTGGTCTTTTGGAATTTTGTTATTGGTAGGGTCAAAATCTACCCAACCAAATTTTGGGATGTATACCGAAAACCAAGCGTGAGATGCATCGGCACCGACCAATTTTTCTTTTCCCGGAGGAGGTAAGGTTTCAATATAGCCACTTATATATCTTCCAGGTAACCCAACAGACCGTAAACAAGCAATAGCAATTTGTGCAAAGTCTTGGCAAACACCTTTTTTCTCTTTCATAACATCATGAATTGGAGTTGCTACGTTTGTAAATTCTGGGTCGAATTCAAAATCGGTATATATCCGTTGCATTAATTCATATGAAGCTTCAAAAATAGGGCGGTCTGGTTTAAAAGATACACTTGCATAGGTCTTTATTTCTGGGGTTATTTTGGCAATTAAAACAGATTCTAATATAAATTGTCTAACCTCTAAAATATCTGGTTCAATACTTTCTAATTCTAAAAGAGCTTGCTCTAAGGTTATTTTTTGTCCTTCTGCCGATTGGTAAATATTGGGTTGTAAAGAATAATCTCTTAAAACCTTACTGATAGCTGTAACTTTTAGCTCTTTGTGATGTTGCTGAATAGAAAAACGAGTAACCACATTCCCAAAAAAATCAATTTTTTCGGAAATTTCAGTAGGAGTAGGGCTAATATCTAGTTTATAATCTAAAAGAGATTGACCAACAATGGTTTTAGGTTTTAACGTGGCAATATTATGGCAAAATGTAACACCACTATCATATTTATAAGAGGTTGTATGAGATACTTTAAAAACCATTATAGAGGAAAATTTTGATTAACTAATTGCGTTTGTTGATGAGAGTGATTAAAATAAGTGTCTGAAATTGACAAGGATAAATCATGCAATAAATCACTTAATTCAGAAAGACTATCATCAAGGTTTTGTCTTAAACTTTTATCTTCATTTAGTTGTAAAAGGTTTTGAATGTCTAATTGTTGAATTTTTAAGTTGGCTTTGGCAATTATTGTTTGACATTCGGTAAAACTCCCTGTTGTGTTTGAATGTGGCAAACTGTCAACATCCTTTTGAATTCTTTTTAATTGATATGTTAATGATTTTGGATAATCGTTATGCAATAAAATAAGTTGAATCACATTTTCAACACTTAAGTACGAGCGATAACTGTACCTGTAAATATTTAAACTTTCATGACTTGTAAGCAACGATTCCAAAATATCGTATTGCAATTGTTCGTTATGGTTAAAAACCAAAAGCGATCTACATTTAGATACATTCATTATAGCTTGCTCTGTTTGCAAACCAATAAAATAAAGTAATAAACCTTGCTGAACTAAAATACTTTCTTCTATCAAGCCCATAAATGCAATAATTCTGGTAATAATTTTATCCAGTATTTTTGTTAATGCTGAAATGGAATAATTATCATCATCTTCAAATTTTAACCATAATTTTTGAATGCCATCAAAAACACGCCACATATCTTTAGACCACAAGTTTCGTAGTGAGTAGTAAGAGTTATTAAAACTAGCCATGGTTTGTGCAAAACTTCCCATTCGGTCTCGGTCTAACATCAGTGATAAAATTTCCTTTAAAGGATTTTTTAAAAGCTCTTCACTTTCTTTTCCAACAAAGCCAGGAAAGGTATAGGTAATATGTGTTAGAGATTGAAATAAAAATTTTAAACTTTCTGAACTCGTACTGTCTTCGTTATATTGCTCGCTACCCATACGATTTAGTACAGTTCGTAAAAACCGAGCCGTAACAAGTGCTCTTCCAAGATAACGACCAGACCAAAATAAGTTTTGCGCTGTGTTACTTGGTAAATCATTAATATCTGAAACACGTATTTTAAACGAATTATCCCAAGCATAGTTTTGTATATTGGTCTGTTTCTCATCGGTAGAAACCCAAAAATCTTTGCTCACGCCACCACGTTGATTTGATACAAATAAATTTTCGCGTTCTGCAGCAACTCTTACCAAGCCACCGGGCATAATGCTATAACTATCTTGTTTTGCAACAGCAAAGGTACGGCACATAACCTTTCTGGGTTCTAAAGTACCGTTTACAAAATCGGGAGCCGTTGAGAATGATATTTTTTCTTGAGCTACAAATCGATATGGATTTGAAACAATTTCAGTTTTAAGTAATTCTAAAGCTTTACTATCTAAAAATTCGCAGAAAAAAATACTTTCTCTGTTTGATCGGTCTATACGTTTTACAACTAAATTAGATAGGTTTTTAAGTACATAGTTGCGTTCTTTTTCTTGTCCGCACCACCAAGACGCTATTTGAGGTAAAATTAAATCTTCGTTTAAAAAGTATTTACAAATAGCATTCATAAACGGAATTAAACCCGAATTTTCCAAAATGCCGCTTCCTATTGGATTAATAATAGATACGTTTTGCCGTCTAACAACATCTAGCAACCCTGCTACGCCCAAATACGAATCTTCTCTAAGCTCTAACGGATCCATAAAAACATCATCTACACGTCTTAAAATAACATCAACTTGTTTGAGTTCTTTTAATGATTTCATCCAAACTTTGCCATTACGTACTACTAAATCATTACCAGTAACTAATGGATAGCCTAAAAAAGACGACATATAGGAGTGTTCAAAATAGGTTTCGTTATGTGGTCCTGGTGTTAGGATTACTATGTTAGGATTTGTATTATTTTGTGGAGCAGAATCAATAAGCATCTGATTAAAATCATGGAAAAAGTCAGACGGTTGTTTTACGTTGATATTTTTAAAAATACTGGGAAGTACTTTACTTATAGAATGACGGTTTTCTAATGCGTAACCCATACCGGACGGTGCTTGAGTACGGTCGTTTACAACCCACATGCGACCATCGGGGCCACGTGCTAAGTCAGAAGAATATATTAATAAGTTTTTAGCCGTTTTATATTGAATTTGATCGCACTGTCTTAAAAATCCGCGATGAGCAAAAATAACTTCCTGCGGAATAATACCATCCTTAATAAGTGCTCGTTTGCCGTAAATATCTTTTAAAACCAAGTTTAGAATTTCGGCACGCTGCTTGATGCCTCTTTCAACCGTTTCCCATTCTTTTTGATGAATAACAAATGGAATAATATTTAAATTCCAAGGACGATTAAGTCCCTTTGGATCGTTGTAAACGTTATAGGTAACACCATTTTCATCCATGAGCCAATCAATCTCTTTTTGCTTTGAGATTAATGTATCATGTCCCATTTCGGTGAGATTGTTAAGTAATGTTTCCCAATTCGGGTTAATAGACATGTTGGATTTTAAGACTTCATCATAATTTTTGAAATCTGAAAAATAATTTTGAAATAATATGTTTGAACTGGTTGTCATACAGGAGCCTTACTTATTTTTTTCTTAAATCAAGCGTGTTTGGAAACTCAAAATTGATAGGTAATTCTTTATACCTGAATTTTTTTGAAGCATCTTTTTCTCTTACATTTTTATTTGATCTGTTACTATCTTGATTAATTTCTTCAACTGTTTCTACTTCACCTTGTGAATGTCCAAATTCCCAAAAACGATTAATACGTCTTGATTCAGCCTCATAACTATTCACAGGGTAGGTTTCATAACTTCGACCACCAGGATGTGCTACAAAATAAGTACAGCCACCTATAGATCGTCTATTCCAAGTATCAACAATATCAAAAACTAATGGCGTATCAACATCAATTGTTGGATGCAAGGCTGAATACGGATTCCAAGCTTTATATCGAATACCAGCAACATATTCCTCTTTAACAGATGTTTTATTTAGATTAACTTTTAAACCATTACAGGTAAGAACATACCTATCATTATTAAAATTAGATACTTTTACTTGGACACGTTCTACCGAAGAATCGACATATCGGGCTGTTCCTCCACCAGTCATTTCTTCACCTAAAACATTCCAGGGCTCAATGCCTGCTCGTAATTCTAAATGAATGTTATTGATTTCGACCATGCCGTGAAGCGGAAATCTAAATTCAAAAAACGGATTAAACCAATCTTCTTTAAAGTTATAACCAGCTTTATTTAATTGCGTTACAATATCTTTAATGTCTTCTCTTACAAAATGTTCAATTAAAAATTTATCGTGTAATTCTGTTCCCCAACGCACTAAATTATGCTCGTAGGGCTTTTTCCAGAACCATGCCACTAACGTTCTCACTAATAAGTTTTGCATGAGACTCATTTGCGGATGAGGAGGCATATCAAAGGCACGTAATTCCAATATTCCTAGTCGTCCGGACGATGAGTCTGGAGAATATAATTTGTCGATACAGAATTCGGCACGGTGGGTATTTCCTGTTAAATCGGTTAATAAATGTCTAAATAACCTGTCTGTTAACCAAAAAGGAACTTCTCCATTTTTTGGAATTTGGTTGAAAGCAATTTCCAGTTCGTACAGGTTTTCCATACGTGCTTCGTCTATTCTTGGCGCCTGACTTGTAGCACCTACAAAAGCTCCAGAAAATAAATATGACAGTCCAGGGTGATGTTGCCAAAACGTTAATAAACTACGTAATAAACTTGGTTTGCGCAATAACGGACTATCGGCAGGAGAAATGCCCCCTAAGGTCACATGATTTCCTCCACCAGTACCTGTATGCTTACCGTCCAACATGAATTTTTCGGTACCTAAACGTGATTTTTTGGCTTCCTCATAAAGCGTAAAGGTATTATTAACAAGCTCATCCCAGTTTTTAGCTGGATGTACATTAACCTCAATAACGCCAGGGTCTGGGGTGATTTTTAGAGATTCTAATCTGCTATCTTTTGGTGCATCGTAACCTTCTAAAGTAACAGGGATTTTAAGCTCTTTTGCGGTTGCTTCAATCGATGCCAATAAATCTAAAAATATTTCAATAGAATCAAGCGGCGGCAAGAATAAGTATAGTTTTCCTTCTCTAATTTCGGCACAAAGTCCAGTTCTTATAAAATAATTAAATGAAGGTTCTTGAATGCCATTTGCTTTAACGTCTTTGTGTCGTTTAGAAACTATATTTTTATAACTGGGAAGTGATTTTTTTTTCGAAAAATTATCTGGTTCGTATTTTGGAAATTCCCCTTGTTCGGGTTTTCTAATAAGCGAATCTAAAGGTAATCTCAGTCCGATAGGAGAGTTTCCAGGAATTAAAAACAGATGGTTTCGTCTAAAAGCCCATTTGCTTGTGTACCATTTTCCACTTGTGTTATTAAGCGGTAAAACATATCCAACAGGTTTAGAAGTTCCTTCATTTAATATTTCTTGTAACTTGTTTTTTACCAGTAAATTTCCGTCCTCTTTTGTGGGATCGATATCTATAGGTAATTTGCCTTCTTGCCATAAGAAATAAAACGAATCTTCAAACGAAGGAATGATATTTTTATCTGAAACTGCTAAATATTTCGTCAACGTTTCTAAAAACAGTTTATCGGTATTTTCTGGGACAATAGGATTGTCAGAAAACAACGATAACAATTTCTTGTTATGCCAAATAAGTTTTCCGTCTTTTCTCCAACAAATTTCAATTTGCCAACGTGGAAGAGGTTCTCCTGGATACCATTTTCCTTGTGCTTGATGTAAAAAGGCACCTTTTCCAAATTTATCGTATAATCTTGTCGTTAGGTTTTTGGCTAACTTTCTTTTATGAGGTCCATCGGCATCTGTATTCCACTCAGCTGATTCCATATCGTCTATCGATACAAAGGTAGGCTCGCCACCCATAGTTAGGCGTACATCACCTTTTTCTAACTGTTTTTCAACTTTATAACCTAGTTTATGAATGGCTTTCCATTGCTCATTGGTATACGGCTTTGTAACCCTTGGTGATTCGAAAATTCGTTTAACAGAATTTTCAAAAAAGAATTCTGTTTCACAAACATCGGTAGCACCAGAAACAGGAGCAGCACTTTCAAAAGACGGTGTACAAGCTAATGGAATATGGCCTTCTCCAGCTAATAAGCCAGAAGTTGCATCAAAGCCAATCCAACCAGCACCGGGAATATATACTTCGGCCCATGCATGTAAATCTGTAAAATCTTCTTCAGGGCCAGATGGACCATCTAACGATTTTTCATCAGATTTTAATTGCACTAAATATCCAGAAACAAAGCGCGCTCCAAATCCTAAATGCCTCAATACTTGAACAAACAACCAGGCATAATCTCTGCAAGACCCGCTTTTTTTGCTTAAGGTCTCTTCACAAGGTTGTACTCCAGGATCCATACGAATATTGTAATTTAAATAGTCGTATATTTTTTTGTTGATATCGATCAAGAAATAAATTGTTTTTCTTGGCGTATAATCAATGGTTTTGATAAAATTCTCTAGAAGCTTTCCTTTATCAGTAATTTCAAGATAGGGAAGGAGTTCTTTTTTAACGGTTTCTTTGTATTCAAACGGAAACTCTTCGGCGTATTCTTCAACAAAAAAATCAAATGGATTAATCGTTTTTAAATCGGCTATAATTTCAACTTCTATAGATAACTCTTTTGTTTTTTCAGGAAAAACGAGTCGTGCTAAATAATTCCCAAACGGATCTTGCTGCCAGTTAAAAAAATTATTCTCTGGTTTAATTTTTAGTGAATAGGCTTCAATGGGTGTTCTGCTATGTGGTGCTGGTCTCAATCTAAAAATATGAGGAGATAGCGATACAGGACGATCATATTTATATTGTGTTTTATGAGAAATTACAATTTTTAAAGCCATGGACAAGTTGGTTTTTCTAAAGGCGCAATTTAACTGTTTTTTAAATGAATCCTATATTTGCTTATTTAAAAAAGAGAGCCTCTTATTAACAGATTTATTAGCCTAATTTACAAATAACTAGAATGTATAGGCGTGATTTTTTAGGTAGCCTTTAAGTTTTGAATAATTGTTAAAATTTTAATTTTAAATTGTTTTAATCATATA
>JBNKYB010000053.1:0-12285 GCA_050300615.1 Flavobacteriaceae bacterium | reverse complement strand
CTAAATTATTAAAAACGATGGTATTTTTTGAAACAGCTTTATCTTTAGCCATTTGTCTGAAATCGGTTAATGTTTTGTAAGCTACAAATTCACCTTGCTTATAAGAAACATTCATTTTATCCAATAAATCAACATTAAAATCTTTTTCTAACTGTTGAATAAAATGAACAGAAGCATCAATTGAACAACCTGAAGCATTGTTAATGTTTTGATTTAAACCAATAACTATAAATCGCTTATATTTAATACAATAACCAGATTGCAAGTCGCTACCATGAACAGTCCAGTTTTCTATAAACTCATCTAACCTTGATTGAATCTCTTCAATCTCTTCTTCTGAAAATGATCGGTTAGCTTGGTAAATCCAAACTCGTGATTCATCGGGCAATGTATTAAAATCTACTAACATATTCTTTTATAAATCTTGAGCATTAGCAATCAATTCTGCAATATCCATTACAGGAACATCATTTTCTTTTTCTTTGGCTTTAACCCCATCAGTCATCATGGTATTGCAAAATGGACAACCTGCAGCTATAATTTCAGGTTTTATATCTAAAGCTTGCTCGGTTCGTTCTATATTAACTTCTTTATCGCCTTTTTCGGCATCTTTAAACATTTGAGCACCTCCTGCCCCACAACATAAACCATCTTTTTTGCAGTTTTTCATTTCGATTAATTCTGCTTCCAATTTTTTTATTAAATCTCTTGGAGCTTCGTAAACACTATTGGCTCTGCCTAAATAACATGGATCATGAAAGGTGATGCGCTTTCCTTTAAATTGCCCGCCTTCGATGGTTAAACGACCATCGTCTAACAAACTTTTTAAAAATTGTGTATGATGTAATACTTCGTAATTTCCGCCAAGTTCTGGATATTCGTTTTTTATGGTGTTAAAGCAATGCGGACATGCAGTGACGATTTTCTTTATTTGGTAAGCGTTCATTACTTCAATATTAGTAACGGCTTGCATCTGAAACAAAAACTCATTTCCTGCACGTTTTGCTGGGTCTCCAGTACAGCTTTCTTCGGTTCCTAACACCGCAAATTCTACTTGAGCTTTATTTAAGAGTTTTACAAACGCTTTTGTTATTTTTTAGCTCTGTCATCAAAACTACCTGCACAACCCACCCAAAATAATACCTCTGGTTGTTTCCCTTGAGCCATAAAATCGGCCATTGTTGGTACATTAAGTAATTCGCTCATTATTATATAGTTATTTTGCGTTAGGGATTGAGGCATTTGTTGGAGCTCTTTTTTCTTTAAAAAAGCGACTGTCGAAAGCCCGACCCTTGGGGTAACGCCATTACTAATTTATTCGTTTTTCCAGTTTAATCTGTCCATTTGATTGTATGGCCATGGAGCACCATTGTTTTCTATATTGGTCATCATGTTATTTAACTCTGTTGGAGCGGCTGATTGCTCCATAACCAAATAACGACGCATATCTAAGATAATCGACAACGGATTAATACTTACCGGGCAAGCCTCTACACAAGCGTTGCATGAAGTACATGCCCATAATTCTTCTCTTGTTATGTAGTTATCTAATAATTGTTTTTGGTCGTCTACGAAAGTTCCTTTATTGGCATCTATATTCTTGCCAACCTCTTCTAATCTATCCCTAGTATCCATCATAATTTTACGAGGCGACAGTTTTTTACCTGTTTGATTTGCTGGACATTGGCTTGTACAACGACCACATTCTGTACACGTATAAGCATTAAGCAATTGTACCCAATTAAGGTCTTGTACATCGCTTGCTCCAAACTTTGCAGGCATTTCTGTATTATCTGCTGGAGCAGCAAATGGATCTACATTGGGATCCATCATCATTTTAACCTCTTTGGTAACAGCTTCTAAATTATTAAACTGCCCTTTAGGTTTTACGCTTCCATAAAATGTATTTGGGAACGCTAATAAAATATGTAAATGCTTTGAAAAGTAGAGGTAATTTAAGAAAATTAAAATACCTATAATATGAAACCACCAAGTGCTTCTTTCTATACTATGCAAGGCTGTTTCAGAAAAACCACTAAACCACGGTGCTATAAACTGACTGATAACATTACCTGAATTTATAGATTGAAAATGTACATCGCACGCATTCATTATTAAAAACAACGACATTAACACAACTTCGAAATACAAAATGTAGTTAGCATCATTTTTTGGCCAACCAGTCATTTCTTTATTCCAAAATCGTTTTATTTTTATAATGTTTCTTCTAATCCAAAACACAATAACAGCCACAAAAACCAAAGCTGCAAGCACTTCAAAAGTACCTATTAAAAAGCTATAAACAGATTCTGGCAAGACACTTAATCCTATTCTATGTGTTCCAAAAAGGCCATCTATAATAATTTCTATAACTTCTATATTAATAATTACGAAACCTATGTAAACAATAACATGCAAAATTCCTGCTATTGGCCGATGAACCATTTTACTTTGGCCTAAGGCTATCATAGCCATGTTTTTCCAGCGTTGCGATTTGTTATCACTAACATCAACATCATGACCCAATTTAATATTACGCCTTAATTTTTTGACATTTCTAGAAAAATAACCGACACCAATAAATAGTACAACAGCAAAAAGTATGTTTGGTATATAATCCATGTAAATATGGTTTAATTCTTTTCTTTTATTTCATTACCATCGGCATCATATTGCTTTGGCTTTTTACCAAACAAAGAGAAATGAACATAGCGTTTAGGATTTAATTTCATGTCTTGAAGTAACTGTTCTAACTGCAAACTAGCTCCTTCTAAATTACTATATAAACTGTCGTCTTTTAGTAATTTCCCCATAGAACCTTCTCCTTTATTAAGACCTGCCATAAGTGTATTTACATTGGTTAATGTAGTATTTAATGCTTCAACGGTATTACCTAATTTAGCATCTTTTAATTCCTCCGTTATTTGTGACAACTCACTACTTACTTTTTTGAAATTTTCAAGAGTTGATGTTAAGTTTTTATCATTTTCTGAAACAAATCCGTTAATAGAATTCGATGTTACCTTAAAAGATCTTAAGGTTTCATTCAATTCTTTAATTGTTTGTTGTAAACCGTCTTCAGATTCATCAACTACTATTTTATTTATATTTCCTAAAAGCGTGTCTGTAGTTTTTAACGTAGCGTTTAAATCTGTACTTACTCCTGAGAAATTTTTAGTAAGACTTGTAATAAGGCCTACTTCTACTTTAGACTTTAAAACATCTCCTGGCTTTGCCTGTTCGCCATCATTACTTATTAAAATAGCTAACGCGTTCCCCCCCATTAAACCTGTTTGATATAATTTGACGATACTGTTTTTAGAAAATTTTAATTGATCGCTTACAGAAAAAGCGACCCTTGTTTTACCAGTTTTATACTCATAATTTATTTCTTGAACTCTACCAACGGTATTACCTTTAACGGTCACTACAGATGAGTTGCTTAAAGCATTATAATCAAATTCGGTATAATATAAATCGTTAGATTCAAATAGGTTTTTACCTTTTAAATAATTAAATCCAAAGATAAAAAGGACTATACCCAGTAATACTAATATGGCTGTTTTAACTTCTTTTGTTATTTTCAAAGTAACTGTTTTAGATAAACAAATTTAAAATAAATTTGAAAAGAATGAGATTAATTGGCAGATGTTTTTAAAGCATCGTCTAAGGAGATTTTTTTGCCATCTTTAAAAGCTACAATAAAACTGGACTTGTAGCCTTTTGTTTTTGCGATTTTCTCCAACTGTCGTACTTCATTAAAATCAGATGTAGAACCGTAATAATACCTATATAATTTCCCCTCTTGCTCCCTAGAAATGTCATCTAAAGTTTTAAAATTATAAGGCTTTGTGGCAATTTTTCTAGATCCTGCCGCTATTTGTACTTTAAAAATGATATTATCATTATTAGAGCTTGTTGGTTTATTAACCACTTGCTTACTCTCCGCTTCAGCAGCTATTATTTCTTCTCCAACATTTTGATTGATTGAATTCTTGTAATTAACAATTGCTTCTGCTATCGATTTAGCTATTTCTTGCTGTCCTCTTTTTGAATTTAAAAAAGCACCTTCAGTCCTATTAGTAATAAAGCCAGTTTCAACTAACACACTAGGCATTACTGTTTGGTGCAATACAATAAAACCAGCTTGTTTAACACCTCTGTTTTTTCGGTGCAATTTGTTAACAAAATTCTTTTGTATATGAGTAGCTAACTGAATACTTTGATCTAAATATTCTTCTTGAGCCAAGGTTAATCCTATCACAGCTTCAGGAGAATTAGGATTAAAACCAGAATATTTTTTTTCGTAATCTTCTTCAAAATAAATAGCCTCGTTTTCTGCTTTGGCCACTTCAAAATTTGTTTTATTTTTATGAATCCCAAGCACCCACGTTTCTGCGCCTTCTGCTTGAGTGTTATGGGCATTACAATGTATGGAAACAAATAAGTCGGCTTCTGCCTTGTTGGCTATTTTACCTCGTTCAAACAAATCAACAAAAACATCTGTTTTTCTTGTATAGATGACTTTGATGTCTGGATTTTTCTCTAGTTCTGCTCCTATTGCTAAAACAATTTTAAGGGCAATATCTTTTTCTTTATAACCATTTTTTGTTGGTCTACCAGGATCTTTACCTCCATGACCAGCGTCTAACACTACAACAAATTTATGCGAAAGTTTAATATTATTAGCTCTTAACAAGGGAGAAGATGCTAATAGTAAAATAAAAGATACGAAAAGTAATACTTTGTGCGTTTTCATATTAATTTTAACGGCTTAAAAGCGTGGTTTATTTTAATTTTAAATTTTATTTGATAAAGAAATAATCACAAAAAAAATATTGTAATTTTGATTTTTCAAAAACCGAGCCATCTTTTTACAAAAATACATTTAAAAGCGTTGCGTACAAACAACTTTCAATTACTTTTTGCATTAAGTTTTACATTGTTTATAAACATGTTTAGCTTTGCTCAAGATATACCAGAAAAGAGTACTTCTATAAAACCTACTACAGAAAATGATAGTTTAGTTTTAAATACTCAAGACATAGATGAAATTCAAATTACTGAAAAAGCTCAGGACAGTACACTAAAAGATTCTGTTAAACCTAAAAAGAGCTTATTAGAACATATTGTTGATTATAAAGCGACTGATTATACTTCCTTTAATCAAAAGAAACAAAAATTTTATTTGCATAATCAAGCTGAAATAACCTACGGCGACATGAATATTAAAGCCGGGGATATAACTATAGATTATAGTAAAAATGAAGTGTATGCAAAAGGACTTATTGACTCTTCTGGTGTTTATACACAAGCTCCCGTATTTACTCAAGGTAGTAATGTTGTAGAACCAGATTCTATTTTATTCAACACCAAAACTCAAAAAGCACTCATTTACAATTCAAAAACAGAACAATCTGGAGGAACTGTTATTGCTGAATTAACAAAAAAAGAAAACGATTCTGTTTATTTTATCCGAAGGGGAAAATACACGACTGCAGAAGATTTAGATGATCCTGAATATTATATATTATTACGAAAGGCCAAGGTAGTTCCTGGAAAAAAAATTGTAACCGGTTTAGCCAATCTTTTTATTTATGACGTTCCTACACCAATTGGATTACCATTTGGTTTTTTTCCGCAGTCCGAAAAACAAACATCAGGAATTTTATTTCCAACGTTTGGAGAACAAAGCACACGTGGTTATTTTCTACAAAATGGTGGTTATTATTTTGCCATAAGCGATTATGTAGATTTAGCTGTTTTAGGTGACTACTATACCAACGGAAGCTATGGCTTTCGCTTAGAAAGCAACTATGCTGTACGATATAAGTTTAGAGGTAATTTTGGATTTCGGTACGAAAACTTAATCAATAGTGAGCGTGGTTTTCCAGATTATAGCAAATCAACCGTATATAATTTGCGTTGGTCGCATAGTAAAGATGGAAAATCAAGTCCTAACTCAAGATTTTCAGCATCGGTTAACTTAGGAAGTAGTACCTATTATAGGACATCTTTGAACCAAGTTAATACTGGTAATTTTTTAAATAATACCCTTTCGTCTTCAGTCTCCTATTCCAAAACGTTTCAGGGTGAACCACAAGTTAATTTTAGTGTAACAGCAACTCATTCTCAAAATACTAATACTGAACAAATCAATATGACCTTACCAACCTTTCAGGGAAGTGTTGGTAGAATATTTCCTTTTGCACCCAAAACAGGCACTAAAAAAGGAATTATACAAAACATAAATCTTCAATATAATTTAAGAGGGGAAAATAGAATACAAACAACAGATTCATTATTCTTTAAAAAGGAAATGTTTAGAGACGCTAAAGCAGGTTTTCAACATTCCATTCCATTGAGCACAAATTTTAAAGTATTTAAATACTTTAGTTTAAGTGCCAGTACTAATTATAATGAAGTTTGGACCTTTAAGACTATTAATAAATACTACGACCCGCTAGAAAAAAAAACGATATCAGAAGAAATCAATGGTTTTGACTCTTTTAGAACCTATAATTTTAGTGCCAGTTTAGGAACCACTATTTACGGAATGTTTGATTTTGAAAAAGAGGGCAAAGACCCTAAAATACAGAAAATCAGACACGTTATGAGACCTTCTATAAGTTATAGTATTAATCCTGCTTTTGATAAATATTACGATACTTATGAAGTAGTGAGTGCAGATGGATTAACAACTAGCGAAGTAGAATACTCTAGGTTTGAACAGGGAATTTTTGGCACACCAAGTAAGAATTTTTCTAGCTCAATAGGTATGTCCTTATCTAATAACTTTGAAGCTAAAGTAAAAGATAGAGATAGTACAGCTACAGAGCCTAAAAAAATTACTCTTCTTAATAACCTAAACTTTTCTACGTCGTATAATTTAGCAGGAGATTCACTGCAATGGAGCCCTGTAAGAATGAGTGGTGGCACCCAACTTTTTAAAAACAAAATGAGCGTTAATTTTGGAGCCACATTAGACCCTTATGCGTTAGATAACAATAATAACAAAATCAATAAATTCAATATTGATAATGGTGGAAGTTTATTTAGGTTAACAAGTGCCAACTTAACAGCAAGTATGTCTTTTTCTAGCAAAGATGGCAAGAACAAAGACGACAAAAATGATCCTAGCATCCAAGAAAATTTAAGAAGTGGGGGGCGTGATGATGATTTATTTGGTCGTTCAGACGACTATACAAGTCAACGTTTTGATGAAGAAAACAAAGACGACAATAAAGAACCTAGTGATTTTTATAATTATAAAATACCTTGGAGTTTAAGAATTGCCTATGCCGTAAATTATAGTAATTCAAGACGGCAAAATGAAATATCCTCACACTCATTGATGTTTTCTGGCGATATTGATTTATCCCCCAAATGGTCTGTTGGTGCATCTTCTGGTTACGATTTAAAAAACCAAGGGTTTACCTATACACAATTGAGGTTTGAACGCGATTTATTAAGTTGGAGAATGAATTTTAGCTGGGTACCTTTTAGTTCTAGAAGTTCTTGGTATTTCTTTATTGGTATTAAATCTAGCATCTTAAAAGACCTTAAATACGATAAACGAAAACAACCAGATTTAAAATTATAGCCTATTTTTAGATTTTAAAATATTTACTCTGCATGAAAAAAAATATAATTACTACAGCAAATGCTCCTGCTCCAATTGGGCCTTATAATCAAGCCATCTTATCAGGAAACACATTGTATACTTCTGGTCAAATAGCAATTAATCCAAAAACTAATGAGTTGGTTTTAGACGATATAGAAACTGAAACTAACCAAGTTATGAAAAACATGGAAGCTGTTTTAGAGGCTGCTGAGATGACATTTGATAATGTTGTTAAAACATCAATTTTTATTACAGATATGAATGATTTTGGTAAAATAAACCAAGTTTACGGTAGTTATTTTGATGATGATCATGCTCCTGCCAGAGAGACTGTTCAAGTAGCACAATTACCAAAAAACGTACATGTTGAAATTAGTATGATAGCTGTAAAGTAATTATTCTTCTTCTGTTTTAGTTAACCTGTCCTTGGGAGCATATTTAACTAAAAGTTCTTTTAACTTTTTAGTTTCTATCGGTTTAGCTAAAAAATCATCTATCCCTGCCTTTTTTGCCGCTTTTATATCCTCTTCAAAAGCACTGGCAGATACGGCAATAATAGGAACATTACGCTCAGCATATTTTTTGCTTTCTTTAATTAATTTAGTGGCTTCATATCCATCCATTTCTGGCATAAATATATCCATGAATACCATATCAAAATCTAATATATTAAAAAGCTTAACAGCATCAGACCCATTCTTAACAAACGTACAATCTGCTCCTTGCTGTTCTAAAAGAAACTTAATGACTTTTTGGTTCATAGTATTATCTTCAGCTACTAAAACAGAAAATTTATAATCAAGCTGATTGAGTAATATTGCACTAGGTTCTGGTTTTTCGCGCTCAACATCTAAAGTTCTTTGTAATTGAATGCTGAAATAAAAAATAGAGCCTTCATTTTCTTTACTCTCTAATTTAAGCTCCCCACCCATTGCTTTTATTAATTGACTAGAAGCCGTTAATCCTAAACCAGTACCACCATAATAGTCTATTATTGACAAGTGGTTATTATCTGAATCATTAAAAATTCTTTTTGCTTTATCTGGAGGTATTCCAATACCAGTATCTTTTACATAAAAAGTAACTATCTGGTAATCATCAGGCCCTACGGTTTGATCAATAATTAAAGAAATGGTTCCTGCATTGGTAAATTTAATTGCATTGTTCAACAAATTGGTTAAAATCTGTTTTATGCGTTTAATGTCTGCTAGCAATAAAAACTTTTGATTTTCATCTGCTAAAAATTTAAACTCAAAATCTAAACCATTATCCCAAGCTTCATATTCAAAAACTTTAATTAATCTTGATAGATCCGATTTTAAATCAATAGCAGATAATTCTAATTTAATATCTCCTCCTTCTACTTTAGAATTATCTAAAATCATATTTGCTAACTGCAAAACATGCTCTGATGAATATTCTGCTATTTCTAATTGTATTTGTTGCTCTGTGGTTAGCTGGCTCTTTTTAAGCATATTTATCATCCCCAACACAGAGTTAAGAGGTGTTCTAATTTCATAACTCATATTAGCTAGAAATACAGACTTATACTCACTTATCTTGGTGGCTTCTTCTAAATCTGACTCTAATAATCGTAATTTAGACTTTACTAATTCAAAAGCTTTATCCAGATTCCTAATCTCATCAATATTTGAAACTAAAGGTTCCTCTTTAAAATTTGCTTCTAATTGATTAAAACTCTCAATTTTTAAATTTAATTCTCTTAAATCTCGTGTTAATCTATGTGCCAAATAATAAACAATAACAAGAAATATAATAACAACTAAGGAAAAGAACATTGTAGCATTCTTTTTTAATTCTTTTTCTCTAGCATTTGCTATTTGAGTTAATTTATCATTGAGTAAGTTCAAATTATCATTTAAACGACTAGCTTTAAGATCAATATTTTTATAGAACTCTTTAAAAGATAATACATCTAAAGTGTTATTTTTATTCAATTCGGTTTTTAAAAAGTTTATATCATTAAATATCGCTTTAAACTCGTTGTCAAAACTAATTGAATGCGCTATTAAATTACTCTTTAAACTATCTAATATTTTTACATAACCATCTAAATTTGAATTGTATTTCGATAAAGAGTCCGTATAACTCTTTGAGTCTAATTGTTTATTAAAATTAAATAATATAGAAGATTGAAAATCTATAGTAGTTTTAGAAATACTTTTATTGATTTGATTGATAGCATTGATATCATTCAATAGATAATCATTTCTTTTTTCTATTTGAAAGTATCCAATAAACAATAAAATAATCATAGCAATAAAGGAGAAAAAAATCAATACCACTCGTATCTTAAATGACCGCATTGATTTTTTAAGAAATGCTTTTTTAAGCTGACTTTTTAGAAAATTTTTAATATCTGCTCTAATTCCCAAAATGGTTTTTTATGTAAGTTTCTATTATTAAAATTTTAAAAATTTGTGTTAATATAAAGGTAATATTAAATAATAACATGAGGTTCATGTAATTTATTAGTTTTTTACAATTTTTCAATTTTAAAAATAATACTTTTGGTAGTAGTACTCCATATAATTTTATAACAAAATGAGAATAGAATACGATATAAAACTTGGCTTCAAGGATGTGATGATTCGTCCAAAGCGTTCAACATTAAAAAGTAGAGCTCAAGTAAATTTAGTACGAGAATTTAAATTTTTACACAGCCCTTTAACTTGGCAAGGAATCCCTATTATCGCTGCAAATATGGATACCGTAGGGACATTTGATATGGCTCTGGCGTTAGCAAATAAAACTTTATTTACAGCAATCCATAAACATTACTCAATTTCTGATTGGAAAGCGTTTTGCACCAATGCTCCAAAAAATATTGAAAACTATATTGCCATTAGCACAGGAACCGGAAAAAAAGATTTAGAAAAGTTAGCTTCTATTTTCAAGGTTAATCCAAACTTAAAATTTATCTGTATAGATGTGGCCAATGGCTATTCTGAACATTTTGCAGATTTTGTAAAACAAACAAGAGACCAATATCCAGATAAAGTAATTATAGCTGGAAATGTTGTTACGGGAGAAATGGTTGAAGAACTATTACTTTCTGGTGCAGATATTGTAAAGGTTGGTATTGGGCCTGGTTCTGTTTGTACTACGCGTGTAAAAACAGGTGTTGGGTACCCACAATTATCCGCCATTATAGAGTGTGCAGATGCTGCTCACGGGTTGGGAGGACAAATTATTAGTGATGGTGGCTGTACCTCTCCAGGTGATATAGCCAAAGCCTTTGGTGCTGGTGCCGATTTTGTCATGCTTGGTGGAATGCTTGCAGGACATGACGAAAGTGGTGGTGAAATAATAGAACGCAATGGGAAACCTTACAGAAAATTTTATGGCATGAGCTCCTCTACAGCCATGGAAAAACATGTTGGTGGTGTTGCCGAATACAGAGCAAGTGAAGGGAAAACTGTTGAAGTTCCTTATAGAGGAAGTGTGGAATCAACCCTTCAAGATATTTTAGGGGGCTTGAGAAGCACGTGTACCTATGTTGGGGCGCAACGCTTAAAAGAACTTACCAAGCGTACCACATTTATTAGAGTTGCCGAACAAGAAAACAGAGTTTATAAAGACTAATTTTAAAATCTAGTCTACACCTTTTACTTTCATTTTCAAAATATAAACACCCTTTCTAGCGGTTACAAAAAGTATGTTTCTTTTTTTGCCACCAAAACATACATTGGCAGGTTTTTCTGGAAATTCAATGTCCTTAATAAATTCGCCTTCTGGACTATAAATCCATATTTTACCAGATGTAAGATACACATTGCCATTACTATCAATGGTCATTCCATCGCTGCCATGAGGCGCAAAAAATGTTTTATTGGTTAAACTACCATCATCTTGAATGGTGTATTTCCAGATTTTATTATCATCGATATCAGCTACATAAAGTGTCTTTCCATCAGGTGTTCCAATAATTCCGTTAGGTTTTACAAAATCAGAAATTACACGTGTAATATCACCTTTAGGACTCAAATAATAAACACCAGGAACATCTTGAACTTGTTTGTGGTTTTCGCTCCACCAAGGCCTATGGTAATATGGATCTGTAAAATAAATTCCTCCATTGGGTGAAATCCATAAATCGTTGGGCGCATTTAGATGCTTTCCATTATAATTTTCGAAAATAGCATGTGCTTTTTTATTTTCGTCAAAATACACCAGTTGATTCTTTTCATCAGCACATGCAACAAGTTGGTTTTTATTATTAAAAAACATCCCATTTGATCTTCCTGTCCCTTCTAAATAAAGCGAAACACCTTTCTTTTCATTCCAAATATAAATTCTATCATTAGGCTGATCTGTAAAATAAACGCTTCCATCTTTCGAAACAGCTGGTCCTTCAGTAAATCCAAAGCCGCTTCCGACTTTTTCTACTTTTGAATTCTTTTTTATTAGGGAAATATCTTGCCCATTTGCATTTGAAAATAATAGTAAAGAAAAAAATAGTATTATGGAAAAACGCTGATATTTCATAGGATTGATTATTAAGTTTTGCATCACAAAATAAAGCTTTCATTTTTTTATAAATGGGTGGATTGTCTTTTTTTATGGTGCTCAAAAATTCTTTGCAAGCATAAAGATACAAATTACATACTTGTAACAATTTCATTAAATAATATATGATT
>JBNKYB010000052.1:0-47660 GCA_050300615.1 Flavobacteriaceae bacterium | reverse complement strand
AACCGTTTGTGGCACAGCTATTTTTCATAAAAATAACGTTAGAACGATTTTCAGTATGAGTGTATCCACAAATATCTTCGTTCGAAGTATTTTTAATATAATCTGCAAAATAAATATTAATAACTTTTGGAACATTATGGGCATTAACTAACTTATTTTCATCACACGATTTAAAATGATAAAAGCTGTCATCATCAATATAATCTATCTCATCTGCTAGCGTAAATTCCATTAAGGCATCAGAAAAAATAACATTGGTGTTAGCTATAGCGTTTTCCAGTTCAGAAACAGTAAGACCTCCTGTACCATCGGATTTCCGTATAATATGTGCTTTAACAGGAATAGAATTTGTAACCGAATTAGACGATTTGGTTCCTGATGTTTTCGATGCTAAAAGCTCATTTTTATAAGTCTCTAATTTAGGATTGATAGAATTATAAAATGATATGGATTTAGAAGTCGTAATAGTACCACAACCTATTTCTGTACTTTTTTGGGAATAGAGGCGAGAGGATAACGATAACAGTATCGATAAAAAAATAATATTTATATTAATATCAAAAACTTTCATGGGGCAAAGTGTTTATCAAATGTATTTGATAATTAAAAAAAGAAGTAAAAAAAACGTTCAGTAACGATTTTATTCGTTATTAGTTGCTAAATTGCTGATATATGATAATATAGAATAGTTTTTTAATCAAATTCTACCTCTATAAATTAATTCCTCTAAGGTTATTGTGTTATATGATTCAATAATATTATTTTTATCATCTCTATTATGAAGCAACCTAATGCCAGAACAAATTAAGATTATTGAATGTCCCAGAGATGCTATGCAAGGCATCAGGGATTTTATTCCAACAAAGAATAAAATACAGTATATTCAATCATTATTGCGAGTAGGGTTCGATACCATTGATTTTGGAAGTTTTGTTTCGCCAAAAGCAATTCCTCAAATGTTAGATACAGCAGAAGTGCTATCTCAATTAGATTTGAGCAAAACATCAAGTAAATTATTGGCTATAGTAGCTAATGAAAGAGGAGCAGAAGCTGCTTCACAATATAAAGAAATAGATTATTTGGGATATCCATTCTCAATTTCTGAAAATTTTCAAATGCGCAATACGCATAAAACCATTGCCCAATCAGTTGTAATTCTTGAGCATATTTTAAATATTGCAAATAAAACCAATAAAAAGGTAGTAGTATATATTTCTATGGGCTTTGGAAATCCTTATGGAGATCCTTGGAATGTTGATATAGTAGGAGAGTGGACAGAACAACTAAGTGCAATGGGAGTAAATATTATCTCGTTAAGCGATACCATAGGAAGTTCAACTGCTGAAAGCATTCATTATTTGTTTTCAAACTTAATTCCATTATATCCAAATATTGAATTTGGAGCCCATTTGCATACTGTGGCCTCTAGTTGGTTTGAAAAAGTAGATGCAGCTTACAAATCTGGGTGCAAACGTTTTGATGGTGCTATTCAAGGATTTGGAGGATGTCCTATGGCAAAAGACGAACTTACTGGAAATATGCCTACAGAAAAACTATTGTCTTATTTTACATCTAAACAATCCAGCCCTTTAAATGCCTTAAGTTTTGAAAGCGCTTATAATGAAGCTAGTAAGATCTTTAAATTTTATTATTAGATTAGTTTTTATTTAAATTAATTCTTAATAAGATTTGCAATATTAGTTTTCTATTTTATATTTGCGGCTAATAAATAGCATTGTTTATAATTAGTCTAAATAAAAACAAATGAAAACTATACCACCAATCTTGTTAGTGTTATTAAGTACATTTACGTTTGCTCAAACTGTAAAGGATTCTATAACTTTTAATCCGCAAAAACAACAAAATGCAGCTCAAAGTATCTTGTCTGGTAATTATGGTAAATCTGTTATAGTGGGGGCTTACGGAGAGTTAACATATAACCAACCAGAAAGTAAAAATGGAGAATTAGATGTACAACGTTTAGTACTTCTTTTTGGATATAAGTTTAATGATAAAACGCAATTTGTAACAGAAGTTGAATTTGAGCATGTTGAAGAAGTTTATATTGAACAAGCATTTGTTAATTACTCATTAGCATCTAATGTAAGTCTTCGAGGAGGGTTAATGCTAGTGCCTTTTGGTATTATTAATGAGTTTCATGAACCAACGACGTTTAATGGAGTAGAAAGACCAAGCCTTGATAACGTAATTATTCCTACTACTTGGAGAGAAATTGGCTTTGGTGTTACAGGTAGATTTAATGATTTATCCTTAGGATATCAGGCTTATGTTTTTAACGGTTTTAAATCTACATCTTTTGATGGTCAGGGTGGTATAAATGGTGTTCTTAAAGGTTCAAATGCTTTGAGAGGAGGCAGGCAAAAAGGAATTCAGTCCACTATTGATAGCCCAACCTTATCGGTTAAGTTTGATTATTATGGGTTACCTGGCTTAAGATTAGGGTTATCAGGATATTTTGGAGATACCCAAGCAGAAGATGATATTGAAGACATTAATGGAGCTAATATTGGTATTTCAATGGTAGGGTTAGATATGCGTTATGCATATCAACGTTTTACAGCAAGAGGTCAGTACGTATATGGGTCTCTTTCAGGTACAGAAGCATATAATGATTTAACAGGAAACGATTTAGGTAGTGCTTTAGAAGGTTGGTATTTAGAAGGTGCTTACAACTTATTGCCGGCATCGAAACAACAGCGTTTGTTCGCTTTTGTTAGATACGAACAGTATGATACGCATGCAGATACTGCAGGTTTATTACCTAAAAACGACGCATATAACAGAAATGATTTAACAACAGGAATAAGTTATCATATTGCGCCTGGTGTAGTGTTTAAAGGCGATTATCAGTTTAGAAATAATGCTTTAGCAGGATCTAAAGTAGATAATCGATTGAATTTTGGAATAGGGGTTTGGTTTTAATGTGTGAAAAAATATAACAGCGTAATACATACTTAACCATGTGGTGTTGTAATTTATAAAGTTAAATTTTATTATATTACTGAATATGAGATACATTTTATTGTTTACAACCATAATATTATTTACGGGGCTTCCAAAGAATATTCAAAAAAAGGTATACAAAGAAATTGAAAATACATTTGAAATTGAAGACTTTGAAATTATTGGAGTTTCAATTGATCCTGCTATTTCAAAAACATTACCATCTGAATTTGGGGAAGATAATTTGTTCAAAATTATATCTAACGAAACCTTTTATGGGTATGCTTATGTGTCTCAGGCAGCAAGTAAAACGGCACTATTTGACTATTTAGTATTATTGGATAAAGATTTAGTTGTTATTAAAACAAAGGTTTTAATTTATCGAGAAGAATATGGTGGAGAGATAGGTAGTAAACGATGGTTAAAGCAATTCATAGGGAAAACACAAGATGATAATTTGAAATATGGGCAAGATATTATAGCTATTTCTGGTGCTACCATTTCAGTAAGATCATTTACAGAATCTATCAACAATTTTTTAAAATCAATAAAAATTCTTCACAAGCAAAATATTTTATAAATGCAATTAAACGGATTTATATATACGTTACCTAAAGAGCTTAAGTTGTTAATAGCTGTATTTGTTATAGTGTTGAGTATTGGCTTCTTTTCAGGGTTATTATTTGTTGGAGAAACATCATCTGTAAACCCAAATGGAATAGAAGAACAATACTTGGGTAATGAAGATAATGAAAGCGCTGAGGTTATGAAGTTTAAAAAAAGTGACAAAGAAATGTTATCCATCGTACATTCTCATATATTATCAATGTCCGTTATTTTCTTTTTGGTCGGGATTCTTATTGCTATTACAAAACTCCCAAAAAAGCTTAAACTATTTTTAATGACAGAGCCTCTTTTATCTGTATTACTAACTTTTGGAGGATTATTTATGCTTTGGGAAGGCATTATTTGGATGAAATATATTGTAATGATTTCGGGGACATTAATGACTTTATCGTTTACAGGTTCTGTTATTATTATTTTAAAACAATTACTAAAAAAGCAGTAACATTAAAAAAAGGTTAAAGGTTGAGATAAAAAAATAAAATATCTCAAATTAGTTGTATATTTGCATGCAATTATAACGTAATTGCATCATGACCGCACATCAAAACAAAATTTTAGGAGAAGGATTAACCTATGACGACGTTCTTTTAGTCCCTGCTTTTTCTGAAGTACTTCCAAGAGAAGTTAATATTCAAACAAAATTTACAAGAAATATAACTATTAATGTTCCAGTTATTTCGGCTGCCATGGATACGGTAACCGAGAGTAAAATGGCCATTGCTATGGCTCAGGAAGGCGGTATTGGTGTATTGCATAAAAATATGACTATTGAGGCGCAAGCTTTAAAAGTAAGACGTGTAAAACGAGCTGAAAGTGGTATGATAATAGACCCAGTAACTTTGCCGTTAACTGCCACAGTTTTTGATGCTAAACAAAATATGGCTGAGCATAGTATTGGAGGTATTCCTATTATTGATGAAGATGGGACTTTAAAAGGAATTGTGACCAATCGTGATTTGCGTTTCGAGCATGATAAAAAAAGACCTATTATAGAAGTAATGACAAGTGAAAACTTAGTGACAGCTTCAGTAGGAACTTCGTTAAAAGACGCAGAAATTATTTTACAAGAACATAAAATAGAAAAACTACTTATTGTTGATGATGAGTATAAATTATCTGGGTTAATTACCTTTAGAGATATTACTAAGTTGAGTCAAAAGCCAAATGCTAATAAGGATGAGTATGGTCGTTTACGCGTTGCTGCAGCTATCGGTGTTACAGCAGATGCAGTAGAACGAGCTGAAGCTTTGGTACAAGCTGGCGTTGATGCGGTTGTTATTGATACGGCTCATGGACATACCAAAGGTGTGGTATCAGTTTTAAAAGATATCAAATCAAAATTTCCTGAATTAGAAGTTATTGTTGGAAATATAGCTACTGCTGATGCAGCCAAATACCTAGTTGAGGCAGGTGCAGATGCGGTTAAAGTAGGTATTGGACCAGGATCAATTTGTACTACAAGAGTCATTGCTGGTGTTGGTTTTCCACAGTTTTCGGCAGTATTGGAAGTTGCTGCAGCTCTTAAAGGTACTGGTGTTCCTGTAATAGCCGATGGAGGTATTCGTTATACAGGTGATATTCCTAAAGCTATTGCTGCTGGCGCAGATTGTGTTATGCTTGGTTCATTATTGGCTGGTACTAAAGAGTCGCCAGGAGAAACCATTATTTATGAAGGACGTAAATTTAAGTCCTACAGAGGAATGGGGTCTGTAGAAGCTATGAAGCAAGGTAGTAAAGACCGATATTTTCAAGATGTTGAAGACGATATTAAAAAATTGGTTCCCGAAGGTATTGTTGGACGTGTGCCTTATAAAGGCGATTTGTATGAAAGTATTCACCAATTTATTGGTGGTTTACGTGCAGGTATGGGGTACTGTGGAGCTAAAGATATAGAAACCTTAAAGGAAAACGGACGTTTTATAAAAATTACAGCGAGCGGTATCAATGAAAGTCACCCGCATGATGTAACCATTACTAATGAGTCTCCTAATTATTCGAGGTAGTTTTTGAACCTTTTTAGAAAATTCTAAAACTTTATATAGATTGATATAGTTTTCAACCAACTTAAGAACAGAGTTATTCACTAAATAGAGTGCCTCGATGTGGTTTTAGTGCATCTCTTACGGAGGGCATATTTTTCTCATTAACTACCAAAAAAGCAATAGAATGATTGTTGTTTATATCTTCAATACCCGTAATTGATATATCGAGCTTTTCTAATTGTATATATTGCTTTAAATGAATTTCATGATGCTCTGCAATTTTGTGAGCATCAGGCCCACGAAAATCCCATATAAGTTTTAATTTTCGCATGAATTAAGGTCTTAAAATTAAAAAAAACAAAGATACTAAAGATGTCTTACATCCGTTTTGTTAAACAACTTGTAATATGGCTTTATATTACTATTTTTGTATCCGTAGTCTAAATTTTTTTAAATGACATTTAAATATTTTCCTCTCCTAGCATTGCTTTTATTTTGTGTTAAAGTCAGTGCGCAGTTAAATTCTGAAGAGGTGCTTTTTACAATTCAAGATAAACCAGTATATACTTCAGAATTTATTAAAGTTTATAATAAAAACTTAAATCTTGTTGAGGACGAATCGCAAAACGATTTAAACTCTTACTTAACACTTTTTATTAATTATAAACTTAAAATTAAAGAAGCTTATTCTTTAGGACTTCAAAATAAAGCATCTTATAAAAGAGAGTTAGATGGTTATAAAAGACAATTAGCTGAAAATTTTATTAACGATACAAAAGTAACCGAGGACTTAGTTAAAGAAGCTTACGACCGGATTTCAAACGAAGTTAAAGTAAGCCACATACTAGTAAGATTACCAGAAAACGCTAGCCCACAAGACACTTTGGTTGCCTATAACAATATTATAAAGTTACGCAATAGAACCTTGAAAGAAGGGTTTGATAAGGTTAGAGAAGAGGTGCATAATGGACAAACTGTTTTTGGCGAAGATTTAGGTTATTTTTCAGCATTCAAAATGGTCTATCCTTTTGAAAGTGCAGCATATAATACCAATGTTGGAGATATTTCAAAACCCTTTAGAACACGTTTTGGTTATCATATTCTTAAAGTATACGACAAACGTAAATCAAGAGGAGAAATAACCGTTGCACATATTATGGTTGCTAATAAACCGGATGATTCTATTTCTAACAGCTCTGAAACACGAATAAACGATATTTACAAAAAAATACAACAAGGTGAAGATTTTGCAGCCTTAGCAAAACAATTTTCTGAAGACCCAAGTTCGGCAAATAAGGGAGGAAAGCTATCCCCATTTTCTGGAGGGCAATTAAGTTCACAAGTGTTTGAAGACACGGCGTTTAGTTTAAAAAATATAGGTGATGTATCAAAACCAATTAAAACAAAGTACGGTTGGCATATTATTAAGCTCTTAAACAAAAAACCGATTCAACCTTTTCAAGACATGAAGCCAGAATTGGAAATGAAGGTTAAACGTGATGATCGTTCTCATTTAATTGATGATGCTTTGTTTGATAAGTTAAAAATTAAGTATAATGTTAGCGACGAACAACCAGCATTAGGATATTTCGAGTCTATTTTAAACGACACTTATTTTAAAAAAGCATGGAAACTACCTGAAGACTTTCAAGGAAGTAAGCCATTAATAAAAATAGGAGATAAACAGTTAACCTATCAGGATTTTGCAAATCAGTTACTTAAAAGCCAACGAAATGCTAAAAAAACATCCTTTAAAAAACTTGTTGCAAAAGAATACAATATGTTCTTGAAACATAATTTAATTAAATATCAAGAAGATCATTTAGAAACAGAAAATAAAGATTTTGCTAGCATAATAAGTGAATATCGTGAAGGGTTATTACTATTTGATTTAATGGAATCTACTATTTGGAATGCCTCTAAAACAGATACAACAGAAATAAAAAAATATTACAATAGTCATAAAGATAATTACAGATGGCCTAACAGAATAGATGCCGTTGTGGCTTCTTCGGCAAACGAAAAAATTACAAAAAAAGTAGCAAAACTATTAAAGAAGAATATTGATTTAGAGACCATAAAACAAACATTTAATACCAACAATAAAGTAAATGTTATGTTTACAGTAGGTGTTATGGATCATCAAAACCAAGCATTACCTAATAAGTTTCCTTTTAAAAAAGGAATTTCAAAAATATACAATCATAATAATTCTTATGTTGTTGTTCAAGTTAAAGACATTTTTCCAGCTTCACAACAATCCTTTGATGAAGCTAAAGGAAAGATTGTTAGCGATTACCAAACCGATAAAGAACATAAATGGTTACAAGGATTAAAGGACAAATATAAAGTGGTGATTAATGAAGAAGCCTTAAATCATGTAAAATTAAAATTAAACAAGCAATAAGTGAAATTTATACTATATACACTTCTGTTAATAAGTATTACATCATGCTCGTTCTTTAAAGAAGCAGATGATAGAGTTCCTGTGGCTAGGGTTAATGATTCGTATTTGTATTATGATGATATTAAAGATTTGGTCTCAGAAGGTACTCCAAAAGAAGACAGCACCCTTATAGTTCAAAATTTTATAAATCGTTGGGCCACGCAACAATTATTTGTAGATGGAGCTAAATTGAATTTGAGTGAAAGTAAGCAAGAAGCTTTTAACAAACTGGTAGAGCAGTACAAAAACGATTTATATACCAAGGCATACATAGAAGCTTTAGTAGAAAGAAGTATAGATACAACCGTGAGTTTTGATGAAGCCGAAGCGTATTACAAAAATAATAAAGAAGTATTTAAGCTAAATGAAGAACTTATAAAGTTTAGATATATACATGTTGATGAAGATATTATAGATTTTAAAGAAGTAGAACAAAAGTTTAAAAGATTTGATAATCAAGATAAAAGGGAGCTAGATTCAATTTCTATTCAGTTTAAATCGTATTCATTAAATGATTCTATTTGGATACGGGTAAGTCAAGCCATTGATAAAATTCCAGTTATTAATGCAGAAAACAAAAATGAACTGTTAAAAAAATCTAATTTTGTACAACTCAAAGATTCATTAGGAGTATATTTGATGCAGATTAATGATGTTTTGTTGCGTAATGATACAGCGCCTTTAGAATATGTAAAGCCAACTATCGATCAAATTGTTATCAACAAAAGGAAATTAGAACTTATTAAAAAATTAGAAAAAGATATCACAAAGGATGCTATTAAAAACAATCAATTCGAAATTTACAATTAATTTGAAATACATATTATTTTTATTTATAACAGTGCTATCTGGGCAGGTTATATGTGCGCAAGAGGTTATTCAGGATAAAACAAAAGATACAATAAGCCCTGTAATTGATTCATTAAAAACAGAGACTAAAGTTCAAACAAAAGACTCTGTAAAACCATTGAAACCTCAAAAAGTAGATGGTGTAGCTGCCGTAGTGGGCGATTTTATCATTTTAGATTCAGATATTGATAAGGCATTTGAAGAATATAAAGCTCAAGGTATAGATATATCAAATATATCTAAATGTGAAATGTTTGGTAGTTTGTTAGAAAATAAACTATATGCACATCACGCTATACAAGACAGTATTCCAATTTCTGATGCTGAAATTAGACAAAAAATAGATTATCAAATTGAGCAGTTTTTGCAATCAACAAATGGATCTATAGACAAGTTGCTAAAGATGTATGACAAACCAGATGAAAAAAGTCTGAGAGAGGAAATGTTCGAAATCAATAAAAACAATGAATTGTCAGCAAAAATGCAAGCTAAAATTGTTGATGAGGTTGAAATTACTCCAGAGGAAGTGAGAGAATTTTTTAATAAAATACCAGAAGATCAACGACCAACATTTGGAACAGAACTTAAGGTCGCTCAAATAGTTGTTGAACCAAAAGTATCTCAAGAAGAAAAACAACGTGTTATAGATCAATTAAAACAATTTAGGGCAGATGTGTTGGAAAATGGAGCAAGTTTTCGTTCTAAAGTAGTATTGTATTCAGATGATAAAGCGTCAATAAGCACAGGTGGTAAATATGTTTTGAATAGGAAGAAACCTAGAATGGTTAAAGAGTTTAGACAAGTGGCTTTTTCGCTTCAAGAAGGAGAGATTTCTGAGCCTTTTGAAACAGATTTTGGTTTTCATATTATTTATTGTGAAAAGATTAGAGGGGAAGAGTATGATATTAGACATATACTTTTAATTCCAAAAGTATCTGACGAGGCTATTAAAGAAGCCAAAGAGCGTATTGAGAAAATAAGACAACGTATTGTTGATGGTGATATTTCGTTTGCAGATGCTGCAAGAGAGTCAAGTGATGAAAAAGAAACGCGTGGAGATGGCGGACAACTTATTAACCCTAAGACACAAGATTATAATTTTGAATTAACAAAAATGGATCCAGAACTGTATTCTCAAATTCAAAATTTAAAAGATGGTGAAGTCAGTTTGGTGCAAACAGAACAAGATAGAACGGGAAAAATTAAATTTAAAATATTGACTGTTACTGATAGAGTTGATGAACATGAAGCAAATTATGCTCGTGATTATTTAAAAATAAAAGAGCAAGCACTTAACGAGAAAAAGATAAAGGCTATCGAAGCATGGCAAAAAGAAAAAATTAAGGATACTTACATTAAAATTGGTGACGCTTATAAAGATTGTGATTTCACTAATAATTGGTTAAAAAAATAATATATGTCTGACGTAGCAGCCGTAGAACAATTTGTAAAACGATATCAAGATTTAAAAACAGAAATTGCCAAAATAATTATTGGTCAAGATGATGTTGTAAATCAAATATTAATTTCAATTTTCTCAGGAGGTCATTCCTTACTTATAGGAGTGCCTGGATTAGCCAAAACTTTAATGGTTAACACCATTGCTCAAGCACTTGGATTAGATTTTAAACGTATTCAATTTACGCCAGATTTAATGCCTAGTGATATTCTAGGAAGTGAAATTTTAGATGAGAACAGACATTTTCATTTTGTAAAAGGCCCTATTTTTTCAAATATTATTTTAGCCGATGAGATTAATAGAACACCTCCAAAAACGCAGGCAGCTTTATTGGAAGCTATGCAGGAGCGTGCGGTTACCGTTTCAGGGCATCATTATGAGTTAAGTTTACCTTATTTTGTTTTAGCAACTCAAAACCCTATTGAGCAAGAAGGAACTTACCCATTACCAGAGGCACAATTAGATCGTTTTATGTTTGCCGTTAATTTAGATTATCCGTCATTTGAAGAAGAGGTGCAAGTCGTAAAGTCTACAACTGCCGATTCAAAAGAACAAGTAAGAGCCTTATTTTCAGCAGAAGATATTGTAGGATTTCAACATCTTATTCGTCGTATTCCTGTGGCTGATAATGTTATTGAGTATGCGGTGTCTATGGTTGGTAAAACGAGACCAAACAGTAAATCTGCCAGCGATTTAGTTAAAAATTATTTAGATTGGGGAGCAGGTCCCAGAGCCTCACAAAACTTAATTTTGGCAGCAAAAACCCACGCAGCTATTCATGGTAAATTTTCTCCAGATATTGAAGATGTTCAAGCAGTCGCAAGTAGTATTTTAAGGCATCGAATTATTAAAAACTACAAAGCAGAAGCCGAGGGGATTACAGACGAACAAATAATTAAGAGTTTATTTTAAAAACAAAAAGTCAAGATGGGTTCATTGTTAAATCACCAATTTTTTATTGAATTGATGTTAATAATACAATCATATTAATTTATTATAGCTATATTAAAAATTAATATTAAGCACCATTGGATTAGCGAGTTTATTTTTAAAACTTTGCAATAATTTCGTAATTTCGCAACACTTTTTAAAACACAAAACTAAAACAAAACATATGGCATTTGACATCGACATGATTAAAGGTGTTTACACCAAAATGGCAGAACGCGTTGATAAAGCTCGTGAAGTAGTAGGAAAGCCGTTAACGCTTTCTGAAAAAATATTGTATAACCACCTTTGGGATGGAAATCCAACTAAAGCTTTTACAAGAGGTAAAGATTATGTGGATTTTGCTCCCGACAGAATTGCTTGTCAAGATGCAACAGCACAAATGGCTTTGTTGCAATTCATGCAGGCCGGTAAACCTAAAGTAGCGGTGCCTACAACGGTACACTGCGACCACTTGATTCAAGCAAAAGACGGAGCTGCAGTAGATTTAAAAAACGCTAATAGCGTAAGTAGTGAAGTATTTAACTTTTTAGAATCTGTTTCAAATAAATATGGTATTGGTTTTTGGAAACCAGGTGCTGGTATTATTCATCAAGTTGTATTAGAAAATTATGCATTTCCTGGTGGAATGATGATAGGTACAGATTCGCATACAGTAAACGCTGGTGGATTAGGAATGGTAGCTATTGGTGTTGGAGGAGCAGATGCTGTTGATGTAATGGCTGGTATGGCTTGGGAATTGAAATTCCCCAAATTAATAGGAGTAAAATTAACAGGTAAACTTTCAGGTTGGACAGCACCAAAAGATGTTATTTTAAAAGTAGCTGATATTCTTACTGTAAAAGGTGGAACTGGTGCTATTGTTGAGTATTTTGGTGAAGGCGCACTCTCTATGTCATGTACTGGTAAAGGTACTATATGTAACATGGGAGCAGAAATAGGAGCTACTACATCAACATTTGGATATGATGAATCTATGGAGCGTTATTTGCGTTCTACTGATAGATCTGATGTGGCAGATGCGGCAAATAAAGTAAAAGAACATTTAACTGGTGATCCTGAAGTATATGCAAACCCTGAACAATATTTTGATGAAGTAATAGAAATTAATTTATCAGAGTTAACCCCTTTACTAAACGGACCTTTTACTCCAGATTTATCAACACCTGTTGGTCGTGATATGACTAAAAAGGCAACAGATAATGAATGGCCTTTGGCTGTAGAATGGGGATTAATAGGGTCGTGTACCAATTCATCTTATGAAGATTTATCGCGAGCATCATCTATTGCGCAACAAGCTTTAGATAAAAAATTAAAAACTAAGGCTGAATTTGGAATCAACCCAGGTTCAGAACAAGTACGTTATACGGCTGATCGTGACGGTATTCTTCAAGTCTTTGAAAAATTAGATGCTACAATATTTACCAACGCATGTGGGCCATGTATTGGGCAATGGGCACGATATAGTGATCCAAAGAATGCACCTAAAAACAGTATAGTACACTCTTTTAATAGAAACTTTGCTAAACGTGCAGATGGCAATCCAAACACACATGCTTTTGTTGCTTCTCCAGAGATTACAGCAGCTATTGCTATTGCAGGTCGTTTGGATTTTAATCCTATGACTGATACCTTGATTAATGAAGACGGACAAGAAGTTATGTTTGATGAGCCAACAGGATGGGAATTACCACCTAAAGGTTTCGAAGTTAAAGAAAATGGGTATTTAGCACCAGAAGCAGATGGAAGCCATGTGCAAGTTAAAGTAGCAGAAGATTCAGAAAGATTACAATTGTTAACACCATTTGAACCAATTGGTGACACAATAAAAGACGCTAAATTATTAATAAAAGCATACGGAAAATGTACAACTGATCACATTTCTATGGCTGGACCTTGGTTACGTTTCCGTGGTCATTTAGATAATATTTCTAATAACTGCTTAATTGGAGCTGTCAATGCATTTGGTGAGAAAACAAATTTTGTTAAAAACCAATTAACAGGCGAGTATGGTGGTGTTCCAGATACTGCTAGAGCTTACAAAGCTGCAGGCGTTAAAAGTATTGTGGTTGGAGACCATAACTATGGAGAGGGATCTTCTCGTGAGCACGCAGCTATGGAACCAAGACACTTGGGTGTTGCTGCCGTTATTGTAAAATCGTTTGCACGTATTCACGAAACCAACCTTAAAAAGCAAGGAATGTTAGGTTTAACATTTGCAAATGAAAATGACTATGATTTAATTCAAGAAGATGATACGTTCAACTTCCTAGATTTAAATGAGTTTGCTCCAGATAAGCCTTTGACTTTAGAAGTGGTTCATGCTGATGGAAGTAAGGATATAATCAAATTAAATCATACGTATAACGATGCTCAAATAGCATGGTATAACGAAGGTTCTGCTTTAAACTTAATTAAAAAGCAAAATGCATCATAAAGAGAATGATGATTAACATATAAAAAATCCAGCTTTTTAGCTGGATTTTTTGTTTTATAGCTTTAAATAAAACCTTTTATAATTGTATTTTTACCAAAACACTTCTAATGAATTCTAGAGAAACGCAACTAAAAGCATTTAATCGTTTGTTAACCATTATGGATGAATTGCGGGAGCAATGTCCATGGGATAGAAAACAAACCATGGAAACCTTAAGACATCTTACTATAGAGGAAACTTATGAACTTGGTGATGCCATTTTAGATAATGATTTAGAAGAAGTTAAAAAGGAATTGGGAGATGTTCTATTACACATTGTTTTCTACTCAAAAATTGGAAGTGAAACCAATGATTTTGATATAGCTGATGTGTGCAACTCTATTTGTGAAAAACTAATTCATAGACATCCACATATTTATGGAGATGTTACTGTTAAAAATGAAGAGGACGTTAAACGTAACTGGGAAAATTTAAAACTAAAAGAAGGAAAAAAAAGTGTTTTAGAAGGTGTTCCTAATAGTTTGCCTGCGTTAGTTAAAGCAAATAGAATTCAAGAAAAAGTAGCGGGTGTTGGTTTCGATTGGGAGCAACCAGAACAAGTATGGGAAAAAGTACAAGAAGAACTATCTGAATTTAAAGAAGAAATAAAAAAGGGAGATAAAGAGGCTATGGAGAGTGAGTTTGGTGATGTCTTGTTTTCAATGGTGAACTATGCACGGTTTTTAAAAATAAACCCAGAGAATGCGTTAGAGCGTACCAATAAAAAATTTACAAAGCGATTTCAATATCTTGAAGAAAAATCTAAAGAAATAAACAAGCCATTAAAGGATATGACCTTAGCTGAAATGGATGTATTTTGGGAAGAAGCTAAAAAATTATAATTATTAGTTATTTTTAAAATAGGTCAGTTAATGCCTTAGCAACGCCGTCATTTTTATTGGTTTCTGTAACTCTTTTTGCAATTTTCAATACCTCTTCATTTGCATTAGCAACCGCAATTCCTAAACCAACAGATTTTAGCATTTCAATATCATTATAATTATCTCCAAAAGCGATAACATCGTTTAAAGTGATATGAGGATAAGAGTGATTTATCAACGTTTCAATGGCTGTTTTTTTAGAAATAGCGCGATGAGATATCTCAATATAAGTCGCCTTAGAACGATATAAAATAATGTCATTATAATGTTCTTTTTCAAGGGTTTTATATAAAAAATCAATTTCATGTTCATCTCCCATGCACATGATTTTATGGGCGCCTTTATCTTCTGTTTTCCATGTTTCTAAAACGTCTGAACTAGATTTGACTTCGGGGTGAACTTTCGTATTGTTAATTTCTCTTTTAGCCCAGTAATCTAATGAAGGAACATACCACTCATCCGCGTGATATAAACTTAAATGTATGGATGTGCTAGCACATTTTTCTATGATCGATTCTAAAACAGAATTGTTAATTGTGGTACTTTCTACAACCGTATCATTATTTAAAATTAATCCACCATTATATGCTATAATTGGAGTTGTTGTGTTACCAAGAACATCTTGTAAATGCCTCATGGCTTTTGGCATTCTTGATGAGATTAATATGAAAGGAATATGGGAAAGTCTTTGAACTTGCTTAATAGTAGCTTCTGACAGTTCTCTATTTATATTTAGTAGCGTGCCATCTATATCGCTACAAATTAATTGATAGTTCATTGAAAAAGTAAATAGGTCTTGAGTAAGTATTCAAAAAAAGTAAAACTTGCTTGAATTTTATATAAAGTTCAAGCAAGTTTAAATTTATATCTAATAAAGCTCTTTAATTTTACTAAGTTTCGTTTTCCAGAGTTTTAATGAGTCTTTATGATTCTTAATATTATTGTGGACTTCTTTAACTAAAGGATTGTCATCATCAACATTGGTGAAAAATTGTAAATTGTTTTCAAGTTGATTGATTTGAGCTTTAATTTCGTCAATCTTTTTACGAATAAAAGAGCGTTCATGATCAAGGTTCTGATTGTCATCTTCATTGCTAAGAACTTCTAATTTGTTTTCAAATTTTATAAGTTCTATTTCATTTCTATCCATTTTTAATTTAGAAAATAGCTCGTCTAAAACTTTATTAAACTTTCCTTCAATGTATCTTTTATCATTTGGAACTCTTCCGATAGCTTTCCAATCTGAAATTAGATTTTTAATAATTGATAAATCATTTTCTTTATCTCCTATAAGTTTTAAATCTTTTACAGAATCTAACAGGGTGTTTTTTTGCTGAAAAGCTTCTGTTTCAACCTTAGTAGCGGCATTTTTTGAAGCGTGTAATTTGTCAAAAAAGTGATTACAGGCAGATTTAAATTGTTTCCAAATTTTGTCGCTATCTTTTCTGGGAACATGACCAATTTTTTTCCAATCGCTCTGAATTTTTTTCATCAAAGCTATGGTGGTTGGAATGTCTTCGTTGTCTTTGTTGTCTTCAGCAATTTGAATAAGTTCTAGTTTCTTCTGAAGATTTTTATATTGTTCCTTTTTTAAACCTTTATAAAAAGCATTCTTTTTCTTGTTAAACGTTCTTACAGCGTCTTTAAATTTCGACCACGTTTCTTCATTAACTTTAGAAGGCACTTTTCCTGCATTAAAAAAGGCTTCTCTTAAAGCTTCAATCTCTTTAATTTTCTTTTGCCAAGAATTATGTGAGTTGGTTTCTTCTTGACCAATTTCTTCTATTTTTGAAATAATTTCTAACTTATGCTCTAGATTTTTTTCATAAATCTTGTCTATTTCACTAAAATATAGCTGACGTTTTTCGTTGATTGTTTTAGTAGACGCTTTAAACCGCTCCCAAATTTCTTCACGATGTTCTCTAGCAACAGGACCTAATTCTTCTTTCCACATTTTATGTAGCTCTTGTAACTCTCTAAAAGCTCTCAGTACATTATCATCTTTTGCTAGCTCTTCGGCACGCTCAATAATTTTTAATTTTTGATCCAGATTATGTTTAAAATCTAAGTCTCTTAAATCTCTATTAAGATGCAAGAAATCATAAAACATTTCAACATGGTGATGATAACTATTCCAAGCATTATTGTATTTGTCTCTTGGAATAGGCCCTGTATTTCTCCAACGTTCTTGTAGTTCTTTAAAATGCTTATAAGTGGTATTAATATTTTCCTCTACATTTATTAAGCCTTTTAATTCTTCAATAATCTCTAGTTTGTCTGCTAAATTTTGTTTGAGATTTTGTTCTAAGCTCTTATAGTGTTCATGCAGTTTGGCTCTATACTCTTTATAAACTGTTTTAAAACGTTTTTGTACAGGACTTGAATAATAAAAGTCAATTTCATTGCCACCATCAGATAAAAACTCTTCTTTTTTCTCATCTAATAAGGACTGAAATTTTGATTTAAATTCACTATTTATTTGCTCAACATGACTTTTTATAGCTTGAACCTTTTCATTTTTCACTAATTTTTCCAACTCAATTGTGAGCGCGTCTAAAGACATGGTATCATAATCTTTAACTTTTATAGTGTGTCTGTCTTTATGACCCTCATCTTCAGCATCTTCAGCGTTAGAATCATCAATTTCGTTGATAACTTCGTCATTATCATCCTCATCTTTTTCTGATTTTGTTACTGCATCTTCTGAAGTTTCTTTTAGCTCTTCATTTACGGTTTTATCAACAAGATTTTCTTCTTTATCAACTTCTTTAGCATTAGAATCGTCAATTTCGTTGATAACTTCATCATTATCATCTTCCTTGTTTTTTGATGCTGTTACAACGTCTTCTGAAGTTTCTTTAGACTCTTTATTTACTACAGTTTCATCAACAATTTCTTCTGTCTTATCAACCTCTTCATTGGTTTCTTCTTTAGTAACATCGGCTGTTGTACTTTCTTCGGAAGCTATTTCATTTGAAGCGGCCTCTTTAGTAGTCTTCTTTGTTGATGGTTTTTTATCTTCTTTTCCTTCTGCTTCATGCAGGTTATCTAGCTCTGACATTTTTTTAAATGTTTAGGTTCGTTAAATTTCTTAATTGCTTAAATATAGTAACAACTCCAGTATTTACAAAAAGGAGATTGATTTTTAATTACTAAAAGATAGATTTTAGCCTATTTTCCAAATAGACCAGGCTTTTTCTGCTTGCAACTTGAGCATATTTAGCCCGTTTATAGTTGTAGCTTGCTGTTGTTTGCCTAGTTTTAAAAACTTGGTTTCAGATGGGTTGTAAATTAAATCATATAAAATATGATTGCTGGTAATAGCATCATACGGAATATCTGGACATAATTCTGTATTGGGAGATGTTCCAAGAGGTGTGCAATTGATAATAATTTGATGTTGCTTAATAATATCTTTGGTTAAGGTATTATAGGTAAATTCAACACCTTTTTTAGCTGTTCTTGAAACAAAACAATACCTAATATTGAGTTTTTTTAAACTGTATGCTATAGCTTTACTAGCGCCACCAGTACCCAGAATGAGAGCTTGTTTATGATGATTTTTTAAAAAAGGAGTAAGTGATTTTTTAAACCCATAACAATCAGTATTATAGCCAATTAACTTATTTTCTTTTGTTATTCTAATAGTGTTAACGGCTCCAATTTCTTTAGCCTTCTTATTAAGCTTGTCTAGAAATGGAATAACAACTTCCTTGTAAGGAATGGTTACATTAAGACCTTTTAAATTTTCTGTGTTTTTAATTAAAGATGGAAATAAGTCTATACTTTCAATGTCAAAATTTTCATAAGATACATTGTCAATCTGTTCGTTTTCAAACTTGTCTTTGAAATAGGATTTTGAGAATGAATAGGATATATTTTTTCCTAATAAACCGAGTTTATCCATTTGATTTTCTAGTTTTTTGTCCGTAAATCTCAAGGGCTAATACAATAGCAATACCTAAAATAATAAAAGCAATAGCGTAATAGGTTTCTGTATTTAATTGAGGAATATACCGATTGTAATTTTCTACAACTCTTTCGCCTCTCGAGTCAAATAAAAATTCACCGCTTTCGCTTAATTTATAAATAGTTTTTTTCCAAGGCCATACAACACCTAAAGAGCCAATAATGAAACCAATGATGGTAGATATTGTAATGCTCTTATAATGTTTTAAAATATAACTTAAAACATTTGAAAATGTAATAAGACCAGTTAAAGAACCAAGCGTAAATACAGTGAGTACTTTAAGCATTCGTATACGTTCAAAATTATGGGTAAAACTAAAATCGCCTTCTAGGATATCAAAAAATGTATCATATAAAGCATTGACTGAGTCTACTAGAAGCAGTACATAATTTCCTAACAAAATAAGTATAAATGATCCAGAAAACCCTGGAAGCGTCATACCGCAAACGCTAATAATGCCACAGAAAAATACAAACCATAAGTTATCATTTTCTTTGGCAGGATTTAAAAAGCTAATACCAACACCTAAAATAATTCCAATAAAAAGAGAGAGATAGGTTTTGTAATTCCAATCCTTAAAATCTTTGTTGATATAATATATAGAGCCTATAATCATTCCAAAAAATACACTCCAAACATAGAGTTCATAGTTTTTAATTAAATAATCAAGAATTTTTGAAACACTAAAATAACTTACAATCATTCCGAAGAAAAGCAAAGCCAAAAAACGCCCATTTATATACTGATAAAAACTTTTAAACCTACCATTTATAAGAAGTTTAAAAGCTTTTCCGTTTATTTTTTGTAACGAATAAATAAACTCTTCATAAAAACCAGCTACAAAAGCCACAACACCACCAGAAACGCCAGGAACTTTATTGGCAGCTCCCATACCTAATCCTTTAAGGATTAGAAAAATTTTATCTTTAAGTGTTCTGGTGCTTTCCATTAGTTACGTTTTGAACCTACTTTTTCTAGAATAAATATGGTTAAAAAGCCTACAATCATTAAAAAGATAGCTATTAAAAGTTGATTATCTCCTTGATAAGAAAAAGGAGAGATGCTTTTCTCGAGTAAAGGAGTTTTAATACCTTTTGAATTGATATGCCATGTTAAGGTTTCTTTCCAAGGCCATACTTTGTTTAAAGACCCAAATATAAAACCTGTCAGGATAGCTAAGGTAAAGTTGTGATAGTGTTTAAAAAGCCATTTTAATAAATGACTAAAACTTAATAATCCTATAACGGCACCGCAAGCAAAAATAGCAATTCGTTTAATATCAAAATCATGAAGCGCATCACTTAATGTTTTATAGGCACCTAAAATAACCAAAATAAAAGACCCCGAAATACCTGGTAAAATCATAGCACAGATAGCCAAAGCCCCAGCAAAAAATAAGAACAAGGAACTTTCATTGTTCGCTAGCGAGGGTAGGTTTGATATATAAAAGGCCACAACAGCGCCTAAAATTAAACCCACATAAGTTGCTATATTCCATCTCGTAATTTGTTTTCCAACAAAATAAATACTTGCTATAATTAGCCCGAAGAAAAAAGACCATATTAAAATAGGTTCATTCTCTAATAAGTATTTAGCTAGTCTCATAAAAGAAACAAAACTAATAATAATACCAGATAGCAATGCTAAAAGAAAATTGCCGTTAAGATCATTCCAGAAGGCTTTAAAACCTTTTTGAAATAGTGTTTTAAAAAGAGCGATATTTATATTGCTAATTGTAGAAATTAATTCCTCATAAATTCCAGAGATAAAAGCAATTGTACCACCTGAAACACCCGGAACCGCATCGGCAGCTCCCATTGCTATTCCTTTTAACGAAATAACCAAATAATCTATAAAACGTCTTTGCATACGTTGGCTTTTAACAATGAAATCCAAAGGTATACAAATTTTTTATAGAGGGTATCTTTAGGGTTTTGTTTTTAGTAAGTTTTTAACTTGAATTTTGTGGCATACTTCGGGAAACAGTTCATCTAATATAAACGAATACTCTGCATTAAATTTTAATGCATTTTTTAAATGAAATGTACCTTTGTCTGTTTCGTTCAATTCAAAGTATAATCCAGCCAATCTGTATTCTAATTCTGCATTTTCAGGATAAAACTCGACAGCTTGTTCAAAATTATAAACGGCAGCTTCAGGTTCACCAAGTTTTATTAGTAAGTCGCCACGAGAAATCCATGTTGATAATTCGTAGTTTCCTAGTTCTAAGGTTTTTTTGAATCCGCGTTCTGCTTCTTCATATAAATTTAACCTTAGGTTGATTTGTGAATATAATTTCCAATAGATAACGTTCTCGCCATCTATATTAATGGCTTTATTGATGTAATATAATGCCTTTTGATAATTTTTTCTTTTATTATAAAACTTAGTAATAGCTATCCATCCTTTATCTAATAGGGGATCTTCATGGACAGTTTTGTAGTAATATTGCACGGCTAAATCATCATTCTTTAATTTTTCATAGCAATTTCCAATACGTAATAAAGCAAATGATGTTGGATCTTCTAATTTTAATGTAATACTGTAAAACTCAATAGCCTCTTCATAGTGTTTTAACTTTTCAAGAACTTTACCTTTTTCAAGGTAAGCACCTACAAACGTATCATCAGATATAATGGCAAAATCAAACGCCGCCAATGCTTTTTTATAATCTTTTAATGTAAAGTATTGTTTTCCTAGTTGATGCCATGCTACTTCGCAATACGGGTTATCATCTAAAAACACATTAAGATACTCAATAGCCTCTTTGTTTTGACCTAGAAAATCGAAACAATAAATGATGTTATAAAGTGCTGCGTAGTCTTCAAAATCTTCTTCTAAACATTTCATGAAGTAGGTTTTAGCATCTTCAAACTGATCTAAAAACAAATACTCCATACCAATTAATGAATACAAATCGATGACATCATCAGTTAATTCCAAAGCTTTTTTTAGAACTTCAATTGCTTGTAAATGTTCGTCTTTTTTTGATAAAATATTAGCTTTTTGAATATATATTTCCTCGTTCATAGGTTCAAGAAGATATAACTCATTAAGAAGAGCATCTGCTTGAATAAGCTTATTTTCAAACACATAAATTTCAACTTTAAACAGTTTTAAGTTGGTCGATGTAGGATGCTGATCTAACCCCAATTTAATAGCTTTTTTTGCTAAAGACATCTTTCCTTGATTGAGGTAATGGTGGATAATGTTTTCAAACTCTTCTGAATCAAAAAACAACACATTGTTGGTTTTTAACATGGATTCAAATTTTGTAAGAGGCAAACTATTGTTATCATTAGAGCTATACTCCATAAGCACATTTGTATGTTTCTATGAGAATAAATTTAAGGTTCTAATTGTTTTTTTAAGGAAAATACGTCAAATGTTTTTAACAAAGTAATGAACATTTAAAGTATCTGTTAACAAATAAAAGTGTTTGTGTTTGATATTCAATGATTTGTTGTGAGCTGGTTTTTGTAAATTGAATTTAAAACGGTGATGATTATTGAACATCCTTTCACAATTTCTTCATCAGAAATGGTTAATGGAGGCGTAATTCTTACGGCTTTTGTTTCAAATAATAACCAATAAAGAATTAAACCTTGTTCTTGGCATTGCAGAATAACCTTATTTACAATCTCATCAGACGTTAATATAAGAGCAAGCATGAGTCCTTTACCTCGTATTTCAGAAATTAAAGGGTGGACTAATAGTTTTCTAAAAAGTTTTTCTTTTTCTAAAGTTTGTGGGATTAAATCGCTTTCAACAACTTCGGTTAAGGTGGCAAGGGCAGAAGCCGCAATAACAGGATGTCCGCCAAAGGTTGTAATATGTCCTAACTTAGGGTTGTCTTGAAATAAGTCCATTAATTTACTAGATGCTGTAAACGCTCCTATGGGCATGCCACCACCAAGTCCTTTACCAGTAACAAGAATATCTGGAATACAGTTGTAGTTTTCAAACCCAAACAGTTTTCCTGTTCTCCCAACTCCAGGTTGTATTTCGTCTAAAATCAATAATGCACCAACTGTATCACATTGTTTCCTAACGTTCTCTAAATAGCCATCTTGGGGTTCAATAAACCCTGCGCCTCCTTGGATGGTTTCTAAAATGACACAAGCAGTTTTTGATGTAATCTGACTAATATCACTATGATTGTTAAAGGTTATAAATTTAACGTCGGGCAATAACGGTCTAAAAGCTTGTTTACGTTCTTCGAAGCCCATAACACTCATAGATCCCATGGTGTTTCCATGATACGCATGATGTGCCGCAATGATTTCACTTCTTCCTGTGGCACGCTTAGCTAATTTTAAAGCGCCTTCAATAGCTTCAGTTCCAGAGTTTGTTAAATAGGTTTTTTCTAAAGGATAGGGTAGATGTTTTGCTAACAGTTTAGTGAGCTCAACCGCTGGTTTTTGTATATACTCACCATAAACCATTACATGCAAATAACTATCTAATTGCATTTTAATGGCATTGATAACTTTAGGGTGATTATGCCCTAATGTACAAGCAGATACCCCTGCAACAAAATCTAAATAAGGTTTGTTTGTTGCATCGTAAATATAAGATCCGCTAGCATGAGAAATTTCCATAGCTAATGGATGCGTTGATGTTTGCGCTTGGTATTTAAAAAAGTCGGTTTTCATAGGTGTTATTTTACCGCTTTAGGTTTTGGTGATTTATCTCTATATTTTACACGTTGCGGTAAATTTCTTGAAGCTTTTGGTTCTTCATCTTTGTCTGTTTTAGCTTCTTCATCTGCTTTTTCAATGCGCTCTAACATCGCATCATCAAAAAAATCTTCTTGTGGAATATAGTCATCCAATCCTTTGATTTTTGGTAAAACAAGCGGTGGATCATCTTTAAATAAATCTTCTACACTTTTTGGGCGTTCCTCTTCACGCCAGTCAAATCCTTTAAATATTTTTTCTTTTTCTGGAAAATCAGTCTCAGGATAAATTTTACCATCAATTTGATTGATTTTTCTAACTTCTTCAATAGTATTGTCTTCCAATAAAATTTTAATGCCTCCAGATTTTGATTTGTCAATACCTGCTAATTCGTTATTATCATTTCTAATATAGTAGATGGATTCGGCATTTTTAATAATATCAACAGTTCTTAATTGACTGCTATCATTGAATTTTCCAACTAACCTTTGTCCTTTAATTTGATTGTAGCCAGCATCAAGCGTGTCTTTACTAATTAAAAATGCATTTTTAAACACAATGAGCGAATCTAGTTTTTCAGTTTCTGGATCTGAAATAAGATGAATGGTATCGCCAGTCATTTGGTTTTCTAGATTCCATAAGATAGGTTTCCGTTTTGTTGCAAAGGCATCGGCATTTGAAAGTTTTGATATATTGATGAGTTGCGTTAATCCTTTAGCGTGATTGACATGAACAGAATCTGCTTTTCCACTCATATCAGATTTATAAAGGCGTACATTTCTAAAGGCTCTAGTAATTCGGTTTTCGGGTTTGCCAGTTACCATCAATGTATCAGCATGTATATATATAGAATCGTTTTCCTGAACGGTTATCGCCAAAGCATGCTTGGTTATAAAAACTGAATCTTTAGCTTTAAAAACCTCGGCATAATGACCTTTTACAATACTGTGGTTTAAAGTATCCGTTACTTTGATATGATTGGTTGCCGAAGCAAAACTTGCATTGTTATCAAAGTATAAACTGTCCCCTTCAATAATTCTGTTGTCGTAATTTATTTTAGAGTTTTTTAATGCATATCCAATTTTTGTTTCGGTATCATAAAATCCTTTTTCGCAATAGGTCGTACTCTCATCGGTTGTTATGGTAGAAGGGCCATATAGGTAGGCTTGCCCTGTTTCGGAATAGAAATCGAAATAATTTGATTTTATGGTTGCATCAGGATTTACCAAAACCACATTGGTTACAAACTGATATTTTTTTTGGTTCATGTAATACCGACCAATTTTACTGGTAATGGTTCCAGAGGTGTCTTTTACAACTGTACCTCCATCTCTATAAAAGGCTTGTTGTTTTATACGGTCAAAAAATAAAGTATCTGTTTTAATGGTAGAACTTGGATCTGTTAAAACAACATCACCACTAGCAAACGCTAATTGCGTTTTACCGCTATATTCCGCATATTTTGAGGTCATATTAATAGTATCACCTTGAATCATTTTTACATGACCATAAGCTTCTATAAAATTTTCTTTGCCGTAATAATAGGCTTTATCGCACCACATATTAATACTTTCATGTACAATATGAATTTGTTGCGAATCGTCACGCGTTAAAATTTTAGCACCTGGAAATTTGGCTTCATCAAAATTTAAAAAACCAGAGTATTCAATATCTATTTTCTTTTCCTCTTGTGCTTTCATATGTAATGCTGAAAAAGCAAAGAGAGTAAATAAAATGTATGTAAACTTTAATCTGTTCAAAATAGAAGTGTTTGCGCAAAAATAACGATAAAATTGATGTTTAAGTATTTTGAAACAAAAAACGCTCCAAAATAGTTGGGAGCGTTTTTAAAATATAATCTTAAAAATAGAAATGTCTTTTAATTTCTAAAAATAGTCTGTTTTCTATCAGGTCCTACAGAAACGATAGTGATAGGGATTTCCAATTCTTTTTCTAAAAATTCTATATAAGCATTTAATTCCTTTGGAAGTTGATTAGCTTCAGACATACCCGTTAAATCTTCATTCCATCCTTTAAATTCTGTATAAATAGGTTCTACATTTTCAGGGTCAATATTATACGGGAAATGTTTGATGATATCTCCTTTATAATTGTAGGCAGTACAAACTTTTAAAGTTTTAAAGCCAGACAATACATCACCTTTCATCATCATTAATTGTGTAACACCGTTTACTTGGCAAGCATATCGTAAGGCAACTAAATCTAACCATCCGCAGCGTCTTGCTCTGCCTGTTGTAGCTCCAAATTCGTTACCAACTTTACTCATGGTTGCTCCGTCTTCATCAAATAATTCGGTAGGGAATGGCCCAGAACCCACACGGGTTGTATAGGCTTTAAAAATTCCAAACACATCACCAATTTGACTTGGAGACACTCCTAAACCTGTACAAGCACCTGCTGCAGTTGTATTACTAGAGGTTACAAACGGATAGGTTCCAAAATCAATATCTAATAATGAGCCTTGCGCACCTTCGGCTAAAATAGTTTTTTTAGCCTTTTGTGCTTGATACATAAATTCTTCAGAATCAATGAATTTGATAGATTTTAAAACTGCCACAGCTTCAAAAAACTCTTTTTCAAGTTCAGCTAAGTCATATTCTATATCCACATCATAAAAATCAATCATCGATTCATGCTTATCGGCTAAAGCTCTATAACGATCTTTCCAATCGCTTAACTCTAAGTCTCCCACACGAATACCATTTCTTCCGGTTTTATCCATATAGGTTGGTCCTATACCTTTAAGGGTAGAACCTATTTTTGCCTTTCCTTTGGAAGCTTCACTAGCCGCATCCAATAGGCGGTGCGTTGGTAATATAATATGTGCTTTACGAGAAATTAATAGAGATTTTCTGTAATCTACGTCTTGTTCTTCAAGTTTATCTAATTCCTTTTTAAAGATTACAGGGTCAATAACAACGCCATTACCAACAAGATTGGTTGCATCATTATGAAAAATTCCTGAAGGAATGGTGTGTAATACATGTTTTCGTCCGTTAAAAACAAGAGTGTGACCTGCATTTGGACCTCCTTGAAAACGTGCAATAATGTTGTATTTGGATGTTAATACGTCAACAATTTTTCCTTTGCCTTCGTCTCCCCATTGTAAACCTAGTAGTAAATCTACTGCCATTGTAAAAAATAATTATTTGTTTGATTTTCTGTTTCCGTAAAAGTAGAGTGAGTGATTGTTAATTTCAATATCAAAAACTTCTTCGATTGTTTTTTTTATAGATTGTATTCTTGGATCGCAAAACTCGATAACCTCTCCTGTATCTGTAAGAATTACGTGGTCATGTTGTCTGTCAAAATAAGACTTTTCGTAATGTGCTTGGTTTTGGCCAAACTGATGTTTTCTTACCAAGCCACATTCTAAAAGTAATTCAATTGTATTGTATAGTGTAGCACGAGACACCCGATATTTCTTGTTTTTCATGCTTAGATATAGCGATTCTATATCAAAATGCTCTGTTTTATTGTAAATTTCTTGAAGTATAGCATAACGTTCAGGAGTTTTACGGTGCCCGTTGTTTTCTAAGAAGTTTGTAAAAACATTCTTAACAATGTCTTGATTCTTTGTATCTACTTTAACATTCATATGCTTACTGCAAATTTACACTTTTTAAGCTCTAGTCACTTTATCAATACCATTAATTTTTTTAAGTTTTTCTAACAATCTTTTAACAAGTGTATTATTTTTAACAATGACGCTAACTTTTCCCTTGAATAAGCCGTCGTCACTTTCAAAACTTAAGCTTTTCATGTTAACATGCATGTTAGATGAAATCTCTTTTGTGATATCATTGACTAAGCCTAAATGGTCAATTCCCGTAATATTAATTTGTACCAAAAATTCTTGTTGAGATGAATCAATCCATTTAGCAGACATGATTCTGTAGGCATAATTAGATTGTAAACTAACTGCATTTGGACAGTTTTTTTTATGCACTTTAATGCCTTCTGTTACTGTTAAAAAACCAAATACTTCATCGCCAGGAATAGGATTACAACAATTTGCTAATTTATAATCTAATTTTTCTTCTTCTTTACCGAAAACAAGAGAATCATAATTGGCTGTTACTTCTTCTTTCTCTAAGTCTTCTTTTTTAATATTTGTTTTTCTGGTGATTTTATTTTTGATAAAACTCATCAAGGCATTACTTCTTTTTGAAGCAAAGTCCTTAAGCATGGTATTATCAATAGTACCAATACCTACTCTGTAAAATAAATCTAGACTAGTTTTTAGCTTGAAAAAATTCACTAGTTCATTGATGCTGGATTCGTTTAAAGTAATTTTAAGTTGCTTTAGTTTTCTTCTTAAAACTTCTTTTCCTTCTTCTCCAATACGTTTTTTATCTTCTTTAAGAGCTGATTTTATTTTACTTCTAGCTCTGGCTGTCGTTGCATAGTCTAGCCAGTTGGCATTAGGCTTCGCACTTTCGGAAGTTAAAATGTCTACTTGATCTCCACTATGAAGTTCGTGACTTAAAGGCACCAGTTTACCATTTACTTTAGCTCCTCGTGTTTTTAAACCTACTTCAGAATGGATGTTAAAGGCAAAGTCTAGAGCCGTAGCACCTTTTGGTAACGATTTTAATTCCCCTTTTGGGGTAAATACAAAAATTTCTTTTGAATAGAGATTAAGTTTAAATTGCTCAACAAAATCGACGGCATTCGTGTCAGGGTTTTCAAGTGCTTCCTGTAATTTGTTAATCCAACTTTCTAAGTTGTCTTCTTTTTCGGTGTCTTGTTTATATTTATAGTGAGCGGCATATCCTTTTTCAGCAATTTCATTCATGCGTTCGCTACGTATTTGGACTTCAACCCATCTGCCTTTTGGCCCCATAACTGTAATATGAAGTGCTTCATATCCTGTGGACTTTGGAGATGAAATCCAATCTCGTAATCTAACAGGGTTCGGTCTAAAGTGATCGGTAACTATAGAATAGATTTTCCAAGCCAAAAACTTTTCATTGGCAAAATCACTTTTGTAAATGATTCTAATAGCAAATTTATCATAGACTTCATCAAAAGAAACACCTTGTTTTAGCATTTTTCTTCTAATAGAAAAAATAGATTTAGGTCTTCCTTTAATGGTGTAGTTAAGTTTCTCTTTATCTAATGATGTTTTTATAACATCGCTAAATTCTTTAATGTAAAAATCTTGTTCTTCTTTACTTTCTTTTATTTTTAAAAGAATATCGTTATAAACATCGGGCTCTGTATATTTTAAGCCTAAATCTTCAAGTTCTGTTTTGATGTTGTATAAACCAATTCTATGGGCTAGGGGAGCATAAATATAAAGCGTTTCTGATGCTATTTTAACTTGCTTGTCAGGACGCATGGCATCCATTGTTTGCATGTTATGTAGTCTATCTGCAATTTTTATAATAATAACTCGAACATCGTCATTTAGCGTAAGCAGCATTTTACGAAAATTCTCTGCCTGTAAAGAAACATCCATGTCTTGTTCTTTACTTAAGGAGGAAATTTTGGTTAAACCATCAACAATTCGGGCAACAGTATTTCCAAAAAGCCGCTCTATATCTACAATAGAATAGTCATCACAATCTTCGACCACATCATGTAACAAGGCAGCAGCAATAGAGGTGGCATCTAAGCCTATTTCTTTAGCAACAATTCTTGCAACCGCAAGTGGATGAAATATATAGGCTTCGCCAGAACGTCTGCGTTGGTTTTTATGACCATCAAGAGCTACATCAAATGCACTTCTAATTAGTTTCTTGTCGTCATCAGAAAGTGTTGTGTAACTAACTTTTAAAAGCTCTTTGTAAGCTCTGGTAATGGCTGCATTTTCTTCTTCTATTTTTGCATCTGTCATAATTTAAAAGTACTATAAAGAAAATTAACAAGCAATAGCTTTGTTGTTTTTTACTTAAAAAAAGAACAGATTATAAATTAAAATATTCAACTAATAACGATATGGCCTTTCCGCGATGACTTATAGTATTTTTCACTTCTAAATCCATCTCAGCAAATGTTTGTTTATAACCATTTGGTTTAAAAATAGGATCGTAGCCAAAACCTTTGAGTCCAGATTTTGTTTTGGTAATTTCACCTTTACAGATCCCTGTAAATGTATGTGTTTTATTATTAATAGTTAAGGCGATAACTGTTTTAAACTGAGCAGTTCTATCTGCTTTTCCTTTAAGTAAATTAAGTAATTTATTGGTATTGTCTTCACTATTTCGTTGCTCTCCAGCAAAGCGAGCCGAAAAGACACCTGGAGCCCCATTTAAAGCTTTAACTTCCAGTCCTGTATCATCTGCAAAACAGTCATAGCCATAGTTTTCTTTTATATAGGTCGCTTTTTGAATAGCATTACCTTCAATAGTGTTTTGTGTTTCGGGAATCTCTTCAAAACATCCAATATCTTCAAGACTTAATAGTTTTATATGGTCTGGAATAAGTCCTTTTACTTCTTTTAATTTATTAAGGTTATTGGTAGCGAAAACGAGTTTCATAGGATATGGTTTTGTAACTATTTTTTGGTAAAACTATGATTTATAATTTAACTCTGAATTTTAATGCTAAAAAATTAATCTAAAATAGATATCTTGTTATCTTTAGAAAATTAATTTAATTCCTTCTTAAATGAAATCGATTATAATAGTTTGCTTCACTTCAGTTTTTGCGTTAAGTATTCAATCACAAACCAAGTCTTGGCAAGGAAAGTTTGAACCCATAGATAATTTGGTTGATCAGCCTAATACGTATAGGTCGGCTAGTGGTGCTCCAGGGAAAGATTATTGGCAACAACGTGCCGATTATAAGATAAAAGTGCGTTTAGATGAACCAACGAATACCATTTCGGGAGAAGAAACGATAACTTATTACAATAATTCGCCTGATGATTTGAGTTATTTATGGATTCAATTAGAACAGAATATCAATAAAAAAGGAAGTGAAGATTTTGGTTCGCTAAATACGATTAAAGATGGTATGAGCACACGCCAAATGCAATTTCTTACTAGAGCTATTGATTTTCCAGCTGGTTATACCATTAAATACATAAAAGATATAAACGGAAACTCAATAAAATCTTTGGTTAATAATACCATGATGAAAGTGCTTCTAGACCAGCCACTAAAAGCAGGAGAGTCTATGAGCTTTTCTGTTGGCTGGTCGTATCCAATTACCGATAGAAGCATGTTTATGTTGTCGAGAGAAGGGTATGAGTATTTTCCAAAGGATGATAATACTGTGTATTTAATTGCACATTGGTTTCCAAGAATGGCTGTTTACAATGATACCGAAGGTTGGCAAAATCAACAGTTTCAAAGATTAGGTGAATTTGCTTTGGAATTTGGAAATTATGAAGTGGATATTACGGTGCCAGCAGATCATTTGATAGCTTCTACAGGAGAATTGCAAAATCCATCAGAAGTGCTTACAAAAACACAACAAGAAAGAATGGAAGAAGCTAGAACATCGTTTGACAAACCTGTCTTGATTGTTACTAAAGAAGAAGCAGTATCTAATGAGAAAACAAAATCAAAAAAATTAAAAACATGGAAATTTAAAGCCACCAATGTTAGGGATTTTTCCTTTGCGTCATCTAGAAAGTTTATGTGGGATGCGCAAGCAGTAAAATTTTCAGATCACACGACTATGGCTATGTCTTTTTATCCTAAAGAAGGTTTACCTGTTTGGAAAGAAGAGTCTACAAAAGCTGTTGTTAATGCATTAGAAGTTTATTCAGAATCTACGTTTGAATATCCTTATCCAGTAGCAATTTCGGTAAACACTTCAAATATAGGGATGGAGTTTCCTATGATTAGTTTTAACGGGGGTCGCCCAAAAAATGGAACGATGAGTGATAGAGCTAAACAAGGCATGATTAGTACGATAGTGCATGAAGTGGGGCACAATTGGTTTCCTATGATTGTAAGTTCCGATGAGCGTAAATGGATGTGGATGGATGAAGGTTTAAATACGTTTATTCACCAGAGAACCTTAGCAGAACGCTATCCAGATTTTAACAGTACCACACCCAAAAGTGTTGTGCCTTTTATGTCTGGAGATAAAAGTATAATGAGACCTATCATGACGACTTCAGATAATGAGTTACTTAGTCAATTTGGGAGTAATTTTTATCAGAAGCCAACCGTAGGCCTTCAAATGTTGAGACATTCTATTGTTGGGAAAGAACTTTTTGACCAAGCTTTTAAAGAATATTGTAACAGATGGAAATATAAGCATCCAAATCCGGGCGATTTGTTTAGAACTCTTGAAGATGCTACCGCAGTAGATTTAGATTGGTTTTTTAGAGGTTGGTTTTTTACTACCGATAATGTGGATATGGAGTTATCAAACGTAAAATGGTTTAAAGTATATGAAGAAAAGCTGAATATTGAAGATCAAAACAAGAATGTAAAAATGAAGATTGAAGGTGAAAATGCAGGCAAAAATACCAAAGATTTTTCAAGTGGTCCAGAAATTATAACGATGAATTCAACACCAGATGAAAGCTATGGAGGATTTTTATCAAGACTTAATGAGCCAGAACTTCGTAAACAACTTTCAGGTAAAAATATTTATGAATTAACCATAAAAAACATAGGAGGTCTTGTAATGCCTGTTACTATAGAATGGGTTTTTAAGGATGGAACAACAGATATTGATAAACTTCCAGCCCAAGTATGGCGATTAAATGAATCAGAAATAAAAAGAACCTTTGTTAAAGATAAAGAAGTGATTAAGGTTAATCTTGATCCTAACTTTGAGTTTGCAGATACAGATACAAGTAATAATAGTTTTCCTAAAGTAGAGGAAAAATCAGATTTCGATAAGTTTAAAGAAAAGAATTAATATCTGCTGGGTTTTTAAAATTGATTTTACTTGGTTTGGACTTTTAATTATGATCCATTAAATTTTATAGCATAACGATTCAAAAGCCATCATTATAGATAAACTTGATAATTTTTTTTTAAATGAATATCATAAGACTTCTTTGTATAGGAGATAGTTTAACCTACGGATATGAAACAGAGCCATCAAAACGATGGACTATTTACTTGCTAAAGAGTTAGGCGTTGAGGTTTTTAATTTTGGTATTAATGGAGATACTACTGGTGGCATGTTAGCAAGGTTAATGAATGCGATACATCAGGTTAAACCAACTCATACTTTAATTTTTGGAGGTACCAACGATTTATGGTTTGGTTTAAAAGATGAACTTATTATTTCAAATATATATGCCATGACCAAACAGGCAATATATGCTAATAGTATTCCTGTAATTGGAATTCCAACACCATCATTTAATCTTAATGAACAGAACTTTATTGGTGAAGATTATTCAGAGTGCATCAGAAGTTTTCAGCAGGTTTTAATCAATCATTGTGAAAATAAAGAAAATCATTATATTGATTTTTCTAAAAATTTAGATAGAGATTGTTTTATGGACGATGGTATTCATTATAATGATAAAGGTCATTACGAAATAATGAAAATGTGTTGTCATTTCATTAAAAATCAACTTTTAAATTAAGTTTAATTTGCTATGATATTTGTCAGTTGATAATAAAAAAAAGAGTACTATTTTTAAACAACTATTCATTTTAAAACATATAATATTATGACTATAAATATTCAATACTTACATATGGCAACAAGCGAAGCTATGAATGCATATGTTACTAAAAAATTATCGAAGCTAGGCGAAAAATATGAATGGATTATTAAAGCTGAAGTTAATTTTGAACACGAAAACGATCCTACAGGAAAAGGAAAAGTTTGTAAAATGGAATTAAGTTTACCTGGCCCTCGAATTTTTGCAGCTTCAAACGAAAAAAATTACGAATTGGCTGTTAAAAACACTATTAAAGATCTGGATGTGCAATTAGAAAAACGAAAAGAGATTATGAAAGCACATTAAAAATTATCTATGATGATACGGTTCATTTCTTAAAATTGTAAAACCTCTATAAAGCTGTTCTATCATAAATAATCGTACCATTTGATGAGAAAATGTCATTTTTGATAATGATAATTTCTCTTGTGCCTTATTATAAACATCTTCAGAGAAACCATAGGGGCCACCAATAACAAATACAAGTTGTTTAATGCCTGAATTCATGCGTTTTTGTAAGTATTTAGAAAACGCAACAGAATCTAGTTGTTTGCCATTTTCATCCAATAAAACAAGTATATCTGTAGGATTTAATGCATTTAAAATAAGTTCACCTTCTTTTTGCTTTTGTTGTGCTTCGCTAAGGTTTTTGGCTTTTTTAATGTCAGGAATTATCTCTAAGTTAAACTTAATGTAATAGTTTAAGCGTTTTTGGTAGTCTTCAATGAGGTGAAGAAGTGATTTACTGTCTGTTTTACCAATGGCTAGAAGTTTTATTGTCATATCACAAAATTACAATTTGAAAATCATCAATTATGTATTTAAATATAGAATTTTTATAAAATTCATAAATCTAAAATCAAATAAAGCAAATCAATTTATTATTTTAGCGTTAAATTATCCTAACTAATGATAACTAAAGAACAATTTGATAAAGAAATAGAGATTATAATTTCGAATGCTATTCGTGAAGACGTTGGAGATGGAGATCATAGTTCACTAGCATGTATTCCAGAAGGAGCAAGAGGGAAGGCAAAGCTTTTGGTTAAAGACAAAGGTATTATAGCAGGTGTTGCATTTGCTAAAAAAGTGTTTGCCTATGTTGATAAAACCTTAAGAGTAGATATACTTATTGAGGATGGTTCAGAGGTTTCCTTTGGAGATATTGTTATGTATGTGGAAGGTTCTCCTCAGTCAATTTTAAAAGCAGAGCGAACTGTTTTAAACGCTATGCAGCGTATGAGTGCTATTGCTACTAAAACAAAAGTGTTTGTAGATTTATTGAAAGGTACCAAAACCAGAGTATTAGATACTCGCAAAACAACACCAGGTATTCGTGCTTTAGAAAAATGGGCTGTAAAAATAGGAGGTGGTGAAAACCATAGATTCGCTTTATATGATATGATTATGCTTAAAGATAATCATATTGATTTTGCAGGTGGTATTACAAAGGCCATAGAAATGACAAAACAATACTTGAAGGATACAGAGAGAGACTTGTATATTATGGTCGAGGCTAGGGATTTAAGTGAAGTGAATGAGATTTTAAAAAGTGATAATGTTTATAGAATATTACTGGATAACTTTGATTACGAGGACACTAAAAAAGCAGTAAAATTAATAGGAAATAAATGTTTTACAGAATCTTCGGGGAATATCAATGAGGCTACCATTAGGCATTATGCAGAATGTGGCGTTAATTATATTTCTTCAGGGGCTTTAACACACTCTGTTCATAATATGGATTTGAGTTTAAAAGCAATTAAGTAGTAGAAAAGTTAGTTTTTGAATTTGTTAAAATAGAAAGTAAATAAATTTTTAATTTAATAACTTTACCTAAAATAACAGATACAACAATTAATGACAAAACCTATTGAAGATAAACTTGATAAAATTCCTATTGTCAAGGTTTTAGTTCAACTTTTTAAAAAAATAAAATTACCTGGGCTTGAAGGCCTTTCTTTATACGATTTACTTGAGCTTTATATTACAGGCATCGTTAGAGGAGCCCTAACCACTAGAGCAAGTGCTATAGCATTTAACTTCTTTATGGCGTTGTTCCCTTTTTTGTTGTTTGTTTTAATTGTAATTCCGTATATACCTATTGATGATTTTAAAATAGAATTTCAACAGTTTTTAAATTCATTTTTACCACCAAATACCTCTGATTTTTTCTTTCAAAATATATTTGAAAATATTGATCAAACGCAACGAGGCGGATTATTATCATCGGTATTTCTATTATCTATTTTTTTAATGGCAAATGGTGTTAACGCTGTATTTTCAGGGTTTGAAAATTCATATCATCAACAGTTGTCTCGTAATGTGTTTAGACAGTATTTATACGCTTTAGGAGTAGCTTTAATTTTAGCATTTCTTTTAATTTTTACGATAGTTGTGTTAGGGTATTTTCAAATTTTTGTCATAGAAAAAGTATTGAACACACTCGAAAGTAAGGGGTACGAAGTGCAATCGCAAAGTGTTTTTTGGTTTGATGTTGCTAAATATATGTTTTTTGTTATTATGGTTTACATAGGAACTGCTACCTTATATTATTTTGGAACCAAAGAGGGACGGTTTTCAAAATTCTTTTCGGTAGGCGCTTTGTTGACTACCTTGCTTATTATTTTAACCTCATATTTATTCGGAATTTATATTGAAAATTTTGCGCAATACAATAAACTTTATGGCTCTATAGGGGCACTTTTAATCTTGTTGTTTTATCTGTGGTTAAATTCTAATATTCTATTATTAGGCTATGAATTAAATGCTTCATTAAATAAACTTAGAAAACGTTTTTAGGTATGGGATATTTTATTGATGTCATTTTGCCTATTCCTCTCGAAAAGTTGTTTACGTATAGTATAACAGCGGCAGAAGCCGATTTTTTGAGCATAGGCATGAGGGTGTCTGTCCCTTTTGGGAAATCTAAAATATATACCGGTATTGTTTTTAATATTCACACCGATGAGCCTCAAGTGTACGAAGCAAAGGAAATTCATCAAATATTAGACGAAGCACCAATTGTTAATGCAAAGCAATTGGAACTTTGGCAATGGATTGCTCATTATTATATGTGCACTTTAGGAGATGTTATGCGGGCTGCTTTGCCCAATGCGTTTATTTTAGAAAGTGAAACATCAATTGTTTTAAATTCTAAAACAATACTTAATGATAGCGAACTTAAAGATGATGAGTTTTTGGTTTATGAAGCATTGCAGCATCAATCGTCTTTAAAAATCCATGATATCACAAATATTCTGGATAAAAAGAATGTACTTCCTGTAATAAAACGGTTATTAGATAAGGATGCTATTTTTATTGAAGAAGAAATATATGAAAAGTACAAACCTAAATTAGTACGATATGTAAAATTACATTCCAATTTTGCATCTGAAAAGGCCTTGCAAAGTTTATTGGATGATTTAAGTAGAGCACCAAAACAAAGCGAAGTTATTCTTATATTATTTTCAATTTCAGCTAAAACTAAAAAACCTATAAAAGTTTCAGATTTAATAGAAGAAAGTAAAACATCTTCAGCTGTTATAAAGGCACTAATTGATAAAGGCATTTTGGAAGAGTATTATATTCAAACAGATAGAGTACAATATTCTGGAGAAGAGAACGAAGCGACTAAAGTGCTGAATACATTTCAAGAAAAAGCCCTCGAAGAAATAAAAGAATCTTTTAAAAGTCAGCAGGTTACATTGCTTCACGGCGTAACATCTTCTGGAAAAACAGAAGTTTATGTAAAATTAATTGAAGATACGTTGGCTTTGGGCAAACAAGTATTGTATTTGTTACCAGAGATAGCATTAACAACGCAGTTAGTTGCACGCTTACAAAATTATTTTGGAGAGCAAGTTGCTATTTATCACTCTAAATATTCGTCTCAAGAACGCGTTGAGGTTTGGAATCATGTTTTGGAAAACACCTCTAAAGCACACATTGTTTTAGGAGCTCGTTCATCTATTTTTCTACCTTTTACAAACTTAGGATTAATTATTGTAGATGAGGAGCACGAGCAATCCTTTAAACAATTTGATCCTGCTCCACGATATCATGCTCGCGATACGGCTATTGTTCTAGCTAATATGCATCAGGCAAAAACACTTTTAGGATCTGCCACACCAAGTTTAGAAAGTTATTTTAATACACAACAAAACAAATATGGTTTAGTAGAGATTAATACGCGCTATAATAACGTATTAATGCCCGATATACAGTTGGTCGATATTCAAGAAAAACATAAACGAAAGCTTATGAAAGGACATTTTAGCGATGTTCTTATTCAGGAAATGTCTGATACGTTACAAGATGGACAACAAATTATTTTGTTTCAAAATAGGAGAGGGTTTTCGCCTATTGTAGAATGTAATACCTGCGGAAATTCTCCCCAATGCCCTAATTGTGATGTTAGTTTAACCTATCATCAGTACAGAGATCAATTACGTTGTCATTATTGTGGTTATCAAACTGTTATGATAAAAAGTTGTATGGCTTGTGGCAGTATTGACTTGGATAGTAAAGGGTTGGGTACACAGCAGATAGAATCTGAAGTGCAAATGATTTTTCCAAACCATAAAGTGGCTCGTATGGATTTAGATACCACACGTGGTAAATATGGTTACGAAAAAATTATTACAGCTTTTGAACAGCAAGAAGTTGATATCTTAGTGGGCACACAAATGCTTACCAAAGGTTTAGACTTTAGAAATGTAAAGTTGGTAGGTATTATGAATGCAGATAATATGCTAAACTTTCCAGATTTTAGGGCACATGAACGAAGTTTTCAGCTCATGTTGCAAGTATCGGGTAGGGCAGGTAGAACAGATACACGAGGTAAAGTGCTTATTCAAACCTATAATCCGTATCATACTATATTACAACAAGTATCTACCAATAATTATTTAGGAATGTATAATGAGCAAATGGATGAGCGTTATAATTTTAAATATCCACCCATTTATAAACAAATAAAAGTAACCTTAAAGCATAAGGACTATAATAAAGTAGATGCTGGATCTTTATGGTTGGCAAAATCGTTACGACAAGTTTTTGGCTCTGCTATTCTGGGGCCAGAATCACCTCCAATTTCAAGAATTAGAAATCAGTTTCATAAAAACATCTTAATTAAAATTCCTAAAAAGCAGTCGCTAGCAAAAACAAAAGAAGCTATTATTAAAATTAATAACAGCTTCTTGAGTATAAAAGATTTTCGGTCAGTTAAAGTAGTTTTAAATGTCGATAACTACTAACTAGTTTAGGTTGTTGGTTTGTTTTTGCTTAAATATTGTTTAAAGCATCAACAAGTTGGGTCTTTTTATTTCTACTTAATGGAATTTCGTAAGCACCAACTTCAACATTTTTACTATTAAATCTGTCAATCTTATCAAGGTTTACAATATAAGATTTGTGAATTCTTAAGAATTTATTTTCTGGTAATTCTTTTTCAAAAGATTTCATGGTTGATAAAACTACCAAGCTATTTTCTTCAGTAACTAGTTTTACATAATCGCCAAGCGCTTCAATCCATTTAATATCTTTAATGTAAACCTTACGTTTTTTAAGGTTACTTTTTACAAAGATATGTTCTCCTTCCTCCTCGTTAAAGTCAAGAGTCAATTTGTGTTGCTCAAGAGCTTTGTCCACAGAAACGTTAAAGCGTTCTCTGGTAATTGGTTTGTGTAAATAATCGGTAGCATCATAATTAAATGCTTTAAAAGCATATTCTGTTTTACCGGTTACAAAAATAATTTGGGGTTTGTTGTTTAAAACATCTAAAAGTTCAAATCCATTTAAGACAGGCATTTCTATATCTAAAAAGATGAGATCTACTTGATTGGTGTTTAAACCATTTTTGGTTTCTAAGGCACTACTGTACTCTGCAATTAAGTTTAGTGAGGGATGGTTTTCCACCAACTTAACAATAGAGAGACGTTGTATTGCTGAATCGTCTACTACTACACAGTTTAAAGTCATAACATTTATATTATTTCGGTTAAGATATCGACAATATTACAAAAAATTCGGTTAAAAACCAAAAAACATCGATAAACCGTTTTTTTTAACAAAATATTAACATTTTATTTCCTCATCAAATATACTATAAATTTTGTTGTGTAGTATGTATTTATTAACTATTTTTGCACCCAATTTTTAACAATAAATACGATTTTTATGAATCATTATGAAACTGTTTTCATCTTAAATCCCGTTTTATCTGAAGATCAGATAAAGGAAACAGTAAAGAAATACGAAGATTTTCTTGTTTCTAAAGGAGCTAAGATGATATCCAAAGAAGATTGGGGGCTAAAAAAATTAGCATACCCTATTCAAAACAAAAAAAGTGGTTTTTATCACTTATTCGAATATCAAGTAGCAGGAGAGGTAATCAATCCTTTAGAAGTAGAATTTAGACGTGACGAACGTTTTATGCGCTATTTAACTGTTACATTAGACAAGCATGCTGTTGCTTGGGCAGAGAGAAGAAGAGAAAAACTTAAAGCAAAAGCGTAATCATGGCAACAAGTATAGAACAACAATCAAAAGGAAAAAAAGACGGAGAAATTAGATATCTTACGCCTTTAAATATTGAAACAAACAAAACTAAAAAGTATTGTCGTTTCAAAAAATCTGGTATTAAGTATGTAGATTATAAAGATGCAGACTGGTTATTAGGTTTTGTTAATGAACAAGGTAAAATTTTACCAAGACGTTTAACCGGAACTTCATTAAAGTATCAAAGAAAAGTATCTGTAGCTATAAAAAGAGCTAGACACTTAGCATTGATGCCTTATGTAGCTGATTTATTAAAATAAAATACCGATAACAATGGAACTTATATTAAAACAAGACGTTGAAAATTTAGGATTTAAAGACGATGTTGTAACAGTTAAGAACGGTTATGGTAGAAACTTTTTAATTCCTCAAGGACAAGCTATATTAGCTACAGTATCTGCAAAGAAAGTATTGGCAGAAAACTTAAAGCAAAGAGCTTTTAAAGAAAAGAAAATAGTTGATGATGCTAATAAAATTGCTGAAGCTTTAAAAGCTTTAGAAATTAAAATATCTGCTAAAGTAGGTACTGGAGACAAATTATTTGGATCTGTAAACAACATTGATGTTGCTGCTGCTTTAGAAAAAGAAGGTCAAGCTATCGATAAAAAATTCATCACAGTTACAACTGTTAAGCGTTTAGGTAAATATACTGCCGTAGTACGTTTACACAGAGAAGTGTCTGTAGATTTAGAGTTTGAGGTTATTGCACAAGCAAGCTAATATCAAATGTTTTAGTACAAAAGCCTCAACTTAGTTGGGGCTTTTTTTTATTAAATTTATATGATTTCCGTAAAAACGGAAATAAAAATTAAATTTTCAATGAAATATAGTAGACTTACAAAAGAACAATTTGAAGAATTACATCAAGAGTTTATAAATTTTCTAGCAACACAATCTATTACAGCAGATGAGTGGGCAAATTTAAAAATAAATAAACCCGAAATGGCTGAAATGGAACTCGATGTTTTTAGCGATTTAATATGGGAAGGCGCTTTAAATAAAGCAGAGTACTTAGAGCATTTTGCACCCAAACACATGTATTTATTTCGTTTAGGGGAAGAAAAAATGAATGCCATTGTAGTAAATGTAAAAAGTGATGTTGATATTACTACTAAAGAAGGTTATAATTGGTTGCGTGAAAATTTAATGGATGATAGTGTTGAGTTTTTACAAGCTGATAAAGATTACAGCGACGATAAAAATTTAGATAAATTTAAAATGATAGAACAAGGTGCTGTAATTACTAAAGGCGAATTGTTTAAGTATTTTGATAAGTTGATAAATTAAATTTGTCATTCCTGAGTAGGCAGGAATCTATTCCAATTAAAACTATTATTTTTGTCTTTCCACATTACACAATAACAAAGGTGTTAGTATGATGCGGATAGAATAGATAACAATCATTAAAAAGACACCCGTTTTTACGGGCATATTATGGCTCAAAAACCAAGCATTCCTAAAGGAACTAGAGATTTTAACCCAGAACAAGTAGCTAAGCGTAATTATATATTTAATACCATTCGTGGCGCTTTTAAAACGTTTGGATTTCAACCTATTGAAACACCAAGTTTTGAAAACTCAGAGACTTTAATGGGAAAATATGGTGATGAAGGAGATCGATTGATTTTTAAGATTTTGAATTCTGGGGATTATTTGTCTAAAGCAAATCAGGAAGCTTATAACGAAAAAGATTCTACTAAGTTAACTTCTAGTATTTCAGAAAAAGCCCTTCGCTACGATTTAACCGTACCATTCGCCCGTTACGTTGTGCAACACCAAAACGAAATCGAATTTCCATTCAAACGTTATCAAATACAACCTGTTTGGCGTGCTGATAGACCTCAGAAAGGTCGTTTTAGAGAGTTTTATCAATGTGATGCCGATGTTGTTGGAAGTAAATCGTTATGGCAAGAGGTGGAGTTTATACAGTTATACGACACGGTGTTTTCTGCTTTAAAACTAGAAGGTGTAACTATTAAAATTAATAATAGAAAAATACTATCTGGAATTGCTGAAGTTATTGGTGCGAGTGATAAACTAATCGATTTTACAGTAGCATTAGATAAGTTAGATAAAATAGGTGAGGAGAAGGTTAAAGAAGAAATGCTTAGTAAAGGTATTTCTGAAGATGGGATTTCTAAACTACAACCTTTATTTACCTTATCGGGTTCTTTTGAATCTCAAATAGAAAGTTTAAAAGCTATACTATCTTCTTCTGAAGAAGGACAAAAAGGTATTGAAGAATTAGCCTTTATAAATACAGCTATTACAGAGTTAGGTTTAACAACGGCAACTTTACAATTAGATGTAACCTTAGCACGTGGTTTAAACTACTATACAGGTGCTATTTTTGAAGTTTCGGCACCAGAAAACGTAAAAATGGGCTCTATTGGTGGCGGTGGACGTTATGATGATTTAACAGGCATTTTTGGAATGAAAGATGTGAGTGGTGTTGGTATTAGTTTTGGTTTAGACCGTATTTATTTAGTTCTTGAAGAGTTAGGATTATTTCCTGAAACAATTGCTAAAAATATTGAGGTGTTATTCATTAATTTTGGAGATAAAGAAGCCTTATTTAGTTTAAAAGCCATAAAACAATTAAGACTACAAGGTGTTAATGTTGAATTATATCCTGATGCTGCAAAAATGAAAAAGCAAATGAATCATGCAAATAAGCGTGCTATTCCGTTTGTAGTTTTAGTGGGCGATCAAGAAATAGAATCGAATACATATACTTTAAAGAATATGGTTTCTGGTGAACAATTAAAAGTATCTTTAGAAGAGTTAATAGCAAAAGTAAAATAAAAAAGTCCTGAACGTTAATTCAGGACTTGAAGTGAAATTAAATTAATAGTAGATTTGGGGACAAATGATTAACTCAATTTACTGTTTTATTAATACTTTTTTGGAAAGTTTACCATATTCTGTTTTTATTTTAATGATATAAGTACCAGTTTTAATTTGGTTTGCTTTGTATTCTATATAGTTATCAACAGTATTCGTGTCAAATTGGAATAATGATTGTCCAAGTATATTAAACATTTCAATAGATTCTATTAAATTAGAATTGAGGTTTTGTATAATAATACGATTTTTTTCATTTGAGTAATATACCTGAATTTGATTAGCAGAAACATCTACTGATGAAAGTGCTTTTTGTGCATTAGAAAATGTTACTTCAAAACGATTTAAATATTCACCAGCAGTTAAAAAGATATCATATTTATTTTCTTTTAAATTATAATAAGTATCTAACTCTTTATCATGAATAAAAACTTCTAAATCATTAGGAGTATTTTCTAATTCATCTAGAGTAATACTATTTATTCCATCGTTTTTGGTATGTATTCCTAAAGGAATTACAGTTGTATGGTTTATTTCGTTAATACCTTGAATAGTATATTTTTCATCATTTAACATCCAATACATATCATCTACTTGAGTGTCGATATAAGGTGCGTCATAGCCCCAATCATAATCTAAAGTAGCGGCAACATCAACAGTAATTAAAAGTTGTCTTCTAATCGTGTTAACAGAATTAAAACCTAGCCTGAGTTTAGGTCTCGTATCTGTAATTTGTTTGCTAGCTGATGTTTTACTCTGTTTTGTATTTCCGGATTTAACAAAAACGGAATTGATGCCATCTTTAATTTGAAAAACACGTTGACTGTTATTAAATTGAATTGTACCTCCATCTTCTGCTGTCACAAAGAAACCTTGCGCAACTGGTATGTATCGACCTGGTGTTTTTGTTGGTGTTCCTCCTGTACCAACATCTGGGTCGTTTGTTCCCATTGCAGCAGCAGGTATACCTCCAGATAACGTGTAAGTTGCGTAACCACCTTGATATTCTCTTAAAATATGAGAACCGCCTCCCCAATGTTCCCAAAAGTATAGTGTGCCATTTATATTAGCTCCTACATCTGTTCCAGCAATTGTAGGACCATTATCTGTTATGAATTTATTAGCATCAATAGCAGATGGGTAGGGATTGCCAACTAAATAATCGTTTCCCGCACTAATAGTTAAATTAATATCTCCATTATTTGGTTTCCCTTCAAATACATAATTTTGAGGTGTTGCAATAGATCCCGTTCCTGGACCTTTCATGGTGAAACCTTCTCCAACAAGCATGGTTCCTGTACTACGTACATGTTGCCATTTAGAATAATTATCGCTTTGTTGGTTGCTAAATTTCCAAATCCAATAATCTGCAACTGCAACGGGTGATGACGTACCATTATATCCTGAAGTTAAGAACCCAACATTTGTAAATACATCTGGAAGTTTGTAACTATTATTATTTGTAGAGTTATTAGAAAAACCGACAGGTGATGACCAATAATTGTATGTGTAAGTATCGGCAGTTCCTTGCTGATCTTTTTCTAATGTGCCAGAACTAGTAGGTTCTAAACTACTTTCTGTGTTTTGAACTAATTGTGATTCACCTTGTAAATCTATTTTACCATCTAATTTTAGATACCAAGAATTAAATAATTCAGAATCGCCATTAATTTCTAAAGTACTACCGCTATCAATTATTAAACCTGCAGTAGAAAGGCTCGTATTGGTTTGTATGTTTCCTTTTATATGTACTATAGCACAATCTGGGGGCGTACTATTAATATCCCAAATATTACCTTCAAGCCAATTATTAGAATCAGACCAATTTCCAGTACAGGAATTGGTTGTTACATAAGGTAAAGGAGTTGTTTGGGTATCAATTATTTTAGTATTATAAATTTTAGTTCCGCTACCAACATCTATACTAGCTGTTGATAAATCATCAATAATATCATCTTTGTAAGTATCCATTCTGTAATATCTTATTAAATGAGACCAACTTAGAGGTGTAGATACTTTAGTGATATCGTCAAAATCTGTTATATCTTTTGGAATAATGCTTCCACGAACTACACCCGAATTATCTTCTATTTCTTGATGTACTATTTTGTGTAATTCATTTTTAGTTAATGCTTTATTAAAAAGGCGAACTTCATCAATATATCCTTTAAAATAATTGTTATTTGTGTCTGATTTTCTACCAATTGTAAAACTTGAAGAGTCTGTGTTAAAAGCTCCGCTATTTATTGATGTATATGCTGCTAGAGCACCATTTATGTAAAGTTTAAAATCTCCTGTTAAGCAGTCGCAACTATACGTTGTAGCAATATGTATCCATTGGTTTGTTGTTAATGTAGAACTACTTGTTATGGTGTTACCATTAGCGTAAGCAGTAATGGTTTTATCTGAATTGAGTTGTAAATAAAATACATTTTGTCCAACGATTATTTGGGTTCCAGAAGCTGTAGGATCAATTTTAATCCATGCCATTATGGTAGACTCCGTCCATTCATTAATAATAGTGTTTTCAGAAGCATAATCATTTCTACCATCAAAATAAAGCTGGAGTTTTTGATTTATATCTCTAGGAGATCCAAAAGCAGTATCATTTGTGTCAAACAAATCTAAAATACCATCATTATCACTATCATTAGTATCATCTATAATACCATCATTATCTCCGTCTAAGTCAGCGTATAAAGTGTGTGAAATATCAAACGTTGCTCCATCTGAAGTTGTGTCTAAATAATCTGGTGTTCCATCGTTATCGGTATCTACTACATAATATTCCCATCCAGTACCGGTTGCTCCTTGATTGGAATTACCATAAGCTGTAGCCATTGTAGAACCATTAAAGAAGTCATATAAATCTAATATGCCATCTGTATAATATTCTATGGTTCCATCAGAATCTATATCGGTTTCTCTTACGGTATCTGTATCGGCACCGTCACCAACCCCATCACCTGTAATATCACCATCACCATTTTGGTAATTAGTATCAGCAGTGTTTCCTGCTCCAGATTCATCTACGTCAAATATAGTATCGTTATCACTATCTAAATCTAAATAATTAGGTGTTGAATCTCCATCAGAATCTAAAGTTGTATGTCCTTCACAAGAGTCGTGCATACCATTTGCGTTTGTGTCTACCCATGATCCAACATCAGTTAACATTGCCTTTCCTTCACTATAATTTCCTAAACCAGCTTCAACAATATCAGGAATACCATCATTGTCAGAGTCTAAATCGAAAACATCAGCAACACCATCACTATCTGTATCACATAATGTTTGAGAAATTACAATATCATCAATGGCTAAATCATTACCGGCACCGCCAACTTCGTTATTAATAAAATAAACATAAAATTCACTTACATTAAAAGTTAAACTAGCGGAAAATTGATGCCAACTATTAGCTGGATCTCCGTTAATAGAAGGAGGAATGTCTCCTGTAGCAATAGATGCAAGTACATTATTATTAACATCTCTAAACTCAACTAATATGTCTGGTCTAAGTCTAGTTGCAATACCAGGAGCTGTTGTAGTGTCTAAGTTTAAAACCCAAAAACTATATGTTATAGGAATATTTGGTAGTGCCCCAATAATAGTTGCTGTATAAAAAATACCAGGATCGTATGAGGCGTTAAACATTGCCATTCTACCATTAGTATCTCCACTAGTATGGTCTTCTCCAGTGTACCAGTAAGCATCTGCCCAAGAAGCAACTTCTTCAACAGGAGTATCATTGGTGCCATCACCATCACCAGCTTTATAGTACACTGTATATTTTCCGTCGTTTAAATCTATTTTGTTTTGATTTGGACATTCGGTAGTATTTACACCAACTGTTCCATCTTCATAACAATATGATGTGGTAGCATCATAAGTTGTACTTATAGTTGTTCTATTTCCTTCACCAAAAGTTTCATTCAAAAACTTATAATTTGTTGTTGTAGAAATTGATGATAATTGGCAAGCAAGTTCTTCTTCAGAATCTGCAATACCATCGTTGTCGTCATCAATATCTACATTATCTAGAATGCCATCTCCATCACTATCAAAAAAGTTTTGTTCAGCTTTTGCTTCAATATCAAATTGGTATGAAGATTCATTTGCGTCATTATTTGAAATAGTTATTGTGCTTGTTTTGGTTCCTAATGTTAATGAATTAAATGTAATAGTAAATGTTGTACTGTTTCCAGCATTTACTGGAGTTGAATAAGGGGTTCCAGTTATTGAAAAATCTGTATTATTAGATAAGGATATATTTGTAATTATTAAGTTTGAGCTTCCTGTATTGCTAATAGTGTAGGTTCTAGTTATTAATGTACCAAAATTTGCTGTACCGAAGTTAGTGTAATCAATACTAGAGGGCGAAGTATCATTATCAACAATCTCAATGTTATTGCCAAGAATCTTTATTTCTTGAGCATTACTATTGGAGGATGATAAAATACTAAATACGAGTATTACAACCCAAAATAGGTATTTATTCGCTTTCATAAATAGGATAATTTAGTTTGGGACTAAATTTGTTTGCAACAATAGTTACGGGGCTAATATACTATTTTTTTTTATAATTATTCGATTAAAAGCAAATAAATTCGATTAAATACACTATAAAAGGTTTTCAAATATATTTTTAAGACCTTTTTTATGAAGTAATATTTTTAGTTTTATTGTCATTAACTGTTGCTTCAAATTCAGTATTTATAACACCAACATTAATAGTAATAGAAGCTGTTCCAGTAAGTGTAATAATTGGAGCAACAGTATCATTTAATTCCTGTAAAGTTTAAATAAAATTGATTGGTATTAATGTAGAGTTAATATTTTTTTTTAAAACGGAGTTCTTGTGTGCTTTAAAATTATGTAGCCTTATTTCAGGACGGGTCAGAATTACGCCTTTCTGGAAAGTAGAAGCCTAAAAAGCTTTATTCCACCTCATGGCACGTATAAAGGCTGTCCAGATGGTTTTAGCTATAACGGGATGTATGTTCACAAGGCGAAATAATCCCATTTAAAAAGGTGTTTTATGAAACGAAGAACCAGACCAAAAAGAAGGAATACCGAGCATCAAAGAAGGTTTGCATTGACTGCCCGATACGCAGGGAATGTTTAGGTAAAAGTGCACAGGAAAAGAAATTTACCGTAACCTATTACCGCGCCGAGTACGAGCGCAACATCGTTAGAGTAAACAGTCCACAGGGGCGTTATATGAAAGCCAAACGACAAAGCACAGTAGAGCCCGTTTTTGGAACGCTCACTCAGTTTATGGGTTTAGGGAAAGTCAATACCATAGGTATTAAACAGGCTAATAAGTGTATGCAACTATCCGCCATTGCCTATAAC
>JBNKYB010000051.1:0-29739 GCA_050300615.1 Flavobacteriaceae bacterium | reverse complement strand
AAAAATATGCTACCTGTTTTTTCTACAATTAATGCCTCATCGCTCATAATGGGCAAATAAGCTCCACCGGCAACGCAACTACCCATAATGGCAGATATTTGGGTAATCCCCTCTGAGCTCATGATCGCATTGTTTCGAAATATCCTACCGAAATTTTCTTTATCAGGAAATATTTCGTCTTGCATGGGCAAAAACACTCCTGCACTATCTACCAAATAAATAATAGGTAAACGGTTTTCAATGGCTATTTCTTGGGCTCTTAAGTTTTTCTTGGCAGTTATAGGAAACCAAGCTCCAGCCTTAACCGTGGCATCATTAGCAACGACAATACATTGTTTTCCTTTGATATAACCTATTTTAACAACAACACCAGCCGATGGACAACCACCGTGTTCTTTGTACATGTCTTCTCCAGCAAAAGCTGCAATTTCTATTGATTTATTATTTGAATCTAACAAATAATCAATGCGCTCGTGAGCAGTCATTTTTCCTTTAGCGTGATGCTTTTCAATACTGGTTTTTCCACCTCCAAGATGTACTTTGGCAAGACGGTTTGTAAGTTCAGAAAGTAAAAGTTTATTATAATCTTCGTTTTTATTGAAGTTGATGTCCATGTTCACTTTGTTTGATGCTAATGTACAAAAGATTAAAAAAAAGTTTTGTACAATGTTAATTAAATATTAAATAATATTACACGGAAATAGTTTCCTTGGAAAATAAATATTTTTAGTGTATTTTTGTATAAAATAATAAGAACTATGAAAAATATAATAGCCTTTGCAGGTTCTAACAGTAAAAACTCAATTAACAAGCAATTAGTAACCTATACGAGTAATCTTTTAAAAGATTGTAACGTTTCTATTTTAGATTTAAATGATTATGAATTGCCTATTTATGGGATAGATTACGAAGAAGTACACGGAATTCCTGATAATGCACATAAATTTTTGGAATATATAAAATCGTCTGACGGTATTATTTTATCATTAGCTGAACATAACGGAGCTTATACAACTGTTTTTAAAAATTTATTTGATTGGATGTCTAGAATAGAAAGTAAAACATTTTTTGATAAGCCTATGTTATTAATGGCAGCTTCTCCAGGAGGTCGAGGAGGAGCCTCAGTTTTAGAAATGGCTCAGAATAGATTTCCATATCATGATGCTAATATAATTGAAGTGTTTTCGTTGCCTTTTTTCGGAAATAATTTTGTTGATGGTAACATTGTCAATGATGAATACAATGAACAATTGAAAAATTCAGTTGAACAATTTAAAAAAGCACTTTAGTGCTGATGTTTTATATTAGTTTATGGTTATGGGAGATTTTTCAAAAGATATTAATTCAACATTTGCCAACAACAGAATAAAAGCCTTATTAAATATTTTGTATACGGCTAACTGGATTTCAAATTGTCAGAATGAGTTTTTTAAATCGTATGGTATCTCTCCACAACAATATAATATTTTAAGAATTTTAAATGGTGCAGATGAGCCGCTTAACGTGCAAGTTATTAAAGATAGAATGATAGAACGCGCTCCAAATGCTACGCGGCTTATGGATAAATTATGTGCTAAAAACTATATAAAACGTTTACCATCAGAACATGATAGACGCGTTGTTAAAATTACAATTACTAAACAAGGAAAGGAGTTATTACAATCTATACCAGATAATTTTAATAAAGATTTACTAAAGAATTTAAATGAAGAGGAAGCAGGTCAATTAAGTAATCTGCTCGATAAAATGAGATAATAATTTAAGGAAAGGAAATTAAAAAAATGAAAACAATAATTCATAAAGCAGATAGTAGAGGTTTTGCGAACCACGGTTGGTTACAAGCAAACCATTCGTTTAGTTTTGCAGGATATTACAATCCTGAAAAAATGCATTTTGGTGCCTTACGTGTTTTGAATGATGATGTTATTGCCCCTAAAATGGGGTTTGGAACCCATCCACATGATAATATGGAAATTATCACAATTCCATTAAAAGGTGTTTTAAAACACAGAGATTCTATGCACAATGCATGGCAATCGGTGGTACCCGGAGAAGTGCAAGTTATGTCAGCTGGAACAGGTTTGCAACATTCTGAAATCAATGGGTCTAACGATGAGCACTTGGGATTGTTTCAAATTTGGATTATCCCCAATAAGGAGCAAGTTGTACCACGTTATGACCAAAAAGTATTTGTAACAGATGAAAGAAAAAACAAACTGCAAACCTTGGTCACATCAATTGATGAAAAGCATCAAGGTAGTTTGAAAATCCATCAAGACGCCATCATTTCAAGAATAGATTTAGATAAAGGAAAATCATTTCAGTACCAATTAAAAAGTGCAAATCATGGTGTATATGTTATGACAATTTACGGTGTTGTAAACGTGTTTGATAATACGTTGGAAACCCGTGATGCCATTGGAATTTCTGAAACCAATTCTTTTGAAATACAAGCGGAAGAAGATTCTAGTTTATTATTTATAGAAGTTCCTATGGATTTCTAAAAAACAATTTTTACATGAAAAGCATCTTTCTAAAAGATGCTTTTTTATTTAAAAATACGATATTTGTGTTTCAATTGGCACAAAGGATAGAAGCTTAATCTTTTTTAACTGATATCAGTTAAAAAGGATTAAGCGAATAGCCTGATCTTGCTATCTAACAAGGATGTGCTCTAAAAAATATAGATTTAATTATGGCAATGAATAAAAACACAGTGTTAGCATGGGCAACATGGATTATGATTTTTGTAGGTCTGGGATTAATAGCTCTCGGAGCATTTCGATATGATGAAGTAGCAGGATGGGGGTTTGCATCAGTAGGGATAGGTTTTTTCGCGATTGCTTGGGTTTTTAACGCTTTAAAAGGAAGAGTATAATGAGCGATGATAAGAAAGTAATTTTTTCAATGAATGGGTTAACCAAAACCTTTCAAGGTGCTAATACACCTGTTTTAAAAAATATTTATTTAAGTTTTTTTTACGGAGCTAAAATTGGAATTTTAGGTCTCAATGGTTCTGGTAAATCAACCTTGTTAAAAATTATTGCAGGAATAGATAAAAACTATCAAGGAGATGTCACGTTTTTGCAAGATTATTCAGTTGGTTATTTAGAACAAGAGCCAAAACTTAACGATGATAAAACCGTTATGGAAATTGTTCGAGAAGGCGCTGCTGAAACGGTTGCTATTCTTGACGAATACAATAAAATAAACGATATGTTTGGGTTGGAAGAAGTTTATTCTAATCCTGACAAGATGGAAAAGTTGATGAATCGTCAGGCGGAATTACAAGATCAAATTGATGCTGCCAATGCGTGGGAACTTGATACTAAGCTTGAAATAGCTATGGACGCTTTGCGTACACCTGATGGCGATAAAAAAATAGGTATTCTATCGGGTGGTGAAAAAAGGCGAGTAGCCTTGTGTCGATTATTATTACAGGAACCCGATGTGTTATTGTTAGACGAACCTACTAACCATTTAGATGCAGAATCTGTACACTGGTTAGAGCATCATTTAGCGCAGTATAAAGGAACGGTAATCGCCGTAACGCATGATAGATACTTTTTAGATAATGTAGCTGGCTGGATTTTAGAATTGGATAGAGGAGAGGGTATTCCTTGGAAAGGAAATTACTCATCGTGGTTAGACCAAAAGTCTAAACGAATGGCGCACGAAAGCAAAGTAGCTTCTAAACGTCAAAAAACATTAGAACGTGAATTAGAATGGGTTAGACAAGGAGCAAAAGGACGTCAAACAAAGCAAAAAGCTCGTTTGAATAACTACGATAAGCTCATGAGTCAAGACCAGAAACAATTGGATGAAAAACTTGAAATCTATATTCCTAATGGTCCACGTTTAGGAACTAATGTTATTGAAGCGGTAGGCGTTAGTAAAGGGTATGACGATAAGCTATTATACGAAAGTTTAAATTTTAAATTACCGCAAGCAGGAATTGTTGGTGTTATTGGACCTAACGGTGCAGGAAAGACCACTATTTTTAGAATGATAATGGGTGAAGAAACCCCAGATAAAGGAGAATTTAAAGTTGGAGACACAGCAAAAATTGCCTATGTAGATCAAAGTCATTCCAATATAGATCCTGAAAAAACCATTTGGCAAAACTTTAGTGACGAACAAGAATTAATTTTAATGGGAGGTAGACAAGTAAACTCTAGAGCATATTTGAGCCGTTTTAATTTTTCTGGTAGCGAACAAAATAAAAAGGTAAAACTATTATCGGGGGGAGAACGAAATCGTCTACATTTAGCTATGACTCTAAAAGAAGAAGGGAACGTACTCCTTTTAGACGAGCCTACAAACGATCTTGATGTAAATACATTGAGAGCTTTAGAAGAAGGTTTAGAAAACTTTGCAGGTTGTGCCGTTGTTATTAGTCACGACCGTTGGTTTTTAGATAGAATATGTACCCATATTCTAGCTTTTGAGGGAGATTCTCAAGTATATTTCTTTGAAGGTAGTTTTAGTGAATATGAAGAAAACAAAAAGAAACGACTTGGTGGCGATTTAATGCCAAAACGAATTAAGTATAAAAAATTAGTACGATAAAGAAGTAAAGAAAATTTTTATTTTAACGCTCACTGAAAAGTGGGCGTTTTTTTTATTTATAGATATGGCCTGAACCTATTTTGTAATTATTTAGGTCAAGTTTCATTATAAAATCCTTATTAATGTTAAATTTTTTAATCTCTTTTTTATATTGTTTAGCTAAAATAATTCTACGGTGTAGCAATTCAATAAAAAAAGTTGTAATAAAAGCTAATACTATAGCTCCCATATAAAGCTGTTCTTTTTAATTATCACCATACATGTGACCTTCAGTAAAATCTTTGTATTCCTCTTCTTGTTTTGCTAATTCTTCACTGATCTTGTCTAAGCGCTCATTTTCTTTTTTAAGCTTATATGATTTTCTAATTCCCAAAATCAATAAAATAGAAAAAAATACAACGACAATAATTAACAAGGTAACGATATCGCTATGTTCTATTAACGCAATAGGTAATAAAAGACTTGGGACATAATTTAAGCACATAGTTAAATACCGATTTGGGTTAATAGTATACCAAATATAATATTTTTTGTTAATCTATAATAAAAAATAGTATAACCATATCAAGATCATTTATTTAATAGATGTTCATTTTATAGATTACAAGTTTTACAGTTGATGATTTTTTAACGAAATTGCATTGATTAAATTTAAACAACATTTTAAATTATGATGTCCTTTAATAACGTTAAAAATATACAGATAGAATTACTTTCAAAACAATATTACACGCTAAATAAAATTACATTCGATTATCTTATGAGTTCAGGTAATTGGGTTACACAAGTACGAGAATGTTACGACAGGGGAGATGGTGCTGGAATACTTTTATATAATAAAGAAAAACAAACAGTAATTTTAACAAAACAATTTAGGATGCCTACTTACATGAATGACAATGAAGATGGCTTTTTAATTGAAATATGTGCAGGAATGTTAGATAAAGATAATCCAGAAGCCTGCATTATAAGAGAAACTGAAGAAGAGGTAGGATATAGATTAAGAAATGTAACCAAAGTATTTGAAGCTTATTCATCTCCTGGTGTAATGACAGAGAAAATGCATTTTTTTATTGGAGAGTATACAGATAACATGAAAGTTAATGCTGGAGGCGGATTGGAAAGTGAGCATGAAGATATAGAAGTTTTAGAATTGCCATTTAAAAAAGCAGTTGAAATGCTAAATAATGGATATATCCATGATACAAGAACCATTGTTTTGTTGCAATATGCCCAAATACATAAGCTATTAAAATCTTAATAACTACTCGCTCTAATAAAATCTGTAATTAAATACGTAATTAGTTTACCTATTTGATTTTCATTTTCTGGGGTAGCTATAGCTTCGCATATATGCAGATAACAGGCATTTTCATTAGAGCCAAAAAAGTTTACAAAGGTTCTTGTTTTATTTACACTAAAACCACTTGGAGTCATGGCGCTACTGGAAATATCCTGAATAGCATCACAATCAATTTCAACACCAAAAGCAGTAGAGCTAACATGTTCTAAAGCTCTTTTCATCTCGCTTTTAAAGGATAATTCTTTTCTAACTTCTATAGATTCAAAGGTGTTATATTTTATAGAATTTATTTTTTTTAATGATTTAAAAAGTTTGTCAGAGGTGTAATTTTCATGAATACCAAATACAAAATAATTTTTTAAAAAGCCATCTGCATAGGCATACGAAAATCCGTTACCACTATGACGGCCTTCTTCTGGTCTAAAATCTGTATGAGCATCAAAATTAACAACGTTAATAGGAGTTCCAAGAGCTAATGAGCTGCCTTTAATATTTCCATAAGCATTGTTATGTCCACCACCAATAATAATTGGTTTTTTACCAGCAGAAACAATTTGATAAATTATATGACTAACATGCGCATCAATTTTTTTTACAATTTTTCTAGCCTTTAAAACGTCTTTTCTTTTAGATTGATTTAAAGAGGAAACCTTTAACATTTCATCTGTAAAATCAAGATGACCAAGAATTAAAATTCGATTTGCCTTTGTAAATTCATTATTTTGAATATTTAAAAGAAACTTTAGAGCAGTATTCCAAGTATTGTAAGCACCTGATTTTCCGTAGTTTGCAAAAACGCCAATATCTTCAGGTAAACCAATAATTACATGTGTAACATCCAAATTTTCAAGTTGTTCGTATATGTTAGAAATGGAAGTCAACACGTTAACATGTTCGCCAAATTTGGATTCACCGGAACGCTTGTTTAGTAATTTTTTTAATTCGGAATTATTAAATAAAACTAGTTTATCCATGGACGTAGAAAATTTTTGAATAATTAAAAATACAGTTTATTTATTCATTACATTAAAAAAAATAAGTATTAAATTTAAAAAATCAAATCAGTAAACTCTTTAAAAATTAAAAACAAGTAATTATGGAAAATAGTAAAAGTGGAATGGGGTTAAAAGTAGCGTTAGGTATTGCGATAGTCCTTTTTTTAGGAACAGCATTTTATTCGCTTAACCTTTATAAGGAAAGTAACAAAACGAGAAAAGACCTTACAGAGCAAAAACAATTAGTAATGAATGATTTAAATGCTATGGCTAAGCAATATGATGATGCTATTGGTGAAAACGAAGTTGCTAATAACAATTTAATTGAAGCTAGAGCACGTATTCAAGGATTGATAGACTCTTTAAAAATATCTGAAACTAATGTAAAAAGCCTTTGGAGATACAAACAAAAATATGTGTCACTTCAAAAAGAAATGAATGTGTTATTAGCACAAAACGATTCATTACGAGTTGAAAACTCATATTTAGCAACCTCTTTAGATAGTACTCGTGTTCGTTTAGAAGAAAGAACGATGTTTACAGATTCATTATTGATTCAAAACACGGCATTAGCTGAAGTTATGGAAGATGCTTCTGTATTATCTACAATAGGTTTAAAAGGTTTTGGAGTTATTGAAAGAACTTCAGGAAAATTAATCCCTACAGAAAGAGCGAGCCGTACTGATAAAATTAGAGTATGTTTTACAGTTGCTCAAAATAAATTAGTTCAAGCAGGAGATCAAGAATTATATGTTCAAGTAATAGACCCTAAAAACAATACCTTAGGAGCTAATGAGCAAGTTGTTTTTGGAGAAAAAACGCTTAACTACAGTATTATCAGTAAATTTAATTACGAAAACTCAAGTCTTAATATTTGTGAATTTGTAACTGGAAATGGAGATTTTGAAAAAGGACGTTATGTTGTTAACGTATTTAACTCAAAAGATCTAGTTTCAACAACAGAGTTTACGCTTAAATAAAAAATAAGGATAACAGATATTTAAACCGAAAGAATTATTCTTTCGGTTTTTTTTATGCCCAAAAATTACTTAACAGCTCTAATAATTTATATTAAATCATTATTTAATACACCTAGCTTATCAACATATAATTTCAAATTATGAATTTTTAAATAATCAAGAAAAGAAGAATAAAAAAGAGAATTGTTTACTAAAATCATTTAAAAACATCAATTGGGTAAAAGTTAAGAAACATGATAAAAATCATTGTTATTTTAAAGAAGATAGCACTTATATTAATTAATAAAAAAATGAGCAAAACCCTTGATATTATTGCTTTCAATGTTTATTTACATAAAAATTTTAAAGTAACTTTGTAAAAATTTTTAAAATGAATAAAGCAATTTATATTGCAACAAGCGAACCTAATAGTGGTAAATCTATAGTAACACTAGGTTTAATGAGGATGTTGCTAGGAAAAACAGCTAAGGTAGGTTATTTTAGACCAATTATTGATGATGATTCCTTGGAGAAAAGGGATAATCATATAAATACTATATTATCTCACTTTGATTTGAGTATAGACTATAACGATGCCTTTGCATTAACACGAAACGAATACATAAATAAAAGAAACTCAGGTAAAGAAGGCGAAATTTTTGATAAGATAATAGAGAAGTACAAGGCTCTAGAAGAGAAAAATGATTTCATGCTGGTTGAAGGAACTGATTTTTCAGGAGAAGGCACAGCTATAGAACTAGATGCTAATATATTAATTGCAAAAAATTTAGGGATTCCAGCTATTATAGTTTCCAGTGGAGTTGGTAAAAGTTTTGATGAGTTTGTTAACGGTTTGCATTTGGCTTATGATTCGTTTAATGAAAAGGAAGTTAAGGTTTTAGCTGTTATTGCAAATAAAGTACAAGAAGAAAACTTAGAACTAGTTATTAAAGGTGTTGAACAGAATTTACCTAACGATGTATTGGTAAATGCTATTCCTTTAATCCCATCATTAAAAAACCCTACAGTAAAGGAAATTGCTAAGGCTATAGACGCTGAGATTATTTTTGGAAATGAGCATATAAATAATCAAACCACTAGTTTTAAAGTAGGCGCTATGCAATTGCGAAATTATTTGACTAAACTGGAACAAGATTGTTTAATAATTACACCGGGAGATAGGGCAGATATTATTTTAGGAGCTTTACAGGCAAATATTTCAACTAATTATCCATCCATTTCAGGAATTGTTTTAACAGGAGGTTTGTTACCAGAAGAACCTATTGTTAAATTAATTGAAGGGTTGCAGCAAATAGTCCCAATATTGTCTGTTAATTTCGGGACTTTTGAAGTGGCAAATAGAATAGGAGCTGTTCGCTCTCATGTATACGCAGAAAATAAAGATAAAATATTAGTGTCTTTAAATACTTTCGATAAGTATTGTAATGTAGATGAGCTTGCAGATAAATTTTATACGTTTAAAAATAGTGGTATTACACCAAGAATGTTCCAGTATAATTTATTAAAAAGAGCCAAAACATCAAGAAAACGCATAGTATTACCCGAAGGTAATGATGATCGAGTTATTATAGCAGCAGCCAGATTATTTCTAATGGATATTGTTGATCTAACAATTCTCGGAAATAAGGATCAAATATATGAGTCAATTCTAAGGTTAGGATTGAAATTAGATTTAGAAAAAGTCTCTGTTATCAATCCATTAGATTCTGAGTATTCTAAAGATTTTGCAAACACATTTTATGAATTACGGAAAGCTAAGGGTATCACGATTGATATGGCTGAAGACTTGATGAATGATGTTTCTTATTTTGGAACTATGATGGTTTATAAAGGCTTAGCAGACGGAATGGTTTCTGGAGCAGCTCATACCACACAACATACTATTAAACCGGCTTTACAGTTCGTAAAAATGAAACCTTCGGTATCTGTAGTGTCTTCAGTATTTTTTATGTGTTTAGACGATAGGGTTTCTGTATTTGGAGATTGTGCTATTAATCCAAACCCTAATGCAGAGCAACTAGCAGAAATAGCAATATCGTCTGCAGAATCTAGTATAGCTTTTGGAATTGAACCAAGAATAGCCATGTTATCATATTCTTCCGGTTCATCAGGTAAGGGTGAAGAGGTTGATAAGGTTAGAAAAGCAACCGAAATAGTAAAACAAAAACGACCAGATTTAAAAATTGAAGGTCCTATTCAATATGATGCAGCTGTCGATGCGGGAGTTGGTAAAAGTAAAATGCCAGACTCTGAAGTGGCTGGTCAGGCAACTGTTTTAATTTTTCCAGATTTAAATACTGGTAACAACACTTATAAAGCAGTTCAAAGAGAAACAGGCGCATTGGCTATTGGTCCAATGTTACAGGGTCTTAATAAGCCTGTAAATGATTTAAGTAGGGGATGCACAGTAGAGGACATTTTTAATACAGTTATTATAACAGCAATACAAGCACAAGGAATTTAACATGAATATTTTAGTAATAAACTCAGGAAGCTCATCTATAAAATATCAATTAATTAAAATGCCTGAAGAAAGCGTTGCCGCAAGTGGTTTGGTTGAACGTATAGGTTTAGATGGAGCATTAATTACCTATAAATCCGGAGAGTTTAAAATGACCAAGGAAGTTGATGTTCCAGATCATGAAACAGGATTATTACAAATAACAAGCTTTTTGTTAGATAAGAAGTTTGGTGTAATCGATGATAAAGATAAAATTCATGTTGTTGGGCATAGGGTAGTACATGGAGGCAAAACGTTTTCAAAAACGGTAGAAATCACTCCATTGATTAAAGATAAAATAGAAAGTCTTATTCCATTGGCACCGTTGCATAATCCGCCTAATTTAAAAGGTATTGAGGTTGCCGAAAAAGTATTTAAAAAAGCTAAACAAGTTGCTGTTTTTGATACTGCTTTCTTTCAAACCATGCCACAAAAAGCATATCAATATGCCATTCCAAAAGAGTTTTTAGAAGACCATGATATAAGAGCTTATGGATTTCATGGAACTAGTCATAAATATGTCTCAGAAAAGTCCATTCAATATTTAAAAGACAATAATTTTGGTCATTCTAAAATTATAACAATCCATTTAGGAAATGGTTGCAGTATTACAGCTGTAAAAGAAGGAAAAGCTATTGATCATTCTTTAGGTATGGGGCCAGCTAATGGATTAATTATGGGAACTCGTGCAGGAGATATCGATCAGTCTGTGATATTTTACTTAATAGATAAATTAGGATATTCTATTCAGGAAGTTAATGATATCTTACTCAAAAAAAGCGGAATGCTCGGCCTTACGGGATATAGTGATATGAGGGATATAGAATCTAAATCGGCTGAAGGAGATGAATATTGTCGTTTGTCCTTATATATGAACGGCTATAGAATTAAAAAATATATAGGCTCGTACATTGCTGCTATGAATGGTCTTGATGCTATAGTTTTTACAGCAGGAATTGGTGAAAACAGTAGTGTTATAAGAAAAATTGTTTGTGAAGATATGGAGTTTTTTGGCTTACAATTAGATCATAGAAAAAATGATGTGCGTGGTAATACTATACGTGAAATCAATGTGCCTGATTCTACCGTGAAAATTTTAGTAGCTCCAACAAACGAAGAATTAGAAATAGCAAAACAATGTTATGCTCTAATGGATTAAAAAACAGATAGTTTAACTATATTTTTCTAATTGTTGTTAATTATGTAAATTACATAAGTATTTTTTAACATCAAATTTGAAAATTGAATAGGAATCTCTCATTTTTAAACTCATTTACTAATATTTCAGAGCAAGATTTTGAAAAGCTAAATAGCATATCTACGTTTAAACGGCTTGAAGCTAATACACAAATAGCCAAAGCAGGTAATAATAGTTATAAATTATACATGCTTGTTTCTGGATTGATGCGAGTCTATTTAAGTACTGAATCTGGTAAAGAGTTTAATAAAAACTTTTTTATGCCAATTTCTTTTGTTGGGCCATATACCTCTTTAATTAAAGAAGAACCTTCAAAACTAACTTATGAAACGCTTACAGATTGTAAAGTATACGAAATTGATTTTAAAGGATTGAAGAACCTTTGTAAGCAAGATATTGTTATTAGTAATTTATATAATAAAATAGTGGAGTATGTTTTTATAAAGTATGAAGAGCGTCAGCTTGAATTGATTTCACTTGATGCAAAACAACGCTATTTACTCCTCAAAAAGCGTATACCAGAGATTGATTCATTAATCCCTCAATATCATATAGCATCTTATTTGAGTGTTACACCAGTACAGTTAAGCAGGATTAGGAAACATTTAAAAGAATCCTCTTAACATTTGTTAATGAAAAAAATATATCAATAATATATCTTTGGTTAGTTTTGATTGATTACAAAGTAAAAACAATTTATCACTAACCAACCAGCCTAAAAAAACAGGTAATTTAAATTACCTGTTTTTTTTTATTTTACTTCTATAAATTATATTAATTCATTTTTATTACAATAAATTCGGTACGTCTGTTTAATTGATGCTGTTGCTCTGTACATGGAACACTTCCATCACAATCATTAGTTAAATCTTCTTCACCAAAACCTTTATAGGTAGTAATTCTATCGGGGTCAATTCCTTTTGAAACTAAATAGTCAAATGTAGCTTTGGCACGTTTTTGAGATAACCAGTCATTAAAAGCTCTAGTCCCTCTAGAATCCGCATAAGAGTCAATTTTAATAACCATATTTGGATAGGTGTTAGTCATCATATTTACTATTTTATCTAATTCTAAAGCAGCATCTTTTCTAATGTTATACTTTTCAAAATCAAAGTAAATAGTTTTTAATTCAGCTAATTTTACAACATCCTGAACAGGGTTTAATGAAAAATCTGCTGTAATACTTCTTGTGGTTTTGTCAATATTTTTTGAAGTAATAAGTTTAGCATCACTGTCATGTTTAGGATCACTGATTAATAGTTTATAATCAGCATTTCTATCAATATTAATTTCATAATGACCATTAAAATCTGTTTGTACTTCGGCAATTTGCATACCAGTTGCATCAAACAAAGTTATGGTAGCATTTGCAATAGGCTTATTGTTAATAGCATCAGTAACGGTTCCTTCTAGTTTTAATGGGAGTACTCTGTTATAAGCGTAAATATCATCACTACCTATACCGCCGTCTCTGTTAGAGGCAAAATAACCAGTAGTGCCATCTGAATTCATAAAAAATGAAAAATCATCTTTACTTGAATTAACAGGAACTCCTAAGTTTAAAACATTAATAATATTATCATTTTTATCTGAAACTGTAGCAAATATATCTAACATTCCTAATCCAGGATGCCCGTCAGATGAGAAAAATAAAGTTCCTTCACTATTTATAAAAGGAAACAATTCGTTTTTCTTGGTGTTTACAATATCTCCTAAGTTTTGAGGTTTACCATAAGTACCATCAGAATTTATATATGAGAAATATATATCGGAACCACCAATACTACCAGGCATATCTGAGGCAAAATATAGTTTTGTACCATCATTACTCAATGCAGGGTGTCCAGTAGAATAGTTATCACTATTAAAAGGAAGTTCTTCAATATTTGTCCAAACACTATCTATAAGAGTTGCTTTATATATTTTTAAATTAGTTATTCCTTTTTTGTCTTTTTTAAGGACGTTTTTATTAAAGTTATTTCTTGAAAAGTACATAGTTTTACCATCATTTGAGATGGTAACAGGCCCATCATGATAGATTGTATTTACGTCTCCTTTTATTTTAGATTTATGATTAACAGGAGTAACACTATCATTTTTATCTTTTATATAGACATCTAAAAATGGTTGTCCATCCCAACCGTAAATATGTTTAGTTGATACACCTTCGTCTCTTGATGATGTAAAATATATTTTGTCACCTTGTTCAAAGGCTCCAAAATCACTAAATTTTGAATTAAAATTTACTTTTTTTAAAGAGTATTGTGGTTTTGCATTAAAAATAGTAGTGACAAAATTAGCATCTTTCATAAGCTTTGCATCAGCAATATCTCCTCCTGCTTCCTTAAACTTTCTCATCCATAAACGAGATTCTTTATACTCTTTAACACCTCTTAAAGCCTGTGCATACTTATATAAATATTCTGTTGGAACGTTATTTTGTTCAACAGCTTTTTTATAATAAACCACGGCACTATCAGGGTTTCTCATAAAGGCATAACAATCTGCTAATTGTCTTATAGCATAGTCTTTATTAAAATTAACATCGATAAGTTCTTTATACTTTACTGAAGCGGCTACAAATGAAAATTTGTTGAATAAATTATCTGCCTGTTTTTGTTTTCTGTATTGTGCAAATACCGAAAGGTTTAACAGTAAAATTACAGTAATTAATATGTGTTTTTTTGACTTCATGTGGTATTAGTTTTAATTAAAAACACCAAAAGTATTTTTAAAAGCAGGTTTGTATTTACATAATTGATTTATTCCATTTTAACAACTATAAATTGTGTACGTCTGTTAAGTTGGTGTTGCTCCTCTTCACACTTGGCCCCATCTTCACAACCATTTGTTAGCCTACGTTCTCCAAAGCCTTCATGTTTTGTAATTCTATCAGGGTTTATACCTTTTGAGATTAAATACTCATAAGTAGAATTTGCTCTATCAATAGATAATTTATCATTGTAAGATCTGGCACCTCTAGAATCGGTATGCGATTCAATTCTAATAACCATATCTGGATACGTATTTTGCATCATATCAACAATTTTATCCAACTCTAAAGCAGCGTCTTTTCTAATATTATACTTATCAAAATCAAAGTAGATGGTGTTTAATTCGGCTAGTTTTACAACATCTTGTACCGGATTTAATAATAAATTAGCTGTTATAGAGGTTAGCTCTGTTTGTAGATTTTTAGATGTAAAAGTCCTGTAGTCATCAATATATTTTTTCTGACTCGCAACGATTTTATAATCTTTATTTCTATCAATATTTATTTGGAAATATCCATTTTCATCAGTTACCATATAGGCAATCTGGTTGTCTTTATCATCATATAAGTTTATGACTGAATTTGGAATTGGTTTGGAGTTAATAGCATCTGATACAACACCTTCTACTTGAAGAGTTGGAACACGGTGATAGCCATAAATATCATCATCGCCACGTCCACCAGATCTATTGGATGCAAAGTATCCCGTAATTCCGTTTGGGTTCATGGTAAAAGAAAAATCATCTTTATTAGAGTTGATAGGAATTCCTAAATTTATAACATCAACGATTTCATCATTATCTCCTTTTATGGTTCCGTAAATGTCTAATAATCCTAATCCTTCATGTCCGTCAGAAGAGAAGAATAAGGTGTTTTCATTATTAATAAATGGAAATCCCTCAGCTTTATCTGTATTAACAATGTTTCCAACGTTAACAGGTGTTCCTAATGTTCCGTCAGGGTTTATGTCTACATAATAAATATCAGATCCTCCATAACCACCAAGTCTATCAGAAGAAAAATATAATTTTGTGTCGTCTGTATTTAAGGCAGCATGTTGATTAGAATAGTCATTACTATTAATAGAGAGGTCTTCAATATTAGTCCATAAACTATCTACTAAGGTTGCTCTATATAGTTTCATGTTAATCATTCCTTTTTTATCTTTTCCCTCGATATCTTTTTTATAGTTATTTCTGGAAAAGTACATGGTATGACCATCTTTTGTAATGGTTACAGGACCATCGTGATAAATTGAATTTACATCACCTTTTAATTTTGATGTATGATCAACTTTTTTACTTCCAACATCTGTAACATAAACATCTAGAAAAGGTTGCTCGTTCCAACCATACAGGCGTTTTATTGAAACGCCTTCGTCTCTTGAAGATGCAAAATATATTTTGCCATTAAATTCAAAAGCTCCAAAATCACTATACTTTGAATTAAAACGAATTCTATCTAAAAAGTACTGTTGTTTAGCATTAAATACACTTGTTATAAAATTGACGTCTTTAGAGAAGTCGTTGGAGTTAACAACCCCACCAGAATCTTTAAACCGTTGTAACCAAACACGAGATTCTTTATATTTTTTTATACCTCTTAAAGATTGTGCATAACTATAATAATACTCTATAGGAACATTTTCTTGTTCTACAACGCTTTTGTAATATCTAGCTGCATTTTTGGGATCTCTTAAATATGCATAACAATCTGCTAATCGTCTTACAGCATAGTCTTTGTTATAATTATTGTCTATAAGGTCTCTATAAACTTTGGCAGCTTTTACAAATGAGAATTTATTAAATAGGGTATCAGCCCTTTTCTGTTTTCCTTGTTGCGGAAATGCAGAAAAACTCATCATTAATATAATAGAAACTAATATGTGGATTTTTATTTTCATAATAATTTCAATTAGAAATATCTAGGAGATTTTAATTTAGAACTTAAGAATTTAAACTCATAAATAAGCAAAATTTCATGCGTACCAGAGGTATAGCTAGCTATATCAGAAATTGGTTTTTCGTAGGCATATCCTAAACGTAACTGTCTTGATACTTGAAAATCTACAAGCCCACCAATAGCGGCAGTTTGTTCATTAATTCTATAAGAACCTCCTAACCAAAATTTCTCATTGAATAAGAAATTTGCTGTTAAATCATACGAAGGAGAGGCTCCATTTGTAGCTTTAACCAAAAAGGCAGGTTTAAACTTTAAGCTTTTACTGAAATCAAATACATAACCTCCTGTTAAATAGTAGCTAGTACGTTCTAAAGCTTTAAAGTTTCTATCTTTATTATAATCTGAATTAAATATTCTAGGAGCAGATAAGCCAACATACCATTTGTTAGAATGCCAAAACACACCAGCACCAAGGTTAGGAGTCATACGGTTTTCATAACCCATGAAAAATTCATCTTCCGCTATTGTAGGATCATTTAAAAAATCAGAATCCATACTATATTGTGTAAATCCAGCTTTTAATCCAAACGCTAATTTTGAATCGTACCCCGTTGGAATAGTATATGAAAAGTCGCCATAAACATATGAAAAATTTTGAGGACCTAAATCATCTTGAATAAACGATAATCCTAAACCAATTCTATCATTTCTAAGAGGTGTATTAATAGAAAGTGTTTGGGTTATAGGCCCACCTTTAAAGCCAACCCATTGGCTTCGGTGTAGACCAACAATACTTAGTGCTTCTCTACTACCAGCATATGCAGGGTTAATGGATATTGTGTTGTACATATACTGTGTAAATTGCGGTAATTGTTGTGCAACTCCGACTGTACAACTAAACAACGCAAACGCTATTATATAATGTTTTATAAATTTCATAGGTTAAAGTTTTATTTGGTTCCAACGTAAACTGGCCCTGTAAAAGGATTCAATCCACTATCTTTTAAGATTACTATATAATAATATGTTCCGCTTGGAACTGTTCCTGAGGCTCCAATAGCTCCGCTACTAGATTTTCCATTCCAATCGTTTTGGTAGTTGCTGTTTTCGTAAACTAAAGCACCCCAACGGTTAAATATTTTAACATCCATTTCAAATCCACATAATTCAATACCGGTAATTTGGAAATATTCATTCCATTGGTCACCATTTGGTGTAATTGCTTTTGAAATAACCACGTCTTCACTACCACAAGGTAATACCTTACAATCTGCATTAATATTCATAGCAACATTTGTAACACTTATACAGCCTTGATCTGTTGTAGTATATTTAAAGAGATAATCGATACCTCCATCTTTAGGAAGAAAATCTAAACTTAATTGTAAGGTGGTTGGATTAAAAATGCTTCCTTCAAGCGTAGCATCAGTATTACCTTCAACCATTTCCCATACACCATTAAGGTTTGTAGTTTGTAAATAGTCGTTTAAGTTAACAACACCATCATCGTAACATCTGTCTTCAGCAGTTATTTCTGTTACTACTTCGTCTAAAGTTACGTGTAGCGTTTGCGTATAGGTGTTTTTGTTGCCACAAGCATCACTAACAATCCATGTTCTTACTATTTCGTAATCAGTTAAAATAGTCTCATCAAACGTATTGGTTTCACTATAATCAACATTTACGTTAGAATCGCAATTATCTTCAAAAGTAAGATTAGGTTTATCAGGAATATCAGAACAACTAACATCCATTTCAGTATCTAAATCACTTGTTAAAACAGGAGCTGTTGTATCTTTAACTGTAATAGTTTGAGATACAGAACTAGAATTGTTACAGCTATCAGTAAATGTCCAAGTACGCTTAATGATAATGTTACAAGGATTTGAATTGTCAACACTATCAACACCAGCAACTGTAATATTTCCAGCACAGTTATCAACTGCTGTTAAGTTACCCGCCACAGGGACATCATTTATACATTGATAAGTCATATCTGATGGAGCGGTAGGAGCAACTGGAGCAGTTTTATCAGCTACAGTAATTACTTGAGCAACCGAACTTGTGTTGTTACAATTATCTGTAAACGTCCATGTACGTATGATAGTTATGTTACATGGATTAGAATTATCAACACTATCAACACCAGCAACTGTAATATTTCCAGCACAGTTATCAACTGCTGTTAAGTTTCCTGCAACAGGGACATCATCTATACACTGATACTCCATAGGTTCGGGAGCTTTAGGAGCTACTGGGGCAATGTCATCATTGATTGTATAGGTATATTTCCAGTCAGCAGTATTGCCAGCACAGTCAGTATAGGTAAAGGTATATATTTTATCACCTTTACAAACTGGATCTGCATTTTCGGTCATAACTGGGATTACTTCTTTGTTATTAGCATCGAACACAGTTGGAGGGGTTGGTACTACAGCATCTGTAATACAAGCAACGCTAGAAGCTTCATTCTCGGGAACTGTAAAAGGTGCTAATACTATGGTATAAGTATATGTCCAATCAGCAGTATTAAGGGCACAGTCGGTATATGTATATGTATACTTAATAGTACCTTGACAATCTGGTGTTTCCGTTACAACAGGTTCTGAAGGTTTTAAAATATTACCACAATTATCCGTAACGGTAGGAGGCGTTGGTTCAACAGCCTCTGCTAAGCTATTAACTGTTTTTGAGCCGTTAGTAGGTAATATAAATTGCTTTAAGTCTATAGTATAAGTATAAGTATATACAGATTCATTACCTGCACAATCAGTATATTTAAATGTATACACTTTATAGCCTTCACAAATAGGATCTGAACTTTCAGTAATAACAGGTATAATTTCTCCTCCACAAACATCGGTTACTATAGGTGCTGTAGGTTGAGTAGCTTCTTTTAAACATTGTACATTAGAACCTGAGTCAGTAGGAACAGAAGGTGCTGTAGTATCTTGTATAGTAAAAGTTGCAGTTGTTGTAGACTTGTTTCCACAGCCATCGGTAGCTGTAAAAGTTACAGTGGCCGAACCTGTTTCACCACAACTATCGGAAAGCGCACTAAAATCGTCAGACCAAGTTACGTTACTACAGGTATCGGTTGCAATAGCCCCACCATGACTTGCTAGCCAAGCATTTAAATCCGTTGTATTTCCATTGCCATCACATTCTACAATTTTATCAGAAGCTTCTGTTGTAATAGATGGAGCTTCTGAATCTTTAATTAAATAAGTAGCAGTTGTAGTAGAGGATTTGCCACAATCGTCAGTAGCTGTAAATGTTACGGTGATAGCATTACCATCACATTTAACCGAATCATCTTGTCCATAATTGTTAGTCCAAATTACCGAACCACAATTATCAGATGCAGTAGCACCAGCATGATTATCTAACCAATCAGATAATTTAGCAGCGGTATCTCCTTGACTACATTCTAATTCAATATTAGCGAGATTCGTATTATCTATTGAAGGTGGAGTTTGATCAGAACCAGAATGTGTGATGGTCACATTAAAATCATTAGCAGGACAACCATCAGAGATTGTATAGTTACGTTCTAAGGACCAAGCACATTGATCGCCAGAAAGCGACTGACTAACGAACGTAGCCTTTACAGAACCACAGTTATCAGTATAGGCATTTTCAAGCGCAGTAATGTCATCAGCTATGGTAACAATAGTATCAATTTCACTTTCGCTGGCACAGGCATTAATACCAGAAGTTCCAGCAGGCGTTGTACCAGTAGCTGCATCTTGGTCAGAACCAGAATGTGTGATGGTCACATTAAAATCATTAGCAGGACAACCATCAGAGATTGTATAGTTACGTTCTAAGGACCAAGCGCATTGATCACCAGAAAGTGACTGACTAACGAACGTTGCCTTTACAGAACCACAGTCATCAGTATAGGCATTTTCAAGCGCAGTAATGTCATCAGCTGTGGTAACAATAGTATCAATTTCACTTTCGCTGGCACAGGCATTAATACCAGAAGTTCCAGCAGGTGTTGTACCAGTAGCAGGTGTGGTATCTTTAACTGTTATTGTTTGTACAGCATCAGCTGTATTTCCACAACTATTTGTAGCTGTATAAGTTCTAGTAACTTCCAATGGACAACTTGTATTGGGGGTAACAATATCCACATAAGTAACACTAATTACATCATTGGAAATTGTATAACCAGTATTAACATAACTATCTTTAATGTCAACAGATTCTGTAGAACTGTAAGCATATCTTGCCGTTATGTCAGTAATATTATTTTCATCACATCCTTCTATAGCCAATTCGCTAGGAGCAGTTATTGTTGGAGGTTCGTTTACAAAATTTGAATTATCAATATTTATTACTATAGGTACAGGAATTGGGTTATCTTTACATGTATCATCAGACGCATATCCTTGAACTAAAGGAGTATCAAATGTAACATTAGATATAGCACCATTTCCACTTATACTTCCATAAAGTGTTATACTAGGATCTACACCGCTAATTAAAGAACAATCTGTAGTAGCTGTTAAACTGAAACTTAATTCCGCTAAAACCGTAGTAGGGTCGGCAGGTAAAGGTAAGGTTCCTAAATTCCATACAATAGAACCATTAGAGCCTAGACTTGAATTGTATGTTGGTTGAGTAGTAGGTGTATAGTTCATGCTAGAACTAAAATTTAAAACACTTGGATCAACCGTATCTGGTAGAGGTATTGTTATAACCGTATTATCAGTAGCTTCAGTACCTACATTTTTTATTTCTAACGTATAATCTGCAGTTTGACCCGGCTCAATTGATAAACTACCAGTGTTTGGAGCACCATTAATAGAGGTATTAGCAATTACACCTGTTACTTCTGGAACATAAGCATCAATTGAAAACGTAATATTGAAAATCACATAAGTGTCCTGCGTAGAGCCATATCTAAACTTAGTTGAGGTATCACCATTTTTAATAATTCCATTATCTGTGTTATCAATATTAAACATAGCAATGTCTATACCCGTATTATTAGTTAATAATGGGTTTCTATAGTTTCCTCCTGTATTTATAGATGAGTTAAAAAAATTATTTGTGCTATTTAAGGAATGGGATAATGATTGAAATGAGCTATCATCTTGTCTTTGTATTTGGAAATAGTCTCCAGAAACACCAGTGTCTCCTTCACCTGCCATAACGCCTAGCTTTATATTGAGGTCACCACTTATAGCTGTGTTAAATCCGTTAATATCAAAAGTGTAATTAGCATTTTTAGGGCCCTTAACATAAGCAAATCCATCAAAAACAGTAACATCTCTCCAATTCATTTTAGAATTTTCGTATACAACAACCATTCCCCAACCTCCATAATTTCCAACATTATCTGGGTTCCCTTCAAGTGAAGCAATATCTGCAACAAAGTATTCTCCTAATCCATTATTTTTAACAAAATCAGTGATTTCAGCATAAGCAGAATATATATTATCTTCTGTTCCAGAAGGAAAATAAATATTTTTGTTAGTAATACTCGTAGTATTTGCAATAACAGGTTCGTATGTTCCAGCAGCTCCTTTTTTTATTAAAACTTTCCTTTTATCAAGTACTTTTGTGCCAACTGTAACAGTTTCATCGTTTCCAGCTCTACCAGTCCAGTACAATCCTGCATATACGATATTTGAGCATTCAGGAACAGCACCATTTTCGTCAGAAAAAGTTAAAGTGGCAGAAGATGAATTTATGGTGTTTGAATCATTATCAATATCAACATAGATCATATCATGATTGTTATTGGTGTTAACCCCATAACTAGCTAATGTAAGGTTGGTGTTACCAATCATAGAAAAGTCACCTTTAACAGTATAAATAGTCTTTGAAGGCGTTACTGTCGATGTCCTAGGTGTAAAAGGAACTATTACTTGACTATAACTATTATATGCACAAAGGAATAGCAAAATAGCAAATACTAACAGCTTAGCTGAATAGTTGCTTGATGTTGCTTTAGTGGTGTATAGTTTTCTCATGTGTTAATATTTTAAATTTACTTAGGCTAGTCTTAAGATGGATTTTGAGTTGAATAGAATATTCTAATCTCCGCGTTAGTTTTAATAAACTTTTGAATTTGAGTCTCAGAACAATTAAAATTACATTTAACAAAAACATATTTTAATTTACTTAAACCAGTATTGCTAGTTAGGTTAATTGAATTATTTAAATCATTACTATTGTTTAGCATGATTGTAATTAATTCAACCTGATTATTTTTTGCGTTAGGTTTATTTAATGACTTTAGAGACTCTGAATCTTCAAAAGTTAATTTTACAGGATCACTGGACTTGTATACACTTTTTAAAGAACCCTTTTCAAAATAATGAGTCGGGTGCATTTTAAATGCTAAATCATAAAAGTTATCTCTATTATTGTTTTTGCTTTGTACACTTTTTTGGTTACTAACTTTATTTAAGGTAGAGCTATTAGAAATTTCATAAATTCCTTTTTCTTGAGCAAACGACTTGTTTACAGAAAATATAGAAATACATGAAACAAATAAAAAAATACAAAGAGTTACATTCGAATTGTTTTTCATGACTTATTATTTATTTAAAATCTATTACTTTTATTTGATACCAAACTTATTTTTTCAGTCACATTCTGTGAGTAAAAAACAAACCACAATAAAAGTTTTTGAGGGAAAAACAGTGAGGGAGATACATTGATAAACAATGTTGTTTTGAGGTTAAATTAGATTTGGGATCATAATTTTTTATATTTATCTAACAGCAAAGCAACATATATGTAGTTATTCTATCAAATAAAAGTGATATATCACTTAAAAAATCGATAAAATGAATTGTTTTTACATTTAATCAGTTTAACAGTGCATTTCAACGCTTACTAATGTTTTAAAACTATTTAGTAGCAAGGTTTTTATTCTATTTTAATTTTCATGCAGTTGCTAGTTTTATCTATTTTTACGTTTAATAATCAAAATGCATTTAAGAGATTAAAATATTTTATCGATAAAAAGCAAATCATTAATTGAATGTTATGAAAAAACTTATATTGGTTAGACACGCAAAATCATCTTGGGAGCATAATGTCTCTGATCACGAAAGAACTTTAAGTTCTAGAGGTTTTAAAGATGCCAATAACATTTCCAATCAATTAATAGGTCAACTTCACCCAGATTTAGTTTTGTCAAGTGATGCTTTACGGGCTAAAATAACTGCTGAAATATTTGTGTCCAATCTTAAAATTAGGCCTAATATTTTTAATTTAGAACATAATTTGTATGACTTTTCAGGAAACAATCTGTTACGAGTTATAAAAAGTTCAACAAACTCAATAAATGAGTTACTTGTTTTTGCACACAACAATGCTATTACGTCTGTCGTGAATAGTTATGGTGATAGGCACATTGATAATGTTCCTACTTGCGGTGTAGTGATTATAGAATTTGAAGCTGATAATTGGAAAGATATCAAAAAGGGTAAGACAGTAATGACTTTATTTCCAAGAGATTTAAAAATTTAGAGCTTACATGCACAATTGCATCAAGGTCTCAAAAGCTGGAATTCGTAACTAATAAAAGTTTCATGAGAACCAGATGTAAAATCATGCATTATGTAGCATGTGTCTTGAAATTGGGGCATTAACTGTGCATTCATAATACAATCACTTAATAAAAAAACTATAACTACAAACTCTAGAGGTTTAAGCCTAGTAATTATTTTCATAACTTTTAAGATTAGTTTTTATGAAAGTTTATCATTTTTTTAATCTCTAAAAAATATTAATATTGAATCCATATTTTTACATTGCTCAAATAGAATATATTTGTGAATAATTATAACGAATAGCAGATGACAAAGGCCGAAAAACATAATAAAAGTTACATTAATAGAGAAGTTAGTTGGTTACAGTTTAATGCGAGAGTTTTACAAGAAGCAGCAGACGAAACAGTACCACTTATTGAAAGGCTAAGATTTTTGGGTATTTTTTCAAATAATTTAGATGAATTTTTTAAAGTAAGATATGCTACTGTTAAACGAATAGTTCAAGCAGGTAAAGGCGGCAAGAGTGAGTTAGGAGGCATGAAATCTCAAGAACTGCTAGCAATAATCACTAAAATTGTTATTGGACAGCAGAGTGAAAGTCTTGAAATTTTAAGTAATATTGAACTTAAATTAAGAGACGAAAATATATTTGTAATTGACGAAACTCAAATTCTTGATTTTCATCATGATTTTTTAAAGAATTATTTTATTCAAAAAGTAAGTCCAGCCCTTGTAACTATTATTTTAAATGATTTAGTACAACTTCCAAATTTAAAAGATAGCGCAGCTTATTTGGCTGTTAAAATGGTTCTAGAAGATAAAGAAAAGCAATATGCCTTAATAGAAATACCAAAGTCTATAAATCGTTTTATAGAATTACCACAAAAAGATGGTAAGGATTACATAATCATGCTTGATGATTTATTACGGTATTTTTTAAATGATATTTTTAATATTTTTAAGTATGATAGTATCTCCGCACACATGATAAAAATTACACGTGATGCTGAACTGGATTTTGAAAGTGATTTAAGTAAGAGTTTTATTGAAAAAATTTCAGATAGTGTTAAGCATCGCGAAATTGGTCAGCCAGTTCGTTTTGTTTATGATAAAACCATCGATACAGAAACATTAGAATATCTCATGTCTAAAATGAATATAGACTCGGCCGATAGTATTATACCTGGAGGGCGTTATCACAATAGGCGAGATTACATGGGGTTTCCTAGCCTAGGTAGACAAGATTTATTATATAAAAAAATTACAGCACTACCTGTAAAAGGACTGCCTCTTGAGGGAAGTATTTTTGAGGAAATTTCAAAAAAAGACCATTTAATTTTTGCGCCATATCATACATTTTCCTATGTCGTCAAATTTTTAAGAGAAGCTGCTTTAGATTTAAATGTAAAAACTATAAAAATTACAATTTATCGTTTAGCCGAAATCTCTCATATTGCTAGTTCACTAATTAATGCAGCAATTAATGGAAAATCGGTCACAGTTTCAATTGAGTTACAAGCTCGGTTTGATGAACAGGCAAATATTGACTATGCCCAACAAATGGAAGAAGAAGGAATACATTTGGTTTTTGGTGTTCAAGGATTAAAAGTGCATAGTAAAATGTGCGTTATAGAGCGTGAAGAAGGAAAGAAAATGAAAAGATATGGGTTTATTAGTACTGGAAATTTCAATGAGTCAACTGCAAAAATTTATACAGACTATACTTTATTTACAGCCAACCAAAGTATATTAAAAGATGTTAATAAGGTTTTTGCGTTTTTCGAAACCAATTATCAAATTTTTAAATACAAGCACATTATTACGTCACCTCATTATACTCAAAAAGCATTATTTAATTTAATTGATAATGAAATTTATAATGTAAAAAGTGGTAAACCAGGATATATTCGACTTAAAATGAATAGTATTTCTAGTTATGTAATGGTCGATAAACTTTATGAAGCTAGTAATGCAGGTGTTAAAATACAAATGATTGTTAGGGGTATTTGTTGCTTAATTCCTGGTGTAAAAGGGATGAGCGAGAATATTGAAGTTATTAGTATAGTAGATAAATTTTTAGAACATACAAGACTTTATGTTTTTGGAAACAATAATTTACCAAAAGTATATATTTCTTCGGCAGATTGGATGACAAGAAACATTGATAATAGAGTGGAGGTTAGTTGCCCTATTTATGATGAAGATATAAAACAAGAACTATTAGATACGTTTGATATTTGCTGGAATGATAATGTAAAAGCAAGGTTATTAAATGAGTCACAAAATAATGAATACAGAAAAAATGATAAGAAAAAAACTAGAGCTCAACTAGAAATTTATAATTATTATTTAAAAAAGTTAAAGAATTAGTATGCTTTCAATACAAAAATATGCCGCTATTGATATTGGTTCAAATGCCGTAAGATTACTTATTTCGAACATCATTGAAGAAGAGGGAAAACCAGTTATGTTTAAAAAAAACTCATTGGTTAGGGTGCCTATTCGACTTGGATCTGATGTTTTTATATCTAAAACAATTTCAGAAGAAAATACGCAACGTATTCTTGATACCATGTTGGCTTTTAACTTGCTCATGAAATCTCATAAAGTTGTAAAATATAAAGCATGTGCGACATCCGCAATGCGTGAAGCTCTTAATGGAAAAGAGGTCGTTAAAAAAGTGTTGAAAAAATCCAAAATACAAATCGATATTATTGATGGAGAAGAAGAAGCGGCCATAATTGCTGCAACAGACTTACATAAGTATATCGATGATACTAAAACCTATTTATATGTAGATGTTGGTGGTGGTAGTACAGAATTTACTGTTATACACAAAGGAACGGCAGTGGCATCTAAATCATTTAAAATAGGGACTGTAAGGCTACTTAACGATATGGTAAAAAAGGAGGCTTGGATAGAACTTGAAATGTGGATTAAAGAAAAGGCTGGGCATTTTGATAAAATTGAAGTTATCGGTTCTGGAGGAAACATTAATAAAATATTTAAGGTATCAGGTAAAGCCATGGGTAAACCATTAACTTATTTTTATTTAACTTCATATTACAACACCTTACAAAGCTATTCGTACGAAGAGCGTATTACAGTTTTAGATTTAAACCAAGACAGAGCAGATGTTATTATTCCAGCGATGAGAATTTATCTGTCAGCAATGAAATGGAGTGGTGCTAAACATATTTATGTTCCTAAGATAGGGTTGGCAGATGGTATTATAAAAAGTATATATTATGATACTGTTTCAAGCAACACACAGTAAAATTTTGCACTTCACCTTTAAAATATATAAATTTTCATAATATGGTATATATTCGTTAGAATTAATTCTTAACCCAAACCTATTATTATGAAAAAAATATTACTATTAGTTTTAGTACTTGGCTATTCTTTTTATGGATTTTCTCAGTCAACAAAATATGGTTTTAGAGGTGGTTTAAACATTTCAAATTTAAATTTTGATGGTAACCCAATGGCTGATAATACTCATAGAAATGGATTTGTTATTGGCTTTTTTGGTGAATATGGCTTATCAAATACCGTTTATATTATGCCTGAATTACAGTTTTCTGCAGAAGGAGCTAAACCAGAACCAATGCAATTAGATTATATACAAATGCCTGTTCTATTTAAATTTAGATTGAGTGAGAAATTATATTTTGGTGCTGGTCCGCAGGTAGGATTAAAGATAAGCAAAGTAGGCGACGGCATCAGAAATTTTGCGTATTCAGGTGTTACTGGTTTTGAATATAAATTATCTCACATGCTTTTTGCAGACGCAAGATATACTTACGGGTTTTCAAATATTTTTGATGAGAATTTAGGAATTAAAGCTACAAATTCGACAATACAATTTGGAGTAGGTTATAAGTTTTAACCATGTACAGTTTCAGTTTTTCCTAAATCTCGCATTAATTCAGCTTCATATTCAAGAAGTTGTTGCCATTTAGCATCAACTTCTTTTCTATTGCCGTATTGACGAGCAAATCCTAAAAACATTGTGTAATGATTAGCTTCGCTTACCATTAAATTTTTATAAAATTCAGCAAGTTCTTTATCTTCTAATTCTTCTGAAAGTAATCTAAAACGTTCGCAGCTTCTAGCTTCTATTAATGCTGCATATAGTAAGCGATGCACTAATTGCGTCGTTCGGCTGCCTCCTTTTGGAAAAAACTTAACTAGTTGAATAACGTAATCATCACGTCGGTCTCTACCAAGTGTCCAACCACGTTCTATAATTTTATCATGTACCATCTTAAAATGGCTAATTTCTTCTTTTACTAAAGCTGTCATTTCCTGAACCAAGTCTGTATACTCAGGAAAACTTACAATTAATGAAATGGCCGTACTTGTTGCCTTCTGTTCGCAAAAAGCATGGTCAGTCAATATTTCTTCAATATTTTTTTCAACGATATTAACCCATCGTGGATCTGTTGGAAGTTTCAATCCTAGCATATTAAACAAAGTTTGGTTCTAATTTATTTTCAATTAAATATTCACCGTTTTCAAAAAATGTTAACGTATAACATGAGTAGTCTTTAGAATTAGGAGTATTAAATATAACGTTAAAAACAACCTTGTTTTTAATTAAAGAAGCATATTGATTCAACCAAATACCTTTAATAATTTTGTTTTCAATATCCTTTGAGATGGTTTTGTTATACTTACTAAAGAAATTTTTTGTAATTAATTTTGAAGTAATGTTGCTGCTATTTTTTGAGATATTTATAACGCTTTTAATATCTCTATAATAATTTTTATGATGAATAGTGTCTTTTGAGAATTCACTTAAAAAACTAGTATCCATATCAGTATACGTTTTTATTTTTATGCTGAATCCATTACTTAAAAGTGTATCAATAGTTGTTTCAGAGTAGGTTTCGGGTATAAATTTAATATTCTCAGAGAACGATTTATAAAGGTTGTGTTCTTTAAGGACTTCTTGATTAGATTTATAGGCTTTGTTTCGGCCATCACACCCAATAAACATTAAGACAATTACAGGTATAAAAATGAATAAATTTCTCATAAACAATTATTTATATATCTAAACCAAATGTTTTCTTTAAGATTTCAATATTAGGGTTTTTTTCTTTTAACTTTTCAAATTTTTCAAGAGGAGTATAAGCATATTGATTTTCCTTTTCTTCATTAACCGTGATGGATAAATTGATATCAAAATTATTTAAAGACTTTCTTAAAAAAGATAATAAATCAAATTGTTGACGTTCTAATTCTACTTTATTAGTCGAATTTGGAAACTCTAAGTGAATCGTTGTTCCTTTAACTTTTGGTGTGTCTATAGATAATATAGATGCTAAATTATATTTACCTTCTTTTTGAATATTTTCAACAAATTCATTCCATTTAGCAATAAGTTGTTTTTCTGTAAAAGGCTCTTTGGGCAAGGCATCTTCATCAATAACAACATCCATTTGTTTAATTTGATGTTCTTTTTTTGCTTTGATACTACTTAAAGAAAGTCCAGATGTTCGCTTGGTGTCTTTTTTTAAAATAATTTTAGGCGGCTCATTTACTACAGGTTCTTGAGGTTTTGAATTTATTATAGATGAATTGCCACTAACTTTTTTAGGTTTTTCTGTAACACGAACAGGTATAGGTGTAATTCCTTTATTTTTAAAATATGAAGGAGGAATTATGTAATGTTTACCATTTTTTTTTTCTCCATCAAAAGTGATAGAGGCAAGTTGCATAAGGCAAAGTTCAACGAGTAACCGCTGGTTTTTACTGGTTTTGTATTTAAGGTCGCAATCATTTGCCAAATTTATACCTTGCAGCAGGAATTCCTGACTAGACTTTTTAGCTTGTTCTAAATATTTAGTCTTGGTTTGTTCACCAACTTCTAATAAATCAATGGTTTGGGGTGTTTTGCTAACTAATAAATCCCTAAAATGTGATGCTAATCCAGCTATGTAATGATGACCATCGAATCCTTTTGATAGCGTTTCATTAAATTGTATAAG
>JBNKYB010000050.1:0-36174 GCA_050300615.1 Flavobacteriaceae bacterium | reverse complement strand
GGCATACAGTCCTTTTGGGGAAGATCCTGTTGCCAACCCCAATATGCAAGGTTGCTTTTGGGCCTGTTTTACACGGATTAGGTCTGCTATCTCTTTGGCCACGGCCTTGGAGGCCAAAGCTGAGTTCTCAAAAACAACGGTACCTATGTTCTCGAACCGTTTTTCAAATCCTGTCGCCTTATCTATACTACTTTTTAACATGGTTTAATTTTAATTTTTTATTACTTATTTGGTCTTCTTTTTAACGAAACTAAAACTCTAAACATAATTTATAATGGACTGATACACCAAAAGCATGGAAAAATTATATTTCAGTCAAAACTCTTTAATTAAGTGCCTCTCTTAAAACACTTATGGGATGTTTTGATAATCTTTTTGTTCCATCTTTAATTTGATGTCTGCAACTTGTTCCAGCGGCCACAATGATAACGTCATCATCAGCCTTTCTTACTTTAGAAAACAAGGTATCTTCACCAACTTGCATACTAATTTCATAATGCTCTTTTTCGTAACCAAAAGACCCTGCCATTCCGCAACAACCCGAATTTATAATAGTGACTTTATAATTTTTGGGTATTGACAACATTCTAAATGTTGGTTCTGTGCTACTCAATGATTTTTGTTGACAATGTCCATGTATTTTTAACACTTCACGTTTCATTGTAAAGCTTTCGGAATGAATATGTTTATTATCAAACTCTTGCTTAATAAACTCCTCAATGGTAAAGGTATTTTTAGCTATTTGACCCGCTGATTCTTTATCGTCTGCTAATCTTAAATATTCATCTCTAAACGTTAAAATTGCCGATGGTTCAATGCCCACTAAAGGTGTTTCGTTTGAAATTTTATCTTTAAAAAAAGTCACATTAAAATCGGCTATCTTTTTAGCTTTATCTAAAACACCTTTTGAAATAAAACTCCTTCCACTTTCTTCGTGATTGGTGATGTTTACTTTATAACCTAAATCTGTTAAAAGCTCCATACAATCTATTCCTATAGTAACATCATAATAGTTTGTGAACTCATCCATAAACAGAAAAAGCTCTTTTTGTTTTACAGGCTTACTTAAAAGTCGTTCTTTATTGGTTTTATACCAACTATAAAAGGTTTTATGAGCTAATTCAGGAATACTTCTTTGAACCGCAACACCTAATAATTTTTTAGTCATGTTAGTATTTAAAACAGCATTTGTTACCGAAGGCATTATCATGCCCAATTTGTTTAACTTTACATTATTGGCGAAAATTTTTGTTCTAAACGGAATACCATTTTCTTTATAATACTGATGTAAAAATTCGGCTTTTAAAGAGGCCACATCAACATTACTTGGACATTCACTCGCACAAGCTTTACAACTTAAGCACAAATCAAAAACATCATACAATTCTTTGTGATTGAATTTGTTTTTCTTTTCTGAATTTGTCAAAAACTCTCTTAACACATTAGCTCGTGCTCGCGTGGTATCTTTTTCGTTTCTGGTTGCTCTGTAACTTGGACACATGGTGCCGCCAGCTTCAGGAAGTTTTCTGCAATCTCCAGAGCCATTACATTTTTCAGCAGCTCTAAGAATCCCTTGACTATCAGAGAAATCTTGAATGGTGTTGATTTCCGGTTCTTTTCTATCAACCTCATATCTTAAATTTTTATCCATTGGAAAGGCATCCACAATCTTTCCTTGATTAAAAATATTGTTGGGGTCGAAGGTATGCTTGATTCGCTTTATAAGCGCATAATTTTTTTCTCCAATCATTTTGGGAATAAACTCCGCTCTTACAATGCCATCACCATGTTCACCACTAAAAGAACCACCATATTTTTTAACTAGTGCTGCTGTTTTTGAGGTTATTTCTCTAAACAACACGACATCCTCTTGTTTCTTTAAATTTAAAATAGGGCGTAAGTGTAATTCGCCCGCACCCGCATGTGCATAATAGACTGCGTCTTGACCAAAGTCTTCCATCATTTTAGAAAACTCTGAAATATAGTTTGGCAAGTCCTTTAAATCAACAGCGGTATCTTCAATACAAGCAACCGCTTTATCATCTCCTACTATATTTCCAAGTAACCCTAAACCTGCTTTTCGTAGTTCGAGTGCCTGATTAATTTCATTACCCGTCAATTTAGGAAATGCATATCCTAAGTTATTCGTTTTTAAATCAGTAATCAAGGTGTTGGCTAAGTCTTCTGATGCTTTTTCGTTATCTGTGCAGATTTCAAGCATCAAAATGGCTTTAGGATCTCCTTCAACAAAAAATCTATTTTTTAATTGTTCTCTGTTGTTTTTGGTACAATCTAAAATGGTTTTATCCATTAATTCGCAAGTGAACAAATTATGTCTCATAGCCACCACAACAGCTTCCATACTTTCTTGAATACTGTTAAAATGTGCAGCCACCATGATATTTTTGGATGGTGGCAAGCTGTCGAGTTTAAGTGTGATTTCTGTGGTAAAAGCCAAAGTTCCTTCACTTCCTGCTAACAATTTTGAGAGATTGACATGTGTATCGTCCCCTCCAAATATTTTAGAGTTCAGCAATTCATCAATAGCATACCCATTATTTCTTCTATGAATTGATCTTTTAGGAAACTCCTTTTTAATCTCCAATTGATGCTCTTGATTGCTAAGCTCCTCATAAATAGATTTGTAAATATTGCTTTCTAAGGTATCACCATTCATTTTCAATAAGAACTCTTCATCTGTTAAATCATTAAAAACAGCTTCGGATCCATCACTTAAAATGGTTTTCAATTCCACAACCTTATCACGAGTTACCCCAAACTTAATAGATGTTGTTCCTGATGAATTATTACCAACCATTCCACCAATCATACATCGGTTACTAGTTGAGGTATTAGGTGCAAAAAATAACCCGTAAGGTTTTAAATAATTGTTTAGCTCGTCTCTTATAATTCCAGGTTGTATAGTAACCGTTTTATTTGCTTCATTAAAATTTAAAATTTTAGTGAAATATTTTGACATATCGACCACCAAACCGTCTCCTACACACTGTCCCGCTAAAGATGTTCCTGCTGCTCTTGGAATAAGTGTAATTTTATTTTCCTTTGCAAAAAGAATGAGTGTTTTTATGTCTTGATTGTTTTTTGGATACGCAACACCCAATGGTATTTTTCTATAAACAGAAGCATCTGTTGCGTAAATGCTTTTATGAAACAAATCATAAAAGACCTCTCCTTCTAAGGTGGTTGATAAACTTTTTAAAGCTTGTGTTATTTCAACTTTCATACTATTATTAAATCATCAATCTCTTATCTCATTAAACGTAGAAATTCAATTTGATTTTAAGATTTTAAATGTTCGTTTTTTGCCTTCGTTATTCTCAATATTCAAAAAGTACATACCATTATCTAAATGACTTATATTGACAGACTCACTTTTTGGGTTGATATTCATTATTGATTGTCCTAAAAAATTAAAAAGCTCTACTTTGCTCTTTTTTAAATTATCACTATTTGCTAGTATTATTACCCCTTTGGTTGGGTTAGGATACACTTTAGTATTATCCTTTATGTAATCATCACTCAATGATGCCGTTGCACCAAATTTTGTATTTATTAAATCCCATAATTCTGGTCTGTTTCCATCATAATTTAATGCCCACACCCCAACACCTCCTAGGTTATCAGCTATAGCCAAATCAAATTTTTTAGATATGCTTACTTCGTTATCAGTCCAAACTTGGTGCCAGTTAGTACCATCGTTCCATGTATACCAAGGGTATTCAAAATCTGTATTCCAAATAAAACCACCATATGTATCTGCTTCAGTTATAGTATTCTTAAATCTGGTTGAACCCATATATGTAGTTGTGGCTGATTCAGAAACATTCGATGTCGTTTTCCAATGCTGTCCATAATAAGGCACAGCTAAAATTAACTTTTCAGGATTGTTTGCTGTGGGAACAGCATAAGTACCAGTTTCTATAGTTCTTGTTACAAAACGTTTTGTAGATGTGTGATGAATTAAAGGAGACACTGGGCCGGAAAACCCGTCATTAGCCCCAATATAATCATACGCCATAACTATTAAGTAATCTACACTACTAACTAAGCCATCTATTAACCAACCACCCCAATTAACTGCTGGCCCATCAAAAGAAACTTCTTTGCTAGGTAATTCAGCATGAATATATGATGTTAAATCAGCCATGAATGCGTTTAATTCAGCACCTCTATGCGTACTTGACAAACCTTCAAAATCTATATTAACACCATCTAAATTATCTGTTTGAATTCTACTTTTCACATTGGCAAAAAAAGCATCTCTTTTAGTGGTATTTGTAAATAACTCCCAAGCAACTGCATCAGCTGTGTCTGTTCCTCCAAAATTAACAACGGTCATAATTACTTTAGTTCCTGCCGCATGTGCCGCATTTATCTCGGTAACCCAAGGCCACCCTGGAGGTGTATCTATCGATGCATCCAACTGAACTAAAAAATCAAAACAAGCTAAATGAGACAACAAATTATACTGAATGTTACTATGTGCATTATTGCTTTGCTCCCAATAAGGTAAAAAACCAAAGACTATTTTATTTAAAGTACTTACTTGACCTTGATTTAAAGAGATTATTTCATTTTTATTAGTATTAGATTCTTTTTGAATATTTTCAAGTTTACCAAACTCTTCTTTTTGTAATTCATGGGCTCCTTTTCTAATTACTTCTTGAGACAATAAAACTTGAGAGACACAAAAAATCAGCACAAAGAAATACCGAAAATGTAATATTTTTATATTTGCGAAACTATTTAAATTATCTTGTTTCAATTCCATAACCAACAGAATATTTACTGTTTAAAGATGCTGGTAACCTACCAATTGTTTTCTTCCTTCCTAAAATAATTTGAGCTGATACTTTTTGAGCTATCTCTGAGTTTTCATAAGAAATTAAAACACCTTCAATATTTTTAAATGATAACTTTTCTAAAGAATACTGACTTGCAAATACATCTAAAATAACTTTATGATGTTTTGAAATAGTTTCAATAAAAACTTTATCCTTATCTGATATTCTTTTAGTTAATCTATAATTTAAACGATGATAGCCAATTATTACTTTATCATATTTTTTAAGACCTTTTAAAGTTCTTTTAAGAGAAAGCCCCGAAATATCGTGAACATTTATTCCTGATTTTAATTCTGAAATGAAGTCATTAGATTCTCCATCACCCAATTTTATAAAAGCAATCTTCTCTTTTTTACTTTCTTTAATTGGAAAAATGAGTTTATCATTCTTTAAGGTTGTTATGGCACTGCTAATGGCTTCTTCATTTAACTCAGTATTTGAAGCATCATTCAAATCACTTACCAAATTTACCGTATCAATTGGTTTAAAATGATTCAAATTAACATCGTATTTAGCTGCCAAAATCTTTTTTACAGAATATGCTAGGCGTTCTTCTGTTATCTCTTTGTTATTATATGCTTCAATAATTTTTGAGATTGCTTTTGGGGCATTTTCTGTAAATAGCAATACATCATTACCAGCCTTAAATGCAGCTAAATCTATATCACCAGGTTCTTCATAATTAGCGGCTCCCTTCATATTTAGTGCGTCTGTAAAAATCAATCCTTTATAGCCAAGTTCTCCTTTTAAAATGTTTGTAACAATATTGTATGATAAAGACGACGGCAAACCCTCTTTAGGTTCTAAACTAGGAACATTTAAATGTGCTACCATAACACCAGCCACATCTTTTTTAAATAATTCCTTATACGGATATAATTCAACAGAATCGATTCGTTCTTTTGAAAATGATACGGTTGGTAGTGTTTTATGAGAATCTTGATCGGTATCTCCATGTCCAGGGAAATGTTTTGCACATGCCATGACACCTCTATTTTGCATACCTTGAGTAAACGCAATAGCCTTATTGGTTACATTAAATTTATCTTCTCCAAAAGAGCGAACTCCAATAATTGGGTTTTTAGAATTGGTATTAATATCGACCACAGGAGCATAATTTAAATGAACGCCTAAACGTTTACAATGCTTCCCAATTTGACTTCCTATTTGTTTGATTAAATCATCGTTTTTAATTGCACCAAGTGTCATATTATAAGGAAACCTTGCAGTACTATCTAAACGCATATTTAAGCCCCATTCTGCATCCATACCAATCAACAAAGGAACTTTGGCCATAGATTGATACGTGTTTGTAAGTTTTGCTTGTCGTACCGGCCCTCCTTGAAAAAATATAAGACCGCCTATATTATAATTTTTAATAAGGTTTTCAATAGAATCCGTATGATTTTTATCTCTATTTGAATATGTAGCAACCATGAATAACTGACCAACCTTTTCTTGAAGAGTCATGCCTCTATAAATGCTATCAACCCATTTTGTTTTATCGTCTTTAGCATGAAAGTCTTTAGTTTGAGGACTAAAAAAAGACACTAAAAAAACGAATACTAAAAAAACTGTCCCTAAAACTTTACTCATTTTTTAATAAATTAAATGCATCAATAGCCTTTCTAACACTTTTATGTTCCAATAACAAATCTGTAGCTGTTATCTCGTCAACATTAAGTTCGTTCATTATCATTCTTATACCTCTGTTTACAAGCTTTTTATTTGAAAGTTGCATATCAATCATTTTATTACCCTTAACTCGTCCCAACTTTATCATAACCGTTGTTGAAATCATATTCAAGGCTAACTTTTGAGCTGTTCCCGCTTTCATTCTAGTACTTCCTGTAACAAACTCAGGTCCAACCACTAATTCAATTGGATAATCCACCACCATTGATAATGGTGAATTTTCATTACAGGTTATACATCCTGTAACAATATTCTTTTGCCTTGCTTTTTTTACACCTCCTATAACATAAGGAGTTGTACCTGAAGCTGCTATACCAATAAGGACATCATCTTCATTAATATTAAACTTTTGTAAGTCTCTCCATGCCAATGTCGTGTCATCTTCGGCATTTTCAACGGCTTTTCTAAGTGCGGTGTCACCACCGGCAATTAAACCTATTACCCAATTATCGTCTACACCATAGGTAGGTGGACATTCTGAGGCATCAAGAACGCCTAATCGTCCGCTAGTTCCCGCTCCAATATAAAACAATCGTCCTCCATTACTCATTTTTTCATATATAACATCTACCAATTTTTGTATTGAAGGAATTACCTTTTCAATTGCATAAGGAACTGTTTTATCCTCTGCATTCATATTTGATAACAAATCAAATGTGCTCATTTTTTCTAAATCATCATAAACAGAAGGTTCTTCAGTTGTTAGTTTGTTTTTCATTCTATTTTTATTCATTTATTATTTCTATAATACATATCTGTCTAGGGAGAAGTGTAAAATTTATTTTTCTTTTTTTGTTTTAAAAATAATCATACCGATTACCGTTAAAAGGGCATTCACAAAAATGTTCATAAAACCAAAATCAAATTTAAACCATACAATAAAGTAATAATTTAAAGCATACGTTGCTATTGGCATGAGTATACATATAAATGGAACAGCCCAATCTTTTATTTTTATTTTAGTAAAAATCCCAAACATATACAGTCCTAATAATGGTCCATATGTATACCCTGCTACCGTAAAAATGGTTGAAATCACATCACCTTTACTTTGAGAAAACAGCATAATAATTGTAAATATTACTGCTGAAAAACCAAATAAAACATAATTTTTTAATTTCTTTTTTTCTTTAGAAGTTTTGTGTTGAATGTCTAAAAAATCATGTGTAAAAGAGGTTGTTAATGCTGTTAAAGCGGAATCTGCACTGGAAAAAGACGCAGCTGTTATTCCTAAAATAAAACTAATGCTAGCAATAGTTCCAAAATAATTTAAAGAAAGCATAGGAAATAAATTATCTGTATTAATAAATTTTCCGTTTTCAACATCTAAATGAATACCAAATTTCTCAGCATATAAATACAACATGACTCCCAACCCTAAGAACAAGAATTGCGTGACTGCTAAAATCAAACTAAAGGACAAAATATTTTGTTGTGCTTCTTTTTTGTTTTTACAGGTCAATGTTTTTTGCATCATATTTTGATCTAAACCTATCATGGCAATAGCTATTAAAACCCCTGAAATGAACCGTTTAAAAAAGTTACTACCTGAGTGCATATCCCAATTAAAAACTTTAAAATATTGATGTTCTGTAACAGATGTAATAGTTTCTGAAAAACTTAACCCTAAGGAGCTCTTAACAATATAAATAGATATTACTGCAGCTGATATTAAAAAAAATGTTTGAAGCATATCTGTCCATACAATTGTTTTAATGCCCGATTTATTGGTATATAACCAGATAAGAGCTAGAATGATAATAACCGTTAAAAAAAAGGGAATATGAAATGCATCAAAAACAGCATACTGTAATATTTTGGCAGCAAGCAACAAGCGAAGAGCTGCTCCAAACGATTGTGATATCAGAAAAAATAGAGAGCCTGTTTTATATGTTTTGATTCCGAAACGCGATTCTAAATATGTATATATTGAAATCAGTTTTAAATCATAATAAATAGGAAGAAGCACGTATGTTATAAAAACATACCCAACAACATTACCAAAAACAAACTGTAAATAGTAAAAATAATCGTTGCCAACCATACCAGGAATTGACACAAACGTTACTCCTGATAATACCGCTCCAATCATTCCAAAAGCCACTACTTGCCACGGAGATTTTCTATCGCCCGTATAAAAGGACTCGTCACTCGTATTTTTGGAAACAAAATGAGATATTAGCAATAATACCCCAAAATAGGATGCTACAATTAGTAAAATTAGTGTTGCGCTCATTTATTTTATTATTTTAAACTATTCTACATAAATTTATAAAGATAGTTAAGAATTGTATTTTTAATTTGTCTTTGAGATTACTTTAATAAATTTTTATATCATCAAGTTGTAATTTGTAATCGTTTAAATTTTCAAAATCATCTAACATTTCTACAGGGTCATTATTTACTACCCATCGTCTCAACTTATCTGTTCCATTAATAATATCAATTGGCATTTGATCATAATTATACTCATAAGGAGGTTTTTTCCAATCAAAATCTTCTTCTAAATAATGATATAATTCTCGCATTAATAATTGACCTACACGCCAAGGCTTATACGTTGACTTATCGGTTACATGAATTTGAATACCACCACAAACTTTGTCGGCTTGTTTTTGAAACGTTGGAAGAAACGTAATAGGTCTCAATTTAAAACCTTCTAATTTTGATTTTTTCACTGCACCAGACAAATGGTTTTCATAAAAAGAAAAAGGCTCTATTTTTGGGTGACCAACAATTTCTAAAGATTGTGTGGTACCTCGTCCTTCGCTTAAAATAGTTCCTTCAAACAAAACTGTTGCAGGAAACGTAAAAGCACTTTCTGATCTGGCTAGGTTTGGAGATGGTAACAGCCATGGCAACTTAGTATCTTCAAAACACATATGCCGCTCCCAATGTTGCATTTTAATGACTCTTAAATTAGCTTTATCCTTAACCCAAAACCTTTGATGCATTAATGCCACTTCTCCAATAGTCATTCCATGGCGTACAGGAATAGCGTGTCTTCCTATAAAAGATTCAAATTCTAAATCTAACACATTCCCTTCTATATCAATTCCATTTATAGGGTTAGGGCGATCTAAAACAATTATTTCTATAGCTCTATTTCTGCATTTCTCTAGCAAAAGCGTAAGCGTATAAATGTAGGTATACATTCTACACCCAACATCTTGTAAATCGACAAATAAATGATCAATTCCTTCCAGCATCTCATCTGTTGGGATACGCGTTTCTGAATACAAGGAATAAACAGGTATCTTAAAATAAGGATGTATTACATGATCTGTTTCAACCATATTATCTTGAACATCTGTAGCAAAACCATGTTGAGGTCCAAAGAGTTTTACAAATCTATTACCAAAAATCGCCTTAAATTTTAATGCTGCGTGTGTGAATGTATAATCTATAGATGCATTATGACAAAGCAAGGCTATATTTCCTCTAAATTCTTTTTGAACGCCTTTATCATTTACCAATACATCAAGCCCCGTGTAAACTCTCATGTAGTTATATTTAAATTTTAGTTAAACAATTTTAATACTGTTTTAATTTTAATTAGGGCAACAAAATTGCTGCCCTAAATAACTAATTAAACAAAAAAAACAAACTTAAATGTGTTATTTTAATACTTTTAAATTGATGGATCTGCTGGTGTATTTGGATTATTTTCCCTCTCTATAGATGGGTAAGGATAATAATTTCTATTACGCTCATTGGTTGTATTAGCTGCTGAAGGAACCACAAAGTCAGGGTGAAATCTTTTACTATCTTCAAATCTCAACCCTGTTAAAAATAGCTCAATACATCTATTCTTGTATATTTCTTCTAAAATATCACTTTTACTGTTTTCATCACCAGTCCAAGCTGGAAGATTAGCATTAACACCTAGAGGATCGTCATTTTTTTGTCTTACCAAGTTTAATTGAGTAACCGCTTCATCCAATACATTTTTTCTAGCATAAGCCTCTGCTTTATTTAACATCATTTCACCTGGAAGGTACATTGGAATTGAAGATGTACTAGTTGCAAAAAAACCAAGCATCTCACTTAAAGCTTGTCCACCAGCATCAGCATTAGCAAATCCTGCATCAGCACCTAAATAAAAATCAACACGTCCATCACCAGACTCTGGTATATAAGCACCTAATAAGCCAAAGTTTGTTTGCGGGTTTAAATCGGCAGAATTAACGGTTCTATTCCAAATAGGGTTTTGATTGTTTGCATCATAAACCCACATTGAATTAGTTGTATCACTATCAGTTAACACAGCATTGGCTGCAGCTATTGATTCATCGTAATTCCCTGCCATTAACTCATATCTTGAAAGAAAGGCATTTATTGTTTTTTGCAAATTAAGATCTGACCAAAGAACCGAGGACTTAAATTCATCTGACATAGGTGTTGCTTCCAAACCGTCTCTTGCATCTTCCAACAATGAGATACATTCGGCTAAAACAGTTGCTCTGTCACTAAATTGAGCCGCACCATCGGCTGCGTTATTTATAGGTGCTTGCTCAAACATTTCAATTAAAGACCCTAAACACATTGCTTTAAACAAATTTCCATACGCTAATAAACCACTTTTAGTCCCAGCTGAAAGTTCTACTGTGTTAGCACCATCAATTAATGATTCAGCCATCCCTTTGGCTCGTAAAATATTTACCCAAGGATTTGTAATACCCCCACTTTCACTTGGCAGTTCTGCTCCTCCTTTGGCTAATTCATTAATATTCAAAAAGGTATTAGTCACCCCTAGTTCTCTAGTAGTAATTCCAGGTGCTTCAATTACTTGTCTTAGTACGCTAACCGAATAATATTGCCTAATTCCTGTAGCTAAAGCAAAAAGACCTCCTTTAGTTCCTAAAACAACATCCTCCGTTGGATTATTTGGATTTTCAAACTCGGTGTCACATGCAGTAAACAAGCCACTACCAATAAGCATAACACCTATAATTATATATGATTTTATATTTTTCATCTTTTAATATTTTTTTTAATTATGACACTTAAAAAGTAGCTATTACTCCAAATTTAATTACTCTGGGAATAGGCACTAATCCCATAACACCACCTCTAGCACCATTACTCTGTCCATCCATATTCACTTCTGGATCATAACCTGAGAAATTATCAATAGAAAATAAATTACGCCCTGTTAAGGTGAATTTAAGACTACTCACTCCTTTTAAAGGATCTCTTAATAAATATGAAGTTGAGAGTTCACGAAGTTTAATATAAGACCCATCTTCAATGTAAGACTCAGCTATACCAAACTTAGCTGCACCTGTTCCTCTAACACTCTCTCCTCGCAATTCCTTAGCTGTTTCTGGGCCTCCACCAAAACGATAGAACATACGCGTATCCCAGCTTAAAACATCTACACCTTGCACCGCGTCAAACTGCATTCTAAAAGAAAAATTCTTATATTTAAATTCATTAGTTAAAGAGGCTATAAAGTCAGGATTCGGATCTCCAATAACTTTACTTAAATTAGCACCACTAGGCTGCCCAGATGCATCCCTTTCAGGAACAGGGTTGCCATTAGCATCTATTGACCCTTTCTCTCTTTGAGGAATTCCACTTGGGGTTAAAAGCAAGCTTCCATCAGTATTTCTTGCATAGTAACCTTGATAAAACACACCTAACGGTTGTCCGTTTTTAGCTACTGAGAAACCAAAATTACCAATACCAAATTGTTCACCTTCAATATTATTTACTTCATTTTTATTTGAAGAATAAGTTCCTGTAACTGTCCAACTAAAATCATTAGTCTGAATGGGTGTTGCCGTAATTAATGCCTCAAATCCTCTATTTGTCATGGTTCCTATATTTTCTACTCTTGAACCAAAGCCAGTAGAAGGCGACAATGTTCTTGCTAATAAAAGATCTTCTATGTCTTGCTTATAATAAGTAAGTTCTATTCCAATCTTATTATCAAACAATCCCATATCAATACCAAACTCTAATTCTGTTTGTCTTTCAGGTTTTAAATCTGCATTACCTAATCTAGTAGGAGCAATTAAACCTGAGGTTCCATCAATACTTATAGCTGAATAATTTGACAATCTATCAAATGGACCTATCGCCGTTAAGTTTCCTGCTTGACCCCAAGCAGCCCGAACCTTAAAACTATTGACTGAAGAACCTAAACTGTTTTTCCAAAAATCTTCTTCTGACAATAAGTATGACATACTTGCCTTAGGATAAAATTGATTCCTTTCATCTTTACCAAATACAGAAGACCCATCCAATCTAATTGCTCCAGTTAGGAAAAGTTTGCCACTTAAACCAAATGTTTGTTGTAAAAAACCTCCCCAAAACGATCTCTCGCTTCTACTTTCGTTAGTAGAAATTGAAGCTGCCCCATTGGTAGTTTTTACACCTAAAGCCAACCCACTTCCTGAAATAGAACGATACATTGTTTGATCTGATTGCCAAGAAAACCCTGCTGTAGTAGTAGACTTTAAATCATCATTAATATATTTATCATATGAAGCATTTAAATCACTATTAAATTGTTTAGTACTAATAGTTGTTGTGCTTGCTCTACCTAAAGCAATTGTAGTTGTTCCTATAGGTATATATGAATTCCCTATTGACTCTGAATTATCATAACCAAGAATATAATTTACCTTAAGACCATCTGCTGGTTTTAGATTTATTTGTAAATCACTAATGGTTCTATTATTCTTTTGATTAAAATCGAAAGTATTAATATATTCTAAAATATTTGGATAAAAAGTCATTGTTGGGTAATTACCTTCAGCATCTGGCCTTGGGTCTATAGTATTATTTGTAAACAGAATCGTTGGCAATATTCCAGCAACATAACCTCCATTAGGTTGATCTTGACTTTTACTTGTTGAAAAATACGTTCCAAAAGAAGCAGATACCCAATCATTAATTACTTGATTAACCCTAATCCTCCCCCCTTGTCTTTCATAATTAGTACTTTTTAAAATTCCATCATTATTTAGATATGAAAATGAAGCAAAATAATTTGTATTATCTTTTCCTCCAGACATAGAAACATAATTGTCTGTTCCTGTTGAATTTTGGAATACCATATCTTGATAATCATATCTTGTAGCGGGCACTTTAGTAAGATCTGTAATATCACTAGAAGCCCAATCAAAAGGCTCTTCGTTAAAATCACGTTTCTTTCTTAATGAATTAAAATTCACGCTACTGGAAACAGTTATTACTGGCTTTCCGGATTTCCCTTTTTTAGTAAAAATTTGTACCACTCCATTGCTAGCCCTTGACCCATATATGGCAGCAGCAGCAGCGCCTTTAATGACTTCAATTCTATCTATGTCTTGAGGGCTAATATCAGACAACCTATTTTGAACCACACTAGTTGTGCCCAAAACATCAGTGGAATTATTATTAACAATAACCCCATCAATAATATATAAAGGGTCTGAACTTCCGTTAACAGTGCTTGCACTTCTTAACCGAACACTTATTCCTCCAGCTGGATCACCAGAGTTTTGAGTAACCTGAATACCTGCAAGCTTTCCTGAAAGTCCTCCAGTAATATCGACAGAACCAGATTCAGCAATCTCTCCACCTTTAATACTCGAGATGGTATTACCTAACTGTTTTTTTGCAGTTAGAGCACCTGCTCCAGTGATAACGATTTCATCTAATCCTAAAATATCATCAGTCATGACAACATCGGTCACAACTTCCGATTGCTGCCCTAAAGTAATCTTCACTTCTTTAGTTGTTAACCCAAGTGATCTGAAAACAAGGGTATAGCTCCCTGCTTCAATATTAGCTTTCAAATCATAATTCCCATCGAAATCCGTGATCGCTCCTTGGTTAGTATTTTTAATTTGAACAGTGACACCCATAGCTGGGTCACCTAAATTATCTTTTACATTACCTCGTAATGTATAAGTTGTTTGACTTTGAGAAGTAAAGCCAAACATAATAAGCAACAAAAAGCTGCTTAAAAATCGAAATCTCTTAATAAAAGAGAGCATTTCATTAGTTTTTTTCATGAGAGTAGAGTTATTAGTTATTTTTAGATAAAAATATAAAAAATAAATCAAAACATGCATTTTTTTGCAATAATATTGCGTTTTTTATTTTATTTTTATAATTAAAACATAAAAACATGCATCAAAATGCATTTTTATAAAAAATACAGCATTTATATCCAATAAAATCCTATTTTTGATTAAACCGACTTTATGAAAAAGAAAGAACGCCAACAAAAAGTAATTGACGAAGTAAGCATTAACAGAAAAGTTAGCTCAAGTTTTTTATCTGAAAAGCTAAATGTCTCTGAAGATACCATCAGAAGAGATATTAAGGAACTAGATGCTAAAGGTTTAATTACCAAAGTACACGGAGGTGCTATTTCAACTATCCAAAAGCTCTATCATTATAATGAGGACGTAATATATAACAGAGAAAATAAAATCAGCATTGCACAAAAAGCAATTTCTTTAATTGAAGATGGTATGGTTATTATTATTAGTGGAGGAACCACTAATTTAATGCTCGCTAAATTACTTCCAAAAGATTTAAAAGCTACCGTATATACGTATAGCTTACCCATAGCCATGCAATTAACCGAACATCCTTTAATTGAAACCATATTTATTGGAGGCAAAATACATAGAAGCTCTATGGTTACCACAGGCATTGATGTTATTCAGTATTTATCCAATATTAGAGTAAATATTTGTTTTATGGGCGTTAGTGGATTAAGTTTAGAACAGGGTATTACAGACGAGGGTTATGAAGTCTCCTTAATAAAAAAAGCGATGATAAATGCCGCTGAACACATTGTTTATTTAGCAACGTCAAACAAATTAAACTTAAGACAAAATTATGATGTTTGCAATCTTAAAGAGATTGAAACAGTAGTAACTGACTTAAATTCAAATGACCCAAAACTTAAAGAATATATTTCAGCAGGGGTAAACATATTATAAATCCAACAACTCAACGAAGCTCAATTTATTATTAAAATACTTCGTTTAAAAAATAAAAAAAAATGATACACGCAAAAACCTTAAAAAGCAGCTATCTTCTTTCATTACTATTTTTAATGTCAATTTCGGTAAGCTGTCAGAAAAAAAACAAAACTCAAAAGCCAGACTTAAATGAACATAAAATCATAGTTATTGGAGCAAACCAAACCGAAGCCTATTTAAATTTATTAAAAAATAAAAATGTAGCAATTGTCGCTAATAACACATCTGTTATTTTTAAAAATGGCAAATCTAGCTACCTACATCTAGTCGATTCCTTATTATCATTACATGTAAATATAACCAAGGTTTTTGCACCAGAACATGGTTTTAGAGGTAAAGCAGATGCAGGAGAAACCATTACCAATTCAATTGACAGCAAAACAAATTTACCAGTATTTTCATTGTATGGCAAAAACAAAAAACCATCTTCTGAAGTTTTAAAAAACATTAATATGGTAGTTTTTGATATACAAGATGTCGGTGTGAGGTTTTACACCTATATATCTACTTTACATTATGTTATGGAATCCTGTGCTGAAAACGGAATTCCAGTCATTGTTTTAGACAGACCAAACCCAAACGGAAATTATGTTGATGGCCCTATTGTAGAAAGTGGCTTTAAAAGTTTTGTAGGCATGCATCCTGTTCCAATAGTTTACGGAATGACCATTGGCGAATATGCTAAAATGATAAACGGCGAAAAATGGTTAGACAATGGTGTGCATTGCGATCTTACAGTAATTCCTCTAAAAAATTACACACATAACTCCACTTATAGCCTACCATTAAGACCCTCACCTAATCTTCCTAACGATAAGTCTATTAATTTATACCCTAGTTTGTGCTTATTTGAAGGGACTAACGTTAGTTGCGGAAGAGGTACCGAAATGCAATTTCAAATATTTGGATCACCTAGTTTACCTAAAGACTCGTATAAATTCACCTTTACGCCTGAACCAAATTTTGGATCAAAAAAACCAAAGCACATGGGACAGGAATGTTATGGTTTAGATTTATCTAAGACCAAGGATTTAGACCATTTAAATTTTTCTTGGCTCATTGACGCATATCATGCAACGTCTCAGAAAGATGTATTCTTCAATAAATTTTTCAATAAACTAGCTGGTTCAGAAAAACTAAAAAATCAAATTGAACAAGGGCTAACCATGGAAGAGATAAGAGCCTCTTGGCAAAAAGATTTAACTAAATTCAAAAAAATAAGAGCAAAATATCTCATATATCCTGAAAATTAATATCACTTCTTAAAAATACCAAACATGTATCGGTGTTTTAAAATCATTATTAAAAAACTATTTTGAAGTTAATTAATATTGCTTAATTTAGTTGTTGTTGACTCAACTGTTTATTTCAAGCAACATAGATTATTTAACCCACTGGTTATAATGAAAAAACTCCCTATTCTTGTTCTAATTTTGCTGCCTTTATTTGGCTTTACTCAAGCTAATAAATTTATACGAAAAGGTCAAAGAGCCACAGATCCCCAAGAGAAAATCAGCTTTTTTTCCGAAGCTATTAAATTAGACCCAGAAAATCTTAATGCCTATTTTTATAGAGGCATTACTAGAGATAATATAGGAGATCACAATGGTGCGATAATGGATTATACTAAGGTGATTTTTTTTAGTCCGAGTGCAGACGTCTACTTTAATAGAGGTAATTCAAAATACAGTTTAATGAATTATATTGGAGCTAAAGAAGATTTTGAAAAAGCAATAGAATTAGATACCAGTTTTACTCAAGCCAAATACAGTTTAGCTGTAACCAAGTTTAATTTAGAAGATTATAAAGGCACTATTTTAGACTTAAAAACGATGAACCCTAAAACAGCAAACATTCTTATACTTTTGGGTCAATCTTACGAGGCTCTTGATGACTACAAAAATGCTTTGCTAGGCTATACATCAGCTGTTTTAAATAGCCCAGACACTCAAACTTTTTATGCTCGTGGCTTATTTTATATGGAAATAAACTACTATAAAAATGCAAATGATGATTTTACCATGGCTGCATCTTTAGACAACACCAATGTACCTGCCTTCTTTTTTAAAGCAGTGTCACATTATTTTTTAGGCGAATTTGATCAAGCATTAAATTATTTTTCGCAAGTTTATAAATATGATTCGACAGATATTGATGCTGCTATTGGACTCGCATTAACGTATTATCATTTAAAAAATCTTCCCAACTCAAAACTTTATTTTCAAAAAGCCAAAAATCTGCTTAAAAAATCTGCTTTAGATGACGGTGACGGAATTAATCTTTTTAAAGACACTTATTGGTTTGAAAAGCAACTATATGCTCTCAAAAAAGATTTTGAAGCCTTAGATAATTTATAGACGAAGTGATTATCTATATTTTATGGGTAAATGCACCACTTTTTTAGTTTCAAAAAAATCTTCAGTAAAATAATTACTTAAATTATAAATAGTAGTTGTTTTGTAATCTTTAAGTTCTTCTGACAAATCACCTCCCTTTAAATATAAAATACCATTTTTTAATGAGTGATTTTGTTTTTTGGCAATTTTTCCTTTTGTCCAGTGAACAAAGGTGGGCATAGCTGCAACCGCTCTACTAATTATAAAATCATACGTATCATGAATGTCTTCAACACGACTATGAGTTGTTTTAACGTTGGCTAGCCCTAAACCTTCAACAACCTCATCAACTACTTTTAGCTTTTTTGCAATACTATCAACTAAATGAAATGAGCAATTTGGGAATAGGATTGCTAATGGGATGCCAGGAAACCCACCACCAGTACCTACATCCATCAACCTGGAACCGTCCTTAAAAGTTATTACCTTTGCTATACCTAGAGAATGCAACACATGGCGCAGATATAATTCATCTATATCCTTTCTCGACACAACGTTAATCTTTAAATTCCAATCTTGATAAAGAGATTCTAATTTTTTAAATTTTAAAATTTGGTCCTCGGTTATATTTGGGAAATATTTTAAAATCAGCTCCATTTCTGTTAAATTTTCAACAAAAATATAGTTTTTATATCCATATTTTTATAAAAAAACGTTATTACTTCACTTGGTTTATAGTTATCTTTGCCAAGTGTATTATAAATCGAATAAATTTAACAATACCTTTTAAATTAATAGAATGACAAAACAAGCTTTATCCTTTTCTAGAACGGACTCAGCAAAATTTTTTAAAACTCTAAACAAACGAGTTAACGATTACTTTAAAGAGAACAACATCAAACGTACAGGTAACTGGAAATTATATAGTAAAACCATTATAATGTTTGCCTTATTTATCATTCCTGTTGTCTTGGTTTTAACTGTAGATTTGCCTGTTTGGGCACAAATTATATTTATGGTTATTGTTGGCATTGGAATGGCCGGCGTTGGAATGAATGTAATGCATGATGCTAATCATGGTTCTTTTTCGAGCAAAAAATGGATTAATAAGTTGATGGGCAGCAGCATATACATCTTGGCTGGAAACGATTATAATTGGAAAGTACAACATAATGTATTACATCACACTTATACCAACATACAAGGACATGATGAAGATATTGATGCTGGCAGAATTATTAGATTTTCTAAGCATACTAAATGGCTTAAAATCCATCAGTATCAAAAATATTATGCCTTCTTTTTATATGGATTATTAACAGCTAACTGGGCAATTACCACCGATTTTATTCAAACATATCAGTACCTAAAAAGAAAGCTATCTTATGGTAAGTTTCCTAATCCAGCAACACAATGGACTAAGTTGATTATTGGAAAAATAATTTATTATTCCGTTTGGGTTGTATTACCATTATCTTTAGGATTTGCATGGTGGGAAGTTTTAATAGGTTTCTTTATTATGCATTATACAGCAGGAATTATTTTAAGTGTTATTTTTCAATTAGCACACGTAATGCCCAATACGGAAATGCCGGTACCAGATGAAAACGGTAATATGAAAAACACTTGGGCTATCCATCAATTGTTTACTACTTCAAATTTTTCACCTAAAAGCTGGATTGTAGAATTTTATACGGGTGGCTTAAACAGACAAGTTGAGCATCATTTATTTTCTAACATTAGTCATGTTCATTACAGCAAAATAGCTAAGATAGTTAAGGAAACTACTCGCGAATTTAAGTTACCATATAATGAATACAAAACATTTTGGAAAGCTGTTACCGAACATTATAACCAATTAAAAGAACTAGGACAAAAACCTAGTTTAGCCTAATCATAAAATACTTTTACAAACAATCAAACAACATGCAACTACTATCCGATAGAATTTTAAACATGGCGACGTCTGCAACGTTAGCCATGGCTGCAAAAGCAAGAGAATTAAGAACTGAAGGAAAAGATATTATTGGGTTAAGTTTAGGTGAACCTGATTTTAACACGCCCGATTTTATTAAAGATGCAGCAATTCAAGCAATTAATGACAATTACAACTCATACTCACCTGTTGATGGCTATGCAGATTTAAAACAAGCCATTATCACAAAATTTAAACGTGATAACAATTTAACGTATACACCAACCCAAATAGTAGTTTCTACAGGAGCCAAACAATCTTTAGCTAATGTTGCTGCGGTTATGGTAAACAAAGGTGATGAGGTTATTATGCCATGTCCGTATTGGGTAAGTTATGCTGATATTGTAAAACTAAATGAAGGTGTTCCTGTTGAAGTACCAACAACAATTGCTACCGATTTTAAAATGACTCCTGAACAATTGGAAGCAGCTATAACACCAAAAACCAAAATGATTTGGTTTAGCTCGCCATGTAATCCAAGTGGTTCAATTTATAGCAAAGAAGAACTAAGAGGTTTAGCAGATGTTTTAGTAAAACATCCAAATATTTATGTAGTTTCAGACGAGATTTACGAACACATTAACTACGTTGGTGGTCATGAAAGCATGGCGCAATTTGAAGATATGTACGATCGTACTATCACAGTTAATGGTGTCTCAAAAGCCTTTGCAATGACGGGATGGCGTATCGGCTATATTGGTGGTCCAGAAAAAATAGCAAGAGCCTGTAATAAAATGCAAGGACAAATTACAAGTGGAGCAAACTGTATTGCACAGCGCGCTACCATTACAGCTTTAAACGCAGAACCATCTAAAGTTAAATACATGATTGACGAATTTAAAGTGCGTCGTGATTTAATTTTAGGGTTACTAAATGAAATTGAAGGGTTTAAAACCAATACCCCTGAAGGCGCTTTTTACGTGTTCCCAAATATTTCTCATTTTTTTGGAAAAACACTTAGAGGCAAAACTATTAACAACGCCTCTGATTTTTCTATGTATTTATTAGAAGAAGCTCTAGTAGCTACTGTTGATGGTGGTGCATTTGGAAATCCAGACTGTATCCGAATTTCTTATGCAGCGTCTCAAGAACAAATTATTGAAGCCATTAAACGTATAAAAGAAGCTTTAAGCTAAAAATATAAACTCTTAATAAATAAAAAAATCCACTACAGATGTAGTGGATTTTTTTATTTGATAACGAAGACCACAAACAAAACGATTATACAAAGTAGAATAGAAACTATTATAATTTGCTTTATTCGCAATAGCTTGTTTTCTCTTTGAATCTTTTCTTTTATTCTTTTTAACTCTTCGGGAGTCGCTTTTGGAAATTCTGCTAATTTCAAATTAGCATAACTACCAGATAGAGCCTTTTTTTCTTTTCTTTTAGCTACGAGATTTCTATTGTTTTTTAATGAATTATTAGCAGCCATCATTGATCCTTCTCCTCCCATGATTTCTAAGTTTTAAGTTAATACTGTATTGAAGATTTCAATACATAAATTTTGTAGACACATGAACAATTAATAAACTTAAATTTATCATTGATCAACAAGAAATATAAAAGACTAATTTGAGATTAGCTCAAGATTATCAGTTAACAATCGTAAAAAGCTGCTTTATTTATAAGTAGAAAATTTGATAAAAATGTTACATCTGAAATAAAGATATTTAGATAACATTGTTTTATGTATAAAAAAAAGACTGCCTTTTCAAGCAATCTTTTTTTTATTAAGTATTTTAAACTAAATTATTCTTCTACGGCATCATCAACTTTGTCAACAGTGTTATCTACCGCATCACCAATACCATCTCCTACCTCTTCTACACCATCTTGAATCTTTTCTCCTGCCGTTTTTTTCTCTCTACAACTAGTTGAAATAGTTCCAACTAACATCAATAGTGAAAATACATATATTAATTTTCTCATCTTTTTTAATTTTTAAAGTTATTTATTCTTAAAACTGATATCTTAAACCCAATGCTATATCCAATCCTAAATCATCATTGTTATAACGTTCATCACCAAAAGCTATTTCTGGTCTAAAGTCCAATGAAATTAAAAGTGGAATATCAAAATTATATTCTATACCTATATCGCCCGCAGCAAATACAAAAGTGTCGGTATAATCGTTTCCATTGTTAATATTATTGTCATGGTAACCATATGACCCTAGACCTCCACCAAGACCTAGATACCAATTAAATCGGTTTTCTATTGGCATAACCCATTGGTATAAACCAGCAAGTTTAAAACCGTCATAGTTATTTCCATTTCTCCATCCTAAATCCAGCTCCAGTCTATTGTCTGTACTTAAACGTGCCTGATATGATATTTCTCCTCCAAAACCATCATTATCACCTAATCGCAATCCTAATGCATTCTTCGAAATTTCTTGAGCGTTCATTGATACACTGGCAATTAATACTATTACACCTGTTATTAATAATTTTTTCATCTATTTATTTTTTAATTATCTAGTTAATATTATTTTTTTGCTTCTGCATTTTCTTCAGATTTTGCACCCATTCTATTTAATGTGTACATGGGAGCAAATTTTAATTTCAAGCCTGCAATCTTTCTGTTATCGGAGCTTGTTAAGCCTTCTTTTTCTACTGTATTTTTTCGAGTATCAATCGCTTCGTAAATCAATTTAATCTCATCCCAGTCTTCTCTTGAATATGAATCTTTATTTTTCTCTACCGTATCCACGAAATTTTGGTAAACACTTAAAATATTATCTTTGTTTATCCAGGTAAATTTCATATCTCCACCTGTATAATTATTACCTAACAAGGCTTTTCGTAACTTCATTTCAGATTTTTCCGCTTCAATTCTTTCTTTCTCTGCAATAACTTCTGCTTTATAAGTTTCATATTTCAAAGTAGATTCATCTATTTCATTTTTCAATTCTGTATTTTCTTTAACAGATACAATTGCATTGTTGACATCTGCTTTCATTTCTTGATAATCCTTTTCAATCGCTTCCCAGTTTTCTGCTGCTTCGTTGGCTGCTACATTGCTTATAGAATCAATATAAGCCGAATAACCGTCAACCTTTTTTTGCACCTTCTCTTTATTGCTATTATTACATGATATAAGCATTATTGAAATAGTAGCAATTGCCATAGTTAATTTTAATGTTTTCATCTTTCTTATTTTTTATTATTATTTGATTTACAATTAAATGATCATAAACATTTGATCGTTTCTTTATAAAAAACTCATACTCCTTTACCTCCAATAAGTCTTAATAAAATGGCAATTACAGCGATTACCAATAAAATATGGATTAATCCACCTGCACTGTAAACAAAGAACCCAAGAGCCCATCCAATTACTAAAATAACTGCGATGACATACAATAAACTTCTCATAATTTTAATTTTAAATGGTTAATATTTATTTCGTTTTAAATTGCTCTAATTGATCTAAATTTGATTTTAACAGTGGTATTATTTTTACCACCATTATTTTTAAATCTAAATCGTTGGTAAACTTTCGTAAATTTTCCAACTTGTTTATCTCTTCTTCAATTAGCACTGAAATTTTCTTTTTGTAAAAATTTCTGAACTCATTATTATCACTTTCAAAGGTTTTACTTGAAACATTTCCTGTAGTGTTTGGTAACAATATCAATTTATCCTTCGCAGTTTCATTTAAAAGGTTTCTAATTTCTCTGTGCGACTTTTCTAAAGCATGAGCTAACATTTTCACTTCCAACACATCGCTTGTTTCTGCAACTGTTCTGTTTATGTTTACAATTTGTAAGTTCAACTTGGCAACTTCAGAAAACAATCTGGCCTCTTTCACGTTCATTGCAACATTTTTATTTTCTATCTTATCACTTGAAGTGTAATCAAGCTGATTCTTCCTTTTAAATTCGCAAGAATCCAGACTTATAAATATTACAACCAAGAGCCCCACTGTTATATACCTTTCTGCCTTTTTGTTTACTTCTTTTATTTTCATCTCTCAGAAACAATTTACATTACAAAGGTGCAACCATATACTACTTTTTACGTTATATCATTTTGAATGATTGTTATAGAATTTCTATATAACAAATATTATGGTGTATTTTAAAGGCTAATAAATGAAATGAGGTAGGCTCCAAAAAGTAAAACACATATCGTATTGAATTTGTTGAAATGTTTTAACTCTTTGACAATCAATATAAGTTTTAGACAAAGCTAATGGTTAACAAAGCCGAAGAGCAAAACCTAACAAGTTAAATTACAATGCTTTTCTGGCCTCCTCTAAGTTTTTTAACCAAAATTTTAGCTTACTGGAAGATAAATCTTAAAAATAGCTCCTTGGTTTAATTGTCCTTGAGCAAATATAAATCCGTTATGGTTGTCTGTTATTTTTTTGCAAATGGCAAGACCAACACCAGTTCCTGAGTAATCACTTTTATTATGTAACCTACTAAATATCTCAAAAATCTGATCAGCATATTGTTGGTCAAAACCAATACCATTATCTGTAAAAGTAATTTTATGGTAATGTTTTTTTTGTGCTTCTTTAAGATTACGATCTTCTTCGCTCTTAACTTTTGAATAGGTTATACTTATAACCGGTGAAACATCGTCCCGTGAATATTTAAGGGAATTACTTAATAAATTAAGAAAAAGCTGTTGTATTTGAAACGGTATTACTAACGTAGATGGTAGCTCCTCACTTGTTATTTTTGCCTCTTTTTCTAAAACGGTTTCGGCAACATCTTGTTCCGCATTCTCCAATAGTATGTTTAAATCTGTTAGAACAAAGGCCTTGTCAGGTTTGTTAGTTCTAGAAAATTGGAGTAAATCATCAATCAAAAGGCGCATTCTACTTGAGGCCACTTTAATGCGTTCAAGATATTGTAACCCTGTAGCGGAGAAATTTTTTACTTCTTTGTCTTCTAATCTTGAGATAAAGGTTTGTATTTTCCGCAATGGTTCTTGAAGGTCATGACTGGCAACATAATTGAATTCAGAGAGTTCTTTATTGCTTCTTTCCAGCTCTAAATTTCGTTTTTCAATTTCCAAAAAACTTTCAATCTCATCAGTAATATCACTAGTAATACCTAACAATCTTTTTTGTCCATCAATACTATAAAATGCTTTTGCATAAGACTTTAAATGGTTTACCGAACCATTTTTTTGAACAATTCTGTAACTTACAAAAGGTAACTCTCCAACTTTCACCATTTTTTCTAACTCTTTCTCTAATCTATTAACATCTTCTGGGTGAACAAACTTTATAAAATTATCAAGAGAAGCTTTAAAAGATTGCGGCTCTTCACCTAAGAGCCTATACAAGTTATCTGAATAGGTAAATTTATTAGAATCTATATCCCAAACCCAATTACCATGTTTACCTATCTCTTCCAATTGAACGGTCGCTTCTTTAAATATCAATAATTGATTGTTTATTTGCTTTATTTTTCTATAATCATTAATGATTTTATAATATGCAATCGATATTAATAAAAGGGTTATTAATATAACCAAATAAAAAAACAAGGGGGTAAATTTTATATCGTTCTGGTATTCATTTTGGCGATCTTTAAGCATGGATTCTTCAAGATGAATCATATTATCCACATGCTTTTTTATGCCATCCATGATTATTTTCTCTTCAAAGAACTGTGTTTTAAATTCATCTGTTTTTGTCTTGTCTTTTTTAACAAAACTCTGAGTTTTGGAAAATTTTTTCAACAATTTATCCGTTAATCTATTTAACTCGGCTAAATTTTCTTTTTGTTTATTGTTTTCTTTTGTTAATTCTTTTAACAATGCAAAAGAATTATTCACATTTTCCCTTACACTGAAATAGGGTTGTAAATACATGCTATCTTTTGTAACTATATAATTTCTATGACCGCTTTCCGCATCTTTAAGTTGTGAAATAATTTCTTGTAATTCTACATTCATTCTATAGGTATTGATCAGAATATTTGTAGAATTGGTCAAACCAGAAATTTGTTTATAGGCAAAACCTCCTATAACCAGAATAACGAAAACACTTATAAAAAAAATGATTTTCAGCAACAGGCTTGAATGTTTTAACAGTCTCTTTGGCATTATATTCTTAATAAAAAGTTGTCTTTGTTTAAACCATTGGTATGGTATTGCCAATTTATTGATACTACCTCTGAAAGCACTTTTTTAAGCTTATTGAAATCACTTGGTTTTTTTATATAAATGTTTGCCCCGAGCACAAAGGTTTCTTCTATATCTTCTTCTGATGCTGATGTAGAATAAATAGCAATGGCAATTCCAGACATTTTATCATTGGCCTTAATTTCATTCAAACATTCTATTCCTGATTTCTTCGGCATATTTAAATCCAGGAAAAGAACATTAGGCAAGAGGGTATCTTCTTTGTTTAAATAATTCATGAGCTCTACGCCATCATTAAACGTATTGACCTTTGTGTTGATCTTTAATTCACTAAAGGCATCTGTAAAAAAAAGACGATCATCTTCATCATCGTCTGCCAGAATTATATGTATGTAATCGGTTTGCATAAATTATTAATATAACTAGTTGTTTTTTTGTTGAGCAATCTCCCTTCGTTTAACAATAATACGTTGAAATGCGGTAGGTGTTAAACCTGTGGTGTTTTTAAACTGTGTACTTAAATGTGCTACACTTGAATAATTTAGTTTAAATGCAATCTCTGTTAGGTTAAAATCGGTGGTTAATAAAAGTTGTTTAGCAAATTCTATTTTTTGTAAGATGATAAAATTTTCAATAGATGAATAGGTTATTTCTGAAAACAAATTGGACAGATAGCCGTAGCTATGTCCCAGTTTTTCTGATAAGTATACCGAGCTTTTAACGTTTACTGTAGAATCTTCATTAAAAACCATATCAACAATAGCATCTTTAATTTTTTGAATCAAAATACTTTTTTGGTTTTCAACTATTTCGATTCCGTAATCATTTAAGGTGTTATTTAAAGTTTCATAAGTTTCTGAAGGGACTTCTTCCAGCAACTCAATCTCTCCAAAAGCCAAGATCTTATATTTTATATTGAGATCATTAAGTTTGGTCTCTAAAACTTTTTTATAAATCGTATTAAAATCAAACTTTAAAAATAATTTCATTTATAGATAATTTTTGTTTTTTAAAGGCTATAGCCATCACATTTCCTCTTTTAGTGTTTTCTTACCATACTTTCTATTAATGGTGATTTTATATAAAATTTTAATTATCGTAAAGTTAAGAAAGGATTTTGTTTAATCCTTAATTTATTTTAGACTATCCTTCTTTAGCCGCCCTAATACGTTTCCATTTTTTTAAACGAACTCTTGCCTTACTTTGAAGATGCTTATTTACCGGCTCACCAATAAGAAACCCATAGGCTTCATATTCTGGTGTATTATCAAACAGTACTTTTAAACTTGCAGTAATTGGTAATGCTAAAATCATACCTGTAATACCCCAAAGCATAGAAAATAATACTAACGAAGTAATAACTACAAAGGCATTAACACTTACTTTAGAACCTGTTATTTTAGGTGTTATAAAATTACCTTCTAAAAACTGAATAAACCCAAAAACACCAATAACCCCAACGGCATACCATGCGGAATCTTTAGTAGCTAAAGCTATTAAAGCGGGTAATAGCGAACCAATAATAACGCCTATATAAGGAATTAACAATAAAATTGCTGCCAAAAACCCAAAGAAGAATGGGTTGCCTATGCCTAAAACTAATAATCCAAAACTATTAAGGAAACCAACAATAATTATAACTTTTATTAAACCCAATAAATAATTTTGCTGTATTTCGTAAATCTTTTTTAAGATGCTATTAATAGAAGATTTTGATTTTGATTTGAAAACTTTATAAAAAAATGTTCTAAAAAACGCTCTATAATACAAAAAGAAGAACATATAAATTGGTATTAAAACCATATCACTTATAAGGCTACTAGATTCTGATAAAACAATACCTACTTTATCTAAGTTATCTTTTATAATACTTTCTATTTTTAATTCCTGTATTGAAAAAAATCGGTTGTCACTAATATTATATATATGCTCTAAACTGTTTACAGATTTATCAAAAAGTTCGCCTAATTTTTGAGAGTAAACTTCACTATTATCCATAAAATAAATTAACCGCGTACTAATTAAAAAGAAGATTAATGCTATTATAAAAAACAAAGTAGTTATTGAAGCAGATGTTGCAAATAACCTATTGCATCTCCACTTTTTTTCAAAAAGCCTTTGAATAGGAAATATCATGATGCTAAGTATAATTGCAAATATTATTGGTACTATAAAAGGCTTTAATACATATAAAATAAAAACCACAGCAATAATAGCCAATAAGCTAAAAGCACTGTGATTAATGTTGTTTTTTGTATTCATAAATTGTTTAAAATTTGCCTAGAACCTAATAAAGCATGATTTCACTAACTAAAGACAATTTTTATTTGTTCTAAACAGTATGCTTTTTTATAAAGCAGAAATAATTTCATGTATTTCTTCTTTAGTTTTTCCAAGTTTTTCTTGTAATCTACCTACTAACTCATCTTCTTTTCCTTCTGTAAGAAGCAAGTCGTCATCTGTTAATCCAGCATACTTTTGTTTTAATTTACCTTTTAGTTCGTTCCAGTTTCCTTTAATTTCTGTAGTATTCATAATTTCAAATTTTATTATTAATTTATTTTTTATATTTTCTTAATATCTAAGCTTTAAATTCGTGAGATAGTAATGGTGTCGTTAAAATAGTTTTTAAATAGTTTATGTAATTCCATAAAACTAGATTCCGTAATATTCCAATGGAATTTTCTGGTTTTACCATAAAGCTTAATCATATTAAATAGCACTACTGTTAAATTTTTAATGTTATACCTTTTCTACAATTCAATCTTTTAAAATTTCATCTCCCACATATCTAAAAATAAGTGTTGCCAATCCTATTGTTACAATTATAATTGAATTAATATTACTTTGTGTTTTAACGATATTTATTTCCCAAATTCTTATTTGTGTTTCTGGATTTATTGTTATAAAAACACCACAAATCAAGAACCCTAGTCCTACAATTGTTAAAACTATCTTTATATATTTGTTCATAGCTTATTACTTTTTATATTTTAAAAAAACTCTGATACAAAGGTAAAATGGTATTCATGTTTTATATTTACACAATTTTCAAAGATTATTATAGAATTTAAATAACTTGAATATTTAGAACAATAAAAGAGCCACTAAACATTTAGTGACTCTTTTTATTTAAAGTTGCTCTTAAAAACTATTTTGAGACCTATAAAGAATATTTTAAAAGAAAATCACAAAATAAAGCATCATAAAAACTAGCACTTTCAACAAAGTTTCTATACCAGAAGTTGTTCTGTAATGGTAACTTTTAACTCGCTGTCTAACACCAAAAACTGAATCGGCTTCAATGTTTTCTAAATTAGATTTTGCAACAATTTGGTAATTTGAATTTAATAGTCCTCCTGGTTTAATATATTCTTCAACTTCTCTTAGTTCAAATGCGGTTTCAATACCCTGTCTTGACATTACTAATTCCATGACAATAAATTTAATTGGTTATATAATCACGACGTTTTAATAATCAATTTGCTACAATTGCAATTACACATAACCCCATTAAAAAACAACTAACAAACCCTTAAAACACTCATAAATACTAACTACTTCAAAAAAGAAAAAATGTTTTTTATTTTACCTATTTCTCCAGAAAAAAGGAGTGAATAAAATTAACACTGTAAAGAGTTCCAAACGTCCAATAAGCATTAAAAAAGAGGCCCACCATTGTGCTAAAGGTGGTAATGCAGAATAATTGTTTACAGGTCCAAACAAACCTAAAGCCGGCCCAATATTTCCTAAACTCGAGGCAGATAATCCTACTGCTGATTGAAAATCAATCTCAAACATTGAAAACACTAAAGCCCCCACAATAAAAGAAAGCATATAAAGTATAAAAAAGGCTAAAATATTAAATACAATATCCCCCGAAATAGCTTTAGAGTTATACCTTACTGGTACAACAGCGTTGGGATGTAATGTGCGTTTAAATTCTAAAAAGCCATTTTTTATCATAATTAAATGGCGAACCACTTTTACACCTCCTGAAGTACTGCCTGCAGAACCACCTAGAAACATCAAACCGAAAAAGAATACGATTAAAAATGGAGTCCACATGGTATAATCTGCCGATATAAAACCAGTTGTTGTAATAACCGATAACACCTGAAATAAGCCATGTCTAATGGCACTTTCGGCTTCTCCATAAATCATAGGATGATCGACAGATGATAATGAAATATCTGCTCTAAAATAAATTTCGGCTGCGGTAATTAATGAGAAAATTATAATGAATTTAAAATACAGTTTAAATTCTTCATCCTTGATAATTTTTTGAACTTTTCCTTTAAATGCAAAATAGCTTAACACAAAATTAGCTCCTGCTAAAAACATAAAAAGAATAACAATGTATTGTATAAGTGGCTGTCCATTCCAATAAGCTAAACTTGCATTTTTTGTTGAAAACCCACCAGTTGATAAGGTTGCCATAGAATGATTAACTGCATCAAAAAAAGACATACCAGCCAACTTTAACAAAATAGTTTCGGCAGCAGTATATCCAAAATAAATAAGCCAAAGACGTTTAGCCGTATCTGTAATTCTTGGATGTAATTTATTTGTACTTGGCCCAGGTGCTTCTGCGGCAAATAGCTGCATCCCACCTATTCCAAGTAATGGTAAAATAGCTATTGCTAGAACGATAATACCCATACCACCAATCCAATGAGTCAAACTTCTCCAAAATAAAACACCTTTTGGAATAACTTCTATATCATTTAAAATAGTAGCTCCTGTGGTTGTATAACCAGACATCGTTTCAAAAAAAGCATTTGCAAAACTGGGGATACTTTCGGTAAATAAATAAGGCAACGTTCCAGAGAGCGTCATGATTACCCAACCAAAGGCCACCACAATATAACCTTCGCGCTTATTCATTTCCTTGGTATGAAATCGGGTATAAAACATAGCAAAACCACCCAATGCAAAAGTTAATAGGCTCGCTAGTAGTAATTGAAATGTTACGCCATCTTTATAAATTAAACTAACTAGTGTTGACAATAACATAAAGCCACCATTAAATAATAATAGCAGACCAAACAAATGAAATATAATTTTATAATTCAGTTTCACAAAGCAATGTTTCTAAAAGAAAAAACTTTCAATTTTATTAATGGATTGCGGCAAACAACAAACAACAACCTTATCTCCTGCTTTCACTCTAAAATCTCCAAGGGCAACCATTCCTTCATCTTCTCTAATAACACCACCAATAATTGCTGTTAGTGGAAAATCAAGATCTTTGATGAGTTTATTACAGATTTTGGATTTAGAATTTACAACAAATTCTAAAAGCTCTGCATTCATACTGTTTAGTTTAGTCATAGCAACCACATCGCCTCTTCTTATATACCTAAAAATACTATTGGCCGCCAACAGCTTTTTGTTAATTAAGGTATCGATGCCTATAGAATGTGATAATTCAAAATAATCCATATTCTCGACAAGGGCAATGGTTTTTTTAACGCCTCTATTTTTTGCTACCAAACTTGATATAATATTTGTTTCAGAATTTCCAGTAACGGCAATAAAAGCATCCATATCGCCAATATTTTCTTCTTCCAGAATTTCAACATTTCTTCCATCACCATTAATCACCAAGGAGTTTGGTAATCTATCTGCAAGTTCAAAAGCTCTTTCTTTATTTTGTTCTACAATTTTAATATTAAATTTACCTTTAGTTAAACTTTTCGCTGTTTTTCTTCCAATTCTTCCTCCTCCTAAAATCATTACATTCTTAATTTCGGCTTTAAACAACCCTGCTAGTTTACACAATTCTTCATCACCACCTTTAGAGGTTATAAAAACAACATGATCGCCTTCATTTAATATAGTATCGCCTCTTGGTATGATTGTTAAATGAGACCCATAACGCTGAATGGCTATTGGAACAAAATGAATTTCTGGAATAATTTGAGCCGCTTCTTTAACCGATTTACCATTAATTCTGGCAGTTTTTTTTAAGTTTAAACCTAGCATGGTTAAGGCTCCATTTTCAAACTCATACGTATCATTAAAGACCGATTGATTTAAAAGTAATTCAATCTCTTTTGCAGCCAGAGATTCTGGAGAAATAAGCTCATCAATTCCAAATTGCTTAAAACCTGCTCTACCCTTATAATCAATAAATTCTGTGTTTGATATTCTGGCAATTGTTTTTTTAGTTCCAAGTTGTTTTGCTAATACACACGCAGTAATGTTTGTTGATTGTGATGATGTTACTGCAATAAATAACTCAGTACTATTTACGTTAGCTTCAGTTAATAAACCAATCGATGTTGCATCTCCTTTTAAAACTTTTATATCAAGATGTGTTTCTGCATAAATAAGACTATCTTTCTTTGGGTCAATCAAGGTTATTTCTTGCGATTCATAAGACAATAATTTCGCCAAATGAAACCCAACTTCTCCTGCACCAGCTATTATTATTTTCATGTTTAGTTAAATATAATCGTAGCTAATATAATATAAATTATAGATGACTGATTAATAAATCGTTGTAATAAGGTTTTTAATGTTTATATAAAAAACTATCGTATTCAAAAAAAATATTAAGACATTAATTCTGTGAATGTTTATTTTGACATTCATTGAACAATTTAAAGTAAAAAAAAATATGTAGGTTTGTCAAAAAAACGAAATTGTCTAAAATTACACCTTATAAAAATAGTGAATTAGGAAAAAAGGAACAGGTTACCAAAATGTTCGATACCATTTCTAAAAACTATGATGGCCTAAACAGAGTTATTTCATTTGGTATTGATGTTAAATGGCGAAAAAAAGTTGTCAAAATTGTTGAAAAGACACATCCTAAATCTGTTTTAGATATTGCCACAGGAACTGGTGACTTAGCTATTGCTTTAGCGAAAACAAATGCTAGTAAAATTATTGGTTTTGATATTAGCAGTGGCATGTTAGAAATTGGAAAACAAAAAGTTGTTAAAAGCAACCTGCAAAATACTGTTGAAATGGTTTTAGGAGATTCAGAAGATATGCCTTTTGAAGACAATACCTTTGATGCTATTACTGTAGCGTTTGGAGTTCGTAATTTTGAAACTTTAGAAAAAGGACTCTCTGAAATTTTAAGAGTATTAAAACCTAATGGTATTTTTGTTATTTTAGAAACATCGATTCCTACAAAAACACCATATAAACAAGGTTATAAATTATACTCGAAATACATATTACCACTTATTGGAAAACTTTTTTCAAAAGATAGAAGTGCTTATCAATATTTATCTGAATCGGCATCTGTTTTTCCATATGGTGAAGCTTTAAACAATATTTTAACTAAAATTGGGTTTATTAGTGTTAAAGATTTTCCGCAAACATTTGGAGTTGCCACAATCTATACATCATCAAAACCATAATATAAAACGAGTATATTAAAAGGTTTTTACTCTAAAAAATGATTACTAACCAACAACATACGACCATTGAAAAACAATAAAACAAACATATGAAACAGGCGTTTTTACTACTCTCTTTTTTATTATTGTTTCAAGCCACACAGGCACAGCTTTTTACAAAAGAAAAAATAACCTATGATGCGAACCAAGGTAAAGGATCTACAGATTATAATTTATTGCGATGGGGTTATTATCTAGGGTTTAACAATTATGATTTTAATTTTGATTACAATCAAGACTTAAGAGATATATTTGTAAAACGAAGTGTAGGTTTTAATGTTGGTTTAATTGGTAATTTACGTGTCAATAATTTTATCGATTTACGTTTGGAGCCAGGTTTAATAATAACAACAAGAGAATTATATTATAGTCCAGAATATTTCCAAGGCGTTTCATATAACAATAATGATTTAATACGCGAGGTTAAATCAACCTATGTACATATTCCTTTATTAGTTAAATTTTCTACCAAAAAAATAAATAATTTCAAGCCATTTATTGTTGGAGGTATTTCTACTGCTTTAAACTTATCTAGTAACGAAAACAATCCGGATGATAATAATAACGGGCAATTTAGAACAACAAAAAACTCGTTGTTTTATGAGCTTGGTTTTGGTATTGATTTTTATTTATACAATTTTAAATTCACACCATCTATTCGTGGTGTTTTTGGTATTAACGATGAACTTATTAGAGACAAAGACCCAAACAGTCCTTGGACCAGTAATATTAACAGTATGAAAACAAGAGGTCTTTTTATCAACTTTACCTTCCAATAAAACTCATCGTCGTTTAAACTCGCTTAGTAAAATGGCTGTTGCAGTCGCTACATTTAAACTTTCTGTAGCTTGCAATTCTCCAAATCTGGGAATGCTTATTTTTTCGTTTACAAAACGTTCAATGTCACTTGAAATACCATTGGCCTCATTTCCTAAAACTAAAATACCTTTTTGGGGTAACGTTGTATTATAAACCGAAGTTCCTTCCATAAAAGCCCCATAACATGTTTGCTCGGTTTGTTCTAAAAATTTAGGCAAATCTGTATAAATGATATTTACCCTAGTTATAGACCCCATAGTAGCTTGAATAACTTTTGAATTAAAGCAATCAACCGTTTCGTTACTGCAAACCAAATGTTTTACGCCAAACCAGTCACACAATCTAATAATAGTACCTAGGTTTCCTGGGTCTCTCACATCATCCAAAGCAACAATTAATTGATTAAAATCTATTGGTCCTGAATTTGGTATTTCAAAAACAGCCAAAGCCTTATTAGGTGTTTTTAAAAAGCTAATCCGTTTTAATTCAGCTTCAGAAATTATTTCTTGGTTTTTGGCATCAATATTGAAGGATTCCGTCGTATATAATGTGTGCAGAATAAAAGACGATTGCAAAAACTCCTTGATTGTTTTAACACCCTCAACAACAAAAAGCCTGTGTTGCAATCTATATTTTTTTTGCTTTAAACTGTTTATTTGTTTTATTTGATTTTTTGATAGCATGGTATCAATATAATGGTTTCACATTTACGATATAAAGAAAATGAAAAAAATATTGTTACCATTAGTCTCTATAGATTATTTTCTATTTAAAAAGAAATAATATTGAAGAAGTACCTTTAAAAAAAGTAATTATAAACAGATGAAATAATGTATTTTTGAACAAGATATAAAAGACACATTAATTGCTATCTAATAATTTAAGAACAAACTAGTCAAAAATTTAATCAATTATAACTTCTACTTGAAACACGCGCTTAATAACATACTATCTTTTATCATTATAGCTATTTTAATGACATCCTGTGATTCAGTAAAAAGAGTTCCTGAAAGCGATTATTTACTAACTAAAAATTCGGTATACGTTAATGATAAAAAGGATAATACCGAGACCATAAATAATCTATTATACCAAAAACCAAACAGCAAAATATTAAACTACCCGTTACGCTTAAATATTTATAATTTAGCTCGTCCTAATATTGACTCCATAGTAAATGCTAATCTTGATAAAAGACCACATAAAAGAGAGCATCTAGAATCATTTCTATCAAAAAAACAATTAAATAAATACATAGAATCTCGCATAAGTTTTAACAACTGGTTAAAAAAAACAGGTGAAGCACCCGTTATACTTAATGAAGAGAGAACAAAAAAATCTATTAAACGTCTTAACGCCTATTATATAAATAACGGCTGGTTTGATGTTGAATCAAATTATAAAATTCATAAAAAAGACAACCAACGAGCAGAAGTTGATTATTTTGTTAAAACAGGAAGTCCATTTATTATCGATTCTATTTCAAAAAAATATGAACCTTCTGTGGTCGATTCCATATACCGATTAGTTAAAAGAAATAGTTTTATAAAACAAAACGAACAATATAAAACGGTTAATTTACAAATGGAACGAGACCGTATTACGAACGAATTACGAAATAAAGGCGTGTACCATTTTAGTCAAGATTACATTGCCTTTGAGGTAGATACTGTAGGTACTAATAAAAAAGTAAATATTGAAGTTCAAATACAAGATAGAGCTATTAGAAATCAAGACTCTGTAAGAAGAGAACCTTTTAAAATTTACAATATAAAAGATGTTAATATTTATACTGATGGCACTTACGAACGAAGGGATGAAACCAGAACCGATTCTGTAAGTTACGATGGGTATACCATATATAGCATTGGAAAAATGAGGTTTAGACCAAAAGCTTTAACTGATGCTATTTTTATTACTCCTAAAAATATATTTAGAGATATAGATAGAACACGTTCGTACC